>NZ_CAXSKI010000014.1:0-64651 GCF_964237925.1 Collinsella aerofaciens ATCC 25986 | reverse complement strand
TGGGAGCCTCCCAACCTCGTTGCGGCGCGGCTGCGCCTATGGCACTTCAACATCATTGTCGCAGCCCCGACCCGCGGCCACGAGCGGGGGCTCCTATCTTTTTAGTGCCCTCGGATTGGGTCATAGTGTCTGTCTTTTAGGGCTTTGTTTTTTCGCCCCTTTATGTTTCGCAAGGACTTTCGCACGCGCATTTATGCGCATATTATTGCGCGATAATGCGTGTAACGGCGCAAACATGCGCAAACTATGGCTAAATAGTGACTGAAAAGCAAATAGACACGCAAATACGAGCAAATACGCGCGCAATTGTGCGAATATAGGGCTGTTAGAAATGAAGAACCTTCGATGACTCAGGAGGCACATGATGGCAGATTCCAAACAGGCTCCGCTCGACGCCGAGGCAGCCGCAAAGGCGGCGTTTGCCTCGGTCCAGGATCAGCCGTTCCCCGATGATATCTTTACGGCCCCCGAGCTCCGCTGGGCCGTGATCGGGTGCGGCGTTATCGCCAACCAGATGGCCCAGTCCCTCGCTCTGGCCGGCCGCAAACTCGCGGGTGTCGCCAACCGTACGCTGTCCAAGGCCCAGTCTTTTGCCGAGCAGTATGGCGTCGAGAAGGTGTACGAGACGGTTGAGGACCTCTACGCCGATCCGGACATCGACGCCGTCTATATCACCACGCCGCACAACACGCATATCACCTATCTGCGTGCCGCGTTGGCCGCCGGCAAGCATGTGCTCTGCGAGAAGGCCATTACCCTTAACTCTGCCGAGCTCGACGAGGCCCGTGCCATCGCCGACGAGCACAACGTGGTCCTTATGGACGCCACCACGGTGCTTCACATGCCGCTGTATCAGGAGCTGCGCCGTCGCATGGATGCTGGCGAGTTTGGCCACATGAATCTCGCTCAGCTCAACTTTGGCAGCTACAAGGAGTACGGCGATCTGACCAATCGTTTCTACAACCGTAGCCTTGCCGGCGGCGCCATGCTCGACATTGGCGTGTATGCGCTCTCCGTCATGCGCCTGTTTATGGCCAGCCAACCCGCCGAGGTCGTCTCGCTGGGCAATACCTGCGAGACTGGCGTTGACGTTGCGGGTGGCATTGTCTGCCGTAATGCTGAGCAGCAGCTGGGCGTCGTGAGCCTTACGCTCCACTCCAAACAGCCCAAGCGCTCGGTCATCAGTTTCGATAAGTGCTATATCGAGGTCAACGAGTATCCGCGCGCCGACCATGCGACCATCGTGTGGACTGCGGACGGTCACCGTGAGGAGGTCCACGCTGGCACCGAAGCCTACGCACTGTGCTACGAGATGGCCGACCTGGAGAAGGCCGTTGCTGGCGATGATTCGAAGCGCGAGCTTCTAGGCTATGCTTCTGATGTTATGGATCTGATGACCAAGCTCCGCGCCGATTGGGGAGTCGTGTACCCCGAGGAGGAGTAAGCGATGCTTGCGGAAGATAGGCTCAACGCGATCGTGTCGATGGTGCAGCAGGCCGGCTCGGTTACCGTGCCGGAGCTTGCTGAGGCCCTGGGCGTGACGGCGTCTACCATTCGGCGCGACCTGCAGACGCTCGACCGCGCACACCGTATCGCCAAGGTACACGGAGGCGCGACGAGTCTGGAGCGCGCGCATGTGACGCGCGACCTGACGATCGGCGAGCGCAGTGATCTCCATAACGATGACAAGGAGCGCATCTGCGCCCGTGCTGCGGCCCTGGTGGAGCCCGATAGCTTTGTGTATATCGATTCGGGCTCCACGACCCTCAAGCTCATCGAGCATCTTCCGCGCCTTGAGGGCGTCACCTATGTGACTGATTCCGTGCTTCACGCTCAGCATCTCGCCCTGCGCGGGATGCGCACCGTTGTGCTGGGCGGCGAGCTCAAGCCCGAGACCGAGGCGCTCGTCGGCCCCGATGCCTTGGCAACTCTGGACCGCTATAACTTCAACTGCGGCTTTTGGGGTTCCAATGGCATCGCCGCCGAGCAAGGTCTCACCACACCGGATATCGAGGAAGCGCAGGTCAAGCGTGTCTCGATGCGCCATACCGCCAAACGCTTCGTAATCTCGGACGCCAGCAAATTTGGCATGGTGGCGCCCGTCAAGTTTGCGGACTTCCGCGACGCAACGATTATTACCGCGGGTGAGGTGCCAGCCAAGTACCAGTCGATGGACAACGTCATCACGGTCTAGCGATGGGACAAGGCCAAAACCACCACAAAGGTGCCTGTCCCCATTGTGGTGGTTAGTAACGAAAACCGAATAGTTTTCTCAATAGAAAAGCGGCAACGTCCATTACGGGCGTTGCCGCTTTCGTTGTCTACCGGTTTAGTCTAAATCTGTAACATCTGGGACCGATTTTGCCGAGTCATTGTTACAGATTGAGATTTTCCCTTAAGGGGGATTCGAATGTCTCGATCTGTAACAGATAGACCGGAAAATGGGCTCTAACTGTTACAGATCGAGACGTTTTGGGACCGCGGCTGGGCCATTGCGGCAAAACCACCACAAAGGTGCCTGTCCCCATTGTGGTGGTTTAGGGCTCCCAGGGGCAGGGGGCTTCGATGTGGATGTGCTCGCCGGTTACGGGATGCGTAAAGGACACGCTGTGGGCATGGAGCATCAGGCCGCAGGGACGCGGCGTGCCGTAGAGCTCGTCGCCAACCAGGGGATGACGCTCGCTTGCCAGGTGCACGCGGATTTGGTGCTTGCGGCCGGTGAGCAGCTCGACATCGATATACGAGCGCGTGGGCAGGCCACGACGGCTCTTAAGACGCTTGAGCACCTTCACGCGCGTTTGAGACGGCTTGCCGCTGGCGCCGACGCGCATCTTGCGGCTGTCGTGGCGGTCGCGGGCGATGGGCTTGTCGATGAGCTTTTCGTTCCAGTCGATCTTGCCCTCGGCGAGCGCCAGGTAGTGCTTTCCGAATGCGTGGTCGATGACCATCTGGTCAAAGGCGGGCTGCGTCTGCTTGTCGAGCGAAAACAGCACTACGCCGGTGGTGTCGCGGTCCAGGCGGTTGAGCGGCTGCATGTCGGTCGCGGCAAAGCCGTCGCCCATCGCCAGCAGCAGGTCGCTGGCGTAGTCGGTAAGCGTGCGCTCGCCGGTGCCGTCGCCGTGGACGATCATGCCGGCGGGCTTGTCGATGGCCATGAGCCAGGCGTCGCAGTAGAGGACTTGAGGTTCTTCGTTCACGTGTAAGCCTTTCGGTTAGCTGATTCCCACAAACATGCAGCCCGAGGTCGCCCCGCGCAGACGGGCGGCGGGCTTACGGCCGGCCTGCGCTGCTTCGATGGCACGACGGACGCGGGCGACGGCACGGCCCACCTCATCCGTCTCGAGCAGCGTTCCGTCTACCATGAGACGACGCACGCCGGCATCGAGCAGCTGAGGGACCTGCGGCGTGAGGTCGATGGGGTAGGCATCGTACAGGCGAGAGCGGCCGTGGATGTCGGTGCGGACGGGCATGACCTTTCCGTCGATATTCTTGAGCGAGAGCTTGCGGGCGCGCAGGCGGCAGTTGGCGCAATCGTGGATGCAGCCGTTGGCAACCTGCAGAATGCAGTGCTCGCTTGTCATGACGCGCGGGCGGCCAAAGACGGTGATGCCCAGAGCCGCGGGCGCGGCGGCGCCGAGCGAGACAATCTCGTCGAGCGTGATTTCGGGCGAGAGCCAAAACGCACCGGCTCCGCGCTCGGCAAGCGCCTCCATGCAGGGCGTGTTGTGCACCGGCAGGCAAGAGCGAATCTCGGCCGTGGCGCCGGCATGCGCGGCTACGGCGAGCTCGGAGATATTGCCGACGGCGACGGTGGCTCCAGCATTGATCCAGAGATCGACGCGCTCGTGGTCGACGGCGCGGCAGACCTCGTCGAGTACAGGCACGATACCCTGCTCAAATGCATCGGCGGGGGAGAGCCCGGCCGCATCGAGCGCGTCGGTGGTCATGTAGATGCGCGTTGCACCCTCCACGCGCGCTGCCTCGGCGGCTTCGAGCGAGGTGACGGCGGCGCAAATCTGCGGCTCATCGCGGTAATGCTCGGGCGCGGGGCGGGAATCACTGGTTACAATCGCCGGCAACTCGAGCGTTTTCGCACGCTCCTCGTACGGTGCCAGAATGGCCTCCTCGAGCGCTTTACAGGCGGCGGCGCGCACCTTGTGCACGGCGGAGAAGCCCATACCGCAGCCGGCGTCGAGCGAAATGTCAAAGCTCGCTGCCTCAAAGGGCGAAGAGCCCATGCGGCCCACATGCTCAACCAGGTCTGCCGCCTCGACGGCGCGGGTCTTGGCGGCCTCGACGGTAAAGCCGGTGGCGGTGGCGGTAAGCGCGGGGTCGTCGCAGCAGGTGAGCGTAACGGTAAACGGCTCGCCCAGACGCGCCACGACGGACACATCTACGGCGCGGCGGCGCAGCACATCGCGCTTGAGCGCGGCGCCGGCAGCGTCAATGGCGCGTTGACTGCGAATCACGCGCACACGGCAACCCTCGGGCATGCTACGGGGCACGCGGCACTCGATGATATCGCCGGCTGCGGCATCATCGGCGGCAATGGTGGTCAGGAATTGGTCGAACTCATCGTCGTGGCGAAGCTCCAGCAGGTCGCCCTTGCCCACGGGCTCAAACAGCTCAATACGGGCGATGGCGGCACGTCGACGGCGGTCGTCGGGCTTGAGGCCTCGCACATCGCGGTTGGCCGGGCGGCTGCCCAGCACCGTGCCCACGATCTGGCCGCGGTTGTTGGAGCGCTCGTAGCTCATCATCTCGTCGCCCGAGGTGCCGTCCTGATAGGCGTGCGTAAAGTCGCGGTTGAAGCAGCGCTTGAGCTGGCGCTGGCGGGCGGCTTCCTCGTCCTTGGCAACGGCGACCCCTGCCAGCATGTCATCAATTTCGTGACGATACACATCAACGATGGAGTACACGTAATCGGGCGCCTTCATGCGGCCCTCGAGCTTGAGCGATGCGGCACCGGCGTCATACAGACGGCGAACAAGCTGCGAAGTGTTGGTGTCGCGCGGGCATAGCGCGCGCTCGCGGCCGGCGGGGGAGAGCGCGCGGCCGTTCTCGTCGATCAGCTCGTAAGGCAGGCGACAGGGCTGAGCGCACATGCCGCGGTTGGCCGAGCGGCCCGCCATAGCAAAGCTCGACAGCAGGCACAGACCCGAGTAGCAAAAGCAGATGGCGCCGTGGCTAAAGACCTCAAGGTCCACATCGGGCGCGGCATCGTGAATGGCGGCAATCTCGTCGATGGAAAGCTCGCGCGAGAGGGTCACGCGGTCGGCGCCCTGCTCGCGGCACCAAAGGGTTCCGCGGTCGTCATGGATGTTCGCTTGGGTCGAGATATGCGTCTCGATGCCGGGCATGGTGCGCTTGACCTCAAAGAACAGGCCCCAGTCCTGGATGATGAAGGCGTCGGCGCCCAGCGTGGAGCAGCGATGGATGAGTTGCAGCGCATCGCCCATCTCGGACTGCTTGATGACGATGTTGACCGTGACGTAGACGCGCGACCCGGCCAGGTGTGCAGCACGGCAGGCCTGCTCAAAGGCCTCGTCGGTAAAGTTGGTGGCCTTGCGGCGGGCGTTGAAGCTGCCCATGCCGCAGTAGATGGCGTCTGCCCCGGCGGCGAGTGCGGCGGCAAAGGGCTCGGGCCCTCCGGCGGGCGCCAAGAGCTCGGGTCTGCGGTTGGTGGTTCGACTGGCGGTTACGGTCATATCCTGCCTTTCAAAATGCTCAGATACTCAAAAGTATAGTGGTGCTGTTGCGGCGGACGAGCCCTGTGGCCCAAGCAGGATAAAGTCTTCAGCAGCCCTTGCAGCAAAAATGATCCGTTTCCCTCCGTCCCCTATGGATCACCTGATCCGATGGGGACGGAGGGAAACGGATCATTTTGAGCTTCACCGTCCGGTCGTGCCGTTCAGCGGTCGACAGGCGCCGTTGAGCGATAAAATATTCTCGCAACGTGATAATAATCTTGCATCGCGCGGAAACCTTGAGTACTATCCCAAATCAAGCGCGGTGTTCAGACCGAATTGTGCCTCCCGGTGTGAACGCCGCGCTCACGCTCTCTATCTGATCGTAAGGAGAAAAACATGAGCAAGACCGTCGTGTCTTCCGATAACGCACCTGCAGCCATCGGCCCGTATTCCCCCGGCATCCAGACCGGCAACATGGTGTTCCTGTCCGGCCAGCTGGGCATCGACCCCGCAACCGGCAAGATGCCCGAGGGCGTCGAGGCCCAGGCTAAGCAGTCCCTTGCTAACGTCGAGGCCCTGCTGACCGCTGCCGGCGCCACCTTTGCCGATGTCGTCAAGACTACGGTCTACCTGGCCGACATCGCCGACTTCGCTGCCGTGAACGAGATCTACGCTTCCAAGTTCGAGGCTCCGTTCCCCGCGCGCAGCGCTTTCCAGGTTGCCGCTCTTCCGGCCGGCGGTCTGGTCGAGATCGAGGTCGTCGCCGCTCTCTAAGACGCTGGCGAAAACAAAACATGACATGCAAAAAAGACCCTGCAGTGCGTGTGAACTGCAGGGTCTTTTGTCAAGCGATGCGACAAAAATGATCCGTTTCCCTCCGTCCCCAAGGGTTAACGTTTAGCCTTCCTTGCGGACTTTTTGCAGGTAGCGGTAGACGCTGGGCTCCGAGATACCCAGCGCGGTGGCGGCGCAGGCCACGGCGCCCTTGAGCATAAACACCCCGTTGCCGTTGAGGTGGCGAATGACGTCAACGCGGTCGCTCTGACCAAGCGACGCTACATCCAGCCCGCGCGCGCTCAGCAACTCGGAAATACTGCGGTCGATGAGCTCCTGCGTAGACTCCGAAAGACTTTCGACCTCGATAGACGCGGGCTCCGACTGCCTTGGCACAGCGTCGAAGCAGGCCATGAGCTGCTGAGTCATGGCGTTGATGGAGCGTATCGTGGAAAGATCGGTGTTGACGCAAAGCATGCCGACGATCTTGTTGTCCTCACGGATAAAGTACGTCGCCGACTCCAGCGTCTTGCCACCGGCACCGCGTCCCTCGTAGCCCGTAATAAACGGCAGGTCGCGATACTTGGCGTCGTGCATGATCTTGAGTGCCAGATCGGTGGCGGGACCGCCGACCTTGCGGCCGCTCACGATGCCGTTGCGAATATCGACGATGGCGTGGTCGGGATCCGAGAAATCGTGCAGCACGATTTCGCTGTTTTTGCCGAGTATCTGCTCCAGGAAATCGACCATCGGCAAAAAGCGACGTACGGTCTCGTTCACGGGCAACTCCTTTTGGTTCTATCGAAGTGTTCATAACAATTTTTTATCATGGTAACACGCTGCTCATCATCTCGTATATCCGCAGGTACATTGCGTAATACAGACGAACGGTAGGAATTTAGCGGTAAACGGTTGACCAAAAGAAAAGTAAGATGTTATTTTGACCAGACACTTTCCTGACCTGCGGAAATGCGTTATCTCAGCTGAAGAATAGTCTGATAACAAAAAATTATTATTGAGAATGAGAATCATCTTTAATACGATATGCAACGAAGGCACAACCTCAACCCCGCACTGCGTCACAATAGAGCGTTAGATGCGAAAACAACTATTTCGAGGATTGGTGGTCAAATGACCCAGGAGACGGTTACGAACGGCACTGAAGCCCTGTTCACTCGCGAAGGCGTGCCTCCCGTTAAGGAAATGATCCCGTGTGCCCTTCAGCACGTACTGGCATCGTTTGCCGGCATCATTACCCCGGCGGTCATCATGGCCGGCGTCTACGGCTTTAATAGCCAGCAGAGCACCGACATCATTCAGGTTGCGCTCATTCTTTCGGCAATCGACACGGCCCTTCAGGCCTTCGCTCCCTTCCGTCGTATCGGCGGCGGCCTGCCCATCGTCATGGGCGTTTCGTTCGCGTTCCTGCCGGCCCTGCAGGCCATGGGTGCCTCGGGCTTTAGCTTTGGTGCGTTGCTGGGCGGCGAGATCGTCGGCGGTGCCGTTGCGGTCCTTTTTGGTCTGGCCTACAGCAAGATTAAGTGGCTGTTCCCGCCCGTCGTGACCGGTACGGTCATCTTCTCCATCGGCGTTTCGCTGTATCCCACGGCCGTCAAGTATATGGCCGGCGGTATGGGTACGCCGCTGTGGGGCACTCCGCAGGCCTGGTGCGTCGCTCTTATCACCTTCGCCGTGGTCTTTGCGCTCGCCAACTTTGGCAAGGGCACGCTCAAGCTGGGGTCCGTGTTCTTTGGCATGATCGTTGGCATGATCGTTTCGATCCCCTTTGGCATGATCGACTTCTCCAGCGTCGCCACCGCTCAGGTCTTCGCCCTTCCCAAGCTCATGCCCTACGCGCTCGAGTTTGATCCCGAGGTCTGCATTACCCTCGCCGTCGTGTTCCCCATGGTTGCCATCCAGGTTATCGGTGACGTGTCCGCCGCCTGCCTGGGCTCCATCGACCGTATGCCCACCGAGCGCGAGCTCTCCGGCGCTATCGTGTCCCAGGGCCTCACCTCTATGGTCGGCGGCCTGCTGGGCGGTCTTCCCACCAGCGCCCTTGGCCAGAACGTGGGCATCATCTGCTCCAACAAGGTCGTCAACAAGTGGGTCTTTGTGATCATCGCGGCCGTCTTTGCCATCGCCGGTCTGTTCCCGCAGCTTTCTGCCGTCCTTTCCGCTATCCCGCAGCCCGTCATCGGCGGCGCGACCGTCGGTGTCTTTGGCACCATCACCATGAACGGCGTGCGCATGTTCACCCGCGAGGGCCTCACGCAGCGCACTACCACCATCGTCGGTACCTCCGTCGTCTTTGGCCTGGGTATCTGGATGGCCAGCGGTTGCCTTGCCGGCGAGGGTATGCCCGCCTGGGTGTCCACCGTCATCGGCTCCAATGCCGTAACCCCCACCGCCATCATGGCCATTGTCCTTAACCTGATCCTTCCGCAGACGCCGGTCGTGGCTCAGCACATCGATGCTGCCAAGGACGCTGCCGTGGATCTGGTCTTGCCCGAGAGCAAGAAGTAACCAATTCGGTGCTATTCGTCGGCGGACGCATCGCCTCGTCCGCCGACGCCATGCGGCGCCAAGCCGCACTTCAAAGGGCTTGTCCCTTTGGTGAAGCGTTGACGGGAGAGGGCCCGTTTCCGGTGTAGGCCGGCGCTTCGCACTCCGCCATGTCAGAGGTGTCAAACCCCGCCCCTGATGTTGAAGGGAGCATCCATGCTTCTGGTCGCTAACGGTTCCGTCTTTACCCGCAACGCGCAGGCCCCGTTCATTCCAAACGGTGCGGTCGCCATTGACGGAGATACGATCGTCGAAGTGGGCCCCGAGTGCGAGCTCAAGGCCAAGTACCCGGATGCCGAGTACGTCGACGCCCAGGGCAACCTCATCATGCCCGGACTCATCAACTGCCACACCCACATCTACTCGGGTCTGGCCCGCGGCCTTGCCATTAAGGGCTGCAACCCCACCAACTTCCTGGAGAATCTTGAGCAGCAGTGGTGGAAGATCGACGACAACCTGACGCTCGACGGCACCAAGGCCAGCGCCTATGCCACGATTCTTGACTCCATCCGCGATGGCGTCACCACGATCTTCGATCACCATGCGAGCTTCTGCGAGATCCCGGGAAGCCTCTTTACCATTAAGGATGCAGCTCAGGAGCTGGGCATGCGTTCGTGCCTGTGCTACGAGGTCTCGGATCGCCGCGGCCAGGAAAAATGCGACCAGGCCATTGCCGAGAACGCCGAATTTGCCCAGTGGGCCGCCAAGGAGCGTCGCGATAACGACAACCACATGATCGCCGCCATGTTTGGCGGTCACGCCACCTTTACGCTGTCGGACGAGACCATGGACAAGATGGCCGAGGCCAACAACGGCCTGACCGGCTTCCATATCCATGTGTGCGAGGGCATGAACGATGTGTGGGATTCCCGCCTCAACCGCGGCGGCATCAGCCCCGTCGAGCGCCTGCTGCAGCACAACCTGCTGGGTCCCGACACCATGCTCGGCCACTGCATCCACGTGACGCCTGCCGAGATGGATATCGTCAAGGAGTCCGGCACCTGGCTCGTCAACAACCCCGAATCCAATATGGGCAACGCCGTGGGCTGCGCTCCCGTGCTCGAGTTCTTCCGCCGCGGCATTCCCGTGTGCATGGGCACCGACGCCTACACCCACGATATGCTCGAGAGCCTCAAGGTCTTCCTGATCATTCAGCGCCACAACGCCGCCATGCCCAACGTGGGCTGGTGCGAGGCCATGACGATGCTGTTCGAGAACAACGCCAAGATGGCGAGCAAGTACTTCGATCGCAAGCTCGGCGTGCTCGAGGCCGGCGCTGCCGCCGACGTCATCGTTATGGACTACAAGCCCTTTACGCCGCTGAGCGAGGAGAACATCGACGGCCACATGCTCTTTGGCATGATGGGCAAAAACTGCCGCACCACCATCATCAACGGCCGCGTCCTGTACAAGGATCGCGAGTTCGTTGGCATTGATGAGGACAAGATCAACGCGTGGACCATGGCTGAGTCCAAGAAGCTCTGGAGCACGCTCAACGATCGCACCTACTAATTACAAGTAGATTCACGCGCGCCGGATGTTTCGCCGCATCCGACGCGCGTATAGGCGACCTCCGCGGGGTCGTCGGCGCTGTGCTAGCGCTACACCGTATTTGCGCCCGCCGCGCGGTCTCGCCGGGCGTTACAGAGAGGAGCTCACTATGAGCGACATCATGAGGCCGATCCCGTTTTCGCAGCTGATGAACTGGATCATCGAGGAGCACAAGACTCAGGACGCCATCTTTGGCGTGCGTAAGATGGTCACGACCAATCAGGAGGGTGCGCTTCCCATTTTTGACGAGCGCATCGAGACTCCGTTTGGCCCGGCCGCCGGCCCCAATACGCAGCTTGCCCAGAACATCGTGGCATCCTACGTGGCCGGTTCCCGCTTCTTTGAGCTCAAGACCGTCCAGGTTATGGACGGCGAGGAGCTCTCCAAGTGTGTGAACAAGCCCTGCATTGTGGCGCAGGACGAGTGCTACAACTGCGAGTGGTCGACCGAGCTCGAGGTTCCGCAGGCCTTTGCCGAGTACGTGAAGGCATGGTTTGCCTGCCACCTGATCGCTCGCGAGTACGGCCTGGGCAGCCCGGACGGCTTTGTCTTTAACATGTCCGTGGGCTATGACCTCGAGGGC
Source organism: Collinsella aerofaciens ATCC 25986 (assembly GCF_964237925.1). Lineage (GTDB taxonomy): Bacteria > Actinomycetota > Coriobacteriia > Coriobacteriales > Coriobacteriaceae > Collinsella > Collinsella aerofaciens_BJ. The sequence continues at coordinate 53,488 of NZ_CAXSKI010000014.1, read as the reverse complement.
ATCAAGAACCCCAAGGTCGACGCCTACATCGAGGGCATGAAGGACGCCAGCGGCTCCGACGTCTGGAATGAGTGCCGCGCATGGGCGCTTGCCAACCTGGACAAGTTTGAGCATGTCGACGCCGCGTTTGTCGAATCCATCCCGGCACGCGTCTCCAACTCCATCACCGAGTCTACCCTGCACGGCTGCCCGCCCGCCGAGATCGAGCGCATCGCGACCTATCTGATCACCGAGAAGGGCCTCAACACCTACATCAAGTGCAACCCCACGCTGCTGGGCTATGAGTTTGCCCGCCAGCGTCTGAACGAGCTGGGCTTTGACTACATCGTCTTCGACGATACGCACTTCCGCGAGGACCTGCAATGGGCCGACGCCGTGCCCATGTTCGAGCGCCTGATTGCCCTGTGTGCCGAGCGCGGCCTGGAGTTTGGCGTCAAGCTGACCAACACGTTCCCCGTCGACGTGACGAGGAACGAGCTGCCCTCCACCGAGATGTACATGTCCGGCCGTTCGCTGTTCTCGCTGACCATCGAGGCTGCTCGCCGCATTACCGAGCAGTTCGATGGCAAGCTGCGCATCAGCTACTCCGGCGGCGCCACGGTCTACAACATCCGCGCCCTGTATGACGCCGGCATTTGGCCCGTCACCCTGGCGACCGACGTGCTCAAGCCCGGCGGTTACGAGCGCTTTAGCCAGATGGCCGGCGAGTTTGCCGACCTGGACGGCAAACCGTTCGCGGGCGTCTCTCTCGACGCCGTGACCGCGATCCAGACTGATTCGCTCACCAACCCGCTCTACAAGAAGCCGCTGCGCCCGCTGCCCGATCGCAAGGTCGCCGGCAAGAGCCCGCTTTCCGACTGCTTTACCACGCCGTGCCGCACGAGCTGCCCCATCCAGCAGGATATCCCCGCCTATCTGGCGGCTGTTGACGAGGGCCGCTTCGAGGACGCACTCAACATCATCATCGAGCGCAACGCCCTGCCGTTCATTACCGGCACCATCTGCCCGCATCCCTGCGGTCGTGCCTGCGAGCGTGCGTTTTACGAGCCCGAGGGCGCCCAGATCCGCGCCAGCAAGCTCAAGGCCGCCCGCGAGGCCATAACCGCCGTGCTGCCCAAGCTGCGCGCCCAGGCCATCGCCAACGACGGTGAGCGCAACGTTGCCGTTATCGGCGGCGGCCCGGCCGGCCTGGCGACGGCGTTCTTCCTGACGCGCGCCGGCGTGCCCGTCACTATCTTTGAGGCCCGCGATTCACTCGGCGGCGTGGTCCGCCACGTGATTCCTGAGTTCCGCATTGCGAGCGATGATATCTCCCACGATGCCGAGCTCTGCCTGGCCTTTGGCGCCAAGGTGCAGCTCAATGCTCGCGTGGATTCTATTGACGAGCTCAAGGCCCAGGGCTTTACCGACGTGGTCGTGGCCACCGGTGCCTGGATGCCCGGCTCTGCGGGTCTGGGCGAGGGTGCCGAGCTCGACGTGCTGGAGTTCCTCGAGGCCGCCAAGAAGGGCGAGAAACTCGAGTTGGGCGAGGATGTCGTGGTCATTGGCGCCGGCAACACCGCCATGGACGCGGCCCGCGTGGCCAAGCGCCTGGCCGGCGTGAAGAACGTGCGCCTGGTGTATCGCCGTACCAAGAAGCAGATGCCCGCCGACGAGGAGGAGCTCGATCTTGCTCTTGCCGACGGCGTTGAGTTCTGCGAGCTGCTGGCGCCCAAGGCACTCAACGGCGCCGTGCTGACCTGCGATGTTATGGAGCTCGGTGAGCCGGATGCAAGCGGCCGTCGCAGCCCCGTCGCCACGGGCGAGACCGTCGAGCTTTCCGCCACCACGGTGATCTGCGCCGTGGGCGAGGGCATCGATGCCAGCCTGTACGATGCCGCGGGCGTCGAACACGACCGTCGCGGTCGCCTTGCCGCCACCTCCACCGGCGTCGAGGGCGTCTGGGCTGCAGGCGATTGCCGTCGCGGTCCGGCCACCGTGGTCGAGGCTATCGCCGACGCCGCCGAGGTTGCCCGTGCCATTGCCGGTGTGGACTTTAACAAGTACGCCGACTGCAACGAGCAGGCCGGTCGCGAGGACACCTGCTACGAGCGCAAGGGATCGCTGTGCCGCGACAAGCGCAACTGCACCAAAACCCGCTGCCTGGGCTGCGGCTCGGTGTGCGAGGTCTGCTGCGATGTGTGCCCCAACCGCGCCAACGTTGCCATTAAGGTGCCGGGTCTCGCCAAGCATCAGGTCGTCCACGTCGACGGCATGTGCAACGAGTGCGGCAACTGCGCTGTGTTCTGCCCCTACCAGGAGGGCCGTCCCTACAAGGACAAGCTCACCCTGTTCTGGAGCGAGCAGGACATGGAGAACTCCGAGAACGAGGGCTTCCTGGCTGTGGACGAGGACCACTTTAAGGTCCGCGTCGCCGGCACGGTCCGCACCGTCTCGGTCGATGCCGTCAACACCGGCCTTCCCGAGGCCGTCCGCCTGACCATCAGGGCTGTGCGCGACAACTATCCGTATCTCCTTAAGAAATAGGCGAGTCTCTTATGGCCAAATCCATTCAACATAACGTGGCCTACGTTGCCTGCGGAAGCGGTTGCGCCTCCGCAGGCGGCGACGCCCGCTGCAGCGAAGGCTGCATTGGCTGTGGCGCCTGCGTCACGGCCTGCCCCCACGGTGCCATTGCGCTGGTCGATGGCATCGCCCGCGTGGATCGCTCAAAGTGCACGGGCTGTGGCCTGTGCGGCATGGCGTGCCCGCAGCGCGTGATTGCCTTCGTTCCCGGCTACCAGAATATCCTGGTGCGCTGCAACAACACCGATAAGGGCGCCATCGCCCGTAAGATTTGCGATACGAGCTGCATCGGTTGCGGCATGTGCGCCAAAAAGTGCCCTGCCGGCGCTATCCGCATCGAGGACAACTGCGCCCATATCGACGGTGCGGATTGCCTGTCGTGCGGCATGTGCGCCGTCGTCTGCCCGCATGGCGCCATCCACGACCGCACCGGCATCGCCGCCGGCGTGTAGAAGGGAATCACCATGGCACAGGAATTCACTTTTACCGTTAACGGCGTCGAGCGCACGACGACGCAGAACAAGCCGCTGCTGCGCTACCTGCGCGACGACCTGCACATCCATTCCGCCAAGGACGGCTGCTCCGAGGGCGCCTGCGGTACCTGCACCATCCATGTGGACGGTGCGGCCGTCAAGGCGTGCGTGCTGACCACCGCTCTTGCCGCCGGCCGCAACATCGTGACCGTCGAGGGCCTGCCCGAGGACGTGCGCGAGGCCTTTGTGTACGCCTTTGGCGCCGTGGGCGCCGTGCAGTGCGGTTTTTGTATCCCAGGCATGGTCATGGCGGGTGCGGCGCTCATCGCCGAGGACCCCGAGCCCACCGAGGAACAGATCAAGTACGCCATTCGCGGCAATGTCTGCCGTTGCACCGGCTACAAAAAGATTATCGAGGGCATCTCGCTGGCCGCTGCGGTGCTCCGCGGCGAAAAGCAGATCGACGAGGACCTGGAGCGTGGCGATGACTACGGCGTGGGCAAGCGCGCCTTCCGTATTGACGTGCGCAAGAAGGTGCTCGGCGAGGGCAAGTATCCCGACGACATCGACGAGCTCGATCAGCCGGGCCTGACCTATGCCAGCGCCGTGCGCTCCAAGTATCCGCGCGCCCGCGTGCTCTCCATCGACACCTCCAAGGCCGAGGCCCTGCCCGGTGTGGTGGGCATCCTGCGCGCCGAGGACGTGCCGGTCAACCAGGTCGGCCACCTTATCCAGGACTGGGACGTCATGATCGCTCAGGGCGATATCACCCGCTGCGTGGGCGATGCCATCGTGCTGGTGGTCGCCGAGGACGAGGCGACGCTCGAGAAGGCCAAGAAGCTCGTAAAGATTGACTACGAGCCGCTGGAGCCCGTGCGCAACATTGTTGAGGCCAGGGCCGCCGACGCCCCGCGCCTGCACGACAGCTTCTTTGCCTTTGGCAACACAGTGGAGCTCAAGGACAACGTGTGCCAGAGCCGTCATGTGACGCGCGGCGACGCCGCCAAGGCGCTGGCCGAAAGCGCGTTCACCGTGACGCAGCGCTTTACCACGCCCTTTACCGAGCATGCCTTCTTGGAGCCCGAGTGCGCCGTTGCCTTCCCGTACAAGAACGGCGTCAAGGTGCAGTCGACCGACCAGGGCGCCTACGATACGCGTAAAGAGTGCGCCCACATGTTTGGCTGGGATAGCGAGCCCGAGCGTGTGGTTGTAGAGACTATGCTCGTGGGTGGCGGCTTTGGCGGCAAGGAGGACGTGTCCATCCAGCACCTGGCCGCGCTCGCCGCCTATAAGTTCCAGCGTCCTGTGAAGTGCAAGCTCACGCGTGCCGAGTCACTCGCTTTCCATCCCAAGCGTCATGCCATGGACGGCACCTTTACACTGGGCTGCGACGCCGAGGGCAACTTTACCGGCCTGGATTGCGAGATCAACTTTGATACCGGCGCCTACGCGTCGCTGTGCGGCCCGGTGCTCGAGCGCGCTTGCACGCATGCTGTCGGCCCCTACAAGTACCAGAACACCGACATTCGCGGTTATGGCTACTACACCAACAACCCGCCCGCCGGCGCGTACCGTGGCTTTGGCGTCTGCCAGTCCGAGTTTGCGCTCGAGAGCCTAATCGACCTGCTGGCCGAGAAGGTCGGCCTGGATCCGTGGGAGATTCGCTACCGCAACGCCATCGAGCCGGGCGAGGTTTTGCCCAACGGTCAGATTGCCGACTGCTCCACGGCGCTGAAGGAGACACTGCTCGAGGTCAAGGATGCCTACTATGCGCATCCCGGACACGCCGGCATTGCCTGCGCCATGAAGAACGCCGGCGTGGGCGTGGGCCTGCCCGATGCCGGCCGCTGCAAGATTCGCATCGAGAACGGCGCGGCCGTGGTCTATGCCGCCACGTCCGACATTGGCCAGGGCTGTAACACCGTCTTTTTGCAAGACGTTGCCGAGGCATGCGGCCTGCCGCTTCGCTGCATCGCCAACGGCGAGTGCTCCACCGAGAACGCTCCCGACTCCGGCACCACGTCTGGCTCGCGTCAGACGGTCGTGACCGGCGAGGCCGTGCGCGGTGCCGCCTTCCTGCTGCGCGATGCCATGCTTGATATCGAGGCCGGCAAGTCTGCGCCCGCCGCTCCCGTGAGTGCGCATGGCGACGGCGTCAAGATCGAGTATGACGACGGCCGCGCCTATCAGCTGCACACGCAGGAACTCGTCGCCGGCCAGGGTATGCACCCTCAGGATCCCGCGGCCGCCATCAAGGCGCTCGAGGGATGCGAGTTTGGCTACGTGTACCTGGAGCCGACCGACAAACTGGGCGCCGACGTTCCCAATCCCAAGAGCCACATCTGCTACGGCTTTGCCACGCATGTGGTCATTCTGGATGATGACGGCCGCGTGAGCGAGGTCTACGCCGCGCACGATTCCGGCAAGGTGGTCAACCCCATCTCCATCCAGGGTCAGATCGAAGGCGGTGTGCTCATGGGTATGGGTTACGCACTTACCGAGGACTGGCCGCTCAAGGACTGCGTGCCCCAGGCAAGGTACGGTACGCTCGGGCTGTTCCGTGCATCCGAGATTCCGGATATCCACGCTATCTACGTGGAGAAGGACGAGCTGTTGCCCGTGGCATACGGCGGCAAGGGCATCGGCGAGATCGCAACGATCCCCACGGCGCCCGCCGTGCAGAACGCCTACCGCGCGTTTGACGGCAAACTACGTCCAGATCTGCCCATGGTGGATACGCCCTACAGCCGCGCCCGTCGCCGCGGGTAGGGTAGGGTGCGGACAGCATTGCTGACGGGCTGTTCGCGCTCAACACCAACTGCATATGCCGCGCCTTTGGCCCCAGCTCCATCGCGAGCCGGGGCCTTTTGTTTGGAGCGCCTCCGCATGCGGAAGCTGCGTCCCGGAATCGTGCCTCAGAATGGGATGTGTTTTCCGCTGGCCGGCCGTTTGGAAAGTGCATCCCAGTTTGAGCGTTTATTCCGGGATGCGGTTTCCGCTGAAGGACTCAACCGGAAAGCACGACCCGTTCCGAGACCTGATTCCGGGACACGCTTTCCGCCAGGCCCGCCATCCGGAAAGTGCATCCCGTTTTGAGCGTCCAGGCTGGGCCGCGCTTTCCGTTGGCGTGGCCGTTGGGAAAACGCGGCCCAGATAGGGGGGATGCGATCCGGCGATGCACGGCCTAGCAGCTCCTACAGCTCCACGTCGTTGAGCCACGTCGGCAGCGCGGTCTGCCGGATGCCTGCCGTCTGCAGCTTTTTGGCGAGCATTCCTGCCGAGCGGACCTCGTTCATGGTAAAGCGCAGCAGAGGGTGGCCGTAGAGCGATAGGTGCGCCTCGCGCTGTCGTTCGGCAACGAGCGCCTCGGCGGTGGTGCGTCCGGCCAGCATGGTCTGGTCGGTATATTTGATGAGCCCGTCGAGCTCGCCCAGCGTGAGTTCCCGCGCCTGGCGCTCCCAGGCAAAGTCCGTTCGTATGGGCTTGGCCGAATCGAAGGGGTCCGTCAGCTCGTATTGAAGCCAGTCGGGCGCAAAGCCCGTCTCGATCATGATGGCTCGGGCGACCGATTCCCCGCCGCTCTCGGCGCGGGCGTCGGCATATCGAAGCGTTGTGAGGGCGGTGCGAATCGCGCGACCATTGCGGGCAGTCGCTCGTTGCTCAACGGCCTCCATCAGCTGTTCCGACGCAAGGCCGAGCTTTGAGATCGCCGAATCGGCAATGGGCATGCCGTCGGCAAAACCAGTTTGCAGCAGGCAATCTGTGGCCGTTTGGATGGGCGGCGTTACCGATATGCCGGCTCTGCGTATTGCTCCGGCCGGCTCAATCTGGTGTCGCTGAATATGTGCGCCCGGACGAGCCGACGGCTTTGTCGAGCTGCAAACATGCACGACGTTCAGGTGTCGCCACGAGACCTCGAGCCCCAGCAGGCAAGCTGCCGAAAACGAGCAGAACGTCCAATCGGGATGGATGATCGCAAGGGCGCGGAGGATCTCGCAATGGCGTTGCGCTCGGTTGAGTTCATCCCAGTGCGTTTTTCGCGCAAACAACCCCGGCATGGGCGAGACAACCGTGCCGCCGGTGCGCCGAAGGAGCGCTTTTCGGATCGCCGTGCTCGGGGGAATCAGACAGCGCCCCTCTTGTTCGGCTTGAGTGAGCAGTTGGTCGATGAGCTGGTCGTTGCAATGGGTCATGAGCTACCGCCTCCTTTTGGGTAGCAAAAACGTATCAGCTGGAACTTGCCGCTCAGCTGACCAAAAGCTGACCAAAATCTAACCATGCAGGTAGATGACCTGCTTTTGGCGACATTTTTCTTGTTTGAATCGGTGAGCGGTAATCGGCGACCGTGAACGGTAGCTGGATATGAAGTCTTGGTAAGTTTCGGGACGTGTACTTTTTGAAAAAAGAGCATTCTATCTGCTGTTTTGTGTTTCTGGATCGCATATTTGAAGGTATGTGATAAGGGCGGCGGACTGTCGCCTTGTATCTGCGGAAATTGTGACCCGGAATGAGCGCTCGGAATGGGATGCATTTTCCGGTAGAAGCTTCAGCGGAAAGTGCATCCCAGAATTCAGGCTCAGAGCGGGAAGCGCTTTCCGGATGACATGTTTGGCGGAAACTACGGCCCAGTTTTTGGCTCCAGAACGGGATACATTTTCCGGAACGGTCCACATGCGGTGGGGTACCGCCCCTTTTGCGTGCGTCGCTTGTCGAATTACGTTATAGCTAGCTATATTATAGGAAGATATAATATAGCTAGCTATAACGTAAAGGAAGGATGGCCCTGTGTTTATCGGAAGAACAACGGAAATGTCCGAGCTCAATCGACTGTATGGCACGGGCTCCTTTGAGATGCCTGTGATTTACGGCCGCCGTCGTGTGGGTAAAACGCGCCTTATCACAGAGTTCATCCAAGGCAAGAAGGCTATTTACTTTCAGGCTCGTCGTACCAATGCGGAGGCAAACCTGCATGGCTTTAGCCAAGCGATACTTGCGGGCTCCGTTGGTGCTGCGGGCGTGTCGTTTCGTAGCTTTGACGAGGCGTTCGATGCATTGGCCACCATGGCTCGCACGGAACGTTTGATTGTCGTGATTGACGAGTATCCCTATCTCGCCCAATCGAATCCCGAGATCAGCTCGTTGCTGCAAGATAAGATTGATCACCTGTACAAAGAGACCAAGCTCATGCTTATCCTGTGCGGGTCGTCGCTTTCGTTCATGGAAGAGCAGGTGCTGGGCTACGAGAGTCCGCTATACGGTAGACGTACGGCCCAGTTTAAGATCATGCCGCTCGATTTTACGACGACCCTCGGCCTGTGGCAGGGCATGAGTCGCGAAGACGCTGCGGTTTGCTATGGCATGACGGGCGGCATTCCTGCATATATCGAGAAAGTCGATCCTGTCGCACCGCTCAAGGACAACATCAAACGTCTTTTTCTTACTCCTACGGGCTATCTCTTTGAGGAGCCGAGTAACCTGCTATTGCAAGAGTGCCGCAATCCCGAGCAATATGATGCAATCGTGCAAGCAATTGCTCAGGGGCGCTCGAAGATCTCGGAGATTGCGAGCTCTACGGGAATCCCTGCGAGCAACGTAAAGGGCTATGTGGATAAGCTGGCGTCGCTTGGGATTGTCGAGCGCGAGCTGCCCCTAAACGAGACGAGCAATAAGCGAGCCGTGTATCTGCTGAGCGACCAGATGTTTAGGTTCTGGTACAAGTTTGTTCCGCAGAGCATCGGGCTGATTCAAAACGATATGGCCGAGATGGCGTATAAGCGTATTGAGCCGCACGTATCGGATTACATGGGTACGGTCTTTGAGCTTATATGCAGACAATACGTGTACGAACTCGCACGCGCGGGCGAACTTGGTGTGGTGCCGGCAACAGTTGGCCGTTGGTGGGGAACGGACAATCGGACGCGTACGCAGGAAGAGATCGATTTGATTGTCGACGACGGAGAGGGCGCGACGCTCTTTGCGGAGTGCAAATGGCGTAACGAACCGGCAGGCGAGGATGTTCTGGAAAAGCTCGTGTACCGAAGCGAGCTCTTTAGGCGTCAGCATAAAAGCTACGTGATCTTCTCGAAGCGTGGCTTTACGCAAGGATGTCAGGAAGCTGCGGCGAGCAGGGGAGATACCAAGCTGATTTCGTTTGCCGAGATGTGCGAGCGGAGATAACCAAGCGCGCTCTGATGTGATTGCTCGGAATGGGTCGCGCTAAGGATGCCAAGCGTAAAACCTACAATGAAAATGGCGTAAAAACTACATTGAGAACGGCGTAAAAACAGCATTGAGAATGGCGTAATTTCGTATATCGCATGATCGCCCGAGCTTGCACACGGCCTTTTGCGAGCTCTTGCCATGAACGAGAGCCAGGCTGTCACGTACAAGACGCTCATAAAGGACGCCTCGTACGGTGAGACGGGCCCCGACGAGAGGACCATCGCTGCGCACCTGGATCTCTTCAACAGGCTCAAGCTGACCGAGGACCTGTGCGGATGGGAGCCATCGAGGTCAAGCTGAGTGATGCGAAAGCAGACGATGGAGCGAGAAATCTCAAGGCGCTGGAGAGGAAAGTGCTCTCCAATCCTGCCGCCCAGAATGCCGCGCCGGCGTTTTTGGCGGTCGTGGTTGGAAAGGGGAGCATTGCCTACACACGCGACGACGGCGTGGCGGTGATCCCCATGGCGCCACTTGGGGCGTAGTGGTTTTGCGGGCGTGCCGTGCTTCCTTTACCGAAAATCCATTTGGTAAACCAGATGCTCGCGGATAGAATAAAGTTGACGGCAGCCCAAGTTCTGGAGAGCTGGGAAACGCCGTTGCTTGGTCAAGAGGTCGGTGCCTTAATGGCAGCGACTTGTTATGCTTCGAATGCTGCTTGAGTGCCTCGGAAAGTTCGATAAGCGCCGTGAAGAGCGAGACCAAAGCAACCAAGAGCTCTACGAGCTCTGATGGGCCCGGGATGACCGCTGATTCAAGTCACCGGGCCTAAATCTTTTTCACACATTCGAATAGGCGGGCGACTCTTTTGGGGCTGTCTGCGTGGCGCGTGCCTGGCGCGCGTGGCATTGCGTCCCGCCTTCATGTCCGCACGGGCGCCTATCCTTACGGCAATGTAGCTGCCTGTGAAACAGGCGGCAGCTGACGGAGAAAGGCCCTCGCCGTGCCAGACAAAAAGACGCCGTGTATCTCGGCTATCGATACGACGAACTTTGCGCGCCAGATCGTGCTGGACTTTGAGTTTGCGCCGGTGCCAAGGCAGCGCCAGCGCCGCGGGTTGCGCAACGAGATTATCGAGGTCGGCGCGGTTAAGCTCGATAACCGCGGCAACGTTATGGGCGAGTTCTCGCAGTTTGTGCAGACAGAATTTACCGAAGGCGTTGCGTTTCCCGTCCGCGAGCTTACGGGGATATCGGCCGTGGACACCGCGATGGCTGATCCGCTCTATGTGGTGATCAAAAGACTCAGCGATTGGATCGGTCGCTACTCCGCCCAGATAGTTTGCTGGAGCGGGGCGGATCATCGACAGCTTATGACCGAGTGCCAGGCAAAGCACATGGACCTTTCCGCATTTCCTACGGACTGGGCCGACCTGCAGGCGTTTTACACTTCGATCATGGACGTGGGCAGCCACGGGTGCGTCTCTTTGAGTGACGCGGCAACGTGGTTTGGCATCGAGTTCGACGAGTCGACGGGTCACGCCCACAGCGCCTTAGCCGATGCGCGCGTGACCGCCAAGCTGCTCAAGCAGGTGATGGATGGGGACTACCGCGTGAGCCCGCACGTCCAGGAAGTCCGCCAGCGGTGGGGGATGGGCGAGCGAGCCCAGACGCGCCTTTCCAGCAAGTGCCCCGAGCTGGGCGACCTGCTGCTGAGGCTGAAGGCGGAGGGGAGGTAGGCCTTTTGAGAACGCCATTCGGTTTGGCATGGCAGGGCTGTAAGCGCGACTTCGCACTGCTGTTTGAATCGAAGCGTCAACCAGTATGACGAGCTGTCTGGTCTGTCTGCCTACACCATCGCAATCCCGCGGGCCGCACTCAACAGCTCATACTCCCTTTCGCTCCACTGCCGCAGCTCGGCTGTGCGTACGGCGTCGCGACACAGGTCCAGAAACACCTCAGCTCCCTCGCAGAAGCACTCGCGGGCAAAGATGCCCGACCCGCCCGCAACGCACGCGCCATCGGCAAACCGCTCCCAGCTAGACGGCTCACGCGAATCGTCTCCGGACAGTTTGATCTGCAACACATGCGGGTCGCCGGCAACGCAGAACTCTTTCTCGAGCTTTTGCACCGTGAAGCGCATCTGGTGGGAGAGGCTGCTCTTGACCATGGCCGAGGCGTAGCCGTTCTGCTTGTCCAGAAGATGCATTCGTTTTGGCTTGGCTGCCAGGTTGTGGAAGTTGCGCTCGCTGCGCACAGAGAAATTGTCCATACGGACTCCTTTCATCGATGATGGCAGGGCCACCGTGCCTTTTGGCCGGTTGGCGTCGGGATCGTGGAGCCAACTCTCTGCCCCGACTCTGGATAAAACGTGCCCGCTCCTTGCGGGCAAGAGGAAGTCTATCAACGTGTACGGACTCAACGTGTACGGACAGAAATCAAGCGCCATCCGCGAAATGACGCGCGGATGGCGTTGGTTTCCCAAGTGATTATTCGGCTTTCATCCGGAAAAGTGTCGAAATCAGCCGTGTAAAAGTACGGAAAAGTGTCGAAATAGGCACCTTAAAACTTCGGAAAAGTGTGGCTGGATGACAAAACAGCACTTAGAAGCCGGCGCTGGATGCGGGATCCTGCGGCCGCCTTCAGCTCCCGCTACTCATCGTCTCCGTCGTTGGGGTCGCCCTTGAGGGTGTTGATGTCCAGGTACTGGTTATCGTCCTCTTTTTGCTGGGTCTCCGACTCCGCTTGGGTGGGGCCGCGGAACAGCTGGAATCCCTCAAACGCAATGACGCCGAACAGGGCAATGACAATGGCGAGAAAGGCAATCTTGACTGCCTGCGGAAATTCCGAGAGACGCAGTGCCTTTTCCTCGGCGTAATAATCGGCGAAGCGTTCTTCGCCCGTGCTTTTGGTGTACGCCGGTGCGGACGCGGCCTCCGGGTCATATTCCGGTGCACGCGTGGCAGCGTACGGATCGTTGAGATAATCGCTCGGTGCGGTGCCATAATCCTCGGTCTCGATGCGACTGGTGCCAGCATAGCCATCGGAATAATCGGAATATGCCGCACCGCCCTCATAGTCCGCGGCGCTCGTGTTGGCGGCAAAAAGCGGATTAACTGGAACGTCGAGCGCCGGCATGCCGGTAGAGGTCTCATCCAGATCGGCTGCAGCCCAGGAATCGTAGGCAACCTGATGGGCAACGGGCTCATCGAGCCTTGCGACCGGAGGCTTGCGTGCCGCAGGAACAGGCAACTGCTGGGCGCTGTACATAACGGTGCTGTCGGCCGATTTGCCCTGCGTCGCTGCAGCGAGAAATGCCGCCGTCTCGGACGGGTCGCTTGCGGGGCGGGGAGCGGGCGTGGACGCCGAAGTGGGTGCGGGCGTAGGCGCGGGCGTCGAAACGGGCGACTGCGCAGGAGTCGGCGCAGATGCGGGCTTAGGCGCAAGTGTGGGATCGGGGCTTGACGGGCGAGCCCCGCCGCCCATGAGTTCGTCGGCGGTCCACGGGCGATCATCCATCACGTCGTCAAGGCTTAGCGAAAACAGGTCGTCTTCACCCTCATCGAACATGCGGTGCACATGTCCACCAATTGCCGGAATCAATCCGCGACCGGTGCATGATGCCTTGCTCAACGCCATTCTGTTCCATCCTTTCGAAATACTAATGACATCGATTATATGGAACTTCCCAAGCGGCCCGGTCTTGGATTCGTGCTTTCCAGAACTCGCACCCAAAAGGGGAGGGGCAATCCAGGCGAGTGCCTACTTGTCGCCGGCCGCCGCCTTGGCCTCATTGAGGTAGCTATAGAAGCTGTACTTGGAGATGCCAAAGAACTCGCAGGCGCGCTCGCTCGACTTGGAAATGAGGAAGGCGCCGCGACGGTCGAGGTAGCCAATGGCACGAATGCGCTCGTCTTTGGTCATGAGTGCCGCGGGCTTGCCCACAAACTGCTCGCACTCGTGCAGCAGGTCCTCGAGCAGGTCGCCGATGTTCTTGGTAATGGGCTCGGGCTCGGTATAGCCCGTGCCGCCGGTGCCGGTAAAGGCGTCGAGCGAACGCTCAAAAGCCTTCATAAGCGTAATGTCAAAGTTGATGCCCAAAATGCCGACGGGTTTGCCCTCATCGTTGCGGATAAAGATCGTCGACGATTTGAGCAGCTTACCGTCGGTGGTTTTAGTGAGGTACGGCTCGCGGTCGTGTACGTCGGTGGCGCCTTCGTGCATGGACTCAAACACGATATGGCTGGGGCCGTCACCCAGTTTGCGCCCGCTGACGTGGCCGTTTTCGATCACTACGATGGAGTGGTCCACGTCCTCGGTCTCCAGATCGTGGACGACGACTTCGCAGTTGGGGCCAAATTGGAGCGCCAGACCGTGTGCGAGGCGCTTGTAAAACTCAATCTGTGCGGGGGTCATGGGTACCTTCCTAAAAATTAGTTTGGGCTCACTGTGCCATAAACCACACATGACCGCAAACAAATCCATCAACAAGGCAATTCATGACCGTTCGGCGGCGAAAAAGTACCGATTACGGCAACAAACAATTCGTTAGATATACCAATCAAAAAGTGTGATAGAACATTACTAACAAACTTTTTGTTTGGCATCCACATAAAAGTTCAGTCGTGTGAATGGGATCGGGCTGAAACGCGTATGCGGGGGCCGGCAAGAGAGGACTTAAGGAGTTCACCGTATGGCCGATAAGATCCAGTGGGCGGGCAACACGATGCCCAAGAGCGATGACAAGCACTTGGGAATCATGAGCCTCGACCACGTGAAGAAGGCCCGTGCCTTCCACCAGTCGTTCCCTCAATATACCGTCACTCCGCTTGCCCGTCTGGACGGTCAGGCTGCGCGCCTGGGCCTGTCCAACCTGTGCGTTAAGGACGAGAGCTATCGCTTTGGCCTCAACGCCTTTAAGGTCCTGGGCGGCTCGTTTGCCATGGCCAACTATATTGCCGATGAGACCGGCAAGGACGTTGCCGACTGCACCTTCGATTACCTGACCTCCGATCAGCTGGCCGAGGACTTTGGCCAGGCCACCTTCTTTACCGCCACCGACGGCAACCATGGCCGCGGCGTGGCATGGGCTGCCAACAAGCTGGGCCAGAAGGCCGTCGTTCACATGCCCAAGGGTTCCACTAAGCCCCGCTTCGATAACATCGCCGCCGAGGGCGCAACGGTGACCATCGAAGAGGTCAACTACGACGAGTGCGTGCGCATGGCCGCTGCCGAGGCCGACGCCTGCGAGCGCGGCGTCATCGTTCAGGACACCGCCTGGGAGGGCTACGAGAAGATCCCGTCCTGGATCATGGAGGGTTACGGCACCATGGCTTCCGAGGCTGCCGAGCAGCTGCGCGAGATGGCCATCAACCGCCCGACGCACGTGTTTGTCCAGGCTGGCGTGGGTTCGCTCGCCGGCGCCGTGGTGGGCTACTTCACCAACCTGTATCCCGATAACCCGCCCACCTTCGTCGTGGCTGAGTGCGCGCCTGCCGCCTGCCTGTACAAGGGCGCTGCCGCCGGCGACGGCGATCCGCGCATCGTGGACGGCGACATGCCCTCCATCATGGCCGGTCTGTGCTGCGGCGAGCCCAACATTCTGGGCTGGGATATCCTGCGCAACCACGTCACCGCCTTCGTGTCCTGCCCCGACTGGGTCACCGCTCGCGGCATGCGCACCCTGGGCGCTCCCGAGAAGGGCGACCCGCGCGTCATCTCCGGCGAGTCCGGCGCTGTGACCACCGGCCTGGTCGAGACCCTCATGCTCGATCCCGAGTACGCCGAGCTCAAGGAACTCATCGGCCTGGACAAGACGAGCTCCGTGCTCTGCTTCTCCACCGAGGGCGACACCGATCCCGACCAGTATCGCCGCATTGTTTGGGAAGGCGAATATCCCACTTGCTAATCGTTGGGGCGGAGTAAATAGGTATCGCTCCGCCACCTCACAGGTAGATTCCTTCGTTTGAAAGGTTATGAACAATGGCTAAAGAACTCGATTTCGACGCTATCAAGGCTGCTGCTGAGTCCCATCGTGCTGATATGACTCGCTTCCTGCGCGCTATGATCTCCCATCCCTCTGAGTCTTGCGAGGAGGGTGAGGTTGTCGCCTGCATCAAGGCCGAGATGGAGAACCTTGGCTATGACGAGGTCAAGGTCGATGGCCTGGGCAACGTCATGGGCTTTATGGGCGAGGGCGACAAGATCATCGCCATCGACTCCCACATCGACACCGTCGGCATCGGCAACATCGAGAACTGGGATGCCGATCCCTATGAGGGCTACGAGACCGACGAGATCATCTACGGCCGCGGCGGCTCCGACCAGGAGGGCGGCATGGCTTCTGCTACCTACGCTGCCAAGATGATGAAGGACATGGGCCTCATCCCCGAGGGCTACAAGATCATGGTCGTCGGCACCGTCCAGGAAGAGGACTGCGACGGCATGTGCTGGCAGTACATCTACAACAAGGATGGCATTAAGCCCGAGTTCGTCATTTCCACCGAGCCCACCGACGGCGGCATCTATCGCGGTCACCGCGGCCGCATGGAGATCCGCGTCGACGTTCACGGTACCTCCTGCCACGGCTCCGCTCCCGACCGCGGCGACAACGCCATCTACAAGATGGCCGACATCATCGCCGACGTCCGCGCCCTCAACAACAACGGCTGCGACGAGTCGACCGACATCAAGGGTCTCGTCAAGATGCTCGACCCCAAGTACAATCTCGAGCACTTCGAGGATGCCCGCTTCCTGGGCCGCGGCACCTGCACCGTCAGCCAGATCTTCTACACCAGCCCCAGCCGCTGCGCCGTGGCCGACTCCTGCGCCATCTCCATCGACCGTCGTATGACCGCCGGTGAGACCTGGGAGTCCTGCCTGGACGAGATCCGCAACCTGCCGGCAGCCAAGAAGTACGGTGACGACGTGAAGGTCTCCATGTACATGTACGACCGTCCGTCCTGGACCGGCGAGGTCTACGAGACCGAGGCTTACTTCCCCACGTGGATCAACAAGGAGACCGCTCCGCACGTCAAGGCCCTCGTCGACGCCCACAAGGCCATGTTTGGTGACGAGCGCATCGGCTGCGAGCCCAGCATGGACAAGCGCACCGGTCGTCCGCTGTGCGACAAGTGGACCTTCTCCACGAACTGCGTCTCCATCCAGGGCCGCTACGGCATCCCCTGCGTGGGCTTTGGCCCGGGTGCCGAGTCTCAGGCTCACGCTCCCAACGAGGTCACCTACAAGGACGACCTGGTCACCGCTGCCGCCATGTATGTAGCTGCCCTGAACCTCTACGATCCGAGCCAGGCCGATGGCGACGCCACCGTGTTCCGCGCCGGTCTGACCAACAACAAGATCGATTAGTCCCATTCCTCGATTTTGTTGAGCCGGGGGCCGCTCGTGTCCCCGGCACCCCCCCCTGTTGACTTGGGGCCCGCGGTCGTTATCTCCCATGCTTCCTCAACGGTAGCGGGTCCTCGTCATGGTGCTCTGCATGTTCTAGCCACACGCGCATGCCGGAGCGCATTAACTCATTGCGATCGTTTCATCTTTAGAAAGGACATTTCCATGGACGCTAAGTTTACCGAGCTCGTCGAGCAGCTGAACGGCCTCGATTTTAAGGGTATGTACGGCAGCGACTTCCTGCACACCTGGGACAAGACCACCGATGAGCTTAAGGCTCTCTACATCGTCGCCGACGCACTGCGCGAGCTGCGTGAGAACAACGTTTCGTCCAAGATCTTCGATTCGGGCCTGGCCGTCTCCCTGTTCCGCGACAACTCCACCCGTACGCGCTTCTCCTTCTCTAAGGCCGCCAACCTGCTCGGCCTTGAGCTGCAGGACCTGGACGAGAAGAAGTCCCAGATCGCTCACGGCGAGACCGTCCGCGAGACCGCTACCATGATCTCCTTCATGGCCGACGTCATCGGCATCCGCGACGACATGTACATCGGCAAGGGCGACGCCTACATGGCCGAGGTCTCCGAGTCTGTCCAGCAGGCTTACGAGGACGGCGTTCTGGATCACCGTCCCACGCTCATTTCCCTGCAGTCCGACTCCGATCACCCCACGCAGTCCTCTGCCGACATGCTCTACCTCATCAACGAGTTTGGCGGCCTTGAGAACCTCAAGGGCAAGAAGGTTGCCGTCACCTGGGCCTATTCGCCCTCTTACGGCAAGCCGCTGTCCTGCCCGCAGTCGCTGATCAGCCTGCTGCCCCGCTTTGGCATGGACGTCACCCTGGCCCACCCCGAGGGCTACGACCTCATGCCCGAGGTCGTCGAGCGCGCCAAGGGCTATGCCGCCGAGTCCGGCACCACCTTTAAGCAGGTCAACACCATGGCCGAGGCCTTCGAGGGCGCCGACATCGTGATCCCCAAGAGCTGGGCTCCGTTTGCCGCCATGGAGAAGCGTACCAATCTGTACGCCGAGGGCGACGACGCCGGCATCGCTGCGCTCGAGAAGGAGCTGCTCGCCCAGAACGCCACCCATCAGGATTGGTGCTCCACGACCGAGCTCATGGAGAAGACTGCCAACGGCCAGGACACCATCTTTATGCACCCGCTGCCCGCCGACATCTCCGGTGTCTCCTGCGAGCACGGCGAGGTCAACGCCGACGTCTTCGACATGCACCGCGTGGGCATGTACAAGGAGGCCAGCTACAAGCCGTACGCCATCGCAGCCATGATGTTCCTGCAAAAGGTTGCCGATCCCGCCGCTACCCTCAAGGCCCTCGACGAGCGCAACACCGCCCGTTGGCTCCAGGCCTAAAGCCGGGTTGAGGTAAGCCATGTAAAGGGGGCGCTCTGCCAACCGGCGGGGTGCCCCTTTTTGCATCGCGGGCGTGCGGGATAAGCGCTTTCGATGTAGATGCCCGCGGCGCGAGTTATGGGTACGATGGTTTCAGGGGAGGTATCACCATGAAACTTGGATGCGTCATTATGGCTTCGGGCGAGGGCAAGCGGTTTGGCTCTAACAAGATGCTTGCCGATATCTATGGCGAGCCGCTGATTGCCCGGACCATCGATTCGGTTCCCCGGGGCTTTGACGTCGTGGTTTCGACGCGTTGGCCCGAGGTCGCTCAGATTTGCGAGGACAAGCATTGCCCGTGCGTGCTGCACGATGGCGAGCTGCGCAGCGAAAGCGTCCGTGCGGGCCTTTCGTGGGGAGTCGAACGCAACTGGAAAGGTTGCCTCTTTTTGCCGGGCGACCAGCCGCTCGTGAGTTCGGATTCTTTTGAGGCTATGGTTCGTGCATTTGACGAGCGTGGCCGCAAACATCCGGTGCGTCTTGCGTGCAACGGTGAGCCTTCGAGCCCGGTGCTCTTTCCGGCGGAACTGTTCGATGCACTTATGTGTCTTGAGGGCAAAGACGGCGGGGGCTCGATTCTCAAAGGTCGCGTCGACGTTGCGCTGGTCGAAGCGCGTGCCTACGAGCTGTGGGACGTCGATACCGTCAAGGGACAGCGACGCATAACGGAGCATATTGCCGCCTGCTCGTATTTTGATCACGTGGCCAACTGCATCAATCAATAAGGAGCAATTATGATCATCATCAAAAACGGCGCGCTCGTGACGCCCCAGGGGCTTCGCCGCGCCGATCTTGCCATGGAGGGCGATAAGATCGTGCGGATCGCCGCAGCGATTGAGCCGGGCGCCGACGATACCGTCGAGGACGCCGCGGGCTGCTGGGTGTTTCCCGGCTTTATCGACGGCCACACGCACATGCAGTGCTGGACTGGCATGGATTGGACAGCCGATAGCTTTGAGACCGGCACGCGCGCGGCTGCCTGCGGCGGCACGACGACCATTGTGGACTACGCGACGGCCGATCGCGGCGTGACCATGCCCGATGCCTTGGCCGAGTGGCATCGCCGCGCCGACGGAACCTGCACGGCCAACTACGCTTTTCATATGGCACTCGCCGAGTGGAATGAGCGCAACCGCGCCGATCTTTCGGCCATGCGCGAGGCGGGCGTGTCGTCGTTCAAGACCTACTTTGCCTATGACCACCTTCGCTTGGACGATGCCGAGACGCTCGAGGTGCTGGAGGAGCTCAAGCGTATTGGCGGCATACTGTGCGTGCATTGCGAGAACGGCACGCTGGTGAATGAGCTGCAGAAGCGCGTGTACGAGCAGGGGATTCATGGGCCCGAGGGGCATGCACTCAGCCGT
Organism: Collinsella aerofaciens ATCC 25986; assembly: GCF_964237925.1. GTDB lineage: Bacteria > Actinomycetota > Coriobacteriia > Coriobacteriales > Coriobacteriaceae > Collinsella > Collinsella aerofaciens_BJ. The sequence continues at coordinate 34,114 of NZ_CAXSKI010000014.1, read as the reverse complement.
CCGGACGTGTGCGAGGCCGAGGCCGTGAGTCGTCTGCTGTATCTGGCGCACTTAGCCGGGGACGCCCCAGTCAACGTGGTGCACCTTTCGACCAAGCTGGGGCTCGAGGCCATTCGCGCTGCCAAAGCGCGCGGGCAGAAGAACATCTATGTCGAGACCTGCCCTCAGTATCTGATGCTCGACGATACTTGCTACTTGGAGCAGGGCGAGGACGGCTTTGCGGGCGCCAAGTACGTGATGAGCCCGCCGCTGCGCCATGCCGGTGACCGTGCCGCGCTACGCGAGGCGCTTGTGGCCGGCGAGATCGATACGATTGCGACCGATCATTGCAGCTTTAACCTGCACGGGCAAAAGGACCGCGGGCGCGACGATTTCCGCGCGATTCCCAACGGCGGGCCCGGCGTGGAACATCGTCCCGTCGCGATTGCCACGAGCTTTGAGGGCCAGCTGGGCCCCGAGGATCTGTGCCGCTTGATGAGCGAGAACCCGGCGCGCGTTTTTGGCATGTATCCGCGCAAGGGCTGTCTTGCCGAGGGTGCCGATGCCGACGTGTGCGTGTGGGATCCAAAGGCGCGCTGGACCATTAGCGCGGCGACGCAGCATCAGGCCGTGGACTACACGCCGCTCGAGGGCTTTGAGGCGCATGGTCGCGCCAAGGCTGTGTTTGTGAACGGCGTGCTGGTGGCGCGCGATGGCGAGCCCACCGGAGCCCAACCCGGTCGCTACGTCCCTCGCTAGCAGCAAAGATGCCGTGTCCCCTCCTCAGTTGCGGTGAAATACGGACTGTTTGCGGCCGTCGGGCGGCCAAACAGTCCGTATTTCACCGCAACTGAGGAGATGGGGCCGGCTACTTGAGGCTGCTGGCGACGACGGGGCGGCCGAGGGCTGCCTCGAAGCGATCTGCCATCGTTGGGTCGTTGAGCGTGTCGGCTTGGTTGAGCATGATGCGGGCATTGTTGAGGTTCAGCATCCGCAGCTCGGCATTGAGCACCATGGCGACGTGCTCTGGGGTGGCAGCGTCGGCGGGCTCGCAGCCGCAGCGCTCGCAGAAGAGCTCGGGGCGGTGGACAACCTCGGCGACGGGTTTGCCCAGTCCCGAGGCGCCGACGACCCAGACAACGTTTGCCGTGCCAGAGGGAATCACCGGCTCCCAGGCGGCATGCGCCTTGAGCGGGAGCCGCTTACTGCCGTCCGCTTCGGCCAGGACGTAGTCAAAGCGCTGCGCCAGCTGGTCGAGCGGCTCGGCAGGGGAGGAGAGCTTGCCCGTCTCCGGGTCCAAAATACCCGCCTGGCAGATACTTCCGCGGCTCATGCCAGCGCATGCCTCGCAGGTGCAGCCGGGAACATGCAGGGCCCCCGGCTTCCAAGGCGCGGCGTCCAGACGACGGCCCGACCCGTCCCATGGCACGCCGGCGACGGGGAACATATGCGTGGTGGTGCAGAGGAGCACGCGGTCGCCAGCGCGCATAAGCTCAAGGCCGAGCGTCTTTAGCAAGGTCGACTTGCCGCCGCTGCCGATAATCGCGGTAATGCCCGGCTCGATCCTGAGCGCCGAGGCAAGATTGCCGCTAACCGTTTCCATCTGTTCACCGCCGTATAATACTGTGATAATAAATAATCATCAGAGTAGCGGTCGAACCGCTTTTGCTCTGCTCAAACCGTAGCACAGGGAGGTGCCCCGGGAATGCTCGTTTATGTTCGCGGCGCCGGCGATATCGCCACGGGCGTCGCCGCTCGCTTGGTGCGCGCCGGCGTGTCAGTTGTCATGGCCGATATCGCGGTTCCCACGTGCATCCGTCGCACAATCAGTTTTTGCGAGGCCATTCGCCTGGGCGAGGTCCAGGTCGAGGGCATTCGCGCTCGCCTGGCGCAGACGTCGGCCGAGGCGCTTGAGATTACCGAGGCGGGGGATGTCGCCGTGGTGGTGGACCCCCAGGCACAGATGCTCGACGAACTGAAGCCCGCGGCTGTGGTCGACGCAATTCTGGCCAAGCGCAATCTGGGTACCACGCGCGACATGGCTCCTGCCGTCATCGCCGTGGGGCCGGGCTTCACCGCGCCGGTTGACTGCGACGCCGTGATCGAAACCATGCGTGGGCATTTCCTGGGCCGTGTCATTACCCAAGGTTCGCCCCAGCCCAACACGGGCGTGCCGGGCGTCATCGCCGGATATGGCAAAGAGCGTGTTATCCACAGCCCCGCCGCCGGCGTGTTTAGGTCCGACCATGCGATCGGCGACATCGTGAGTGCCGGCGATGTGATCGGGTATGCGGGCGATTCGCCCATGTGCACGCAGATCGATGGCTGTCTGCGCGGGCTTTTGGCGAACGGCGTGCAGGTGACTGAGGGCTTTAAATGCGCCGATGTCGATCCGCGCGGCGATGCCAGCTATATCAACTACATTTCGGACAAGGCGACGTCGGTCGGCGGCGGCGTGCTCGAGGCACTCGCTATGCTCACCGATATCTTTAGAGGATAGAAGGCGGCAATGGAAAAGCTCGATGTTGTGAATGCGGCGCTTGTCGCCCTGCGTGCTGGCGAGACGTGCGAGCTCGTGGTCGTGGCCGGCACGGCGGGGTCGTCGCCGCGCGGCGTGGGCGCCTGGATGGCCGTCTTTGCCGACGGTAGCCAGGCGGGCACCATCGGCGGCGGCAAGATCGAGCTTTTTGCGCTGGACGAGGCGCGAGAGCTGCTGGCCGCGGGGCAATCGCGTCTGGTCCGCTACACCATGGGCGGCGAGAACTCCGATACCGGTATGATCTGCGGCGGAGCCATCTGCCTGTGCTATCTGCATCTGGATGCGATCCAGGCACAGTTGTTCCAGGAAATTGCCGACGTCTTGACGTATCGACGTATCGGCGACTTCGTCATCGACTTTGAACCGTTTGTCATTCAGGCCCTGGAGGGCGATGTGGTCGAGTACCATGGCGAGGCATCGCGCCATACCATTGCCGGCTGCCCCGAGCTTTCGCTGGTGGAGGAGGGGAGTAAGGTCACCTACACCAACGCGGCCTCTGAGATTCCCGCGGCGCACATCGAGACGCTCTGCCCCGAGGGCCTGACCTACATCTTTGGCTGCGGCCACGTGGGCGCCGCGACGGCGCGGGTGCTCACGGCGGCGGGCTTTGCCGTCGTGACGTGCGACGACCGTCTCGGCACGCTGACCCCCGATTGGGTGCCCGGTGTCTACGACCGTCGTCTGGTCGACTACAAGAACCTGAGCAAGCAGTGCCCCATCGGCCCGCGCGACTTGGTGGTCGTGGCCACAGCAGGCCACAAGTCCGATATCGACGTGGTGATTCAGGCCATGCGTGCCAAGCCTGCCTACCTGGGCTGTCTGGGTTCGCGTCGCAAGACGGCCTTTGTGCGTGCCCGCCTGGAGCAGGAAGGCTTTACACAGGACCAGATCGACGAGCTGCACCTTCCGATCGGCGTTGCCATCGAGGCCGAGGACCCCGAGGAGATCGCCATCTCCATCGCCGCCGAGATGATCCACCTGCGCCGCACCAAACTCGTCCCCCGCAAGCGCTAATCGCATCCCCACCAATAAGTTGCGGTGAAATACGGACTGTTTAAGCCTGTTAGGCCGCCAAACAGTCCCTATTTCACCGCAACTGCTTCTTGGGACCCATTTGTGCGGGGGAGTTGTGGAGTTGTGCAGGCAGACGAGGTTTTTCTGGAAATACGCTCACGATGCGCGTATAGTACCGATTGTTTTGTCGGCTCCTGCTGCGTCGAGTCCAAACCGCAAAATGCCATGAGCGGCGCGGATGCAGCCAGGAGGTACGAGGACAACCCATCGTGGCCACGCCCCGTGCTTAAAACCCCAAGAAGGAGTGAACAATGGCAGAAGAGAAGTATGTGCCGCGTCTGAAGACCAAGTACAACAACGAGGTCAAGCAGCAGCTTCAGGACAAGTTCCAGTACGAGAACGTCATGATGATCCCCAAGTTTGAGAAGATCGTCGTGAACATGGGTGTCGGCGAGGCCGCTACCGATTCCAAGGCCATCGACGGTGCCGTGCGCGACCTGCGCGCCATCACCGGACAGCAGCCGATGATCACCCGTGCCCGTAAGTCCATCGCTACCTTCCGCCTGCGCGCTGGTATGCCGATCGGCTGCAAGGTTACCCTGCGTGGCGACCGTATGTGGGAGTTCTTCGATCGTCTGACCTCCGTCGCGATCCCCCGTATCCGCGACTTCCGCGGCATTTCCGCCAAGAGCTTCGACGGCCGTGGTAACTTCTCCATGGGCGTCACCGAGCAGCTCATCTTCCCCGAGATCGACTTCGACTCCGTCGATCACCAGCGTGGTATGGACATCACTTTCGTGACCACCGCCAACACCGATGAGGAGGCCAAGGCCCTTCTGGACGCCTTCGGTTTCCCGTTCAAGAAATAGGTTCACCTGCCCTATAAGCGCCGTTCCCACAAGGGGGCGGCGCTTGGGGCGAACAATACTCTATGTGAGGAGGATATAAGTGGCTAAGACATCGATGATCGTCAAGTGCAATCGCAAGCAGAAGTTCTCTACTCGTGAGTACACGCGCTGCCAGCGCTGCGGCCGTCCGCACTCTGTGTACCGCAAGTTCGGCCTGTGCCGTGTCTGCTTCCGTGAGCTTGCACTCAAGGGCGAGCTTCCCGGCGTTAAGAAGGCCAGCTGGTAAGTCACTACCAGCGTTTCAAGCATCCGTTTGGAACAGGGAAAACGCGCTAAAAAGGCTTTGCCGTTAAGGGCGGTGAAGAACCAAGAGCACGTGTTCATCAAGAACGAAGGAGAATCTGTATGAACCTTACAGACCCGATCGCAGATATGCTTACGCGCATCCGTAACGCTAACTCTGTGAACAAGGCCACGGTCTCCATGCCGAGCAGCAAGAAGCTCGTCGAGATCGCTCGTGTTCTGCACGAGGAGGGCTACATCGAGGGCTACGATGTCGAGGACACCGTTCCCCAGAAGACTCTGCACATCACGCTTAAGTATGGTCCCAAGAAGGCTAAGGTCATCAACGGCATCCGCCGCATTTCCAAGCCGGGCCTGCGTAAGTACACCGGCGTTGCCGACATGCCCCGCGTCCGCGGTGGCCTTGGTACCGCCATTATTTCCACCAGCCATGGCGTCATGACCGACCGCGATGCTCGCAAGCACAACGTCGGCGGCGAGATCATCGCTTACGTCTGGTAATTCGCTCGGTAGGTAGAAGGAAAGGAGATCACCGTGTCTCGTATCGGTAATAAGCCTGTCCAGATTCCCGCCGGAGTCGAAGTGGCAGTCAACGGCAACAACGTTGTCGTCAAGGGCCCCAAGGGCCAGCTCGAGCTCGATGTCTTTGAGAAGCTCGCTATCAACGTCGAGGACAATGTCCTCACCGTTTCCCGTCCCGACGACGAGCGTGAGACCCGTGCCCGCCACGGCCTCACCCGCGCCCTCATCCACAACATGGTTGTTGGCGTTTCCGAGGGCTTCGAGAAGAAGCTCGAGCTCGCCGGCGTCGGTTACCGCGTGCAGCAGAAGGGCAAGAACCTCGAGTTCTCCCTGGGCTTCTCGCACCCCGTGATCGTCGAGGCTCCCGAGGGCATCACCTTCGAGGTTCCCGACAACACCCACGTGAACGTCAAGGGTATCAACAAGCAGCAGGTCGGTCAGATCGCCGCTGAGATCCGCGGCCATCGTCCTCCCGAGCCTTACAAGGGCAAGGGTATCCACTACGTTGGCGAGCACATCCGCCGCAAGCTGGGTAAGGCCGCCAAGTAGTCGTAACCGACTCACTCGCATAAGACCAGCACCCCGTCAGGTGCTGGCAAGATCAACCTTTTTAGGAGTTTACGTATGAACAAGCATAAGGCGAAGCTGGAAGGCCTCAAGCGTCGTCAGCGTCGTGTTCGCGGCAAGGTCTCGGGTACCTCCGAGCGTCCGCGTCTTCGCGTGACCCGTACTAACGCCAACATCTATGCCCAGATCATCGACGACAGCAAGGGCTCCAGCCTGACGCTCGTCTCTGCCTCGACCCTCGAGGCCGAGTTCAAGGGCACCCACACCTCGAACAAGGAGGCTGCGGAGAAGGTCGGTCAGCTCGTTGGCAAGCGCGCCATCGAGGCCGGCATCACCAAGGTCGCCTTCGATCGCGGTGGCCGTATCTACCATGGCCGCGTCAAGGCCCTCGCCGACGGTGCTCGTGCCGCCGGTCTCGAGTTCTAGGAGGTATGTAGCACATGGCTCGTAATCAGAAGCAGCAGCGCGAGGCCTCCGAGTTCGAGGAGCGCGTCGTTTACATCAACCGCGTGTCGAAGACCGTCAAGGGTGGTCGTCGCATGAGCCTCGTCGCTCTCGTCGTCGTTGGCGACGGCAAGGGCAACGTCGGCGTTGGCATGGGCAAGTCCGCTGAGGTGCCCATGGCCATCTCCAAGGCATCTCTCGATGCCAAGAAGAACATGTTCCACGTGCCGGTGACCGAGCAGGGCACCATCCCGCACGAGGTTCTCGGCCACTTTGGTGCCGGCCGCATCATCATCAAGCCCGCTGTCGAGGGTACCGGCGTTATCGCCGGCGGCGCTGTGCGTCCCCTCTTTGAGCTTGCTGGCATCAAGAACGTCCTGTCCAAGTCCCTCGGTACCGACAACGGCCTCAACATCATCAAGGCTGCCGTCGAGGGCCTCAAGGAGCTCTCCAGCCCTGAGGACGTCGCGGCTCGCCGTGGCCTGACGGTCTCCGAGATGTTCGTCGGTAAGGAGAACTAAGCATGGCTGACACCATCAAGATCAAGCAGGTCCGCAGCACCAACGGTTGCAAGCAGGACCAGGTCCGTACTGTCCGTGCCCTCGGTCTCCACAGGATCCGCGAGGTTCGCGAGATTGCTGACAACGAGTCCGTCCGCGGCATGATCTTCAAGGTCAAGCACCTTGTCGAGATTGTAGAGGAGTAGCAAATGCAGCTTCACGATCTTACTCCCGCGCCCGGTTCCACCAAGAACCGCAAGCGCGTCGGCCGTGGCAATTCTTCGGGTCACGGCACCACTTCTGGCCGCGGTCAGAAGGGCCAGGGTTCCCGCTCTGGCGGCACCAAGGGTGCCGGCTTCGAGGGTGGCCAGACTCCGCTGGCTATGCGCCTGCCCAAGCTTCCGGGCTTCCGTAACCCCCGTCGTATCGAGTACACCGCTGTTAACGTTGAGCGTCTCGAGCGTAAGTTCGAGGACGGCGCTGTGATCGACGGTGCCGCTCTTAAGGCCGCTCGCATCACCAAGAGCGAGTTCGAGCCCGTCAAGGTGCTCGGCAATGGTGAGCTCACCAAGAAGTTCACGGTCAAGGTCGACAAGGTCAGCGCTTCTGCGCAGGCCAAGATCGAGGCCGCCGGCGGAAAGGTCGAGCTGCCGTGCTAAATGGTCTTAAGAATGCTTTCCGCATCAAAGAATTGCGCGAAAAGATTCTTTTTACCATAGCTATGCTCGTCGTGTACCGCATTGGTGCGCACGTTCCTGTGCCCGGCATTCCCTTCCAGGGGATGCTGGGCCTTTTCTCGACCGATAACAATTCGGTCGCCGCAGGTGCTATGGCCCTCCTGAATCTTTTCTCTGGCGGCGCGTTGAGCTATGTGTCGGTGTTTTCGCTGGGCATCATGCCTTACATCACCAGCTCGATCATCCTCCAGATGCTCCAGGCCGTTGTGCCTTCCCTGCATGAGCTTGCCCGCGAGGGCGAGGTCGGTCAGACCAAGATTACGCAGTATTCGCGTTACCTCACCCTTGCTCTGGCAATCCTCAACTCCGTGGGTTACCTCTTCCTCTTTAAGAGCTTCGGCATCAGCTTCAATGGCGCCGGCGCTCCCGAGATCATCTTCGACCTCATGATCGTCGGCACGCTCACTGCGGGCGCCATGCTGATCATGTGGATTGGTGAGCTCATCACCCAGCGCGGTATCGGCAATGGCATGTCGCTGATCATCTTTGCGAACATCATGGCCGGTCTGCCGCAGGCTATCTTCTCCAGCACCGAGGGCAATGCCGGTGGCATCATCACCATGGTGATCATCTGCGCCATCATCCTGCTGGTTATCCCGCTGATTGTTTTCCTTGAGCGCGGCCAGCGCCGCATCCCGGTCTCCTACGCTAAGCGCGTCGTGGGCCGTCGTATGATGGGTGGTCAGACCACCTACCTGCCCATCAAGGTCAACACCGCGGGTGTCGTGCCAATCATCTTCGCTTCGGCGCTGCTGTACTTCCCGGCTCAGATTGCCGTGTTCTTCCCCGGCATCGGCTGGATTCAGGCAGTTGCCTCTGCGCTTTCGCGCGGCTGGCTCAACTGGGTGCTTAACGTTGTCCTCATCGTGTTCTTCGCGTACTTCTACACCTCCATGGTGTTCAACCCCGATGACACGGCCGATAACCTTAAGAAGCAGGGCGGCTTTATTCCGGGCGTGCGTCCGGGTAGGGCTACCGCGGCCTACATCAAGAACGCGCTCAACAAGATCACGCTTCCCAGCGCTGTCTTTTTGGCGCTCATCGCCATCGTGCCTTCGATCATCTTCTCCTTCACGGGTAACCATCTGATCCAGGCATTTGGCGGCACGTCCATCCTCATCATGGTCGGCGTCGTGCTCGACACGGTCGATAAGCTCGAAGGCCAGATCAAGATGTATGATTACGATGGATTCTTTAAATAGGCTAGAGGAGGATTGCTCATGAACCTCGTATTGCTCGGAGCTCCGGGTGCCGGTAAGGGTACCGTCGCACAGGAGCTCGTCGCCGAGTTTGGCGTCGCTCACATTTCCACGGGCGACCTGCTGCGTGCTGCCGTCAAGGGTGGCACCGAGCTTGGTATTCAGGCTAAGAAGTACATGGACGCTGGCGAGCTCGTTCCCGATCAGCTCGTGATCGACCTTGTCAAGGAGCGCCTTGCCGCCGATGACGCCCAGCAGGGCTTCATCCTCGACGGCTTCCCGCGCAACACCGCCCAGGCCGTGACGCTCGATTCCGAGCTCTCCGCCATGGGTCGCGAGATCGACTGCGCCCTTCTGGTCGATGTGGCCCCCGAGGTCATTATCGATCGTCTGTCTTCGCGTCGCACCTGCCGCGCCTGCGGTTACACCGGCACCGCTGCCGATGCTACCTGCCCCAAGTGTGGCGGCGAGATGTATCAGCGCGACGACGACAAGCCCGAGACCATCAAGAACCGTCTCGACGTCTACGAGAAGTCCACGAGCCCGCTCGTCGACTACTATCGTGGCCAGGGTCTGCTCAAGTCGGTCAACGGTGACCAGGCTCGCGAGACCGTGTACGGGGATGTCAAAGAGGCTCTCGGTCTATGATCAAGATTAAGTCTGCAACGCAAATCGAGCAGATGAAGAAGGCAGGAGCGCTATCTAAGATGGCGCTCCGCCACGTTGGAGCCATGGTGCGCCCCGGCGTTTCCACCTTTGAGCTCGATCAGCTCGCGGAGCAGATTATCCGCATGCATGGCGGCACCCCGGCCTTTAAGGGTTACGGCGGGTTCCCGGGGACCATTTGCGCATCGATCAACGATGCCGTGGTCCACGGTATTCCCAACCCCGACATGATCCTGCGCGATGGCGATATCATCTCCATCGATACGGGAGCCGTTGTCGACGGTTGGGTCGGCGATAATGCTTGGACGTTTTTCGTCGGCACCCCCACGCCCGAAGCCAAGGCTTTGTGCGAGGTCACGCGCGATTGCCTTAAGGCTGCCATCGAGCAGGCTGTTCCCGGTAACCATATCGGGGACGTCGGTTATGCCGTTCAGTCCCTCGCCGAGTCTCACGGTTACGGTGTGCTTCGTGATTATGTAGGCCATGGCATTGGCCGCGTGATGCACGAGGACCCCAACGTTCCTAACTATGGAAAGAAGGGGAGGGGCGTTCGCCTCCAGGCCGGCATGGTCATTGCTATCGAGCCGATGGTTACGATGGGTTCCAACCATGTGAGCACGGGCTCCGACGGTTGGATTGTTACGACCAACGATCACCTGCCCGCCGCGCACTACGAGAACACCGTCGCCATTACCAATGACGGTCCGGTGATTCTCACCACGGATGCCCAAGGTGCTTGGTGCTCCCTCCAAGGCGGAGAAATGTAACAAGTTCCATTTAGTTGTGGAGCCATTACGAAGTTATTACGATGCGTGCATACGTGTTGTAGAATACTCAATCGCTGTCGTTTTCTAGAGAAAGATGATTGCTTGTGAAGAAGGAAGACGCAATTGAGCTCGAGGGTACGGTAAAGGAACCGTTGCCCAACGCCATGTTTAAGGTCGAGCTCGAGAACGGTCATTCGGTTCTGTGCAACATTTCTGGCAAGATCCGAATGAATTACATCCGTATTCTCCCCGGTGACAGGGTTGTCGTGGAGCTTTCCCCGTACGACCTGACCCGCGGCCGCATCACCTATCGCTACAAATAGCGGCACGCATACACGCACTCCATTTCCGACTGCAGGCTTAGCTCAACCTACGGTCGGATTGTGTGTGAAGACCAGCCATAGTTTTAAACGCCTGCGGCTGGGCGAGTAGATAGTAGGGAAGTAGTTTGAGCGCTACCGAAAGGAAGAACGATGAAGGTACGTCCTTCGGTCAAGAAGATGTGCGATAAGTGCAAAATCATTAGGCGCCATGGCAAGGTCCTCGTCATTTGCGAGAACCCCCGTCATAAGCAGCGTCAGGGTTAAGAGAGGAGACTACGTTGGCCCGTATTAATGGTGTCGACCTCCCGCGTGAGAAGCGCGTTGAGATCGGTCTGACCTACATTTACGGCATCGGCCGCACCACTGCGACGAAGATTTGCGTCGAGTGCAACGTTAACGTGGATACGCGCGTTAAGGACCTCACCGAGGATGAGGTTAACGCCATCCGCGATTATATCGATAAGAACCAGATCATGGTTGAGGGCGACCTCCGCCGTGAGCGCAACCAGAACGTCAAGCGCCTTATGGACATCGGCTGCAACCGCGGCCTTCGTCACCGCAAGGGCCTCCCGGTCCGCGGCCAGCGCACCCACACTAACGCTCGTACCCGCAAGGGCCCGAAGCGTCAGATCGGTGCTAAGAAGAAGAAATAAGGAGCGCTAGATAGATGGCTACTGCTAAGAAGAACGTTCGCGCTGCCCGTCTGAAGCGCGCGGACCGTAAGAACATTTCCGTGGGCCAGGCTCACATTCGTTCTACGTTCAACAACACGATCGTTTCGATCACCGATCCCCAGGGCAACGTCATTTCCTGGAAGTCGGCTGGCCAGGTGGGCTTCAAGGGCTCCCGTAAGTCCACGCCGTTCGCTGCCCAGATGGCTGCCGAGGCTGCTGCCAAGCAGGCCATGGAGCACGGTATGAAGAAGGTTTCCGTCTTCGTCAAGGGCCCCGGCTCCGGTCGTGAGACCGCCATCCGCTCCCTCCAGGCTGCTGGCCTCGAGGTCTCGAGCATCCAGGACAAGACCCCCATTCCGCACAACGGCTGCCGCCCCAAGAAGCGTCGCCGCGTGTAACTGAAAGGATCGTATCAATATGGCAATCGACAGGACTCCTGTTCTTAAGCGCTGCCGTCAGCTCGGGATCGATCCCGCTGAGCTCGGTTACAGCAGCAAGAAGGAATCTATCCGTCAGCCCAAGCGCCGTCGCAAGGAATCTGAGTACGGCATGCAGCTGCGCGAGAAGCAGAAGGTCAAGTTCATCTATGGCGTTCTGGAGAAGCAGTTCCACGGCTACTTCAACAAGGCCCGTAAGATGAACGGCGTCACCGGTGAGAACCTCATGATCATTCTTGAGTCTCGCCTCGACAACGTCGTCTTCCGTCTTGGCTTCGCCCGCACCCGCAAAGAGGCTCGTCAGTCCGTCCGTCACGGTCACTTCACCGTGAACGGCAAGCGCGTGGACATCCCGTCCTACCGCGTCAAGGCCGGCGACGTCGTCGCTGTCGGCGAGAAGTTCCGTGACCTCCTCCCCATCAAGGAGGCCCTGATTTCCTCCGAGCGCTTTGAGGTCCCTGGCTGGCTCGAGGTCGATATCGAGAAGCTGTCTGGTAACGTGCTCGCTCTGCCGACGCGTGAGCAGATCAGCGGTGATATCAACGAGCAGCTCATCGTCGAGCTCTACTCTAAGTAGTCCATCCGGGCTGCTGAGGCTGGAGGTAATACATGTCAGAATTCATTAGGCCTCAGGTTCAGGTCGAAGAGATCAACGAGACGTCTGCTCGTGTCTCCGTCGAGCCGCTCGAGCGTGGTTACGGCGATACGCTGGGTAACTCCCTTCGTCGCGTTCTTCTGTCCTCGCTCGAGGGTGCCGCCGTCGAGGCTATTCAGATCGATGGTGCGCAGCACGAGTTCATGACCATCCCTAACATGGTCGAGGATGTCACCGACATCGTCCTGAATGTCAAGGGTCTTGTCTTCAGGGCTCTCGGCACGACCGACGAGGCGACCGCCACCATCTCGGTTGACGGCCCCTGCGAGGTCACCGGTGCGGACTTCTTTATTCCGTCCGAGTTTGAGCTGGTCAACCCCGAGCAGCACATTGCTACGCTCACCGAGGGTGGCCATCTCACCATGAGCATGCGCATCGGCTATGGCCGCGGCTATGTTTCTGGCGAGGCCAACAAGCGCGACAACGATCCCATCGGTGTGATCCACGTCGACTCGCTGTACTCGCCGGTTTCCCGTTGCGCCAAGCTCGTTGAGGCTTGCCGTGTCGGTCAGCACACCGACTACGACCGCCTTGTCCTCGAGATCGAGACCAACGGCTCCATCGCCCCGCGCGACGCCGTGGTCCAGGCTGCCAATATCATCAACCAGCATATGGCCGCCTTTATGAACCTTGCCGAGACCCCCGAGGTCGAGGAGGAGGCTTCGATCTTCGCTCCCGAGGTCACCAACGACAACGCCGAGCTGGACAAGCAGATCGAGGATCTGGACCTTTCCGTCCGTTCCTACAACTGCCTTAAGCGCGCCAGCATTCACTCGGTCCGTCAGCTCGTTGAGTTCTCGGAGAACGATCTGCTCAACATCCGTAACTTCGGTGTTAAGTCGATCGAGGAAGTGAAGGACAAGCTTGAGTCCATGGGCCTGAGCCTGAAGGCTTAATGCTTCGCATATTTGAGGAGAAACTAGACCATGCGTCACAACGTTAAGAAGGGCCTGAAGCTCGGCACCGATGCGAGCCACACCAAGGCCATGAAGAAGAGCCTTGCTAAGGCCCTCTTCGAGAACGACCGCATCAAGACCACCGAGACCCGCGCTAAGGCGCTGCGTTCGGTCGTCGATCCGATCATCACTTGGGCCAAGAAGGGCGACCTGCACTCTCGTCGTCTGGCTATCGCCAAGCTCGGCGATAAGCAGCTCGTTGCCGAGATCTTCGACAAGGCTGCCCAGGGTATGTGGCAGGATCGCAACGGCGGTTATACCCGCATCATGAAGCTCGGGCACCGCAAGGGCGACAACGCTCCCATCGTTATCATGGAGCTCGTCACCGAGCCTTGCACGCCTAAGGCCAAGAAGGCTGCTCCGGCCCCCAAGAAGGCCGCTGCTCCCAAGAAGGTCGAGGCTGCCGAGGAGGCTCCTGCTGAGGAGACCGCTGAGTAGACAATCCGTCTGCATAGGCTATATTCGAGGGGTACGTTCGCGTACCCCTCTTTTTTTGTCGAAATGCCATTGCCTGTTTGTTGGGAGCGCCCATGACCGCGCCGTCTGATTTCAATTCGATTCCAGAGCTCGATGCCACGCTCGTTTTCCGCGTGGCATACGATGGCTCGTCCTATAGCGGCTTTGCCGAGCAGCCGGGACAGACGACGGTTGCGGGTGAGCTGCGTCGAGCCATCGAGACGCTGCTTCGCCGTCCGATCGATCTGACGTGCGCGGGTCGCACCGATGCCGGCGTGCATGCCGTGGCTCAGTACATCAGCGTGCCCGTAACGGACGCTGAGCTCGCCCTAACGCGCCGTAGGTGGCTGCGGGCTATGGATGCCCTGCTGCCCAAAGATATCGCCATCAACGAGGTCTACAAGGCCCGTAAAGGCTTTTCTGCACGTTTTGACGCGCGTTCCCGTACGTATACGTACCGTATTGCCGATCGAGATGCGCGCCCCGTGCTGTCCCGCGGTGCGGTGTGGTGGCATCGCTATCCCTTGGATGTTGAGGCTATGTCTGCTGCCTGCCCCGCGCTGCTGGGCGAGCAGGACTTTAAAAGCTTTTGCAAGGTTGCTTCTGCCGTGGGCAAACCTACGCACCGCTGCGTAATGCGCGCCGAGTTTGGCCATGAGGTTGCGTTTGGCGAGGACATCCTGACGTTTACCATCGAGGGCAATGCGTTTCTGCATTCGATGGTCCGTACGATCGTTGGCACGCTTGTCGCGATTGGCATGCATCGCCGTGAACCCGAGTGGATGCGCGAGGTCATCGATGCTTGCGACCGTACCGCTGCGGGCCCCACGGCTCCTGCCTGCGGCCTTACGTTTATGGGCGTGGATTACGATCCCGCCGAGCTTGTCGTGCTCGACTAGGGGAGGGCTCGGCGCGTCGTGCGTCGGCACCTGTCATCTGTGGGCTGCGCGTGTGCAACATCTGTTCTTGGCGTGCAATACAACCGGTGTCTCATTGCTTTTATTGCCGGGGTGTACCATGAACGACAGTTTGATTCACTGCTGTCGAGAGGACGGATAACTTGGTTCGACGTGGCTCGCATCCGCGACTTTCGGTGATCCTTGTGGTAGAAGGTTCGCTCAGCTATGCGATGCGTGCGCTCGAGAGTATCCAGAACCAAGACCTCTACGATTTGCAGATTGTCGTTGTCTGTCGCGATGCTGCGCCCGGTGTGCGCCATTCGCTTCAAGTTGCTGCCGACAGGGACATTCATATTGATTTGATTGACGTCGAGGACGCGAAGCGCGGCGCTTGTCTTCGTGCCGGTTTTGCTGCCTCGCGCGGCTCTCAAATCATCGCTATGAACGCCGATGAGTGGTTTGCTCCGCAGTCCCTTTCCAAGATGGTCAATATCGCGTGCGATTCTACGGCAGACATAGTGCTCCCCACGGTGTCGCTCGACCGCTATGATGCACATCGAGAGCGCCATTCGCGCGTCTTGGATGCTGCTCATATTTCCATTGATAGCAAATCTTCGATGGTGGCCGGGCTGCCTCAGTTGATTTTAGGCGGCCTAGTCGTTCAGACCTCTGGTGTGATGTACAGCCGCTCGCTGTTTGAGGCATGCCTTTTGTGCGACAAGGTGTTTCGCACAGTTGGGTTTATGGCATGCGCGCTTTCGCAGACACGATGCGTGTCCGGCTGCGGCGATGCTTGTTTCCACACGGCGGCACCTAAACTTACAGATGCCTTTGATCCCACCATGTATGCCAAGGTATCCGATGACACTCGAGCGCTCGACGAGCTTGCGGACTCACTCTCGGAAGCAGACAGCGGTGGTCGGCTCAAGCTGGCAAGCCAAAAGTTCTACTTTGCCGGACTGGTCGCCTGCATCGAGAATTTGTGTCTGAGCCCGCATGGGGTGTCGTCAATCGAGCGTTCCGCCCGCATGCGTGATATGCTCGATGCGCCTCGAACCCGTCAGATGGTCGCCGCGCTCAAGGATAACCATCGGGGACTCGGTTTGTTGTTTGGGCCGATCGCCAGCGCCAAGCCCGCGCGCTGCGTGATGTGTACGCATCTGGCAGCTTTTCTTAACCGGACGGGCGCAAAAACCGCCTAAACGGCTCATTTCGAAACAAATTTGCATAGAATTGTTTCGAAATGCGTTCTTATACACAAAAGCCTTCAAATAGCGTTAAACTATTCAGTCACTGATTGATTGTCTCCGCCATCTTTTGGAGAGAGGGTTTGTATGGCTAAAAAACGCAATGGGCGCCAGGATGCCATTAGAGATATTGTGCGCAATAAGGACGTCCGCACGCAGCGCGTGCTGGTCGATGAGCTCCGCGCTATGGGCTTTGATTGCACGCAGGCGACTGTCTCTCGCGATATTGCCGATATGGGGCTGCGTAAGCTCCCCGAGGGTATCTATGTTCTGGCAGAGGACCTGCACCTGCAGCGTATGGTTTCCGAGCTCGTAACGGGCGTTCTGCGCACCGATAATCTGGTTATGATCAAGGCTCAGCCTGGTACGGCTTCCGGCATCGCCGCCGCCGTTGATGCGGCAGAGTTGCCCGATGTGCTTGGCTCGCTTGCCGGCAACGATACGATTTTGGTTATTGCCCAGACGGCCGAGGACGGCGAGCGTCTCGAGGCGCTGATCAATAAGCTGAGCAATTCTCGCAAGTAGGCGTGCGGGTCGTGCGCTCGGCACTGTGTGCGTGACATGGTGGCTTGTAAGGGGGTATCGACGTTGGTCGGTACCCCCTATATTGTTTGCCGGTATAAAGGCCGTCCACCAGGTCGCTTTAAACTAAAAGGCCCCCGAGCACTTTAATAAGCTGCTCGGGGGCCTTGTTGCTAATGGCCGGATGAATTTCTAACCAACCGTATCGTCAGGCGTGGGCGAGGGGTCGGGAGTGGGTGTAGGCGTAGGCGTAGGCGTGCCGCCATCGCCGCCGGTCGAACCACCAGTGGAGCCGCCCGTCGAGCCACCGGTCGTACCGGTGCCGCCGGTGGTGTCGCCGCCTGTGGTCTCGGTGGTCGTGGTCGTCGTTGTCGTCGTTGTGGTTTCCTCTTCGTCCTCGTTCTCGTCCTTGTCGTCGTTCTCCGTCTTCTTGGTGTTGTTGGTGCCGTAGAACTTCCAGACGCTGTTGTTCTTGTAGGTGGGCGCCGTTCCGGTCGCAAACTCCTCGCGCTCGGTACCGGTCAGAACGGTGTTCATAAACCGCTTAAAGACAGGCAGGTTGGTGCTGTCGCCCAGCAGGTCTGTGCCGTATTTTTGGATAGGGATCTCGCCCGCGGAATAGCCGGTCCACAGAGCGCACGCCAGCTGCGGGGTATAGCCGCAGAACCACAGGTTGGTGGTGTTGTCGGTGGTGCCCGTCTTGCCGGCATAGGGCTGGTTGACGCTCAGGGCACCGGCAGCACCCGTACCGCCGCCCTGCATGACGCCGGACAGAACATCGGTGACCGCGGCGGCCTCGCCCTCGGTAAGCACCTGTGAGGGATTGTCGGTGTGCTGGTACAGCACCGAACCGGTACGAGAGTCAATCTCGGTGATGGCGATCGGCTGGCGATAGTAGCCGCCGTTGGCAAACGTCGCGTAGGCGGCGGCCATCTCGAGCGGCGAGATCGAGCCGGTGCCGAGCGTCATGACGGGAACGTCCTCGATGTTGTCCTTGGCGGGATCGATGCCGAGCTTTTTGACGAGCGAGATGATCTTGCTGTTGCCGACGGCTTCCGCCACCTGGATGTAGCCGGTGTTGGAGGAGTATGCCGTCGCCTGCTTAAGCGTGATGTTGCCATAGCTATGTTTGGCGTAGTTTTGGACCTCGGTCGTGGTGCCCTTGGCCTTGAGCGGCGAGTTGCAGTTGAGGGTGACGTTGGGGTTCATGCCGTTTTGGATGGCAGTTGCCAGTGTAAAGGCCTTGAAGGTGGAGCCGACGGGACGCTTGGCCGTGGCATGGTTTACGTGGTTCTCGTCGGCGTTGTAGTCGTAGCCGCCCACCATGCACTTGATGTAGCCGGTCTTGGGGTCGACGACGACCATGCCCATGTCCAGGCCGTCGAGTGAGAGCGTGTCGAGCTGCTCGCGGACGGCATTCTCTGCCACCTGCTGCATCGTGGGGTCGATGGTGGTCTTGACGGTCAGGCCGCCCTTAAAGAGCACGTCGGTCGAGAACTCCTGCTCCAGCAGCTGCTTAACATAGGCGACAAAGTAGGGCTGCGAGTATACGTCGACGCCGCTGCCCGAAATCTCGGTCACGTTGAGGGTGATGGGCTCGGCCTGTGCGGCATCGTGCTCCTCCTGGGTGATGTGGCCCAGGCGCAGCATGTTGTCGAGGACCTTGTTGCGGCGAGACAGTGCCAGGTCGGGATTGACCGTGGGGTCGTACTGCGAAGGCGAGTTGGGAAGGCCGATGAGCAGCGCGGCTTCGCTCAGGGTGAGGTCGGCGGCGCTCTTGGATAGGTAGGTCTCGGCGGCGGCCTCGATACCGTAGGCGCCGTGGCCGTAATAGATGGTGTTGAGGTACATCATGAGGATCTCGTCTTTGGAGTACATGTCCTCCATCTTTACGGCGATGTAGGCCTCGCGCACCTTACGCTCGATGGTCGAGTCGAACTGCTCCTCCTGCAGGATGGTGTTGCGCACCAGCTGCTGGGTGATAGTCGAGGCGCCTTCGTGCCCGCCGCCGAGGGTTGCCACCGCAGCACGCGCGATACCCCACAGGTCGATACCGCCGTGCTCGTAGAAGCGCTCGTCCTCGACGTCAACGGTGCCCTGCAGCACGTAGGGGGAGACCTCGTCCTTGGTGATGGACTTGCGGTTTTGCGTGTAGAAGCTTGCGATCTTGTTGCCGTTGCAGTCGACGATCTCGGTGGGCTCGCTCACCAGATACGCGTTGGCGTCGGTGTAGTCGGGCAGATCGGACAGCCAGCGGTTGACGTTGCCGACCATGCCGATGCCAAACGCCACGCCCGCGATAAGCAAAAAGCCCAAAAACGAGAGCAGGATTATGGGCAGGGCATGCGTCTTTGAACGGCTGCGTCCCTGTCGTTGGCGAGGACCCATATATTGACCTCCAGGTATGTCGTGCCGGACGGCGGATGTGCCGTCGGGGCAGGATGGACATAAGTTATTACACGATAAACCAAACGGGGCGCGCGAGGCCTCGTGTATGCTGGAAGACGGCATTTTTCAGAGTGAATGCATACCTTGGTAAGGAGTTTGCCGATGGCGATTCGGGCGATGGGGCCGAGCGGACAATACGAGACTGGATTGGATGCTGCCGGTGTGGCGCTGCCCGAGCTGCTGGCGCCGGCGGGCGGGCTCGACCAGATGCTTGCGGCCATCGCCGCGGGTGCCGATGCCATCTATGCGGGGTTGGGCGGCTTTAACGCCCGCGTGAGCGCGCATGGCTTTACGGATGACGAGTTTGCGCGCGGCTGCGCCGTGGCGC
The DNA here is from genome assembly GCF_964237925.1 of Collinsella aerofaciens ATCC 25986. Classification (GTDB taxonomy): domain Bacteria; phylum Actinomycetota; class Coriobacteriia; order Coriobacteriales; family Coriobacteriaceae; genus Collinsella; species Collinsella aerofaciens_BJ. The sequence goes on along the minus strand of NZ_CAXSKI010000014.1, from coordinate 15,084 downwards.
ATGCCCATGGCGTGCGCGTGTACGTGACGCTCAACGTGTTCGTGTTTGACGATGAGTTGTCCGACGCGGTGGCGTTGGGAGCTCATGCACTGGAGTTGGGCGCCGATGCTCTGATTGTCGCCGATGCCGGGTTGGCCTGCGCGCTGCGCGCGGCGATTCCCGGGGTCGAGATTCACCTGTCCACGCAGGCGGGCGCTCATAGCGAAGGCGCCGTGCGGCTTGCCGCCGATGAGCTGGGGGTCGAGCGCGTGACGACGGCACGCGAGCTGACGGTCGACGAGATTGCGGCGCTATGTGCCACGGGCGTGCCCATCGAGGTATTCTGCCACGGTGCGATTTGCATCGGCTATTCGGGGGCGTGCGAGTTCTCGGCCCTGCGGCGTGGGCGCTCGGCGATGCGCGGCGACTGCACGCAGCCGTGCCGTCTGGCGTACGACCTAGTGGACGAGGCGGGACAGAGCGTTGTTGCCGTCGAGGGAGATCGCCTGCTGTGCCCGCGCGACTATCTGGGTATTGCACATCTGCCTGAGCTTGTAGATGCCGGCGTGGCGTCGCTCAAGATCGAGGGGCGCATGAAGAACCCCGATTACGTATTCAACGTGGTACGGGTGTGGCGCCGGGCGCTCGATATGCTGCGCGACGGCGCGTGGGACTCCGGTGCCGTGGAAGAGCTTGAGCGCGAGCTGGGAAGGTCGTTTAACCGTGGGTTTACCGATGCGTACCTGCGAGGGCGTTCGGGTGCCGGGCTGATGAGCTTTGAGCGCGCAATTAACCAGGGCGTGCGCGTGGGGCGCTTGGTCGCTGTGGGCCACGAAGAGGTGACCGTTGAGCTCGACGCCGCTGTGGCGGCGGGTGACACGCTCGAGATTCGGTTCTATCCGGGTGTCGACACGCGTCCCGATGTGCCCAAGCGCTGGCCGCAGGTGCCCTGCCCGGTGGATGCCGCAGCGGGGAAGCGCGTCGTCGTGCATTGCAAGCGTAAGGTGGACGCGGGCTGCGAGGTATACCTGATTCGCAGCGCCGGCGTGTTGGATCAGACGGCGGCGGTGTTGGAGCGCATGCGGGCCGAGGCGGATGCGATTGCGCCCGTTGCGCGTGCCGTTGAGGTGCTGCCCTTTGAGGGCGTTGCGGTGGATGGTGGTGCGTCGACGGAGTTGGTGGAGTGCGCGGTTCCCGCTCGCATGGTTTTTGCTTGGCAGCTGATGGATGCCGACCCGCGCGGAGAACTCGATTTGTCCGACGCCGTTGTGGTGCTTGACGAAGTGTGCCGCACGGGTGACGCTGACCGGACCCGCTCACTGATGCAGCGTGCCGGGTGCGTCGTCTGCCGCAACCTGGGACAGGTGGTGATCGCTCGCGAGCTGGGCGTGACATTTGACGTGGCGGCGCCGGTGTTCTGCGCGAATCGGGCCACGCTTACCTGGCTGCGCGGACTCGGTGCGGGGCGGGTGTACTTGCCGGCCGAGTTGCTCGGCAATGATGCGGAGCGTATTGCCGAACTGGCTGCTGAACCCGGCGTCTTTGGTCCGGTCGACGCCGACCGTCCCGAGCTTATGGTGTGCGAGCACTGCCTGCTGACCGCCGAGGGCGTCTGCGCCACCGATGCGACGGGACAGGTCCGTTGCCGCGACTGCTTGCGTCGTCGGCAGGTGCGCTATCTGGTTGAGCGTGACGGTACACGTCTGCCAGTTGCCATTGACGCATGCGGCAGGACGAGGATTTTCCTGTCGTAGGTGCCGCGTCGCGTCAGTTTGTTATCATAAGAGAGTTTATGGACTTCCAGCACCGCCGTTTTCGGCGAGGGTGCTATAGCAAAAGGAGGATACCCAATGCTGTCTGTTGACGAGCAAATGCGTATCATCACCTCGGGCGCCGCGCAGATCGTTCCCGAGGCCGACCTTCGCAAGAAGCTTGAGAAGGGCGAGCCCCTCAACATCAAGCTCGGCGTCGACCCCACCAGCCCCGACCTGCACCTGGGCCATGCCGTGCCGCTGCGCAAGATGCGCCAGTTCCAGGACCTGGGCCACAACGTCACCCTCATCATCGGCAACGGTACCGCGTTGATTGGTGACCCCTCGGGCAAGAACTCCACGCGTCCGCAGCTTTCGCAGGAGCAGATCGAGGCCAACGCCGAGACCTACGTGAGCCAGGCCATGAAGATCCTGGACCCCGAGAAGACCACCATCGTGCACAACGGCGATTGGATCCTTTCGATGGATCTGGCCGGCCTGCTGCAGGTGTGCTCCAAGTTCACCGTTGCCCGCATTCTTGAGCGCGATGACTTTACCAAGCGCTACCAGTCCCAGACGCCGATCGCCCTGCACGAGTTCCTGTATCCCGTGATGCAGGCATACGATTCGGTCATGATTAAGGCTGACGTGGAGATGGGCGGCACCGACCAGCTTTTCAACCTGCTCGCCGGCCGTGAGCTCATGGAGAAGATGGGCATGGAGCCCCAGATCGCGCTCACCATGCCGCTGCTCGAGGGCACCGATGGCGTTCGTAAGATGTCCAAGTCCTACGGTAACTACATCGGCCTGACCGACGCGCCCAAGGACATGTTCGGCAAGACCATGTCCATCCCCGACGAGATGATCGGCAAGTACTACCGCCTGGCGAGCTCGCTCACCCCGGCCGAGGTCGACAAGATCGACGCTGCCCTGGCCGATGGTTCTGCCGACCCCTACGAGCTCAAGCGCGCTCTGGGCCGCGACCTGTGCGACACCTACCACGGCGTCGGTGCCGGCGACGAGGCTCAGGCCGAGTTCGACCGCGTGTTCAAGGAGGGCCAGCTCGCCGACTTCCCCGAGAAGCATGTCGAGCTGACCGTTAACGACGAGGGCCAGATCTACCTCGCCGGCTTGCTCAAGGACCTGGGTCTTTCGGCGAGCGCCGGCCAGGCTCGTCGCGATATCGACGGCGGCGGCGTCAAGATCAACGGCAAGGCCGTGGCTCCCAAGAGCTATAACATCGATCCCAGCGCCCTCAAGCTGGGCGACACCCTCTCCGTAGGCAAGCGCAAGGGCTTCAAGCTGATCTAACGAGCGAGTTGACCTCACAAGTGCAACAAGGCCGCAGCCGGGATTCCCGACTGCGGCCTTTTTTGGTTACGACGATCCCTTGGGGACGGAGGGATCATTTGGCGGTGCCGTTAAGCGGAAGGGGTGTTAGCGGGGCTTCCTTTTGGGCATACAATGGCTATTGGTTTGCTGCGGTGAAGGCCTGTCCGCTCCGCAGCCTTTTTCTACGGTTAAAGGAGTATGTATGTCCGTTGAGGTCATGAGGACTGTGATCGAGGCCGCCGAGGGCCGCGTGCCCGTCGACACGCTGTTTACCAATGCGCAGATCGTCGACGTGTATGGCCAGCGTGTGGCGCCCGGTAGCGTTGCCGTCAAGGACGGTGTGATCGTCGGCGTGCTCTACGATGGTCGCGACGATGCCGCTGGCACCTACGAGGCAACTGAGGTCATCGACTGCCAGGGTCGCTATCTCGCTCCCGGTTTTATTGATGGGCATCTGCATATCGAGTCTTCGAACATCCGTCCCGCCGAGTATGCTCGCATGGCCGCGACGCGCGGTACTACCACCGCCATTGCCGACAGCCACGAGATTGCCAATGTTGCCGGTCTCGACGGCTTGCGCTTTATGATCGAGGACGGCCGCCGCGCACCCATCTCCATCAAGTACATGATGCCTTCGTGCGTGCCCGCGCTGCCCGACGAGCAGGCCGGTGCCGTTATTTCGGCTGCCGATATGCAGGCGTTTTTTGCCGAGCATCCGGGCGATGTCTTTGGTCTGGGCGAAATGATGAACCTGCCGGGCGTCTTTATGGCCGACCCCGAGACCTGCGCTCGCATCGATGCTGCCAACCAGACGCCGTCCAAGCAGGTTGACGGCCACGCGCCGCTCGTTGCCGGAAAGGACCTCAACGCCTATGCCGCAGCGGGCATTATCGCCGACCACGAGTCGACGATTCCCGAGGAGGCGCTCGACAAGCTATCCCGCGGCATGTACGTGATGCTGCGTGAGGGCACGTGCAGCCACGACCTGGCCAATTTGTCCCCGATGCTGCTGGAGAATCCAGCGCGCGCCCGCCGCTGCTGCTTTGCGACTGACGACCGTGCCCCTTCCGATGCGCTTGCAACCGGCATGATCGACAATGCCTGCCGCGTGGCGATTGAGGCCGGTATCGACCCGGTGGTCGCCATCTCCATGGCGTCCCTCTCCACGGCCGAGGCGTTTGGCCTGGATCACGGCTGCCGCGACCCGCACGAGCTCCGCGGTGCGATTGCCCCGGGCAAGCGTGCCGACCTGCTGGTGCTCAACGACCTGACGTTTGCCGCGGCTCCGCATCGCGTATATGCCGCCGGTGCCCTGGTGGCGCAGGACGGCACCTTTGTGGGCGAGATCGCACCCGAGATGGCCGAGGTTGCGGCCCTTGCCGATGAGCTGCGCGCCTCCGTTAAGCTGCCGAATCTTTCGCTCGACGTATTCGACTATGCCTTTAAGCCGGGCGAGGCCGTGATTGACGTGGTGCCGGGCAAGGCCATCACGGGCATGGTTCGTCCCGAGACTGACGAGGACTTGCGCCGCATTATGCTGATCGAGCGTCACGGCCGCGGCGTGTCGCTGCAAGCCGAGGGCGCCGACGGCGATGGTCCTGCGGGCCTGGGTCTTGTTGGCAAGCACATCGGTCGCGGCTGGGTGCGCGGTTTCACCATCACGGGTGGCGCCATTGCCTCTACGATCGGCCACGACTCGCACAACGTGTGCGTGGTGGGCGACAACGCCGCCGATATGATGGCCGCCGTTGAGGCCGTGGGCCAAGGTGGTCACGTGCTGGTGCGCAACGGCGAGGTCGTGGCGCGCATTCCGCTGGCGCTCGGTGGTCTTATGAGCGAAGGCACGGCCGAGGACGTTGCTGCGCAGCACGACGACTTTATGGTCAAGGCGCGCGCCATGGGTATTGAGCCGCCGCTCGACCCCATCATGGGCATCATCTTCCTGCCCCTGCCGGTCATCCCGACGCTCCGCATCCGCCCCGAGGGCATGTTCGACGTCACGACCTTCACCTACGCCGACTAGTCATCGGGGACGTTTTTAAACGACTGGCCGTCGGGATGGCGTGTCGCCTGACGCCGCGACCGTAGGACCTCTGGCATGTGTGAGCTATTTGCCAGGTCCTTGTAACGTTTACGCCCGCGGAGTCTTATTTGAGCTCCCTTTGGGTACGTTGGAATCGGATACACGTTCGATTCCAACAAGCCCGAAGGGAGCTTTTCTATGTTTAAACTGATTGCATCCGATATGGACGGCACACTGCTTGACGAAAACGGCCAGGTGCCTCCCGAGACCTACGAACTGATTCTGGCGCTACACGAGCATGGCGTGCATTTCGCCGCATCGTCAGGTCGTCGCTACGATCGCCTGTGCGAGTTCTTTGCGCCCGTTCGCGACAAGATGGACTTTGTCGCCGCTAACGGCGCCCAGGTCTACGCCGACGGCAAGATAGTGGACCGCGAGGTGTATTCGCACCTGGCGATTCGAAAGCTCGCCCAAGCAGTCGCGACGTTTCCCAATCTGCATCTTGCGCTCTTTGACCGAACCAAGTCCTTTTTGCTCGATGACGAGTGCAAGTTCGTGCGCGAGGTCGATAAGGACCTTCCCAATGCCGAGCGCATTTGGGAGCTGCCCGATCCCAGCGTAAATATCATCAAGGCGAGTATCTTTTGCGATGACGGTACCGTTATGGACAGCGCTTACGTACTGCAGCGCGAACTTGGTCAGCTCTTTACTTTTGCGCCTTCGGGCAACGCGTGGATCGATGCCATGCAGCCTGGTGTGTCGAAGGCCTCGGGCATCGCACAGCTCGCGGAGCATTACGGCATTGGACGCGACGAGGTCATGGCGTTTGGCGACTCGATGAACGACTACGAGATCATTCGCTTTGTCGGTACGGGCTGCGCGATGGAAAACGCGCGCCCCGCGCTTAAGGCGGTGGCCGATCGCGTGGTGGGTCGTAACCGCGACCACGCCGTCCAGCAGGAGCTCCGTCGCGTGCTGGAGAGTCTCTCCTAATCCGGCAGATGGGGACGTTCCTTTTCTGCCGACAGTGGGGGACAGTCCTTGCAGCTTTTTGCGAAGAGTGTCCCCAACGACTAGTCATTTAAGAACATCCCCAGTGACTGGCCAATGACTAGGCGAGGGCGTCCATGATGGTGCGGGCGACGCCGTCGTGGTCGTTGTCGTATTCGGTGATGGCGTCGGCGGCCTCGCGGTCTTCGGGCTCGGCGTTGATCATGGCCATGCCGTGGCCCGCTGCCTGCAGCATGGGAATGTCGTTGATGTTGTCGCCGAACGCCCAGGCGTCGGCGAGACGCTCGCCCAGATGCTCGCATAGCCACGTGAGGGCCGTTCCCTTGGTGGCGCCCTCGCCCATGACCTCGATATTCATGGCGTAAGAACGCGTGACCTCAATGCCTCCGAGCGTGTCGAGCGCCGTCGCGATGGCGTCGCGATCGGCCGGGTCGTGCCAGTACATGGCGATGCGTTCGAGCGTCTCGACTTCGTCGATCTTGCTGTCGATATCCATGTCGATCGGTGTTCGTGTGCGCTTGAGCGAAGCCGCGATGTGGGGGTCGCCGCCGCAGAATTCGTCCAGGCGCGTGTAGAGCGAGCGGGGGAGGAAGCACTGCCCGTCCGCGAAGATATCGAAGGTCACATCGTGGCCGGCGGCGATGCTATGGACGCGGTGGGCGATGGCGCGGTCGAGCGGTCGGCTCAAAATGCGCGTAGCACGTGAGGCATCGGCGGGCGTACCGTCGTCGAGCTGCCAGACGCTGGCACCGTTGGCGCAGACCGCGTAGTGTACGGCGGGGTGGGCGAGGATGGGCTCAAAGATGCCCGACAGCGGGCGTCCCGTGCAGGGTACAAACTCAATGCGGCGGCGCGCAAGCTCGTCGAGCATCGCCCAGGTGGCGTCGCTCATCTGCTTATCACTCGTCAGCAGCGTTCCGTCCATATCGGAAAACACAATCATTTGATGCAGCCCTTTCTGTTGGCATAAAAAGCGTGGCCGAGGGCGGCGATGCCCTGGCCACGCTCAAGATCTATATCGGTCCGCGTCCTAGCGGTCGGCGAGTGGCTTGTACTCCAGCGGTTCGATAACCGGGCGGTAGGCGGGGCGGATGATGCGGTGCGCGCAGAAGAGCTCTTCCATGCGGTGTGCCGACCAGCCGGCCATGCGGGCGACGGCGAACAGCGGCGTAAAAAGCGTCTCGGGCACGCCGAGCATCTTGTAGATAAAGCCTGTGTACAGGTCGATGTTGGCGCAGATGGGCTTGGTCATGCCGTGGTCGCGCATGACCTGGGGTGCCAGGCGCTCAATGCGCTCGATGAGTGCGAACTCTTCGCCCAAGTCCTTCTTGGCTGCCAGCGAGCGCGCGTAACGGCGGCATACCTCGGCGCGTGGGTCGCTCAGCGTGTAGACGGCGTGGCCCATGCCGTAGATGAGGCCGGTGCCGTCGAAGGCCTGCTTGTCGAGGATCTTGCCCAGGTAGGCCGCGACCTCGTCCTCGTCCTCCCAGTTGGAAACATGCGCGCGGATGTCCTCGTGCATGGACACGACCTTGGCGTTGGCGCCACCGTGGCGCGGACCCTTGAGCGAGCCGATAGCCGCAGCGTAGGCAGAATACGGGTCGGTGGCCGAAGAGGACAGCACGCGGCAGGCGAACGTGGAGTTGTTGCCGCCGCCGTGTTCGGCATGCAGCATGAGCATCACGTCGAGCAGCATGGCCTCATCGCGGGTGAACGCCATGCCGCCGCGCAGGACCTGTAGGATGGTCTCGGCGGTGGAGAGACCGGGCGTGGGGTGCGGCACGTGAACCTCGGAGCCGCGAAGCTTGGCGATCGAGGCCATGTGTGCGAAGGCGGCGATGCGCGGGAGACGTGCGAGCATGGAAATGGCGACGTCGATTTCGTGCTCGGGCGTGATCGCGTCTGGTTCGGCATCGAAGGCGTAGAGCAGCAGCACGGCGCGCTGGAGCACGTTCATGATGCTCGACGACACCGTGGTCATGGGGAACTCTTTGACGTACTCGTCGCTCAGATGTCTAAAGGCACCTAGGCGCTCGCAGAAGCCGTCGAGCTCTTCCTTGTTGGGTAGCGAACCCGTGATAAGCAGATAGGCGACTTCCTCGTAGCCGTAGCGATTTTCGGCCTGGGCATTGTTGACCAGATCCTCGATGCTGTAGCCGCGAAGCGTGAGCTTGCCCTGATCGGGCACGACCTTTCCGTCGACCTTGTTGTAACCGTGCACATCCGAGATACGAGTGAGGCCCGCGACCACGCCCGAGCCGTCGGCATTGCGCAGGCCGCGCTTGACATTGTGCTCGACAAACAGGCCCTCGTCATAAGGGTCGGTCGGCAGGCCGTGGTAGAGGTTTTCGCTCTCAGACGAAATCTGGCGGCTTGCTTCGTAATCCAGAACCAGGCGGCTCAAGTGGTCATCGAAGCGGTAATAGATTTTCTTGGCGTCGTAGGCCATGCGCGCTCCTCTCCGGGCCGCATCGGGGTGACTTGCATGGGCATGCGCGCGTCAGGCTATCCCCAGCGGCTTGCTCGCTACAGGCGGTACATAAAGTTGAAGACGTCCTCGCGCTGGATGGACACGTTGACGCCCGAAAGCTCGCCGGCCTCGGCCAGCGCCTTCTGCAGCTCGGCGAAGTCGAGCTTGGACTCGGCGGTATCGGCCAGCATGGTCATGGTGAAGATGTCCTCGATAATGGACTGCGTGATGTCGCGGATGTCGACGTTGGCCTCGCCTAGGACACGGGTGACGCCGGCGACGATGCCGGGGCGGTTCTTGCCAAGGACGGTGATGACGATACGGGAGGACGAGATCTCGGCCATGGGAAACCCTTTCGCGTGATTGCGGCGCGCGCGGGGCGCTCCGCTACGGTACAGTGTTCATCATTGTACCTGTCTGGCGCAAAAAAGGCGCGCTCGCTGCGGCGTTACATGCCTGCAACATGAGCGTAAGGGGGAAGGCCGTACGGGGAAGAGCCGTCTGGCGCGTGTCCGGCTCGTGTTGGGTTGATTTCCGATCTCAGCCGAACACATTGAGCGGACAGGCCGTTCCTGCAGTCAGCCGAACGCCTCCGACGGCTGATTCCGAACTGGAAGCGGAGGGCATCCCCGCCCTTCGGTAGGGGATACCGCTCCGCGGCGCATGCCGCGGGCGGCGCCCCTATCGGACCACCGTGACCTCAGTCGAGATGGGCCCAGCACTGCCGCGTACTCGGTGAGCTAGAGCCAACTGTTCGTCTTCACGTCGCGTATGGCGATATTTCGGTCGTCCGGCTCGGTGATGCCGTAGCCGAACGCCTGGAGCGTCTCGATGGACTCCTGGATCCTCTGTTGGAACATGGGACCCGGATCGACCCTCGGCCCGAGGTGCCCGCGCCAAAGGCACGGCGTGGCGCGCAGCATGTTATGGATTTTGGAGATGGGCTCGATGTCGGCGTAGACGTTGAGCGTCGCCATGGCGTCCTTGTGGCCGAGGATCGATTGGAGCGCCTTGATATCGCCGCCTTGGCGGATCCACTGCGTTGCGAACGTGTGGCGAAGGCCGTGGAACGTGATCAGCTCGTCGTTGGTGCCCATGAGGCCGTTGGTCTCCGAGAACGTCTTGAACGCCCTGCGGATATAGCTTGTCGTCGCGAAGGTCGCGCCCGGCTCCGACAGGATGTAGCAGCCCCCGATCTCGATCGCCCCGGTAAGGCCGCGCAAGCGCAGCTTTCCGCAGTCGATCTCGTGGGTCTCCTTCAGGAAGGGGAGTAGGCCGACCGGGTCGATGGGGATACCCCTGGCGTCATGGGTCTTGGTGTCCTTGATGAACGAACCCATTCCCTTCGCGTACGCCACCGAGTGTCTGATCGAGATCAGGCCCGTCTCGAAATCCACATCGCACCACCGAAGGCCGCAGACCTCGCCGATTCGCATCCCCGTGTGCAGGGCGAGTACGACCGCCCTCTAATCCTCGGCGGACCAATCGAGTCCGAACTCCTTTCGGGCATCCTCTTCGCTCATGACTTCGAGAAGGTCTCCGGGTTGGCAACGAAGGGCGAGGCATAGCTGCTCGAGTGTGTTGAAGCGAATGCCGCGAATATGCCCTTTTTTAATACGGGACAGGTTCACGGGCGTGGTTCCAATCCTTTCGGCAAGTTCGTTCGAGGAAATCTTTCGCTCGGCCATGATCTTGTCGAGGCGAACAATTACGGGCATGGCGTTTCCTTACGCAATCTCGTCGGAGTCGAGGTACAGCTCTCGGGCGTACAAGAAGAGCTGGGAAAGCATGAACAGGACGATGCCGAGAACCAGAGAGGTCCAATCGAATGATGAAGCGATCTCTTGGGCGCCGACGGCCCCCTCGCCGCCAAACATCGAAACGGAGGTTTTGAGTGAGCCGGCGTAGAGGCTGGTGGCAGCTTGAACAACGAAGAGAATGCCGAGCACCTTCAAGCATGTCGCAGACCCTTTCTTGAAGGGGTCTCCGCTCTTGATCGTCCACACGAGAACGGCGCTGAGGATGGTCGTAGCGATACCGATGACGGCAGGGACCAATGTCGAGATCGCAAGGGCTGGATACGCGGGGGAGTCTGCAATTACAGGGTTGTCGAGCACTTTGATTGCTGGCTTTAAGGAGAACGCCACTTGTGCGATGGCGGTGGCGCAAAGGGTCGCAGAGGCTATCGCACATGCGATGCGGAAGGAATGAAGCCGGGGAGTGCGATTGTCGGAACTCATAATAACCTCCGAAGAATTTAAAAACTCAGGTTACTTTTTAACAGTTTATGTTAAATTGACTTTGCCGGCAAGTAATAAGGGCCGAGCATTTTGTTCGGCCCCTCTGTTCCGACTGGATGAGGTTAAGGTTGGCGATGAATATGCTCAAAATCTCGAAGGCGATCTTTAGGTCGCTTCTCTCCTCCAGGTCGCTCTGTGTTGTCGTTGTTGCGTTGATGGTTCTTTGTGCTCTGCCCGTCTTCAGGAGCGCGGCTGGCATCGACGGACGGGTCGAATACCTCGAGTCGGGAATAACCCGTGTTGAGCAGGAATTGTCAGCATCCTATGCGGATGCGCTTGTGAATGCGGGGGAGGACGGTGTCTATACCTCTTCATCAAGCATGCCCGCGCTTCTGTACCCTCTTGCCGCGGGACGTCTTATCTTGGCACCGCTCTCCCCCCTACTTCCGTTTCTGCAGATATCGGATGGAGAGTACACCTATTATGACGGATCGAAGGAGTACTTGCTATGGGTCGCAACGGCCGTTGCCGTCTCGTTCCTTGCCGCGCGTCTTAACAAACGTGAAAAGCTCATCATCCAGGCACCGATGGGCGAGCTGGGTAGACTTGTTGCATCGAGCGTATGGGCGAGTGTTTTTGCAATGCTTGCCGTCCTCGCCATCAATCTTCCAGGGATAATCGCCGCGCTTGTGAAGAATGGCCCGGGCTCGCCGTTCTATCCGATAGGCTACATTCAATATGCGACTCCGGTTATCAAACCGGCTTGGCTGGTGTTCGCGCAGACGGCCATCTTGCAATTCTTGGTGGCAGCGTTCATCTCGCTTGTCGTTCACCTTGCCGTGAAGATTGCCAATAACCCTACGCTTGGAATCGTGTTCGTATGTGCCCTGATGGGGGTGACGATGGTTCCCGGGTATTACGGAAGATCCATCGCTTTACGTGAGTTCGCCCTGTTGAATCCCCTTACGTATGCGAACACTGAGTTGACCGTCGGCGCCTATAGCCCGTACCCGACAACGCAGATAGTGAATCTGCCTGGACTTTGCTTCGAGCGTGGCGCGATTGCCCTCGTATGCGCAATCGGGATCGAGGTGCTGGCAATTAGCCTGCTTTGCGTTGCTGGAAAGAGCGGCTGCGCGTGCCCGATATCCCCGATTTGTCTTGAGAGAGGTTCCTTCACTGCATCGAGAACGGCAACTCGTTCGAGCGCTTGTGCCTCCGCCGTTGCATACGTAAGAACGATGGGGAAACTGCTCCTGCGTTCTCCTACCCTCGCCGTATGCGCGATTGCAATGTCGACGACGATGCTGGCCCCGGCTCTGGTCGAGATGTTTCCTGACGCTGATAACGTTTCCGCTGTTCGGTATAGGGATGGGGAGCTCCGTTCAATAGATCGGTATCTAGAGCAGAACGCTGCGAATATGGACGTCGAGGGCAAAGCGGCCCTGGAAGACATGCGGGATGCTCTTTCGGGTTTCGTGTACGCGCCTATGCCTGCGGAGGGGTTTCGAAGCCTTGCGACGTACGAGCGCGCTCGAGGTGAGCTGGGCGCGGCAGATGCGACTCTCCTGCAATCGATCGGAATCGAGCCGGAGACTCCTTCTCGTGCGGAGGCGCGCGCCCTTCTGCTTGAGTCGATCGCGAGCTTGCCGGACCCCAAGGTTTACGAGTTAAGTACGAAGATGCCCCCATTAATCCTCCTTTCGTATCTCCAGGCAGCGCTTCCCTCCTTATTTTTGCTGTTGCCCGTGGTTGTCACATCGCTCGCGTGCACCCACCTGCAGTGTCGTTCCCTTCTGGTTCTCCAGATCCCCGCAACAGCGCATGTGCGTTTTCTGACGGCTGTTGCGCTGGCTCTCCTGCTTGGCTTGGTGCTGCTTTTGGTGTCGATGGTTCCCGCTGTCGTTGTGTCCGTGATTAAGAACGGTGCGGGTGGATCGGAGTATCCCGTCGCTCTCATTCGGGCGGGAGCTTCGACAACGTCCACGGTGGGGGAGGCGGTGTTGTGCAGTATTCCGTTGCTGGTCATGGCATACGGCGTGATTTCCGTCGTCGCTGCGTTGACAGCAGCGATTAGCCGCAACCCCGTTGTCACCGGAATGGTTTGCGCGGTTCTCTTGGTGTTGGGTTCGTTGAGCGCTCATGTTGAAAGCGTGGGCATGGGCGTCGCGCTGCTGGCTCCATTCGCCTCGTTTGATCCCGCTTCCCAGGTGGGGACGATTGGGTTCCTTGGGCGAGGGACGAACGCGATGCCTTTTGGAGAGGTCGTCGGCGCATCGGGCGCTCTGCTGGTGGTCTTGGGCGCCGTATCTCCGTTGATGGTGCGCCTGAGTGTTCCAAAGATCGAAAGGGGATGATCTCGATGATTGACCTTCAAACGCTGACGATCTCTTATGGAAAGAAGGTGCTCGTAGATTCGGTGAACGCTGAGTTTGCCCCGGGTACGGTCTACGGTCTCGTCGCTCCGAACGGGCATGGAAAGACGACGTTGCTGCGTGCGATGGCAGGTTTGCCGGGTCCTCGCGTGGACGGGAGCATCGTTCTGGATGAGGTGCAGGGTACGGGTGCGAGAGAGGTCCGTTCTATGATCTTCTATGCACCTGGTGAGGGGACGCTGCTGTATCCCGGATTGCGTGCGGAAGATCACCTCAAGATGGTTTGCGATATGTGGCCGCATGCTCGCGATATCGAAGAGATAGTGGAACAAACGCAGATAGGCGAGTTCGCGAAGATGAGGATCCGCACTCTGAGCCAGGGCATGAAGCAGCAGCTTACCCTGACGATTGCGTATGCGACGGGCGCGCGGTACCTTCTATTAGATGAGCCCATGAACGTGCTCGACCCCAGCAGGGTGGACTTGCATTCCGAGATTCTCAGGAAGCTGGCCGATTCTGGTACGTGCATCATCATGTCATCCCACATCTTGGATTCGGTCGATAGGCTGTGCGATGAGATTCTGTTTTTGAAGGATGGGAGGCTCATTAGAAGCATTCCGCAAGATGATGCTGCGCCGAAGTCTCCTGGATCCCATTTCGCAAAGCCTGCCGGACGCGCCGAGGGTGCGCTAAGCACGTATCGGCGACTCTACGAAAAGGGCGGGTAGAAATGCAAGTTAAAAATCTATGTGGTCAATGTGATACCGTTGAACCCGCATATCGATACCGCTCAGCCATTCGCCTCGCCCCCGTCGCACGTATCTTCATTCGGTCTGTCATTATTAATCTAACGATGCTTTGAGGAATGTAGGTGCTTCCAAATGTACTGTCGACTTCTTCTCAAACTAATCCTAAGAGACAGGGCCGTATGGATCTCTACGCTCGTTCTCGCTGCAGCCTTCTCCATCCCCATTGCGTTCAATTCACCCATCTACGGGCCCTTCTTTATGAAGCAGGGCATGCAGGGCTTTGTCGACGCATTCAATACGCGCGCGCCCCAGGCCAGCGGCACAGACCTATCGCCAGAGCAGCAAGTCGACGCGGAGCTTGCAAGATACGCGAACGCCGCCCTCGCCGCTCAAACCGACGCCGCCTTTCTCGATTCTGCCGAGAGCTACTACGCGCTCATGGGCGAAGGCTTCCAATCCGGGTCCATCGTGGGAGACCGAGAGACCAATGACGCGGAGCTCGCATATTGCCGCGCTCTGAGCAGCTCCGGCATCACGGATATCCCGGCCTCCGCAAACGACCTGCCATTCCTTTCCTTCCTGCCTTACGCCATTGCCACGGCGCCGTCTTTCCTTCCCTTCATCCCCTTCCTTCTCTCGTCGATACTCGTGCTCGGCGCCACAAGGCCCGGGACCCTGGCGGCAAAGGCGCCCGTGCCCAAATTCCGGCGCCTTATCCAGACCGTGTTTTCGATAATCGCCGCGGGGACCGCGATGCTCCTCGCCGGCCTCGCACCCGGGGGCATTTACGCCTTGGCCCTAAACGGCTTCGGGCAAATTGGGTACCCGATCGCCTTCTTCCATGACGGCGCGCTTACCACCACGACCGCGGGAAACGTCTTCACGACCCTGCTTCTCGCGCTGCTTGCGGGCGGAACCTTGATATCCGTTTGCTCCGCCGTCCTATCGACCGCAACGAGGCGCGTCCTCGCAGGCCCCCTTACCTCCGCGCTGCTTGTCGCGGCCCCGGCATTCCCGTTACTGTCCGATTCGGCACTGGAGCATAACGCCGCGCTCAATCTCCTGCCGCTGGCCATATTCTCGCCTATCGAGGCAACGGGTTACGTAGGATGCTTCCCGACAGAATTCATTGGCTCCGGTTCGGGCGGCGCATC
>NZ_CAXSKI010000013.1:0-64651 GCF_964237925.1 Collinsella aerofaciens ATCC 25986 | reverse complement strand
GCCCCGCCGACCGATTGCAAGCGGTCGGCGGGGCCATTGTGGCTCTTGACAGCGGATTGGGTCATATGAGCGAGCGGCAGCCAGAGCGAACAAATTGGCATGAAAAGAGGGCGGCATAGACCTTTTGGTCATGCCGCCCTCTTTGAATAACAAGATGTCGCTCTGGCCGCCGCGCAGCGTCAACCAAGTTACAGGCCGAGCATAGGCTCCAGGACGAAGAAGTACGCAAGCACCACGATGCCCAGGACAATGCGGTAGACGCCGAAACATTTAAAGTCGTGACGACGAACAAAGCCCATGAGCCACTTGATGGCGATGAGCGAAACCACAAAGGCGACGATGCAGCCCACGCCCAGGATGGCGACCTCGTTGGCACCAAACGTACCGCCCTTAACAAAGTACTTGACCAGCTTGAGCGCACTCGCACCAAACATGACGGGGATAGCCAGGAAGAACGTAAACTTGGACGCCACCGAGCGCGTGCAGCCCAGCAACAGGCCGCCGATGATGGTGGAGCCGGAACGCGATGTGCCCGGAACCAGCGACAAAATCTGGAAGCAGCCAATGCCCAGCGCGGTCTTCCAGCTTAAGTCCTCAAGCGTCGCAATGGAGCCAAAGTCGAGGTCTTCGTCATCGTTGCCCGAATCCTCGGCGGCAGCCGCAGCAGGCGCCGCAAAGTGTGCACCGGCGGGACGCCCGCCCGCCACCACGGCACGCGAACCAAACGAGCCGGCAAGAGCGGCCTGGTCGCGCTTGTTCGCGCGCCAGTTCTCGATCACGATAAACAGCACGCCGTACACAATGAGCGCCAGCGCCACGACGGGAGCATTATAGAAATGCTCCTCCATCCAGTCGTTGAGCGGCAGGCCAATCGCCGCAGCGGGAATACAGCCGAGCACAATCTTGCCCCACAGTACCCATGTGTCGCGACGACCCTCCTTGCCCTTGCTGGGCGAGAACGGGTTGAGGTCGTAGAAGAACAGCACACAGACGGCCAATATGGCGCCAAGCTGAATCACGACCAGGAACATGTTCCAGAACGTCTCGCTCACGTTCATCTTGACGAACTCGTCCACCAGGATCATGTGGCCCGTCGACGAAACGGGCAGCCATTCGGTAATGCCCTCGACCAGGCCCATGAAGGCAGATTTTAGAAGCTCGATAATATCCAAAGGGACCCCCTCGTTTAACACCCGCCGATAGATGTTTCTGCGGACGGTGCGGGCGATGTCCCATTATCAACCGTTGGCGACGCGCAAATGCCAACCCTTACCAAAAATCTCGTCCGTTCACAGAATTGCAGGCGGTCAAACCGAAATCCTTGGGTATAACTGCAACAAGATAAAGTGTCCGGCGGTCCGCGCACCCGTGGCCGCCCGACGCACGAGCCCCGCGCCCGTGCGATAGACCAAGGAGGAAACCATGAACGAGGGCTACACCAAGGTATTTGTTTCACTCGACGGTACTGAGCAGCAGGATTTCGTGCTCGCACGCGCCATCAAAGTGGCCGCAAACAACGGCGCAAAGCTGATTATCGGTCACGTTATCGATTCCACGGCACTCGAGAGCGCCGGTTCATATCCAGTCGATCTGGTCAACGGCCTAGAGGAGGCATTTAAGAACTCCATCGCCAAGCAGCTCGAAGAGGCCAAAGCCAATCCCGACATTCCCGAGGTCGAGGTCATGATTCGCGCCGGCCGTATTCGCGAGACGCTCAAAGACGAGATGCTCGACGTGGTCAAGCCCGACCTGGTGCTCTGCGGCGCACGCGGCCTGTCCTCGATCAAGTACGCGCTCCTGGGTTCGATTTCGACGTTCCTGCTACGCAACACCGACTGCGACATCTTGGTCGTGAAGTAGCGTTGCTCCCACCGGCCGCGGGGCCTGCGGGGTTTCCACGGGCACGTCCTCGCCGCGTTGCGGCTGCGGGATGTGCCCTTAGGAAACCCCTCCCGGCCCCGCGGCCTTCGCAGCCTTACTTCAGCGAGTTGTCTGATAGAAAAATGGCGTGCCGCCCCGTTTGGGGCGGCACGTTTTGTTTGGGATGGCACGTTTTTACTATAAGGCGATCCTGCTTAGACGAGCTTGCACTTCTGGAATGATCTTCTCGAACATTACCTCCGCTTCGGGAAAACCCTCTTCTTTGAGACCGCGCGCGGCGTCTCTTAGCGCGTCTGGAACCTCATTGCAGGTATCAGCAATCATTCCGGCGACAATTCCCCCGGGCAAACCCGCCCCAATCATTTGGCTCATCACCGACCCGCGCGTTACTTCGTCAATCTTGCGGCTCCCACCAAACGAGACGCCCATCTCACGAACGAGACTGGGGTAAACCGTTGTGCACAGCACGTCATAGAGCGGCGCCAACCTCACCTGCTTCCAACTTTCGTCCCATACGAGCGACCAGTTCTTTAGATGGTTATCACAGTTACCTACGGCATAGTCGAACAGCTGGTTATAGCCGACAAGGAACCTGTCCTCCATTTGATTCGTCGACGCCCTTCGCACCGCATCGACGATAAGCCCCAGGTAATTGACGCCCGTCGGCTCATATTTAAGCTCACGCGAGACGCCCTTGGCCTGACAAACATCTTCCTGATGCAAACGGTATGGAATTGGCAATCCGTCAACCGAGCGTCCGGCATCAGACGTTACTCGGTCAAATCGCTTCACGGCGATAATTGGCTCGGCATCCTCAACTCGGATAAGAAAACACTCTTCGGCCGATAGGTCCATCAGAGAGGCGGCTCTCACGCACATCGCTTCGCACACTGTCTCGCCCGGGAACGTTTTCGACCCCGCCTTGAGAATGTGCGTGGATGGAGCCGCTCCATGAGGCAGGTACCATCCACCACATGGGTCATCGCCCGTATGGTAGAGACCGATCTTCGCCTGAGCACCTGCAAGGGAGATTCGACTCTCTAGCGCTAAATCAAAAGCAACCTCCGCCGGTGCGTATGCCAGCCCGCTTAGCTGTTCCGCACCTATCTCTTCATAGTCCATTTCGAGGCTGTCGCCCGAAGGCTCTCGCGTCAGAACCAGGGCGCCGACGGGTTCATCGCGGACCAAATCGAGTACCTTGAAGTAATCTCCGCGTTCCGCTCGCGCCCTTTTCTCAAGGTCCCTGTTGAGCTGCCCCTCCGGAATGATGCCGGAGAAAAAGGAACCCGTTGCATCCGGACTAAATGTCTCGGCCGTCAACGGCAGCGAGATCGAAATCGGCGCCGCATCACCGCTCTCGAGATATTTGGGGCTATAGGTGAATATCGGAAACCCCGCATTTTCCTCCAATATGCCGACCAGCTGGTAAGACCCATTAAACTCACGGTGAACGAACAGCGTGCCATCCATTACTTCCCCCTCACCTTCAGAATAAAATCAATATCCACGATGGAGGCGTAATCGAAAATGACACCAATTTCGACCGTTGTCCGCCCCCGTTCGATATCACCAATCACACGAAGGCTGCGACCCGTCATAGTCGCGACGTCACGTTGAGTCAAGCCGAGCTCACGCCTTCTGAGCCTAAGGGCCTTCCCTATCTCAGAGGGATCGAAAACCGTGCGCTCCGAGAAAGCGGCTTCCGACGGTTTGAGCTTGACGCGCCCATCCAGCTTTTTAATCGTTGTCACCGTTCTCATAACGCCTCCAGCTATATTCCTGCCCGTGAACATAGTATAAAACTGTAGCACTATGTTCATGTACGGGAATATAGTGTTGACTACATTAGCAATGTTCCCGTTCGGGAATATAGCTGCCGAAAAGCCTGATTTCTTCTTAAATGGGAAGATCCTGAACGTCTACGCTATACGGGCTGACTACTCAAAGTATTGGAACTTGTTGGTTGAGAAGGCAAACGTGACAACAAAGCCTTCGCCGGAATCGGATGCCGCGGTGACGTCGATGCCCATCTTGGAGCACAGGCGTGCCACCAGATAGAGGCCGATGCCCGTTGCGCGCTTGGTGGTGCGGCCGTTGTCGCCGGTAAAGCCCTTCTCGAACACGCGTGGCAGGTCTGCCGCACTCACGCCGCAGCCGTTATCGGCAACAGTGAGCTCAATGCGCTCACTCGCCAGACCCTCGTCCAGCAACGCGCCCGAAAACACGATCTTCGCGCCGTCCTCGCACGCGTATTTAATGCTGTTCTGGATGAGCTGCCCCAAGATAAACTCGAGCCACTTCTCGTCGGTAAAGACCTCAAAGTCGAGGTTCTCGCACACCGGGGCCACGTGCGCCGCGATGAGCTCGCGCGCGTTGGCTTTAATCGCGCCCGTCACCAAGGTCTTGAGATCCCAGCGGCGAATCAGGTAGTCCCGCTCCACGACTTCCGAGCGCGCGTAGTACAGTGCCTGGTCGATATAGCGCTCCACGCGAGCCAGCTCACGGCCCAGGTCATCCACGCGCGACAGGTCGTCTTCGCTGCCGTCCAGGTTTTCCAAAATCAGGTGGGCCGCCGCCAGGGGCAGCTTGGCCTCGTGGACCCAGCTCTCGATATAGTCGCGATAGTCATCGGTCTGACGCCGGCCTTCGGCAACCTCGTCGCAAGCAGCTTTGCCCACGCGACGCAAGACCTCGTACTCGAGCTCGCCCTCGGCATAGGTCGGGCATTGCACCATCTCCTGCACCCATGCGGGACTCTCGAGCTCCTCGGCCGCACGCTCCAGCTGACGCAGAAAACGGCGACGGCGCGCGTACTCGACCACGATGCCGAGCATACCAAAGATAAAGGACACGCCGACCGCCACGACCGCAATAGATGTCGAAGCACCGGCGACCGTCAGCACAAAGCAGCTCAGCAGCACGCCGCACGTCCACACGGCGACGGGAAGCAGCGCATCTTTAAAGAACTTGCCAAACGACATAGCCGGCCCCTAGACCGAATAGCCTTGGCCGCGATGCGTCGTCAAATACCCCTTGATGCCGATTTTTTCGAGCGTGGTACGCAGGCGGTTGATGTTGACGGTGAGCGTATTGTCGTCCACGAAGGCATCGGAGTCCCACAGGTCCTGCATGATGGCCGAGCGCGAGACGATCTTGCCCGCGCGGCTCAGAAGCAACGAGAGGATACGCAGCTCGTTTTTGGTGAGCTCGGTGCTGGTGCCCGTTTGCGTGTTGGTGACCATGGAGCGTGCGAGGTCGAGCTCCAGTCCCTTGTGGACGAGCGTGCTGCGCTCGCCCGCCGCCGCGGTGCGACGCAGTAGTGCGTTGATGCGCGCCACGAGCACACGGGCGCTGTAGGGCTTGGGAACAAAGTCGTCCGCGCCGAGCGTCATGGCCATGACCTCGTCAATCTCGGTCGTGCGCGACGTGAGGACGATGATGGGAACCTCGGATTCGCGGCGAACCTCATGGCAGATGTGCTGGCCGTCTTTGACAGGGAGTGTGAGGTCGAGCAGCACCAGGTCGGGAGCGGCGGCGAGAATATCGCGCGAGACGTGCTCGAACGATTCGCAGGCCTCGATTTCAAACCCGGCGCGGGCAAGAATGTCGACAAGCTCACGACAAATGGGCTCGTCGTCCTCAACGATATAGATCAGCGGCATGGGTTCCGCTCCCCTCTTGGTTGTCTTGCCACCATTATGGCTGCGAAACTGCAGGTGTGTACCGCGCGCAGTGCCAAGGTGACAGAACTGTTCGCGAGCGGGGGCGTTTTGTCCGCCTCGCACTCGTAGCGGTGGCGGGGACCAAAATGATTCTTTAATCCCCGTCCCAGAAAATCATTTAGCGGCGGGCGCGGAGCTTTTCGTAGCCTTCGGCGAAGAAGGCAACCGTGGCGGCGTCGGCCTCCGCAGCGTCCGTCTCGGTTGCGGGAACCACGCCGTGCTCGTCGCTCACCAGGAACAGCGCGCCCTTGAGTTGCGCGGGAATGTCTACGCGCGTGACCGGGATGCCCTTGGTCTGGGCGAGCTGCTCGATGAGCGTCGCCGTGCCGCACAGGCACTCGTCCGCCGGCGCCACAAAGGCAAGCTCGCCGTTGTTGACGGCGGCGAGCAACTCGGGCGCCACGCCGGTCTCGTCGGCCTCGGAGCGGGCCTCGGCGGAACGGGCACGCAGCGCCTTGGCCGACGTATCGGCGAGCGGCTCGTACTCCCCCACCGTCATGGCGGCGTTGCCGTTGATGTCGATCACCAGCATGAGTACGCCGTCGTGCGCAGTGTAATCGCCCTCGGCAAGCGACCACTCAACGTGCTGTTTGGCCCAGCTGAGCATGTTATGGGTAAGCGGCTCGCCCTGCACCAGGCGCTCGGACAGTGCGCGAATGTGGCGGTTGAGCATGGGCACCTTTTTATTGGACATGCGCCAACGGCAGACAAGCGCGGGCTTGTCGAGCGTAAACTTCTCGACCGCCTCCTGATTGGCGCAAAAGTCCTCGTACGCACGCTGATCCTCGGCATTGCCAAACAGCTCGGCATCATCAATCTGGGGCATGGTCATACCTTTCGTGTTAGTCATTCCGTCCTCTTATACCAAAAAGACGGCCCTCCAAACGGAGCGACCGTCTTTTGCAGAGATTATTTTGTTCCGGGGCGAAACTTAGTGCCTAAAGTGGCGGGCGCCGGTAAAGACCATAGCAATATTGTGCTCGTTGCAGGCCTGAATGCTCTCGTCATCGCGCTTGGAGCCGCCGGGCTGGATGATGCAGGTCACGCCGTGTGCGGCAAGCACGTCGACGTTGTCGCGGAACGGGAAGAACGCGTCGCTTGCACAGGCAAAGCCGCCCTTCTCCACGCCCTCGCGCTCGCAGAAGTCCTCGGCGCGCTCGCAGGCAAGTAGCGCAGAGTCAACGCGGTTAGGCTGACCCGGGCCCATGCCAATGCCGGCCTTACCCTTGGAGACCAGGATGGCGTTGGACTTAACGCCCTTGCAGACCTTCCAGGCAAACTCGAGCTCGGCCATCTCGGCGTCGGTGGGCTTGCGGTCGGTGGGGAACGTAAAGGTCGCGGGATCCTCGGTCACGTGGTCGACCTCCTGCACCAACATGCCGCCGTCGACGGAGCGCAGCTCCACCTGAGCGCCGTGGTCCACGCCGCCGGTCGCCAACACGCGCAGGTTGGGGCGCTTGGCCATGCGCTCGAGCGCCTCGGCGGTGTAGCTCGGGGCGATGATGACCTCGACGAACTGCTTGTTCTGATCGGCAAAGTGCTCAACCAGATCAAAGGGAACCTCGCGGTTGCAGGCGATGATGCCGCCGAAGGCGCTCTTGGGATCGCAGGCAAAAGCGCGGTCGTAGGCAGCCGTGATGTCCTCGGCAACGGCGGAACCGCAGGGGTTCTGGTGCTTGAGGATTACGCAGGCCGGCTCGTCGAACTCGCGGACCAGGTTCCAAGCGGCGTCGGCATCCAGATAGTTGTTGTAGCTGAGCGGCTTGCCCTGGATCTGCTTGGAGCCCACGAGCGGGAACTGCGAGCTCGCGGTGTTCTCGCAGCCCTCGGCAAAGCGATAGACTGTGGCTTTCTGCTGCGGGTTCTCGCCATAGCGCAGGTCGTCGACCTTCTCCAGCGAAATCTCGAGCTTGGCAGAGGTGTCCGCCACGTCGCTTGCCTGGGCGGCGAGCCAGCGGGAGATGGCCGTGTCGTAGGCGGCGGTGGTCTGGTAGACCTTCACCTGCAGGCGACGACGGGTGGAAAGCGTGGTGCAGCCACCGGTCTCGTGCATCTCGGCCAGGACGGCATCATAGTCGGCCGGATCGGAAATGACGGTAACGCTCGTGGCGTTCTTGGCGGCAGAGCGCAGCATGGAGGGGCCACCGATGTCGATGTGCTCGATGGCGTCCGCGAAGGTGACCTCGGGGTTGGCGACGGTCTTCTCGAACTCGTACAGGTTGACGACGACCAGGTCGATCAGCTTAATGCCGTGCTGAGCCGCCTCCTGCATGTGCTGCTCGGAATCGCGGCGGGCCAGCAGCGCGCCATGAACCTTGGGGTGCAGGGTCTTAACGCGGCCGTCCATCATCTCGGGATAGCCCGTGAACTCCTCGATGGGGGTTACGGGAACGCCCGCGTCCTCGATGGCACGAGCCGTGCCGCCCGTAGAGATGATCTCGACGCCAAAGTCGTCAACCAGCGTCCGTGCGAAATCGACGACGCCCGTCTTATCGGTAACCGAGATCAACGCGCGTGCGATCTTCACATCAGATCCCATGCAGTCCTCCTGTCTGGTACGCCGCCGTGCTCTGTGAGTCGGTGATACGTCGATCTGCAGCGCTCGCGCAGCGGCATTGAAAATACTGATTTAATGTAGCGCATCGAGCGCATCGATGCACCCCGCAACGGGCGCATGTGCAGAAAAAGTTTGCGAGCGGAGGGGATGGGCATGGCACCGGGCACGGTGAGTTCATGGAACACAGGGGCACCATAATTAGATGCCAATGGCGTGGTAGAACTGTGCTCGATATGCATCCGCAAAAGAAAGAGGCACCATGGTCTCGCGGGTTCTCTACCGACCGTTTGATACCGAAGACTTCGACGCCATCGCGCTGATTCTGCAGCAACTTTGGCATAACAATTCGGATAACGATGAGTACAACCGCCTTGAGGCCGCGTGCGACCTCGCCTATTGCCTTTCGTCATCGACGTTTTCGCAGGTTGCGGTGATTGACGGCGAGGCGCGCGGCATTGCACTTGCACGCGCAGGACAGAACTCCGGCGTCACTATCAACGAGCATTGGATGGATACCGAACGCGCACTGCTATCGCAGATGCGTGAGCTGGAGCCTGATGCCTGCGCCGAGTATCTCTCGTTTGTGCGCGCAACCATCCGAACCAACAACCGCCTGCTCGAGAGCAGCCCGTTGCCGCACGACAACGAGGTCACGCTGCTTGCCGTGGATCGCGATGTCCATGGCCTGGGCGTTGGCACGGTTCTGCTCGATGCCGCGGTCTCGCACCTGTCCTCGCTTGGAGCGACGAGGGCGCACCTGTACACCGACTCCAACTGCTCGTGGAAGTTCTACGAGCTGCACGGCTTTAAGCGCACGGCCACGCACCGCGCCAACCGCGAAGAGCGCCGTCACGACATGCCGCGCGAAAGCTTTCTCTACGAACTCGACCTAACAGCCTAAACCCGGCAGTTAGGGACGTTCCTTTTGTGCCGGCACCCCGGGACACTCCTTGGCAGCAACCGCACCTAGTTGTTGGGGACATTCTTGGGTAACACAGTCGACGAAACCCTCGTTGGCGTCGCCCTATAGAGGGGTCTGCAAATAGCTGTGGGCAAAAAACATCAAATATGAGTACTGTTACCTTTTTAGTAGCAGCGATTTGGGGCATTTTAGAGGCTTTTAGACATAGCAGCCAGTCAGGCGAGCTGACGTATTTCCACAAATGTTCAATAAAATGGGCCCCTAACGAGAGATAATCTCATTAGGAGCCCATTATTTAGTGCAAATATATGTCACTATAATGGCAACAGTACTCATATTTGGCATTTTTTGCCCACTGCCCCCTGTGTGGGGATCCGTAACGGAAAGATAGACCCATTTCAAAGCATAAAAATGGGATAGATTTTCCGCCAACAGTCGCCGGAGAAGATCCATCCCAAAAATCAGAACGCGCTAGAACGTTCCGCCGCCGCCTCCGCCGACGCCGCCACCACCGCCGCCAGAGAAGCCGCCGCCGCTGCCGCCGCTCGAGCTATCGGAGCTCGAAGCCAGCTCGCGGATGGTCTCGTGATACACGTCATCGAATGAATCGAGCGGGGACTCGGTACCGTAATGATGGTAGTACCACCAGTAGCAGGGGTAGTTGTCGTAGAAATCGTCGCTGTTGCGCAGGTCCGCAGGCACGGCCTCGGCCAGCTGTCGCAGCACTTCTTTCGAAACGCCCAGGGCAACGCCCATCACCAGCAGCTTGTTCCACAGCACCAGATCGCCCGGGACGGCTTCCTTTAGACGAGTGAAGTCCTCGAGCCAATGCTTAAGTGCCATGCAGCGAGCCGCCACCTCGGCGCCCTCCGGCGTAAAGCGGCGGAACGTAAGGCCCACGCCAATACCCACCAGCACAATCGGCACCGAGATAACCGCGGCGGTAATGTTCGCCTGTGCGCCATCGGTAAAGAAGATGGATCCCACGGGAACAAAGGCAATCAGGATACCAAGAACCAGGCAAAACACCATTGCAACAATGCCGTCCGAGGCAACGTACTCGCTATCGGCCAGCTTGCCCTTAACGGTGTTCTGATAGTCCTCGAACTTATCACCCACGGGTGTAGCGTGCTGCTTGACGTAGTGCTGCAGCTCGTCGAACGTGCGCGAACGGTCACCGTTCTCGTCAGGCTTAGCACCGGCAAAGAAGACCTTGAGCACCATGTGGTCAATGCCCTTGGCCGACTTCCAGCCCGCATCACTCACCGTCACGCGATACGTCTGCTCTTCTTTTTCACGCCCCAACAGACCCTTCTTGGCCTTGGTCACGGTCGCCTGCTCCAGCTTGATCACACGGTCGTCAGTGAGCTTCATGAGCGTGGCGATATATGCCTGATCGGGCACCTCGTTCCAGCTCATGAGGGCCGAAAGCACGGCGGGATGGTCGGCCGAAGGCACATCGCGGAAATATTCGTCCTGGAAAAGCGGCTTGGGCTTGCGCTTGCGCAGCTTGAGCATAACGATTGTGCCGGTAAAGGCCACCGCCGCAACAACACTTAGCACGGCAAGTGCATTGGCAATCATGCGAGCGTGAGCGCGGCGGGCGTTAGCTTCGTCGGCCCATTCCTTCTCTTCGCTCAGGATCGTTGACATGCGCTCTTCGCCCGAAGCGGCAAGCTGCGGCACCCAGTCGCTAGGGAAGGCGATGCGTGCCTCGGCGAATTCGCCCTGGTGCACGCAGGGAATGGTATAGGTGACCATGGGCTCGTCCTCATCGAGCGACACGTCGCCCGTCAGCGGACCATGGCCCCATGCGCGGAAGTTATCGCCCTTGACGGCCGCCGTCCCGGCAGCGGCATTCGCGAAGCACACTTCCATCTCGACGTCATCGGAATCCGCAGACCAGCCGTCACCTACGAACTTCCAGTAGAGCTCGGCGGTATCGGCCCAGTTCATAACCGCACCGGTCATGGTGTAGCTCACGTAGTAGATTGCGCTGTCGCCGCTCTCGTGAGGGCTGAACACCTTAATCCTTACGCCGTCACCGGTCTGCTCGACCGTGTAGACGCCAGAGTCGCCCTTGTTCGCGCTATCGACTTTGTTAAACGCGGTGTCCTCTTCCTCGACACTCAGCACGTCGACGGCCGCCGAGCCACCCTGCTGGTTGGAGCCCGTATTGATCTCCCAAAACACGCCGTTGATGTCGTCGTCGAAATCAAACTGGCGTCCCTCGACAACGGTCAGCGATCCGTCGGCTTCGACCGTGGCGCTGATGTAGGTTTGGGTCATGGAATAACCGTCGGCGTGTGCGGCGGCGGGCAGTAGCAGCAATGCAAGCGCGACGAGTGCGCAGACGGAAGCAAATCGCGCAAACGGGCGGCGCTGCCGACAGGTTTTGGCAACGGGGGCGTTCATAGGCACATCCTTTGTCTGTGATACCAGCAACGCCATTGTCCCACGTTTACGGGCGCACATGACGAACATCTAGGCCAGCGGAGTATCAAACGGGACGAAAGTCACGCCCGCGGCCGGCACCTGGGGACGTTCCTTATCTGCCGGCAATCTGGGACACTCCTTGGCATGGCCTGCGCCAGCAATAGATATCACTTCATAGCTCCGTCACAGGTGTAGCGGCTTTGTGTGGGCGCGGCATGCGCTGATTGAGCCGCCAGCCGAGGGGCATAAAGCAGTTGAGCGAAAACGGTTTGCCCCTTTGCCGTTCGTTCGAGGATCATGTCCCCCTTTTCCGCGGAAACCCCGGCAGTTGCGAAGAGCTGCCGGGGTTTCTGTCGTTTGAGGGCTAGATTGATTGATGACGATTAAGGTGCCGAGCCGGTGGTCCGGCACGCGCAACGCGTGGCCTCGGCAACTTGCAGGCCACGGCAGCGTCTCCCCCACCGCGCCCCGCGCTATACTCGTCCGCATGGATATCAAAACACGCAACATAGCAACGCCCGCCGCGGACGCGCCAGCGACGCCACCCGCCTCCGCCCCCGCGCCCGTCGTGGGCCGTTTTGCCCCGTCGCCCTCGGGTCGCATGCACCTGGGCAACGTGTTCAGCTGCCTGTGCTCGTGGCTTTCGGCCCGCAGCCAGGGCGGCAGCATCGTGCTGCGCATCGAGGACCTGGACGATCGCTGCAAGCGCCCGGAACTTGCCGCTCAACTGATTGACGATCTGACCTGGCTGGGGCTCGAGTGGGACGAAGGCCCCTACTACCAGCACGATCGCCTGGATCTGTACGAGGACGCCCTGCGCCAGCTGCAAGACGCCGGCCTCACCTATCCCTGTTTTTGCACGCGTGCCGAACTCCACGCCGCGAGCGCGCCGCACGCCAGCGACGGCACGCCCATCTACCACGGCGCCTGCAGAGGTCTTTCTGCTGAAGAAATCACCCGCCGCAGTGCCCTGCGTGCTCCGGCCACGCGCCTGCGTGTGCCCACCGTCGACGACCTCGCCAGCGACGTGATCGAATTCGTGGACCGCACGTACGGAGCCCAATGCGAAGCACTCGCCACCGAGTGCGGTGACTTTTTGGTGCGCCGCAGCGACGGCGTTTTTGCCTACCAGCTAGCCGTGGTGGTCGACGACGCTGCCATGGGCGTCACCGAGGTCGTGCGCGGATGCGATCTGCTGGGCTCCACGCCCCGCCAAATCTACCTGCAGCATCTGCTGAGACTTCCCACGCCGCGCTACGCGCACATTCCACTGCTCGTGTCGCCGGATGGCCGCCGCCTTTCCAAGCGCGACCGCGACCTGGACCTGGGCGAACTACGCGCCCGCTTTGGCACGCCCAAGGCGCTGCTAGGCTGGCTCGCCGGGCAAACAGGCATCGCGCCGGACGCCACACCGCGCTCTGCCGAGCAGCTGGTCGAGCACTTTAGCTGGGATGTTATCCGTACGCATCGGGAAAACATCACTGTAACGGTCGAGTAGCCAGCCACCCCGCCCCTACGCGACATCCCAGGGCTGGAGTTCGTCGCCCAGGCGGACAATACAGTCGTAGAGCACGGTGTGGCACTCGGCTGGGTTGGCGTCACGATGAAAATGCCCGTAGTACCAGCGTTTGTAGTCCAAGCGATCTTCCAGCTCATCGAAAAATGCCGTAAGTCGGTCAACGTCGGGGCAATTCCAGCCGGGCGCTGGATAAAGCGTGGGCGAAAGCATACGCGTAGAGCAGGTGTGGGTGACCACGTAGTCGACCTTCCAGCCCACGCTGTCGAGTTTTGTCCGTGCCTCCTCAAAGTTGCGCTCGTCCGGCAGCTCCTGCGGCCACCAGCTGGAATACGGAATGCGGTATTCCTTATCCACGCTCGTGGCGCCGCCCATGGTAAAGATCGTTGAGCCGTCGAGCTCAAAAACCTCGCCGCGCGTCAGGCGTCGGATGGGCGAGGTGTCCGACAGGCGCTGCGTCAGGCCGCCGTGCCACAGCTCCATGGGGCGCTCCGACCAGTGATCGAAACGCTCGTGGTTGCCGTCGACAAACAGCACGGTATAGGGGCGCGACTCCAGCCAGGCGATGTCGGCACATTCCTCGGCAGAGAAATCCCACGGAAAGCCAAAGTCGCCCGCGATGATGAGATAGTCGTCACTTGTCAGACCATCCCCAAGATCCCAGTCGCGAAGCTTTTGCATGTCGACGCCGCCGTGAATATCGCCCGTCACATAGACCGTCATCGGATCACCACTTCCCTGTAAGTCGCTAGCCCACATTCTGCACGATCACTAAGTCAACCGTTCCAGCCCTTCCATCCTTTGGGACCTACCCCTCGCTCTTCCATCCAAACGGGTCAAACACCCAAAAGATCAGATCGAGCACGCCGCCGGTCATCGTGGCGCCGGCAAGAGCCATGCAAACGTGCAGGGAACTGGCACTTCGGAGCACGTCGAATGGCCCCAGAACAGCCAGCAGCGCGACCGCTGCGCCGGCAAGGCACAGCGCGAGGCATGGCCCCGCGTTCTTGACGCACTTCTTTGCGAGATGCTTGGTGCTATCACTCATCGATATCGAACTCCTTAGAGGGTCGTTGTTTGGGTACATGCCGCCGCGGCAGAGCAGGGCGGCAGGGTAAGTGTCCCATGCCGTGCGGGCATCAATGGAGAAACCGCCTGCTCGACCAACCTTTGACGCCGTTTTGCACCGGCACCACATCCCCCGCTATCGAGGTCTAATACTTTTCCCACCGCTACCCAAAAACTCATCCAACATTAATCTTGGCTCAAGAATCGCTTAATCTATAACCTGCACTATAGAGTTCGAACAAGGGGCGGGGCGGCGCCGCGCAACGCAGGCCGCCGAACGCAACGCTCGCGCCCGGGCAAATCGCCCGGCGTCGCGCCCATCGAACGAAAGGACAGGTCATGGACGACCTCGAAAAAGTTGAAACCATCCGCACCAAGTGCAACGTGAGCTACACCGATGCCAAGGCCGCGCTCGACGCCGCCGACGGCAACGTTTTGGACGCCATCATTTGGCTCGAGTCGCAGGGCAAGACGCAGACCACGTCGGCGCACGCCGCCACCGAGTCCGCGCCAGTCGATGAGCCCTCAGCCGAGATGGTCGCCGCGCAGGCCGCCTACGAGAAGTCGAGCGAAAAGACCGACTTCTCCAAGAAGATGGACAGCGTATGGGAGTACCTCAAAAAGCTCTTCCGCCTGAGCCTGGACACCAAGTTTATCGCCACGCGCCGCGATGCGATCATCCTCAACATTCCCATCCTGATTCCCATCGTTGCACTGTTTGCCTGGGGCGCCACGATATGGCTGATGCTGATTGGCCTGTTCTTTGGCATGCGCTACCGCATCGACAGCGACGGCGACGTGCCCGGCAGCATCAACAACCTTATGAATCACGCTGCCGATGCCGCGGACGACATCAAACAAAATCTCAACGACGACAAGTAATCGCAGACGGGGGGGCACGCATGGCACGGATCCTAATCGTAGAGGACGAGGAGAAAATCGCCCGCTTTGTGACGCTCGAGCTGGAGCACGAGGGCTACCAGGTGGAGCACGCCGCCGACGGCCGCACCGCCGTGGACCTGGCGCTGGAGCGCGACTACGATTTGATTCTGCTCGATGTACTGCTGCCGCAGCTCAACGGCATGGAGGTCCTGCGGCGCGTCCGCAAGCACAAGGATGTGCCGGTGATAATGGTCACCGCGCGCGATGCCGTGATGGACAAGGTGGCCGGGCTCGATGCCGGCGCCGACGATTACCTGACCAAGCCGTTTGCGATTGAGGAGCTGTTCGCACGGATCCGCGTGGCGTTGAAGCGCTCGGAGGCCGTGCGGGCGGCTTCGGGCGTTGGCGGCATCGGGACGGGCGCGGCAGGCGGCACGGGTGTCGGCGCCACTGCGATGCCCCCGGTCAGTGACTCGACCCAGGTTTCCGCCTCGCTCTCCCCCGCCACGCTCGCCGTGGGCTCGGTTGCGCTCGACCCCGACCGCCGCGAAGTCACGGTCGGCGGCTCGCCCATTGCGCTCACGGCCCGCGAGTTCGATGTCCTCGCCCTGCTTATGGCGCATGCCGAGACCGTGCTCACGCGCGAACGCATCGCGCACGAAGCGCTGGGCTACGAATACATGGGCGACACCAACAACGTCGACGTGCACATCGCGCATCTACGCGCCAAGATCGAGGACGCCGGCGGCGCCCGCATCATCCAGACCGTGCGCGGGGTGGGCTATGTCTGCCGCGCGTAACGCCGAGGCCAAGCGCGTCACCTCCATCGCCCGCGCCATCAACTGGAGCTATATGTGGCGCCGCCTGATGAGCTACGTCTGGCTCGATCTGTTGCTGGTGGTGATTGCGGCGGCGATCCTCGTCTATGGATACAACCAGACACTGCCCGACAGCGCGTTTACCGCAGGATGGATCCCCGGCGCCACCGTTCGCGGCATGTCGCTGAAGCCCGCGCGCGGCTGGGACCTGACAACGCTCACCTATACCGTCGAGCTTGCGCGTACCACCAAGACCTTCCCCCTCGCGCAGGACCTCATCGCACTTTGGCCCCTCTATATCGTTGTTGTAGGTTGGCAGGTCATCAGCATGCTCGATATGCTCGGCGGCGCTCGCCGTGTGCGCCGCACCATGGCGCCGCTCAACGACCTGGCCCTGCGCGTGGACGAGCTCGGCCGCATGCAGCTCTCCGGCGGCAAGATGGAAACGCTGGAGCAAGCCATCGAGCGCGCGAGCGTCGACTCGCCGAGCGTCACCACCGGCGACGCCGACCTGGCAAGCATCGAGGTCGCACTCAACCGCCTGCTGCGCCAGATGCAAGAGGCCAAGCTGCAGCAGATGCGCTTTGTCAACGATGCAAGCCACGAGCTGCGCACGCCCATCGCGGTGATTCAGGGCTACGTGAACATGCTCGACCGCTGGGGCAAAGACGACCCGGACGTGCTGGCGGAATCCATCGCGTCCCTCAAGGCCGAAAGCGAGCACATGCAGGAGCTCGTGGAGCAGCTGCTGTTTTTGGCGCGCGGCGATGCCGGGCGCACGGTCCTGCGGCGTGCGCATACCAACCTGGCTGCACTGGTCGGCGAGGTTTGCGAAGAATCGCAGATGATCGATGCCGGGCACACGTATCGGCTGGCCTTTGACGCTGCGCTTATCAGCGACCCGCGCTGCGACGCGTCCGTCGATGTCGCGCTCGTGAAGCAGGCTCTGCGCGTGATCGTGCAAAACGCCGCCAAGTATTCGGACGCGGGCACGCCCATCTCGTTTGGCGTAGCGCCGGATGCGGGCGCGGGCACGATCGACATAAGCGTTGAGGACGAGGGCATCGGCATGAACCAGGAATCCGCAGCTCACGCGTTCGAGCGGTTCTACCGCGCCGACAACGCGCGCGATGCCGGAGCGCAGGGCTCGGGCCTGGGGCTCGCCATCGCCAAGTGGATCGTCGATAGCCACGGCGGCGTCATCGGCGTGACCTCGGTCGAGGGCGTCGGCAGCCGCTTTACGATTCGCCTGCCGCGGTAGGAAGCCCCTCGGCATAAATAAAGGGATAGGGCCACGCAGCCCTATCCCTTTTTGCTAGCTATGACAGCTTGTGCGCTACTCGCGGCACAGGTGCACGGCGAAGCCGGCGAACTCGCGCTTAAAGTACACGAGCTTGGTACCACCGTCGGGTAGCAGCGCGCGCGACTCCTCGTTGACCTCGAGCCCGCGCTCGGCAAACCACTTCTCAGCTGCATCGATGTCGTTAACGGCAAAGCCGATGTGGCCTTTGGTGCCACGACCGTTCTGCTTCATGACCTCGACCAGCGAATCGTTGAAGTACGAAACCGGGGTCTCGATAACAGGCAGGCCCATCATCGTCGAGAACAGCTCCGCGATCTCCAGGGCGTCTGCCGGGTCGGCGGCGTTAATGCCCACATGGGCAACGCGCATGCCAAAGAGCTCGACCGGGTTGACGTTCTGCTCACTCATACAGGCAGTGCCTACTGAGCCATGACGTCGAGAACGGCCTTCTCGGCAGCGACGCGGTTCATGCCGGTCATGAAGGGCACGCCGCTCACGTACGGGCAGGTGAGGCCTTCGGGGGCAACGGTGGTGGCGATCAGCAGGTCGGCGCCCTCGTCGCAGTAGTCCTTGGCCTCGGAGATGGCGCACTGCACGATCTCGTACTTGTCGGCGTAACCGTTGGCGTCGAGCAAGGTGGCGACCTTCTGGGCAACGAGTGTGGAAGTAGCAGCGCCAGCACCGCAAGCCAAAACGATCTTCTTCATAGGTAATGTCTCCCTTCATGGTTTACTTTAGGTAAGTGTACCGCAGCGAGCGATGGCACTCAGCCTCGATGAGCTTTTATGCTAGTTTGCTTGCGCGCTGCGTATAATACATCTAGTACGTGTTGTCATACCGCTCGCTTTATGAGCGACTAAGGATCCCAATATGCCCGATTCCCGCACACTCTGGACCGCCGTCGTCATCATCTGCATCGCCGTGTCGGTGTTCTTTAGCGTCAAAAAACGCACCACGTTCAAGCGTCTACAGCAGCTTATGGCTGCCAAGCAGTGGGACGAGTTCGATCGTTTGCTCGACGGCAAACTCACCAGCATGCTGTACCCGCGCTACAACCGCGACTACCTGCGCCTGAACTCCTATCTGCTGCGCGAGGACCACAAGCGCGCCGATGAGATGTTCGATTTGCTGCTGGGGCTCAATCTGCCCAAGATGCAGCGCGTCGACCTGGTGATCAAAGCCTTTAACTACTATGTTGGCCAGGAGGACCGCAAAAAGTCCAAAGAGCTGTTGCACGAGATCAAGGGCTTTGAGGGCGGTCAGGCCGAGGCAGTTGCGCACGAGTGTCAGCTGATGTACGACACGATGATCCTCAAGCGCCACAACGACATTCCCGAGCTGGAGCGCATGCTCGAGGATGTCGGCGACGACCCGGTCAAGCGCTGCCGCTTGGAGTACCTGCTAGCCCTGCAGTACCAGAACAAGGGCGACGAAGCCAAGTTCCAGGAGTTCCTGGAGAAGTCGGGCCAACACTCGATGGCCGTCAACGCGTAACGGACGGCTTGTGCTAGACTTCTAGTCTCACGGGGGCGTGGCGGAATTGGCATACGCAGGAGACTTAAAATCTCTCGCCGCAAGGATTGTGGGTTCGAGTCCCACCGCCCCTACCATGTGATTGCTTGCGAGCCCGTGTTCCCCAGGGATGCGGGCTCGCTTCTTTTAGATGCCGGTGGGACTCGAACCCGCGAGGGGGCGAGCGTTAAGCGGACGCGCAGCGTCCGTAGCGAGCCGGCGAGGGCGCCGACAGGCGGCCGAAGCCGGTGCGTATTTGCGCGGCAAATGCGCGGATATCCCACCGCCCCTATCATGTAGTGCTTACGAGCCCGTGTCCCCAAGGGATGCGGGCTCGTTTCTTTTACACGCCGGCGGGGCTCTAAGTTGCGGTGGAATAGTTCCTGTTTTGGCAGTTTATCAGCCCATTTAGGAACTATTCCACCGCAACTTAGGTTGGTATTTACACATTTTCCGATGGAAAAACGTGGTTGTCTCGCACATTTTCCGATGGAAAAACGTGGTTGTCTCGCACATTTTCCGATGGAAACGACCAAATGGCCTTATACTAGCCGAGAGGGTTGGGAGGCAATATGCAGCGACAGCTTATGAGTGAACTTATCGCTTGGAAATCAAGGGCGAATCGCAAACCTCTCTTGCTTAAGGGAGCCCGCCAGACAGGAAAGACTTGGCTTCTTAACGAATTCGCAAGCCAGCAGTATCGAAACGTCATTCGTTTTGACTTTATGCTCGAGCCGAGCACACGCTCGCTGTTCGATGGGGACCTCGACCCCAAGCGCATCATCTCCCAGATAGAACTCCTACGTGGCCAAACCGTAACGCCGGCAGACACGCTCATCATCTTCGACGAGATCCAAGAGGCGCCACGCGGGATCACCTCGCTCAAGTACTTCAACGAACTTGCACCCGAATACCACATCGTGGCAGCCGGTTCCTATATGGGCCTCGCGCTCCGACGCGAAAATGAGTCATTTCCCGTCGGTAAAATCGACCAGCTCACCATGCGTCCCATGGGGTTTGCCGAATTCGTTCGTGCCGTCGACGGCAACCCGCTCGCCGATGCCATCCTTGCCGCAGACATGAACCTTCTAGCAAACGTTACCGAAAAGCTCGAGCACTTACTCAAGGAATACCTTGTTGTCGGCGGTATGCCCGAAGTTGTCTCCGCTTTCGCCGAGACACGCGACTTCATCGAAGCCCGAAGGCTTCAGCAGCAAATCATCGAGGCTTACGAATCCGATTTTGGCAAACATGCACCCGCCCGCATCGTCGAGCGCATGAGGTTGGTTTGGAAATCCCTTCCCGGCCAGCTTGCAAAGGAGAACAAGAAGTTTGTCTATGGCGCCCTTCGTCCCGGAGCGCGCGCACGCGATTTCGAGGAAAGCCTCCAGTGGCTCACGGACTACGGAATCGTTCATAAGGTGCCACGTGTCTCCGCTCTAAAGGCGCCGCTCTCGAGCTATGAAGACCTCTCGGGCTTCAAACTGTTCTGCATCGACACCGGCATCCTCGGAGCGCTCTCCGGTCTCTCTCCGGCCATCGTTCTTAACGGATCCGCTGTTTTTACCGAGTTCAAAGGTTCGCTGACCGAACAATACGTC
This sequence comes from Collinsella aerofaciens ATCC 25986, assembly GCF_964237925.1. Classification (GTDB taxonomy): domain Bacteria; phylum Actinomycetota; class Coriobacteriia; order Coriobacteriales; family Coriobacteriaceae; genus Collinsella; species Collinsella aerofaciens_BJ. Next base: position 44,433 of record NZ_CAXSKI010000013.1, on the reverse strand, counting down.
GCGCAGGAGCTTTTGCTCCAGGACAAAACTCCCGCGTATTGGTCCTCTACCTCCGGCAATGCCGAAACCGACTTTGCCATCGACCATGCGGGAACCGTGCTTCCGCTTGAGGTCAAGGCAGCAGAGAACCTTAAAGCGAAGAGTCTGAAAATAGCCTGCGAAAAATTCAAACTCGAGCGTTGCGTGAGGAGCTCCCTGGCGGCATATAGAGACGAGGGCATGCTCGTCAATATTCCGCTTTGGGAGATTGGGCAGATCGACAAGCTGGCATAGGCGCTGTGGGGACGCCCCGCAAGGACTGTCCCCAGGTGCCGGCAGAAAAGGAACGTCCCCAGGTGCCGGCTGTTGAGTTGCGGTGGAATAGGGACTGTTTGGTGCCCGAAAGGGCGATTTTAGTCCGTATTTCACCGCAACTTATTTAGAGGGTGCTGAGCTCTGGGGTCCAGGAGATGGTGGGGGTCGCACCGTCGAGAGCCTCGTTGATGGTGGCGGCCATGCCGGCGAGTAAGCTGTTCTCGCTTACAGTGAGCGTCTTGTAGCCGCCGGCTCGCATAAGCTCGCGGATTACCACGGCACCAGCCAAGATCACGCCCGCGCGTTTGGGCTGTACACCCGGTAGAGCGGCGATGCCGTCCGCATCCAACGCAGACATGCGCTCGATAGCGGCCGAAACCTGATCCAGCGAAAGCTCGCGCAGGTGCACAAAGCTCGAATCGTACGGTTCCAGCTCATGAACGAGCGCCACGAGTGTGGTGACGGTGCCACCCACTGCGACCAAGCGTTCGGCGCGCTCAAAATTGCTCGGCAGGCCCTCAAAATAGGCAGCGAACTGCTCGCCCGCCCACGCGGCAGCGGCAGTAAGCTCGCCGCGTGCGGGCGGCAGTGCCGAGAAAAATCGCTCCGTCACGCGACGGCAACCGATGTCCAGCGAGCGCGTTCCCTCCAGCGCAAAGACCCCGCGCTCAGGCGCATAGACGCCCGTCGCGAGCTCCGTGGAGCCACCGCCCGAATCGGCGACGATGATGCGCTCGCCAGCAAAGTCGTGTGCCACGCCAAAAAACGTCAGGCGCGCCTCGACCTCGCCCGGAATCACCTGCGGTTCGAGCCCCAGATCGCGCAGACCGTCCAGCAGCAGCGCGGCATTGGACGCATCGCGCGCGGCACTCGTGCAGGTGGTGCAGACGCACGCGGCCCCAAAGGTACGGGCTTCGTCCACAAACATGCGGCACGCAGCGAGCACGCGCTCAACGGCCGCCTCGCAAAAGCGCCCCGTCGCATCCACGCCCTCGCCCAAGTCGGTGATCTCGGTATGCTTGGACGATTCCACGATCGCCCCGCCCTCGACCTGCGCCAGCACCAGTCGCGACGACACCGTTCCCAGATCGATCGCCGCCACCTTATATCGTTTGCAATCTGCCATTGCGGGCTCCCCTCCGGGCGCTATTTGCCGTTGGACACGACCGTCTGGCCCTCGACACCGTTAAACCCAAACAGCATGTCGAGCGCCTGGATGTACCACGGGGCGTCCTTACCGACTTCTTCGATTTCCTTGGCAACTTCGCTGGCCTTCTTGGCGTTCGACGACTTCTTGCTCGAAGACGAATCCGAATCGTCGTCCAGGCCCTGCACTTCAATCCTCTTCTCGCCGGGCATCACCAGGCCCAGATCCTCGGACGCCGCATCCTTAATGCCCTCCTCCGAGAGCAGTTTGTCGACGCTTTTTTGCAGCTCATCATTGTATTGCTGACGAATCTCGACCTGCTTGGCCAAGATATCGCTCGAACGCTTTGCCACGTACAGATCGCGCACGGGGAAATACAGGCTCACGAGCACCAGGGCAACGACAATGCCGATGAATAGCCCTCGCTGAGGACCGTGGGTAAAGTCGTAGATCGCCTTGACCACCGCGTTGTCGTTGGCGTAGTGCATAAAGTCCGAGCCCGAAAGACGGCTCGAGGGCCTGCTCGACCTGTCGTGCGTCTGGGCCGAGGGACGCGACGCATGCGACGAACGTACCGGGCGCACCGGTCCATCTGACGAAGTATTCACTTGAGCATTGGGGCGCGAGGTACTTGTCGGGCGCTGCATGGAGCGGTCGGCGCCGGCGTAGGCGGACCCACCGAGCTGCACCGTGCGCGCACGGCGAGGCGACGGCTCACGCGAACCGGCGGAATAGTACCTGTTGTCGTAAATCTGATCCATGTGCGCCTTGTGCGGTTGAGGTTTGTTTGCGCTAAGTCCTTTAGTTATAGCACGAGCGCCCGCACCGCCTTCGCCAGCCTTTGCTCGACATAAAAAAGGCGCTGAGCCGTATGGCCCAGCGCCCAATGGTGCTCAACCGCGCCCGGCTGGAGCAAGGCGAATCCGAGTCTTCCCCGCCCCCGCGACCTCCGCGTGCCTAGCGAATGTTGTAAAACGCGGCCTTGCCGGCGTAGCGCGCGCTGCCCTCGAGCTCGTCCTCGATGCGGATGAGCTGGTTGTACTTGGCGATACGGTCGCTGCGGCACGGGGCGCCCGACTTGATCTGGCCGGCGTTGACGCCCACGACCAGGTCGGCGATCGTGGAATCCTCGGTCTCGCCAGAACGGTGGCTCACGATGCAAGCGTAGCCGGCCTCCTTGGCGGTCTCGATGGCCTCGAGTGACTCGGTGAGCGTGCCGATCTGGTTGACCTTGACCAGGATCGCGTTGGCGGCACCCAGCTCGATGCCCTTCTTGAGGCGCTCGGTGTTGGTGACGAACAGGTCGTCGCCCACCAGCTGCACCTTGTTGCCAATGCGACGGGTGAGCTCGACCCAGCCGTCCCAGTCCTCCTCGGCCATGCCGTCCTCGATGGAGATGATGGGATAGGTGTCGACGAGCTTCTCCCAGTAATCAACCATCTGGGCGCTCGTGTACTCCACGCCCTCGCCCTTGAGCTCGTACATGCCGGTCTCGGCGTTGTAGAACTCGGTCGTGGCGGGGTCCATGGCGTACATGAAGTCGACGCCGGGCTTAAAGCCGGCCTTCTCCACGGCCTTGGTGATGTACTCGAACGGCTCGGCATTGGTCTTAAGGTTGGGGGCAAAGCCGCCCTCGTCGCCCACGCCGCCGCCCAGGCCGGCCTCGTGCAGCACGCCCTTGAGGGTGTGGTAGACCTCGGCGCACCAACGCAGGCCCTCGGCAAAACTCGGGGCGCCCACCGGCATGATCATGAACTCCTGGAAGTCAACGTTATTGTCGGCATGCACGCCGCCGTTGAGGATGTTCATCATGGGCGTGGGCAGCAGATGGGCGTTGACGCCGCCCAGGTACTGGTACAGCGACAGGCCCGCCGACTCGGCAGCGGCGCGGGCAACGGCCAGCGACACGCCCAGGATGGCGTTGGCACCGAGCTTGGTCTTGTTGGGGGTACCGTCCGCGGCAATCAGCGCGGCATCGACGGCGCGCTGGTCGAAGGCGTCGAGGCCCACGACGGCATTAGCGCACTCGTTGTTGACGTGCTCGACGGCCTGAGAGACGCCCTTGCCCAGATAGCGGCCCTTGTCGCCATCGCGCAGCTCGCAAGCCTCAAAGGCACCGGTCGAAGCGCCCGAAGGCACCATCGCGCGACCGAAGCTACCGTCCTCGAGCACAACCTCGACCTCGACGGTGGGATTGCCGCGGCTGTCGAGCACCTCGCGACCGTAAACGTCCAAAATATCGCTCATGTTGTCTCCCTCTCACTTGGAAACGTAGTGGATGCAAGCGACCGGCTGACCGTGCACCATCGGTGCGTCTCCGTAAGTTAGCCATGTCGCACTTTTTGCATTATGCCCTAAGTTAGCCGAGGGATACACTTGATTTTCGAAAAATTTAGCGGGAACGATGAGGCGTGTCAGCCCGTCGTTCCCGCAGTCTTACTCCTCCGCCTTTGCGGCATCCCACAGGTCGTTGAGGCCGTGGGTCGAAAGCTCGGCAAGATCCACGTGGGCATCGGCCGCCATCTGCTCCATCGCAGCCCAGCGACGGCGAAACTTGGCCGTGCTCGCGCGCAGGGCGCTCTCGGCGTCGATACCCTCCTTGCGCGCGACGTTGACCAGGGCAAAGAGCAGATCGCCAAACTCCATTTCGCGCTCGGGCGAGCCAGGGGCCTCGGCCTCAAACTCGGCACGCTCCTCGGCGACCTCGTCCCACACATCCTGGACCGTCTCCCACTCAAAGCCCACGGCAGCCGCCTTGCGCGACACCTTCTGAGCCTGCATCAGCGCCGGCAGATGCGTGGGCACGCCGTCGAGCAGGCCCTCGGGCGCAGCCTCGCCTGCCGCCACGGCCTTGTCCTTGGCAGCCCTCTCGGCAAGCTTGACCTCGTCCCAAATCTTGAGTACCTCGTCGGAACTGTCGGCATCTACATCGCCAAACACGTGCGGATGACGGCGGATGAGCTTGGCATCGATATCACGCGCCACGTCGGCCAGCGTAAACTCGCCGGCGTCCGCCGCAATCTGCGCATGCAGCACGACCTGCATGAGCACGTCGCCCAGCTCCTCGCGTAGGTGAACCGCGTCGTCCGCCTCGATGCAGTCGAGCGCCTCGTAGGCCTCCTCGATCATGTTCTTGCCAATGCTGCGGTGCGTCTGTTCGCGGTCCCACGGGCAGCCATCGGGCTGACGCAGACGCCAGATGGTCTGCACCAGATGCTGCAGCTCGGTCGACGCGTCTACCAGCGTGGACAGATCGCGCGAGCCCTCGGCATTTTGCTGAGCCATGTGCTGCGCCATGGCTACTCCTCCTCCATGACCACGTGGCGGAACGCGCCGCCCTCGTAGATGCCGTAGCTGTGCGAGCCGTCCTTGGGGATGCTCACGCTACCGGGGTTGAAGAGCCACAGGCCCGGGTGCGCGGCGCTTTCCTCGTTGACCTTGACGTGCGTGTGACCGTAGACGAGCGCGGAGCCCTCGGGCAGCGCGGGCGCGTGGTCGACGCTGTTGTGCATGCCGGCGCCAAAGACGTGGCCGTGCGTCAGGAACAGCTCACGGCCGGTTTCGTCAAACAGCGTGTCGTAGTCGGCCATGACGGGAAAGTCGAGGACCATCTGGTCGACCTCGGCATCGCAGTTGCCGCGCACCGCGATGATGCGGTCGGCCAGAGCGTTGAGCAGCGGGATAACGCGCTTGGGGGCGTAATCGCGCGGCAGGTCGTTGCGCGGACCGTGGTAGAGCAGGTCGCCCAGCAGGACGATGCGGTCGGGCTGCTGGGATTCGATGGCGGCGACCAGGCGCTCGGTCCAGTATGCCGAGCCGTGGATGTCGGAGGCGATGAGGTATTTCATGGTGGTCCTTTCGGTGAGGTTGATGGGGTGGGTGTGGCGCGTCGCCGACCGTGTCACTCAAATTGCAGAGCCGCGGCTTGCGCCGCCTGCATCACGCGCTGGAGCGGCACATTGTGCTCACGGGCAAGGCGAGCGCAGTCCTCGTACTCGGGCGCTGCACGCTCGCTGCCATCGGGCAGGGTTGCCACCTTTACGGCCACCTCGCCCCAAGGCGTTGTCACCTGCTCGAATCGGCGCGGCAGGCAAACGCGTTCCATCACCTGGCGACGAACGGCGTTGGTCGTGGTCTCCAAAAAGATAATCGTCTGTAGGCGCTCGATATCCTCGTGCGAGCAGATCACCTGCAACTGCCATCCGGGGCGACCCTTTTTGCAGTAGAGGGGTAGCCAGTGCACCTCGCGGGCGCCGGCCTCGCGCAGGCGGTCGGCGGCATAGGCGAGTACCTCGGGCGACGCATCGTCGATGTCGCACTCCAGCTTGACGATGGTCTCGGGCGCATCGGTCTCGCGGGACAGCGGAGATGTACTTCCACGTTGCATACGGTCCGGTTCCTTTCCGCGCGGGCTCGTTTTGTTCACTCAAACGCTAGCACATCGCGGGCGGCGTGGGGGCGGCGTCATGGGATGGGCGGGACTTTTGCCCGTCGCGGACGTCGGCGTGCGCCGGGATCGTCCTCGCCCCTATCCAAACGTGTACGGCAGCCTCCAAACACGTCATTTTTTGCAGCTTTTGGAGGCTGACGTACACGTTTTGAGGCAGGGTCGATGTCGTGCGGCAGCCCTTGCGCGCCGCCTGCCCTTTCCAGTCGGTTTCGACTTGTGGCGTTCCCGGCGCGCCAGGGGTCGCGCCATTACAATGGAGCGGATTCGCTTGACGCAAAGGAGCTGCCATGTCTGCTTGCCCGCTGGTCGATTGCCACACCCACACCTCGTTTTCGGACGGCCATGCCTCCTTTGAGGAAAACGTTCGCGCCGCCGCGGCGGCTGGCTGTCGGGTCATGGTCTCGACCGACCACCTCACCTTGCCCGCCAGCATGGATGCCAACTGCGAAGTGCAGGTTACTGAGGGCGACCTGCCGGCACATCGTCTGGCTTTTGAGGATGCTCGCAAGCTTGCCGCGCAGATTGCGCCGGAGCTCAGCTTTATCTATGGCTTTGAATGCGATTGGTACGAGGGCTGCGAGCCTTTGGTTGAGCGCTGGTCCCAGGGCGCCGTCGTACTCCTGGGCAGCGTGCATTGGATTGGCAACCCAGGCGATATTGCGGCAGGTGCTGCGGGCACGGCGGGGACGGAGGACGTCGCTCGTCCTGATACACCCGATTCCCTTTGCGGTTGGATCGACGATGACACCAACCTGCATGTTTGGGAAAACTTAGACGTACGCGGCGTGTGGGAGCGCTATGTCGATGACTGGTGCCGCGCCTGCGAGAGCCCGCTCAACTTTGATGTAATGGCTCACCCCGACCTGGTCATGCGCTTTTCGAAAGAGGGCTTTGCGCCCGACTTTGACCCCGCGCCGTTCTGGGGGCAGATGGCAGAGTGTGCACACGACACAGGCCGCCGCGTTGAGGTCTCGACCGCCGCGCCGCGCAAGGGACTCGACGACTACTATCCCGCGACCGGGTTGTTGCGTTGCTTCGCCCACGCCGAGGTGCCGATCACTTTTGGCTCGGACGCACACCGCGCCTGCGACATCTGCTGGAACATCCGCGAGGCCCAGGCCCACGCCTACGACTGCGGTTATCGAACCTTCGACATCCCCCACCTCACCGGAGAATGGGAGTCCACGCCCCTCGCCTAACTGGTCGTTTAAGAACGTCCCCAATGACTAGTGGCGGCGGGCGTTGAGTTCGCCGGCTAGCTCGTCGAGGGTGATACCGTAGCGCTCGAGCGTCACGAGCAGGTGGTAGACCAGGTCGCCGGCCTCGTAGCGGATGTGATCGTGATCGTTATCCTTGCAGGCCATGATCACCTCGCTTGCCTCCTCGGCAAGCTTCTTGAGCAGCTCGTCCTCGACATCGGTCAGCAGACGCGCGGTATAGCTCTCCTGCGGCGATGCATCATGACGACCGTGAATCACCTCGGCCAGACCCGTCAGCGTCTCTCCGATATTTCCATCCTGAACGTTTGCGGTGCGCACACCCATAGTTCAATCCTTTCTGGTGGCCGAGCGTCTAATCGAGCGCCCGCCCTACGCGAGTTTCTTAAAGAAGCAGGTACGGTTGCCGGTGTGGCAGGCCGGACCCGGCGAGTCGACCTTGACCAGCAGCGTATCGCTATCGCAGTCGGCCCAGAGCTCCTTGACCTCCTGCATGTTGCCGCTTGTCGCGCCCTTGTTCCAGAGCTCCTGGCGGCTGCGGCTCCAAAACCACGTGGTCCCGGTCTTGAGCGTCAGCCCCACCGATTCCTCGTTCATCCAAGCAACCATAAGCACCTCGCCGGTGTCATACTGCTGAACCACACAAGGAATCAACCCACGGGCGTCGTATTTCAGCTCGGTAGCATTTACCACCTCAGTCATCATTCCTCCCAAGTAATTACCGTGAACATCGCAGGTCGGCGAGGCTTGCCCAGGTGCCGCAGGTTGCCGCGAAAGAGGAGCGACGCGTACTTTGGTACGCGAGCGACGGTTTGAACGGCAAGATGCGGTGCCTGGACAAGCCGCAGCGAAGCCCGCAGCACTAGAAGTCCAACCTCACAGGGATTCCCTGCGATGCCATATACTCTTTGACTTCGCGAATGCTGAAGGTTCCAAAGTGAAAGACGCTCGCCGCCAGCACGGCGTCGGCCTCGCCCTCGATCACGCCCTCGGCAAAATGCTCGAGTGTGCCCACGCCGCCGCTCGCGATGACGGGAATCGGCACCGCGCGCGCCACGGCGCGGGTGAGCGCCAAATCAAAGCCGGCCTTGGTGCCGTCGCGATCCATGCTGGTCAGTAGGATTTCGCCGGCGCCGCGACGAGCCGCCTCCTCGGCCCACGCCACCGCGTCGATACCCGTAGCGTTGCGGCCGCCCGCCGTAAAGACCCCCCACTTATCGGCGCCCGGCTCCCCGGGCAGCCCCACGCGCTTGGCATCGATCGCCACGACCACGGCCTGGCTGCCAAACGCCGCGGCAGCCTGGCTAATCAGCGACGGGTCGCGCACGGCCGCCGAGTTGAGCGATACCTTGTCGGCACCGGCGGCAACCATGGTGCGCATGCCCGCAAGATCGCGAAAGCCGCCGCCCACGGTATAGGGGATAGCCAGCTCCTCGGCCGCGTGCGCCGCCATCTCGATGGTCGTCGCGCGGTTGTCGCTCGTCGCGGTAATGTCCAAAAATACGACCTCGTCCGCACCCTCGCGGTCGTAGGCGCGGGCCAGCTCCACCGGGTCGCCCGCATCGCGCAGGCTCACAAAGTTGACGCCCTTGACCACGCGGCCGTCCTTAACATCCAGACAGGGAATCACGCGTTTGGTAAGCATGGGCTACTCCCCCCTCGTGCGGCGGCCAGCGCCTGGGCCAGCGTAAAGTTGCCCTCGTAGAGCGCGCGACCAGTAATGGCACCTTCAATCGCGCCCTCGCCCACCGCGGCCAGTGCGCGGATATCGTCGAGCGTCGAGATACCGCCCGACGCCACGACGGGAAAGCCCGCGACCTCGGCCACATGGCGATACGCCGCCACATCGATGCCCGTCTGCATGCCATCACGTGCGATGTCGGTATACACCAGATGCTTAAAGCCCAGCTCGGAAAGCTGCGCCACGGCATCGTCGAGCGCCACGCCCGCACCGTCACGCCAGCCGTTCACCTTAACCTGGCCGCCGCGTGCGGCAATGTCGGCGACCAGCAGCTCGCCAAAGCCTTGGGCTGCCACCTCAGCAAAACCCGGCTCGGTCACCAGCACGGTGCCCAGCGCAATGCGGCGCGCACCGTAGCCGGCCAACTCGTCGATGCGCGCGAGCGAGCGGACGCCGCCGCCCACGTCCACGGACAGACCGTCGACGCCGCAGATGGCCTTGATCGCCGCTGAGTTGGCAGCGCATGCGTCCTCGTCCTCGCCGAAGGCAGCGGACAGGTCGACGACGTGCACCCAGCTCGCGCCCTGCTCGGCAAAGGAGCGGGCAACGGCCACGGGGTCGTCGGAATACACCTTGCAGCGGCTCCGGTCGCCGCGCTCCAGGCGCACAACCTTGCCGCCGATCAAATCGATTGCGGGAAACAGAATCATCGGCCGGCCCCCTCGACGATGTTGACGAAGTTCTTAAGGATGCGCTGACCCAGCGCGGAGGATTTCTCGGGATGGAACTGGCAGCCCCACACGTTGCCGTGGCGCACGATGCACGGGAAGCTCCGCGTATAGTGCGTGCGCGCCAGCACATCGGCGGCATCGGCATCGTCGGCCACCGCGTAGCTGTGGGTGAAGTACATGTTGGCACCCTCGGCAAAACCAGTAAGCAGCGGATCGGCCGCACCGGCGGGCGTCATGTGCACCTGGTCCCAGCCCACGTGCGGCACCTTCAGGCGACTCGATTTCAAGCGCGTGCACGAGCCACGCATAATACCCAGGCCATCGACCCAGGGACCGCCAGCCTGCTCGGGGGTGTTGCCATCGGCAACCGCGCCCTCGTCCGCAGGCACGCCCTCGTTGCCGCGCTCAAAAAATAGCTGAAGGCCCAGGCAGATACCGAGTAGCGGAGTTCCGGCGGCGACGGCATCGAGCACCGCGTCCGCCTCGCCGCTCTGGCGCATAAAGGCAATCGCGTCATAGAACGCACCCACGCCCGGAATGACCAGGCCGTCGGCGCGGCGGATCTGCTCCGGATTGTCCGACGTGCAGGCGGCGGCACCGGCGCGTGCAAGCCCGCGCACGACGCTCGACAAGTTGCCCTTGTGGTAGTCGACCACCACAATCTTCGGTTCGCCCACGCGACCCTCCCTTTTCCCATTCAAAACCTGCCAAAAAGGGACAGGTTTATTTTGGTCGGTTAAACGTTCACCCACCACATGAGACAGCATTCCCGCAGATAAAACCTGCCAAAATAAACCTGTCCCTTTTTGGCAGGTTACAGTGAACCCTTGGTGCTGGGGATGCCCTGCACGCGAGGGTCCAGCTCACAGGCTTGGCGCATCGTGCGGCCCACGGCCTTAAAGGCGGCCTCGATAATGTGATGCGAGTTGCCACCCGCCAGTTCGCGCACGTGCAGCGTGAGCTTGGCGTCGCGCGCAAAGGCGTAGAAGAACTCGACGGCCAGCTCGGTATCGAAGCTGCCCACGCGCTCGGTCGGCACGGGCAGCTCGCAGTAGGCCTGCCCGCGGCCCGAAATATCAACAGCAGCCATCACGAGCGTCTCGTCCATGGCAATCGCCGCGTCGGCAAAGCGTGTAATGCCCGCCTTGTCGCCCAACGCTTGGCAGAACGCCTCGCCCAGCACAATGCCCGCATCCTCGACGGTGTGGTGCGCGTCGACTTCCACGTCGCCCACCGCGTGCACCGTCAGATCGAACAGACCATGGCGGCCAAAGGCGTTGAGCATATGGTCAAAAAACGGTACGCCGGTCGAGATATCGCACACGCCGCTTCCGTCCAGGTCGAGCTTGACGACAATGTCGGTCTCACCCGTCTTGCGGGTCACCTCGGCATAACGGCCCATCTACATCTCCTCCTTCACCAGCGCAGCAAACGCAGCCAGCACCTCGTCGTTTTCCCGCGGCGTACCCACGGTAATGCGTAGGCAGTCCGCGAGCCCCGGCGCATAGCTAAAGTCGCGCACCAAAATCGAATACTCGTCGCGCAGGCGCTCGCGCACGCGCGTGGCATGCGGCGTGCGCACGAGCACAAAGTTCGCCGCACTCGGCCATGCCTCCACGGGCAGGCCCTCGGCAGCCATCACGCGCAGGGCGGCCAGCTCGCGCTCACGCTCGGATGCGACTTGCGCCACCACGGGCGCATAGGTATCACGGGCACGCACACAGGCAAGCGCCGCCGCTTGGCTCAATACGTTGACCGAATAGATCTGGCGAATCGCCGCGAACACGTCGATGACCTCGGGCGTCGCGATCACGTAGCCCAGACGCGTGCCGGCGGCGCCAAACGCCTTGGACAGCGTATGCAGAATCACCAGGTTGGGATGCTCGGCGATAAGCCCCTGCGCCGTGGTGGCCGCGCCAAACGAATCGTCGGCAAACTCCACGTAGGCCTCGTCGACCATTACCATGCCGGGGCACGCATCGCACAGAGCCGCGACAAAGTCGAGCGGCGCCACGTCGCCCGTGGGATTGTTGGGCGAGGTCACGATCACTAGGTTGCACTCGGGCGCCGCTGCGAGCACAGCCGTTTGGTCGAGCCCAAAGGTCGCCGGGTCGCGCCACACGTCGCGCACCTCGGTCTGACAGAGCGATGCAAAGAACGCATACTCGCTAAAGCACGGCGGGCAGTTGAGCAGGGTCCTCCCCGCGCCGCCAAACGCCAGCAGATAGTTATAGAGCAGCTCGTCGCCGCCGTTGCCCACGCAGATGTTCTCGCGCGTCACGCCACGCCAAGCAGCCAGTTCGTCGCGCAGGTCGTTCGACATGGGATCGGGATAGCGGTTGAGCGGCGTGGCAGCCAGGGCCGCGTCGACCGCCTTGCGCACGCCAGCCGGCACGGGATAGGTGTTCTCGTTGGCCGAAAGATTGATGCGCGTGGGCGCAAAGTCGGGATCGTAGGGTTCGATACCGGCCAAGTAGGGCTGGACGAGCTCCTTCATGCGCGGCGTGAGTTCGGCCATGTTAAGCCTCCTCGCCGGTCGCGCCAGCGCCATCCGAGCCTGCAGCCGCCAGGTCCACGCCCTCGGCGACCGTCGCGGTCGTATCACCCGGCCAGGCGACCTTGGTCAGGTCGGCCGCAGCCAGCGACGCAGCGCTCACGGCATCCTCGCCCTGCTCCAACACGCGGCGACGCAAAGCGGCGGAAAGCGCGTGCGCCCACAGGCCCTCGGCCTCGGCCAGGCGCTGCGTCGCGGGAGCGTCCGAGAGCAGGCCCTCGGGTGTATAACAAATGACACTCGAGCGCTTAACGAACTCTTCGACCGAAAGCGGGTTGGAGAACATGGCCGTACCGCCGGTCGGCAGCGTGTGGTTCGGGCCGGCAACGTAATCGCCGAGCGGCTCGGAGCTCCACGCGCCCACAAAGATGGCGCCGGCGTTGCGAATGCCGCCGAGCAGGCCCATCGCATCCTTACAGTGCAGCTCAAGGTGCTCGGGCGCCACGGTGTTCACCGCCTCGACAGCGGCAGCCATATCGGCGGCCACCACGATGGTGCCCTCGTTATCGAGCGAGGCACGCGTGATCTCGGCACGCGGGGACTGCGCCACCAGAATATCGATACCCGCCTCGACCTCGCGCGCAAACTGCTCGTCGCAGGTCACCAAATAGCAGGCTGCCAGCGGATCGTGCTCGGCCTGAGCCATCAGGTCTGCCGCGACCACCATGGGCTTGGCCGTAGCATCGGCCAGCACGCAGACCTCGGACGGGCCGGCGACCATGTCGATTCCCACATCGCCCGAGACAATCTGCTTGGCCGCCGCAACAAAGGCGTTACCCGGGCCGGTGATTTTGTCGACGCGCGGAATGGTCTCGGTACCGTATGCCAGCGCGGCCACGGCCTGGGCGCCGCCCACCATATAAATTTCGTCCACGCCGCCGAGCTTTGCCGCGGCGAGCGTGTAGGGGCTGATCAGGCCGTCTTTTTGCGGCGGGGTCACCATGACCACGCGCTTAACGCCGGCGACCTTGGCGGGAATGGCATTCATAAGCACCGTGGAGGGATACTGTGCGCGACCGCCCGGCACGTAGATGCCGGCCGCCGCGAGCGGGGTCACTTTAACGCCGAGCATCGTGCCGTCCGGGCGCGTGGTAAACCAGCTCTGCTCGACCTCGCGCTGGTGGAACTCACGAATCTGGCGCGCGGCCTTCTCGAGCGCGGCGACAAAGGCCGGATCGAGGCCTTCGAGCGCGGCATCGACCTGCTCTTGCGGCAGACGGAAGCTCTGCAGCTCGACACCGTCAAAACGCTGACAGTAATCGCGCACCGCGGCATCGCCGTTGGCGCGCACGTTAGCCACGATATCGCGGGCGGCGTCGACGATGCTTTGCGGCAGCACACCCTTGCGGTTGAGCTGGTTGGTAACGAGGCGCTCACCGGGAGCAAGCTTGATGGTCTTCATATCGGAATCCCCTATCGGTCGAGGTTGAGTTCGAAAAACGAGAGGCCGGGCGGCGGCGCCAATCGGCCCGCAGCCCAGACGTTGGGACGCCCGTGCGTGCTCGCGCTATTGTGCCGAGCCCGCAACGGGCTCAAAATGCTTGTCCTTCACGGCCGCTGCCAAGCGATCTGCCAGATTACGCACGCGCGGATCCAGGCGCGCAGCACCCGGGTTGACGAAGAAGCGGGCCGTACAGTCCATAATGCGACCGGTGATGACCAGGTCGTTGTCGCGCAGCGTGGCGCCCGTGGCAGTAATATCCACGATGCGATCAGTCATGCCGACGATGGGGCCCAACTCGATGTTGCCGTGCAGCGAAACGATGTCGGCGTTCACGCCGCGCTCGGCATACCATGCACCCGCGATGCGCGGATACTTGGTGGCCACGCGAAGCGACCCGCGGCGAGTATAGTTGCGCTCGGCCTGACCGGCGCGCCATGCGGGCTCCGCCTCGATAAAGGTGCACAGGCCATAGCCCAGGTCGACCAGCTGCAGCAGGTTGAGGTCTGCCTCGATGAGCGAGTCCCAACCGCAGATGCCGCAATCGGCACCACCGCAGCCCACAAAGGCAGGCGCATCGCTGGGACGCACGATGACAAACTCGATATCGCCGACCGCGCCCTCGCCGGCACGCGTGTCGCGGCCGCGCACGATCAGGTGACGGCCGGGGTCACGCAGCTCGGAGACGTCCAGGCCCGCGATCTCAAGCACGTCGAGCGTGTCGGCCTTAAGCGAGCCCTTGGGCACGGCAATGCGCAGCGGCCCCTCGGCGCCACGGCCCACGGCGTGGTCGCCATCGGAAGCGGCGTCCTCGGCCGAGGTGCGCACGGCCTCCAGACGCTCGAGCGAAAAGGCGAAGCCCGCCGCCGGCACCTCGATACCGTCGCCAAATGCGCCGGTAAAGATGGAGTCGTAGCGTCCGCCCGAACCGACCGGATCGGGCAGGCCGCCGGCATAGGCCTTAAAGACCAGACCCGTGTAGTAATCAAAAGAATTCATGATGGAGAAGTCGAAGGACAGCACCTGGGCGTCCTCGGGAGCCAGGCCCTCGACCAGGGCACGCAGCTCGCGCGTCAGCGGCGCGACGATGCCGGCAGCCTCCAGCAGCGCATCCACGCGGTCGAGCACCTCGGCACCGCCGTGCAAACGCGGCAGCTCGCTAATGGCGGCCTTGACGGCATCGGACTCGGCGCTGGCAGCCACGCGGGCATCGAGGCCCACAAAGTCGTTGGCATGCACGCAGCGCAGGGCCTCGGCAGCCAGCTCACGATCCTCGCATACCGCGAGCAATTCCTTAAAAGGACGCACGCTGCCTGCGATAATGCGCGCATCGGGAAGTGCCAGCTCGCGCACGGCCTCGGCGACCAGCGAGACAATCTCGACATCGCCCGAGGTATCGCCCGCGCCGATAAGCTCAAAGCCCAACTGCGTAAACTGGCGCGAACCACCGGCATTGCGCTGACACTCGCGAACCACCGGCGCCTCGTAACGTAAGCGCAGAGGCAAGTCGGCAGCGCGCATACGGGTCGAAACCAAGCGCACGATCGGCAGCGTGTTGTCGGGACGGACCACCAGCAGGCGGCCATCATCGTCAAAGAGCTTAAACGGCGTGTCCGCAATGCGGCCGCCTTCCTCGAGCGAGCCCTTGTCCTCGAGCAGCGGCGTCTCGACCGGCAGGTAATGATGCTCCCTAAAGCAGCCCTTCACCGTACATGTGATCTCCTCGCGCGCCTGAGCCTCCTCGGGCAATATGTCCCGGAATCCCCACGGTGTGGCCGTCATCTGGTGAGCCTCCTCATGCTGTGTTTCGTATGGAACAGAAGACCGGCATAGCTCCGCCGGTCTTCTGGGTACTTTAGCATACTAGAGTGTTTGCGGGGAAAATCCGCCACAACCGTTCATAGCGTATTCATTTGGAAACATAGGGCGAGCGGTTGGCAGCAGTCTCTTGTCACAACGCAAAAAGGGCGCCCGCGCGAATGCGGACGCCCTTGTGTAGGGTCGAGATATCAACCAGCCAAGATATCGGCCCTGCGGCCAGCTCTTAGTAGTCGAACTGGTGGTAGTAGCGGCGGTACTTGAGGTTGTGCTTGGTGACCAGCTCGTAGTTGCGCGAGAGGCGGTCGGTGGTCAGCACGGACAGGATCCACGGCGACACGATGACGCGGAAGTCGTCGTCCAGGCCCGGGATCGCGTACTCGGCGGTGTCGATGATGACGTAGTCCTCGTCGCCGGTCACGCCGCTGGTGAGGAAGGCGCGGACGCGCTCGTCGAGGGCGCGGCACTCGTCCTCTCCCATGAACAGGAACACCGGGACGCCGGGCTCGAGCAGCTCGAGCGTGCCGTGGAAGAAGTCGTGCGAGGTGATGTGGCGGATGCGCTTCCACTGCATCTCCTCGAGCAGGCACATGGAGTACAGGATGGTCTCGCCCCAGAGGGCCCCCGAGCCGATGAACATGGTGTAGTCGGCCAGCGCGTACTTCCTGGCGAGCTCCTCGGCGCGCGGCTCGAAGCGCTTGCGGATGTCGAGCATGTCCTTCCAGACGTCCTTCGTCTGCTCGATGAACAGGTCGAACTTGGGGAAGCAGCCGCGGCGGTTGAGCAGGCGCAGGCCGAAGCAGTCGGCGAGGTAGTAGCCCTTCTCGCAGCCGCCGGCGCCGTGGTCGGAGGCCATCATGACGCAGTTCTCGGCGCCCACGGCCTGCCCGATCTTGCCCTCGGGGTTGGTCATGGCGAAGACGCGCACGCCCATCTCCCTCATCTTGCCGACGGCCTCGAGCACCTCGGGGGTGGTGCCGGACTCGGAGGCGGTCAGCACGACGGACCTGTCGGTCATGCGCTTGTGGCCCATGACGTTCCACTCGGCGGCGTGGATCAGGTAGACCTCGAGGTCGCGGTCGCCGAACTTGTTCATGAGGTACTCGAGCTGCATGAACTCGTCCCAGGTGCCGCCGACGCCCATCAGGAAGACGGCGTCGTAGCCCTCCTCGTGCACGCGGTCGGCCAGGGCGGTCATCTTCTTGCCGGCCTCGTAGACGTTCCTGCCGTCCTCGAGGTAGCCCTCCTGGTCGAAGTGCATGATCTCGATCTTCTCGGTCTCCTTCATGTGTGTCCTCCCATCACATGTGCGCAATTCTATACATCGCGCTTCTTGCTAATACCAATTATAGCCATACGATTGCTTGTTATTTAATACCAATCCAAACTCACGGAGATTTGCGGCGAACGGTCGGTTTCCTCGCCCGAGTGGTATTACAACGCCAATAGTTGTCTATTTCGAGCGCTACTGCCAACGGGTTCCCCACAACTCGCCAGCTATAAAAGCGTTGCGCCAGACCCGCCCAAGCGTTTCCGGCGCAACCGCGCAGTTTAGTTATTCGGCTTCCATCTCCGCTGTCACACGGCGATACATCTCGATAACCTGAGTCGTCGCCTTGGACGGATCCTGATAGTAGCGGCCATCACACGTCTCGGCCGAGACATAGCCCGTATAGCCGTGGCGCATGAGTGCCTCGAGGTCGGCACGCATATCACGCTCGCCGTCGCCCCAGGCAAGATGCGTCGTGCCGCCGCCCACATCTACAAAGTGGGTGTGAACGATCTTGTCGCCCAAAACCTCAAAGTAGCCGTCGATCGTGTCACCGGCAACTTCCATGGCGCCAAAGTCGATACAGGCCTTCAGGTTGGGACGATCGACCGCCTCGAGGATGCGCGCGACATCCTGTGCGGTGTTGACCAACACGGACTCCGACGGCTGCAGGGCCTCGAGCGCGACGCGAATACCGCGCGTATCGGCGTAGTCGCACACCGAGCGCAGCATGGCAACGCTGCGGGCCCAGGCGTCCTCAGCCGGCTCGTCCAGATAGGCCCAACCACTCGTCACCAGAATCTGCGGCACGCCCAACTCAACGGCAACGTCGATCACATTCTTAAAGTACGAGAGGATGCGTTTTTGGCCCGCCTCACCGCGCACCGCGACGTTCCACGGCTTGGGGTTGTTCTGCTCGGGGCACACGCACACGATCTTGATACCGTATTGGGCGGCAAGATCGCGAATCTTATCCACCGAATCGTGCTCATGGCAATCCACATACAGGTGCATCGAGCCGGTCCACAGCTCGATATTGCGATAGCCGGCCTCACCTGCAGCCTTAAAAAACGTCTCGATGCTGTAGTAACGATGGTTGATGTTCATGAGCGAAAGCTCGGGTACGACCATAGCCCTCCCCTTTCGTACGGAGTTTTAAAAAACAGGGGGCCGCCGCAGATGCGACAAGCCCCCCAAAGATCGACGCAACCGTTAGACGCGATGGAAGCGCGATTCGAACATATTAGGCAAGCACGCCAAAGTAAGCGCCGATGATGCCCACGACCATGGTGCAGAGGATCAGGACCATCGGGTTGATCTTCTTGGAGAGCAGCCAGTAGTAGAGCCAGAAGGCGGCCATACCGAGCATACCGGGCATGATGCCGTCCAGGATGTCCTGGAGAGTCTGGGCGGAGTCGCCCTGACCAATGGCGATGGGCAACGAAGCCCAGAACATGTCCTTGCTCATGGCGCCGACGACCATAACGCCGACAATGCCGACGCAGGCCATGATCTTTTGCATCAGGCCGGTCTTCTGAGCCTCGTCGAGGAAGCCAATGCCTAGCTCATAACCCTTGATAGCGCCAAAGATACGAATCAGGAACGCCGGGATGTTGTAGACGAGCAGGAAGGCGATGGGGCCAAAGACGTTGCCGGCCTGGCACAGGCTGATGCCCACGGCAGCGGCGACGACGCGCAGGGTGGACAGGAAGAAGGAGTCACCCAGGCCGGAAAGCGGACCCATGAGGGCGGCCTTGATGTCGTTGACGCTCTCGGGCTCAACCTCGCCACGAGCGACCTTTTCTTCCATGGCCATCGCGATGCCACCCACGAAGGGAGCGAGCTGCGGGGTGATGTTGAAGAATGCGCTGTGACGGTGCAAGGCCTCGGCGTAATCATCGGGACGGCCGGCATAGATCTTCTTGAGCATGTTGGCGACCATCAGGCAGAAGGCAATGTTCATCTGCTTGTAGTAGGTCCAGGAGAATTCCATGCCCAGGGCGCCGGTGTTCACGGCGCTCTTAATGAGGTCGGAGCGAGTAATCTGGTTCTCGGAATTAGAAGTCATCGTCCTCATCCCCTTCCACAGAAAGCTGGGACTGGGCGCCACCAAGGCCCAGCAGGTCGTACTTGTCGATGCCGATGATGATTGCGATCAGGGCGACGCCGAGGACGGGCACGTTGGCATAGGAGCACAGCAGGAAGCCCAGGAAGTAGAACGGCACGAGCTGCTTGGTAAGCACCAGACGGCCGAGCATGGCGAAGCCCATGGCAGGCAGGATGTTGGCTGCGACGCCAAAGCCATCGAGGACGAACGTCGGGATGAAGTCGAGCAGGCCCTGAACAGCGTCGGCACCCAGATAGAAGGAGACCGAGCACAGGATAAAGGCCAGGACGACAATCACGAGACCGATAATCCAGTGCATAGCGTAGATACCCTTGAGGTTACCCTTGCTGGCAAAGACGTCGGCACGGTCGACCAGAAGGGGCATACCGGCGTTGACGACGTTCTTGATGGCCAGGCACAGAGTGGCGATGGGCATCGCGAGCGCGATAGCGGCCTCGGTGCTCTGCCCCAGCTGAATAGCGAAGGCGCAGGCGAGCACACCGCCAATACACTCATCGGGCGGCACGTAAGCGCCGATGGAGATAGAACCCATGAAGAGCAGCTCGAGGCTCGCACCGATGGCGAGGCCGGACTGCAGGTCCCCGAGGACTATGCCGACGAGCGGGCACAGAACGATCGGGCGGAACGCATAGAGCGTACCGAGCTGATAATCGAGCTTACCGAAGGCAGCGATAAGTCCGATGAGGATCGCTTGAACAAGCATTGTTCCTCCCTTTGATCCCTCTTGGATCCGCGCGGCGATTCCCGACTTGTCAGCGCGCCCTTTTCCATGCCGACAATCGCCCAGACAGATCCAGCTTGTACCGGTGTGCTGTTAACACCTAAACCGGTGCAAATGATTTGATACCAATTATATAGTCATGCGAAAACTATTTAATACCAATCGCTCAACGGGCGTGTACTCCCGGTGAACGGTAGATGGGGGTAACGGGTAAAGCGTTTATCCGGTACGCCCACGAATAGGGGCGGCGCCGTGCGCGCCGTGCGCGGTTCCCAATTAGAGGGCGCTTAGGGCATCGACCTTGGGGTCGTCGGCCAGAGCGCGAATCTCGACCTCGACACCGCGGCCGACGAGCTCGCGAATGTCCTCTTCCTCGGCAGCAGTCACAAAGATCTGGCGGGAGATCTTACGGGCATCGGGACGCTGCTCGTCCTTGGACTTGGTGTTGCCCAGGTTGATGGAGGTGATCTGCGGGCAGCCGTCGACAAGCTGCTTGGCCTCGGCGATGCTGGCGACGCAGATGATCATCTTGTACTTATCGGTAACACCGGAGTTGATGGCCTCGATGGCGTGCTCCATGTCCTTGATGACGAGCTTGACGTTGGCCGGCTTTCCCATCTTGAGCGTAGTCTTCCAGACGGGATCGTTGGCAACCTTGTCGCCAACGCAGAAGATGCAGTCAGAGCCCAAGCCCTGGACCCAAGAGACGGCCACCTGGCCATGAAGCAGACGATGGTCGACGCGAAGCAGTTGAATCATGATTGACCCCCAAAGGTCTCATGCCGGAAACCCGGCCCCATTAATAGCAGGCGGTGACTAGAACTCTTCCTCGTCATCCGCATCGGTCAGCAGGTCGTTGACAAACTTGACGCGCGTGTCGTCAGCCGCGAGGATCTCGCGGATAACCTGATCGGCGGGAGCCTCCTGGTCCGAAAAGAGCAGCTGGATCAGCAGCGGCAGATTCATGTTGGCAACCAGGTAGGTGTTGGGGCGCGTCTGGACGATCTTGGTGAACTCGTTGTTGACGCTGCCGCCAAACAGGTCGGTGCACACGATTACGTCGTCGGCGGGGTCGAAGGTCGCCAGGAGCTTGGCGGCCTCCTCGGCGACGTCGGTGCGGCCGTCGACAAACATCGACAGGTCGTGGACGTTATCGCGCGCGCCCGAGAGCAGCTCGGTGCTCTCTTTGATGCCGGTCGCAAAATGCGCGTGGCTGGCAAAGATGTATTGCCTCATTGCGGTTTCCCCCAAATGAAATTAGTAGTCGAACTGGTGGTAGTAGCGGCGGTACTTGAGGTTGTGCTTGGTGACCAGCTCGTAGTTGCGCGCGAGGCGGTCGGTGGTCAGCACGGACAGGATCCACGGCGACACGATGACGCGGAAGTCGTCGTCCAGGCCCGGGATCGCGTACTCGGCGGTGTCGATGATGACGTAGTCCTCGTCGCCGGTCACGCCGCTGGTGAGGAAGGCGCGGACGCGCTCGTCGAGGGCGCGGCACTCGTCCTCTCCCATGAACAGGAACACCGGGACGCCGGGCTCGAGCAGCTCGAGCGTGCCGTGGAAGAAGTCGTGCGAGGTGATGTGGCGGATGCGCTTCCACTGCATCTCCTCGAGCAGGCACATGGAGTACAGGATGGTCTCGCCCCAGAGGGCCCCCGAGCCGATGAACATGGTGTAGTCGGCCAGCGCGTACTTCCTGGCGAGCTCCTCGGCGCGCGGCTCGAAGCGCTTGCGGATGTCGAGCATGTCCTTCCAGACGTCCTTCGTCTGCTCGATGAACAGGTCGAACTTGGGGAAGCAGCCGCGGCGGTTGAGCAGGCGCAGGCCGAAGCAGTCGGCGAGGTAGTAGCCCTTCTCGCAGCCGCCGGCGCCGTGGTCGGAGGCCATCATGACGCAGTTCTCGGCGCCCACGGCCTGCCCGATCTTGCCCTCGGGGTTGGTCATGGCGAAGACGCGCACGCCCATCTCCCTCATCTTGCCGACGGCCTCGAGCACCTCGGGGGTGGTGCCGGACTCGGAGGCGGTCAGCACGACGGACCTGTCGGTCATGCGCTTGTGGCCCATGACGTTCCACTCGGCGGCGTGGATCAGGTAGACCTCGAGGTCGCGGTCGCCGAACTTGTTCATGAGGTACTCGAGCTGCATGAACTCGTCCCAGGTGCCGCCGACGCCCATCAGGAAGACGGCGTCGTAGCCCTCCTCGTGCACGCGGTCGGCCAGGGCGGTCATCTTCTTGCCGGCCTCGTAGACGTTCCTGCCGTCCTCGAGGTAGCCCTCCTGGTCGAAGTGCATGATCTCGATCTTCTCGGTCTCCTTCATTCCCGCTCCTTTCACGAGCAGTTTGAATTGTCGCACGGAATGGACAGGCTTGCCGCCCCGTCTCGCCGCTTAACCTTGTGGACATCTTGGCCCCAAGCTCAACAATTCAAAGGTTCTTAATACCAGTGAACGATTACAGGTTAGCCGTTTTTAATACCGATTTTTTGATTTCATCCTCCCCTCTCGGTAGACGGTCAGTTTTTGCCGTTCATCGGTCATGCGACACATGTCCGTAAAAAAATGAGCACCCCGCCGTGCACGAGGATGCTCTAGACGCTAATAGTTGTAGGTATATCCGCCGGCATCACCGCGGTTAAAAGACTTGGCATGCTCGATCGCCTGCCCACTCGAGTCATAGGTCATGCATTCCAGTACGAGCGCCAGGTCGCCCGGCTCAAGATTGAGCAAACTCGCATCGCGTGCGCCCAGCGCTTCAATATCGAGTTTCTCAATCGACTTGTCCGGTTTGCGCCCCAACATGTCGTAGGTCTCGAACAGGCTGAAGACCGAAATGTCCACGTCTTCGATGCCCGGAAACAGCAGACACGGAATCAGCGTCATCTCAATCGACACGGGCTCCCCATCAATGCAGTTGAGACGGCGCACCGAGTAAAGCAGATCGTCCTCGGCGATGCCAAACAGGTCGGCGTAATACGGGCCGGCGTAGCGTTTGGAGCGCGCCAGAATGCGCACCGACGGCGTCGCGCCCGACGCCAGAACCGACTGACGGAAGCCGCCCTTGCGTTCGTGCTCGTCAAACCACTTGTGTCCCACAAAGGCGCCCTTGCCCTGCACGCGACGAATCTGGCCACTTTTGACCAGCTCGTCCATGGCACTTCGGATTGTCAGGCGCGTCGTGCCAAACTCCTCGGCCAGCTCGTTTTCGGACGGAATCATCGAGCCCGTCGGGTAGTCGCCGCGCTCGATTCGCTCCGCAATGCAGCGGCGAATTTGTTTGTAAACCGGCAAGTCTTCTACTGCATCAGCCATTCGACACCTACCTTCGTCGCAACGCCGTCTGCCTCGCCGTTATCGGCAAAACGATACTTGGTCGGCAGAATCACGGACTTGCAATACTCGACAAAGCCATCGTTCTCGTCACGCTCGTGCGAAGCCTTGTAAAACACCGGCGTGCCCTCCTGAGCACCCAGCAACTTGGCCTCGTCGGCGTTCAGACGGCTGATGGAAATATGCTCCTTGCCGTGCGTCACATGGACATTCCCTTCTTTGAGCAAAACGTCGTAGAGGCTTTCCTGCTCAAAATCGTGATCGGGAAGCGAGGGGCACATAGACAGATTGACGTGGGCCGTCTCAATCGACGCCGGGGAACCATTAACCACGCGCACACGTCGAATGCAGAAGAGCGGCATGCCCAGGTCAATCTGGGCTTTTTGGGCAAGATCGATATCGGCATACACGACCTTGGACCAA
Source organism: Collinsella aerofaciens ATCC 25986 (assembly GCF_964237925.1). Classification (GTDB taxonomy): domain Bacteria; phylum Actinomycetota; class Coriobacteriia; order Coriobacteriales; family Coriobacteriaceae; genus Collinsella; species Collinsella aerofaciens_BJ. Next base: position 21,231 of record NZ_CAXSKI010000013.1, on the reverse strand, counting down.
ACCAGGCGTGCGGTCGACTTTGAGCCAACCCTCTCCACCGCCTGCGTATAGTTCCATGTTTCCTGAAAGATGTTCAGCGGTTTGGGAGGACACACATAGGTGCCCGAACCGCGGCGGCTTTCCAAAGTTCCGCACGAAATAAGGCGCGTGATCGCAGCACGCAACGCCGTGCGCGACACGCCCAGCTCTTCACAGAGCACACGCTCGGCGGGCAGCCGGTCGCCACTCTGCAGGTCATAATGTTTGATATACCAAAGAATGCCCTCAAAGGCGCGATCTTTGGGCGGAATCGCATATGGTTCACTCGACATGGGCAAGACTCCTCAACCGCTTGATGCTGCAGGAATCATTGCTCCGGACGCCCCATGGCGTCGAAGGCTTCTTTGATCTGCTCCGCAACGTTCCGATACGACCGATATAGGCCGGAGTCTCGCTTGACTTCGCCCGCGGTCACCGGAATCTCAAGCTTCGAAATCTCATCCTTGCCGGTTTGCACGACAACGATGACACCCATACCAAGGCACATATTACGCTTGGCAGCGTTGTTTTTGGTAGCCTGAGCTGGATTAATCAAAATCTGCTGAGCCAGTTCGCGTTTGCTGAGCTCCGGCACATCCTCGGGATTTCCGGTCTCGGCAATCTCGCACTGCAGCACATCCGCATAGTCAAAAATCTTCGGCTCGCCGCCGCGCTGATGCACGGCCCACTTGCGGCGCGTGGCATCCTGGTAGATAGCCGGCAAAAACGTAAACCGCGGTGGGTCCAAAATCGTATCCGTGATGGTAAACACATCGGGATCAAAGGCATCCTGCGGGTTTTTCTTCTTGAACAGCCCCATATCAGCCTCCCGTACTAGCATTAAACAACTCAAGCTGAATATAGCACCAATTTCAAGCCGCTGCCTTACCCTATCGGTGCGCGGCGTCTATGGCTCGCCCAGCGGAAGAGTTAACGGACGAGGGCCGGGGTGCCTGCCGGCAAATAGCGGACACTCCGCATGCAATCTATGCAAACAAACAAGTGCGCTTAACTATATTCGGTAAGGTCAAGCACACTGCCCTTCACGATAAGCGCCGGCTCCAGAACGACCTCTTCGGCACGTCTACCGCCCCTACCGGCAAGACGCTTGGACATGCAGCCAAAAGCATGCTCCGCGAGGACACCAGGGTCCTGCTCAATCGCGGTCAGCGCCGGCTCAAAGAGAACGTCGGCCGCCGAGTTGTCATAGCTTACGACCGAGATATCGCCCGGGATGCTCTTCCCCATCTCGTGCAAGCGCTTGAGCAAACCGAGGGCAATGTTGTCCGAGCTTGCGAACACGGCGGTGGCGTCGGTTGCGAGCACCGCCTCCGAGGCCTCGTAGGCGCTCGGAATGTAGTACTCGCTCTCAAACTCCAGGCGCGCGTCGATGGGCAGTCCCACCTCGCGCAGTGCGCGCTCATAGCCAGCAAGTCGCTTGCGGCCCGTATTGGAGCGACGCGCGTTAACCAAGCAGGCAATGCGACGGTGGCCTTGCTCGATCAGATAGCGGGTGGCCATGTAGCCGCCCATCTCGTGGTCGAACATCACCTTGTCGCACTCGAGGCCCTCAATGGCGCGGTCGACCATCACGGCAGGAATGGGCAGATGGCTCACTTCCTCGCGCAGGGCGCGATCGTCGGAGAACTCGTCACCCACTACCAGAAAGACGCCGTCGACGCCGCGCGTCACCAGCTGGCGCAGCAGTTCCAAATCGTCATCGGCGCTTCCGCCCGAGCTGGTAATAAAGAGCGCGTAACCGTCCTCGCGGCAGCGCTTTTCCAAGCTGCCGGCAAGCGAGGCAAAAAAGCGACTCTCGATATTGGGAACGATAAGGCCCAGTGTGCGCGACTCGCGCATGACCAGGCTGCGCGCGATCTGGTTAGGAACATAGTGGTTGCGCGCCGCAACCTCCTTGATGAGCTTGCGGTTTTCTTCCGAGATGCGACAGGGCCGATTATTGAGAACAAGCGAGACCGACGAAGGGGAAAGCCCCACCTCCTGGGCGATCTGCTTGAGGGTGACTTTGTTGGCCATCTCGCTCCTTCCGGGTTTACGCGCAATCTCTTGAAAGTATAGCGACTGCCCATCTACCTCGGTGATAAACACTTTACCAATCCGGTGGACGGCTGTTTTATCGCCGTCAGCGCACCAAATCCGTCCAGGTGGGGTATATTGCAATCGATTGATGACAACAACCACCAAAAGGCGGATATTCGTATGCACGAGAACGACTTTTTTAACGAGGACCTGCTTTGCGCGCTCGCCGGCGTTGCCGGCGAGGACAACGTACTCATGAGCGAGCCCATGCGCGAGCACACCACGTTTAAGATCGGCGGCCCGGCCGATGTCTTTGTCACGCCCGACACCGAGCAGGGCCTCGTCGCCACGCTCGATACCTGTTATCGCTGCGATCTACCGCTCACCATCGTAGGCAACGGCTCCGACTTGCTCGTTGGCGACAAGGGCATCCGTGGCGTCGTCGTGGCGCTGGGCAAAGGTCTCTCCGACATCACCGTCGATGGCATGCGCGTCACGGCGGCAGCTGGCGCCTTGCTTTCCGATGTCGCCGCGGCTGCCGCCGAAGCCTGCCTCACCGGCATGGAGCCCATCTCGGGCATCCCCGGATCGGTCGGCGGCGCCTGCTACATGAACGCCGGAGCTTACGGCGCCTGCATGGCCGATGTGCTGGAGTCCGTGCGCGTCTACAAACCCGCTCGCCAGCTCGACGACGGCACCCGCGGCAGCGGCAATATCATTGAGTTCGATGTCGATGAGCTCAACCTGGGCTATCGCAAGAGCCGCATTGCCGACGACGGCTTCATCGTGCTTTCGGCCACCTTCAATCTCGCTCCGGGCAACGCCGCGATGATCAAGGCCGACATGGACGACTACCGCCAGCGCCGTGAGGACAAGCAGCCGCTCGACATGCCGAGCGCCGGCTCCACCTTCAAGCGCCCCGAGGGCTACTTTGCCGGCAAGCTCATCATGGATGCCGGCCTGCGAGGACACGCCGTTGGCGGCGCGCAGGTGAGCGAGAAGCACTGTGGCTTCATCGTCAACGCCGACCACGCCACCGCCGCCGACGTCGACGAACTCATCCGCGACATCCAAGCCAAAGTCAAAGAGCAGTTCGACGTAGACCTAGAACCCGAAGTCCACCGAGTAGGCGAATTTTTATAAAAAGAAGGCCCCGAAAGGGGCCTTCACCATATTCATTCAGATAACCCAGTCCGGTGTGTCGCGCCCCGAACCCGAGAGGGCCGCGTGCCCGCCCGCATTATATTTGATTGATCGCGAGTTCCGCACGCAAAGAAGGCCACTTAATGTGGCCTTCGTCTTGCGCAGGACTGCCCGAGCAGGCAATCAAATATAATGCGGGCGGGCACGCGGCCCCGTCGGCTTTACGACAGCGCAATACCGCCGAGCCAGCCCCAACGCACGCCAGAGCCAGTGCCATAGAAGCTAATAAACGAATCAAGCGACTTAGACGTAATGGCGCCCTCATTGCTCATGACGATGCCGCCGCCAACATAGATGCCCACGTGGCCATAGATCAGACCCGGCATGCCGGTGCCGCTATGCGATGAGTCGGCCACGATCATGCCCACCTGCAGCGCCGAGCGGTCGGAGCTATAGCACCAGGCGTTAAACATGTCGCACGCATTGCCGCCAAAGTAGCCAACGCCGGCGTTACGGAAGACATTGGTGACCCACGCCGCGCACCAGTTCTGACCCGGCGAAGGCGTGGAGTAGCACGCGTTGACGACAGCCTGCTGCTTGCCCGAGCCGGCATTCTGCTGCGGAGTTCCGGGCGCATACGATCCGCCACCCGAGCTCGAACCACCCGAGTAGGAATTGTTCTTGTTCGCGGCAGCCGCGGCAGCGGCAGCCTTCCTAGCAGCCTCCTCGGCCTGGGCGGCAGCGAGGATCTCGGAATCGCGCTGAGCCATGAGCTCCTTGACGTCGTCGGAAAGACCGTTCAGCACAGTCTGGACTTCTTGCTGCTTGGCCTGCATATCCTGCATCTGAGCAGTCTGCTGGTCCTTGAGCTTCTCTAAGTCAGCTTTCTGCGACTCAAGCTCGGTCTTTTGCGCATCGAGCTCTTCCTGGATGGTCTGAATGTCCTCGATGGCGTCGCGGTCGCTCTTGTTGATCTTCTCAACGTAATGCGCGTTGGCGACGAGTTCCTCAAACGAGCCAGAGGCCAGCAGCAGCGACAGAATGTTCGTGCCGCCGGACTTGTAGCTGGCGGCCACGCGATCGGAAAGGTCGTTGCGCTTCTTCTTGAGCTCGGCCTTCTTTTCATCGATCTGGGCCTGCGTGTCGTCAATCTTGCCCTGGACATTCTCGATGTCGTTGAGGGTCTGGGCATTCTTGTTGGCCAGCGCCGCATACTCATTTGCGATGCTGTCGAGCTGGGCCTGAACCTCGTCGAGCTGGGCCTGGGCGGCATTCAGTTTATCGGTTGTTTCTTTGGAAGCCTCCGCCGCATGGGCGCGAGCGGGCAGGCCAAAAAGAACTGCCGCAGAAGCGGCGCCGAACAGGGCCTTGAGGGCAGTGCGGCGCGAGAGCTCCTGGGAAAGGATGGAATCGCTGTTTGGTGACATATGTACTCCGTTACATGTTTATTTATATGTCGCTCAACTCATACATATTAGCGTACATATGGCGCGTCCCAACGATTTCCACGAACGGCAGGAAACTACAAGGTCAGCGGCTCGTAAGCAAATGCCAAAGATCAGGTTATGCGTACGCAAGCTCTTCTATGAGTACGTTAGCACAATCCTCTGCTTTTCCTACAGCGCACGATTTGGGCGTCCCTGCCTGCGCTATACTCCCCTGAAGAAGTGTTCTTGATTCGATAGGAGACTACATGTCCAAAGCACTCGACCCCAAAGACACCTGTGTCCTCGTTACCGGTGGCGCCGGCTTTATCGGCTCGCACACCGTCGTTCAGCTGCTCGAGGGTGGCTACCAGGTCGTCATCGTCGATGATCTCTCCAACTCCAGCGCCGTCGCCGTCGACCGCGTCAAGACCATCGTGGGCGACGAAGCCGCCAAGAACCTCACCTTCTACGAGGCCAACGTGCTCGACCGCGATGCGATGAACAAGATCTTCGATACCCATCAGATCGACCGCGTCATCCACTTTGCCGGCTTTAAGGCCGTCGGCGAGTCGGTGAGCAAGCCCGTCGAGTACTACCACAACAACATCGAGAACACCCTGGTGCTCATCGACGTCATGCGCAACCATGGCTGCAAGTCCATCATCTTCTCGAGCTCCTCGACCGTCTACGGCGACCCGGACAACCCGCCCGTCACCGAGGAGGATCCTAAGAAGCCCGCGACCAACCCCTATGGTTGGACCAAGTGGATGATCGAGCAGATCCTTATGGACGTCCACACCGCCGACCCCGAGTGGGACGTCGTGCTACTCCGTTATTTCAATCCCATCGGCGCCCATCCGTCGGGCCTGATCGGCGAGGATCCCAAGGGCATCCCCAACAACCTGGTGCCCTATGTCGCCCAGGTCGCCGTGGGCAAGCTCGAGGCCGTTCAGGTCTTTGGCAACGACTACCCCACCCCCGACGGCACCGGCGTGCGCGATTACATCCACGTGTGCGATCTGGCATCTGGTCACGTGGCCGCCCTCAACTGGATGAACGGCAAGACCGGCGTCGAGATCTTTAACCTGGGCACCGGCACCGGCACCTCGGTACTCGAGGTCGTTGCCGCCTTCTCCAAGGCTTGTGGCAAGGAGCTGCCCTATGTGATCCGCGAGCGCCGCGCCGGCGACATCGCTGCCAACTGGTGCGATGCCTCCAAGGCCGAGCGCATGATGGGCTGGAAGGCCCAGTACGACATCGCGGACATGTGCCGCGATAGCTGGAACTGGCAGAGCCACAACCCCAACGGCTTCGCCGACGCCGAGTAGCAAAAACCTACATACCGCTCTTGCCCCGATCTCACGTTGTGAGGTCGGGGCTTTTTTCATGGCATGTAACCATTCGCCGAAAATCGACCAACTTTTTTATCTTGCCTGTACATGTTTAAACAACATGTTTTACAATAGGCGTATCGAATCAGAACATCGGAGGCGGACTGCACACCCATCGGCAGGCCGACCCCACAACAAGAAGGTTGGTGAGCGCATTCATGGAGCGTGCAAGCGGCGTCCTCATGCCCGTCTCATCTCTGCCCGGACCATACGGAATCGGCGGCTTTGGCTGGAATGCCTACGACTTCGTCGATTTTCTCGCCTCGTGCAAACAACATTACTGGCAGATTCTGCCCCTTACGACGACCAGCTATGGCGATTCGCCCTATCAGTCGTTCTCGGCCCGCGCAGGCAACCCCAACTTTATCGACTTTGCCGAGCTTATCGAGACAGGGTATCTGGAGCAGCGCGATATCGATGGCGTGTACCTGGGATCCGACCCCAGCAATGTTGACTACGGTGCTATCTTTGGCGGCCGCCGTCAGATTCTCGACCGCGCCGCCGAGCGCTTTGCTGCCGACAAGCCGGCCGATTTCGATGACTTTATCCAGGCCAACGAGGACTGGCTCATCCCCTACTGCGAGTTCATGACCGTCAAAGAGGAGTGCGGACTCAAGGCGTTTTGGGAGTGGCCCGCAGAACTGCGCACCCGCGGCGAAGCATCTGCCAAGGTCTGCGCCGCCCATCCCGCGCGCATGCTCTACCACCAGATGACGCAGTATTTCTTCGACCGCCAATGGAGCCGCCTCAAGGCCTATGCCAACGAGCGCGACATTCTCATCATCGGCGACCTGCCCATCTATGTCTCGCGTGACTCCGTCGAGATGTGGGCGACGCCTGAGCTCTTTAAGATCGACGCCGCCGGCAATCCCGTGAGCGTCGCCGGCACGCCGCCCGACCAGTTCTCGGCCACCGGCCAGTACTGGGGCAACCCCATCTACGACTGGGACGCCATGGAGTCCGACGGCTTCTCCTGGTGGGAGGGCCGCATTCGCGCCGCCCTCGACATGTACGACGTCATCCGCCTGGATCACTTCCGCGGCTTCGAGGCCTATTGGGAGGTGCCGTTCTCCTCGCCCGATTCGTCCTACGGTTCGTGGACGCAGGGTCCCGGCCTCAAGTTCTTCAAGACGCTCGAGGAAAAGCTCGGCACGCTGCCCATCATCGCCGAGGACCTGGGCTTCCTCACCCCCGGCGTCATCGACATGCGCGACAACTCGGGCTTCCCCGGCATGAAGATCCTGCAGTTTGCCTTTGAGGGCACCAACTCGTACTACCTGCCGCATAACTACATCGCCAACACCGTCGCCTATGTGGGCACCCACGACAACGAGACGGCGCGCGGTTGGTTTGAGGGAACGGCCACCCCGCGTCAGCGCGAGCAGGCAGCCCTGTACACCCATCAGCAGGCCGGCGAACCCATGGCAGATGCACTCAATCGCACCATCGCCGCCAGCGTGAGCGACACGTGCATCTACACCATGCAGGACCTGCTCAACTTGGGCAACGAGGCGCGCATCAACACCCCTGCCACGCTGGGCGGCAACTGGACCTGGCGCATGCTCGACGGCGCCATCACCCGCGAGCTCGAGCACAAACTCACCGACTGGACCGAGACCTACTTCCGCATCCCGTCGGAAGCCGAAATCGAGCTTCCTCAATAGGAGCTACCGCGCCCGACCCCTCCCCACCGTGCGGACGCGCTTGCTTTTCCCGCGTGAGGCCACCCCAATCCCCTCGCGCGGGCTTCTTATGAATTGCAGACATGAAACAACCCATCACAGGAGAAAACATGCCCCAAATTAACCTCATGGAACTCGCCGAGCAGTCTTTTGGCACCTCGCTCGAGCAGCTCGACGACCGTCGCATTTACAAGCTGCTGGTCAAACTCGTGCAGGAGCGCTCCGCCGCCTGCCCGCTCAACAACGGCAAGAAAAAGCTCTATTACATTTCCGCCGAATTTTTGATCGGCAAGCTGCTCATCAACAACATGATCGACCTCGGCATCTACGACGAGGTTAAGGACCAGCTCACCGCCGCAGGTCACGACCTCAACAAGATCGAGGAATTCGAGGTCGAGCCGTCACTCGGCAACGGCGGCCTGGGCCGCTTGGCCGCATGCTTCCTGGATTCCATCGCCACGCTGGGCTTGACCGGCGATGGCGTGGGCCTCAACTATCACTACGGTCTGTTCCGTCAGCGCTTTGTCGACAACCAGCAGAAGGCCGTCCCCGACGAGTGGCTCGGTGAGCAGGACATCCTAGTCGACGATGACCACTCCTACACCGTCGAGTTCGGCGATTTTGCCGTTACCTCCAAGCTCGTCAACATCGATGTGCCCGGTTACGGCCAGTCCACCAAGAACCGCCTGCGCCTGTTCGACCTGGCGAGCGTCGACGACGGCCTGGTCCCCGGCAGTTCCATCGACTTCGACAAGACCGAGATCGCCAAGAACCTCACCTTGTTCCTCTACCCCGACGATTCCGACGAGCAGGGCCGCCTACTTCGCATCTATCAGGAGTACTTCATGGTGAGCAACGCCGCCCAGCTCCTGATCGACGAGGCCGTCGAGCGCGGCAGCAACCTGCACGATCTGGCCGATTACGCCGTTGTCCAGATCAACGACACGCACCCCACCATGGTCATTCCCGAGCTCATTCGCTTGCTCACCACCGAGCATGGCATCGAGTTTGACGAGGCCGTGACCATCGTACGCTCCATGGTCGCCTACACTAACCACACGATTCTTGCCGAGGCGCTCGAGAAGTGGCCGCTCGCCAGCCTACAGAAGGTCTCCCCTGCCATCGCCGACATTATCGTCAAGCTCGATGAGATCGCGAAGGCCGAGCACGATGACCCGCGCGTCGACATCATCGACAAACACGATACCGTCCACATGGCCCACATGGACATCCACTTTGGCTTCTCCATCAACGGCGTAGCCGCCCTCCACACCAAGATCCTGGAGGACACCGAGCTTCATCCGTTCTACGAAATCTATCCCGAGAAGTTCTCCAACAAGACCAACGGCATCACCTTCCGCCGCTGGATCCATGGGGCCAACCCCGCGCTCGCCAGCCTGCTCGACGATGTGATCGGCACCGACTGGCGCAGCACCGGCGATCTGAGCAAACTCGCCAAGTTCGCCGACGACAAGGACGTTCTTGAGCGCCTGGCCGCCACCAAGGTCGAGGCCAAGGCCATCATGCGCCAGTTCATGGCGCTCGAGCAGGGCGTGACCATTCCCTCCAACGCCATCATCGACGTCCAGGTCAAGCGCATCCACGAGTACAAGCGCCAGCAGATGCTCGCGCTCTACATCATCTGGAAGTACCTCGATATCAAGAACGGCAACAGACCTAAGCACCCCGTCACCATCATCTTTGGCGGCAAGGCGGCGCCTGCCTACACTATCGCGCAGGACATCATCCATCTGATCTTGACGCTGTCGCAGTGGATTGCAAACGACCCCGACGTGGCTCCCTACCTGCAGGTTGTCATGATCGAGAACTACAACGTCACCGCCGCCGAGCGCGTGATCCCCGCCGCTGACATCTCCGAGCAGATCAGCCTGGCCTCCAAGGAGGCGAGCGGCACCTCCAACATGAAGTTCATGCTCAACGGCGCCCTAACCCTGTGCACGCTCGACGGTGCCAACGTGGAGATTGCCGAGCTCGTGGGCGACGAGAACATCTACACCTTTGGCGCCTCGTCCAAACAGGTCGAGCAGCTCTATGCCGACGGCACCTATGACGCCGGTGTGCTCTACCGCAAGCCCGGCATTAAACTGCTGGTGGACTTCATCACCAACCCGGCCTTTATGGCGACCGGCAATGCCGAGCGCCTGCAGCGCCTGCACGATGACATTAAGGGCAAGGACTGGTTTATGGCCCTGCTCGACATTGAGGAGTACATCCAGACCAAGGAGCGCGTGCTGGCCGACTACGAGGACCAGGACGCCTGGATGCGCAAGGCGCTCATCAATATCGCCAACGCCGGCACCTTCTCGTCCGACCGCACCATCTCCCAGTACAACGACGAGATCTGGCACCTGAACTAATTTCACTTCCCTTACCCATCCTCTTGAGAAACGGAGTCGTGGCAACACGGCTCCGTTTTTTGTGCCCGCACGTTATCCTGTGACCCGACTCGACCGAAGAATCTCGATCTGTAACAGCTACTCGGTAAAAACGGCCCCAGCTGTTACAGATTGAGACATACCGGCCCCTCCCCTTGGGTTTATCTCAATCTGTAACATCTAACGTCCGAAATCGGCCCTACCCGTTACAGATCGAGACAAACGACCGGTCAGACAATCCCAGCACAAAGAAAGGCTCCCCTCTCGCCCAGTGGACGGGAGGGGAGCCTTATATGTGACCGCGGCAAAAGGATGGCAATACCGCAGTCGCCCAAAGGGAGGGCCCGGATGCACCAGGCCTAGATAAGGTTCTTGCCAGAGACCTTATCGAAGAGGTGGGTCGCGTTCTTCTCGAACTTGAACCAGATGGGGTCGCCCGCCTTGAGCGCGCCCTTGGCCTCAAGGTCGACAACGGGAATGATCAGGACGAACTGGCCATCGGGAGCGGTCACGTGGACATGCTCGGTCGAACCCATGAGCTCGGTCACCTCGACGGTGCCCTGGAGCGCACCCTCCTCGCCCTTGTCGGCAAGCAGAATCTGCTCGGGGCGCACGCCGGCCGTGATCTCCTTCACGTCGCCGTCGTCCCAGTTGAGGGCAAGCTGAGCGCAGGTCTCGGGAGCGAGCGCCACGTTCATATCCTCGGTCTTGACGGTAAAGCCGTCGCCCGAGCGCACCAGTTGGGCATCGAAGAAGTTCATCTGCGGCACGCCGATAAAACCGGCGACGAAGATGTTCGCGGGATGGCTGAAAACCTCCTGCGGCGTGGCGATCTGCTGGACGACGCCGTCCTTCATGACCACGATGCGATCGCCGAGGGTCATGGCTTCGGTCTGGTCGTGGGTGACGTAGATGAACGTGCCCTTGATCTCGTGGCGCAGCTTGATGAGCTCGGCACGCATCTGGTTACGCAGCTTGGCGTCCAGGTTGGACAGCGGCTCGTCCATCAGGAAGACCTTGGGGTCACGCACGATGGCGCGGCCGATGGCGACGCGCTGACGCTGACCGCCGGAGAGCGCCTTGGGCTTACGGTCGAGGTACTCGGTGATACCCAAGATCTCGGCAGCGGAGCGAACCTTGCGGTCAATCTCGTCCTTGGGGACCTTCTTGAGCTCAAGCGTAAACGCCATGTTCTCGTACACCGTCATGTTGGGGTACAGAGCATAGCTCTGGAACACCATGGCGATGTCGCGGTCCTTGGGAGCGACGTCGTTGACGCGCTTGCCGTCGATGAGCACGTCGCCCGAGGTAATGTCCTCCAGGCCGGCGACCATGCGCATCGTCGTGGACTTACCGCAGCCAGAGGGGCCAACGAGGACGATGAACTCTTGGTCGTGAACGGTGAGGTTAAAGTCCTCCACCGCGAGCACGCCGTCCTCGGTAACCTTGAGGTTGTGCTTCTTCTCCTCGGTCTTCTTCTTTTTGCCAAAGAAGCCCTTCTTTTTGGACTCGTTGTTGGGATACACCTTCTGAACATGTTTGAGAACGATCTCGGCCATGTCTTTACCTTTCGATATGCGGCGCCGCGCTGAGGGGCGCCGCAGAAACTTGCAAAACAGTTACGGCATCAGCCCTTGACGGCACCTGCCACCACGCCGTCGATGATGTACTTCTGACAGAGGATGTACATGATAACGATGGGGATAACGACCATCATGATGCAGGCCATCATGGGGCCGAGCTCGACGTGGCCGTAGCCGCCGCGGAAGTACTGGATCAAGATAGGAATGGTCTTGTACTTGGTGGAGTCGAGCGTAAGGTAGGGCAGCAGATAGTCGTTCCAGACCCACATGGTCTCGAGGATGCCGACCGAAAGATAGGTGGGCTTCATGATGGGAAGGACGATCTTAAAGAACACCTGGACCGGGTTGCAGCCATCAATCATGGCCGCCTCCTCGATCTCGAGCGGGATGTTCTTTACAAAACCGGCGAACATAAAGACCGCCAGGCCCGCGCCAAAGCCGAGGTAGATAAAGCAGATGTTGAACGGCGTGTTGAAGCCGATGCGGTCCGCCAAATTGGACAGCGTGAACATGAGCATCTGGAAGGGCACGACCATCGAGAACACGAACAGGTAATAGAAGAAGTTCGAGATCTTGTTGTTGACACGAACCACGTACCAAGCGCACATGGAGCAGCACACCAAGATCAGCACGACCGACGTGACCGTGATGATGAGCGAGTACATAAATGCCGAGGCAAAGCCCTGCTCGTTAAGGGCGTGCATGTAGTTTGCGAGGCCGTTGAACGTCTCGGGCGTGAGCAGATCGAATGCCGTGGTGGTGCTGATTGCAGTCGCTTTCTTAAAAGAATTAAGCGCAATCATGAACACGGGGTAGATCCACGCGAGCGACAGGATCGTAAAGAAAATCGAGAGCGCGCGGTTGATAACCTTATCGCGTTTCATTACTGCTGCACCTCCTTGGACCTCGTGGCCTTAAGCTGGATCATGGAGATGGCCACGACCAGGATGCAGAAGATAACCGCCTTGGCCTGACCAATGCCCTGCCATGCGATACCGGCACGCGAATAGAACGTGTTGTAGATGTTCAGGGCGAGCATCTCGGTGGAGTGCGCGGGGGCGCCGCCGGTAAGGGCGAGGTTCTGGTCGAACAGCTTAAAGCCGTTGGTGATGGACAGGAACAGGCAGATGGTGATGGTCGGCATCAGGTTAGGGATCTTAACCTTCCAAAACGTCTGCCATGCCGTAGCGCCGTCGACCTTGGCGGCCTCGATGTAGTCGGACGGAATGGACTGCAGACCAGCGATGTAGATGATCATCATGTAGCCGACCTGCTGCCACAGGGTCAGGATGATAAGGCCCCAGAAGCCAGCAGCAGAGTTAAGGGCAATGAGCTGGGCGCCCACGTTGGAGAGTAGGCAGTTGATCAGAATCTGCCAGATGTAGCCCAGCACGATGCCGCCGATCAGATTAGGCATAAAGAAGATCGTACGGAAGATATTGGTGCCCTTGAGCGCTTTGCGGGTGAGCGCCTGCGCAATGGCGAGGGCGATCACGTTGATGAGCACCGTCGACAGGAAGGCAAACGCCACGGTAAAGAAGAACGACGTGGCAAACTGCGGATCGGACAGTGCGCGCACGTAGTTCTCGATACCGACAAAGTGCGTATTGTTGATGGTAATAAACTGGCAGAACGAGAGATAGAAGCCCTGGATAAAGGGGATCACGAACCCGATCATAAACGCCAGGCACGTGGGCAGCATAAAGAGCGGCCACCAGCGCTTGAGTGCTTTGCCCATAGAAGGGTCCTTTCAATATGCAGGGGGCGGGCAAACCAACGTCTGCCCGCCCCCTGTCGCTAATCAGATAGCTTGGGCAGCAACTACTTACTCGGAAGCAGCCTTCTCGGTCTTCCAGCCATCGACGAAGGCGTTCTTGACGCCGTCCCACTTGCTGTTGTCGGCAGCATAGGCGATCAGAGCCTGCTTGAGGTTCTTCTTCCACTCCTCAGAGGGGATGTAGACGAAGTCCCAAGCGACGGTCTTCTTGCCGTCCTTGGCCATGGCGACGGCCTGCTGCGAGAAGACATTGGTGGTTTCCTTGGCGCTCTTGAACGGGGCAGTCAGACCCATCTTGTCAGCGATGATGCTGGTGGCGGTGTCAGAAGTGACGCACCAATACATGAAGTCCTCGGTGGCCTTCTGGGCATCCTCGGAAGCCTGGGAGCTGACGCACCAGTAGTTCTCGCCGCCGGAGCACAGGCCCTGGTTCTCCTCGCCGTCGACACCGATGTAGATGGGCATCATGCCAATCTGATCGTCGGTCATGCCGGCCTTGACGAGGTCAGAGTAGGCCCAGGAGCCGTTCTGATAGAAGACGGCCTTGCCGGTTGCGAACTCGTTGGTGGCGTCGTCGCCGGTCTTGGAGGCAAGCTGCGAAGGATCGCAGGTGGAGTCGGTGATGTACAGGTCGAAAATCTGCTTGAAGTTGTCGAGATACTCGCCCTTGATCTCGTCGTCCTCCTGGTTGTGCTCCTTCTCGAACTCGTAGTAGAGCGGGAGGTTGGCGAGGTGGGTGGTGTAGCGCCAGCTGGAGGAGTCATCCATGCCAGCAGAAGTGAAGGCACCCTCAATGCCAAGCTCGTCCTTGCGGGCCTGGATGTCGTCGGCACAAGCCTTCAGCTTGTCGAAGGAGTTGATGTCCTCGGCCTTGTAGCCAGCCTTCTCGAGCAGCTGCTTGTTGTAGATGATGCCGTAGCTCTCCTGGACCCAGTCGATACCCAGATCCTTGCCATCGGACTGCAGAGCCAGGGAGTCGTCAATGAGCTCACCGCGGAGCTTGGTATCGGACAGGTCGGCGCAGTAATCCTTCCAGTTCTTAAGGCCGGTGGGGCCGTTGACCTGGAACAGGGTCGGAGCGGAGCTCTTGGACATCTCGGACTTGAGCTTCTCCTCGTAGGTGTTGGAGGCAGCGGTCACGATCTTGACCTCGACGCCCTTCTCCTTCTTATAGGCCTTGGCGATCTCCTTCCACTCCTTGTCGACCTCGGGCTTGAATTGGAGGAAGTAGACCTCGGCAGCGTCACCAGAAGCAGAGGAGCCGGAGCCGGCAGAACCACCGCAGCCCACGAGACCCAGACCAAGAACCGCAGCCGCGGAACCAGCAAAGCCCAGGAACTGCCTTCTGCTCATTTCGTTCTTCATTACAATCCACCCTTTCACACCGTGGCGGCACCCTTTGCCGCCGCCTTCGGAGATTGGCTCGGGGACTTTGCCCCTTTTGCTGATTTGAACGATACGCTATTTGGCTAGTTGTTTGAACAAGTATTACTAGAGCGGTAGAAAAACTTCGGTGAACGGTAATTTCAACTTGATACTTGACAAGTTTTGTATAAACAATTATTAGTTATCGAATGCAGAGAAAACGCCCGGTCAAGCCGATGTACCGTCGGTTTGACCGGGCGTTTTCTCTTTGAGGCCATGAGTCTCGTCAGGCTGCGAGCTAGCCGGCTATCGCTTGGAATTGACGCGGTAATGGAAGATCTCGGGGTGTGTGCGAGTGTGCGTCACCTCAAACAAGATGCCATCCGAGGTGTACGACTGACTCTCCATGACGGCAACGCAGTTGTATTTGCCGAGGTCAAGATAGCTACAGTCCTCATCGTTGGCGAGCTCGACACTCACCGTACGACGGCTCGCCATCACTTTGACACCGCGCTTGTGCTCCAGATAGCCGTAAATAGAATCTGCCGCGATCTCGGGAGTCAGGCCCTTGGCGATCGACGCCAAAAAATAGCCATGGTCCACTTGGCGCGCGTTGCCGTTGAGGCTTCGGACACGCACTACGCGAATCAACTCCTCGCCCACCTTAAAGCCCAGGTGACGAGAGAGTTGCTCGGTGCAAACCAGATGTTCGAAAGACTTAACGTCCGTCGATGCAACGGCATTGTTGCGCTTTGCAAACTCGCCAAACGACTCAACCTCTTCGAGTGCGCCCAACATGTCGGTTTCGCCCTTAAGCCAAATAACGCGCACGCCCTTGCCGTGTATGGGCTGCACAAACATCCCGTCGGCCAGCATACCCAAGGCGCGACGGACGGTATTGCGAGTGCATCCGAACTCCGCGGTCAGCTCGGCTTCGGTTGGCAGCATCTCCTGAAACGCATAGGTCCCATTAATGATGCGCGAGCGTATTTCTCGGTAGATTCCTTCGTATATCGCTTTTGGCATTGTTTCACCTCTACATTATTCATTTCCGGCTAGGCACGATAGCATTTCTTAAAGTTGTTTAAACCGAATATCGGTAAAGCGACAGGATTTAACCGTTGACGGTTTCTGTCATGCCCAAATCGGTTTCGCTCAAAACTGCCGGTACGACAATCGTCTGGTCCTCTACAATGAATCCATTGTTTAAACGTTTCCCCACGCGCAACGCGCCTCGATATTCGGAAGGCAGAACATGCTGCAAAAAATCCAACGCTTTGGCGGGGCAATGTTCGCGCCCGCCATGCTGTTTTCTATATCAGGCCTCATGGTCGGCGTCTCCGCTCTCGCAACGACTGCGGACATCGTCGGCGATCTCGCCGTATACGGAACCCCTTGGTACGTTTTCTGGGCTATCATCCAGCGCGGCTCGTGGACGGTCTTTAAACGCCTCCCGCTCCTTTTTGCCGTAGCGCTGCCCATCGGTCTTGCCCAAAAACAACCGGCTCGTTGCTGCCTCGAGGCTCTCGTCGCCTATTTTGCCTACTGCTTCTTTTTGAGCGAGATCATTAAGCTGAGCGGAGACAACCTTGGACTTGAGTACCCGTCATCTTTGACCTCCGCCAGCGGTATCACCGTCATCGACGGCATCAAGACGCTCGACACCGGCATTATCGGCCCGCTGGCGGTATCGGCAACCGTCGTCGCCATCCATGACCGCTTCTACGATGCCAAAATTCCCGATTGGCTCGGCACCTTCTCGGGCTCCTCGCTGGTCTACCTCATCAGCTTTTTTGCCGTGTTTGCCCTTGCCGCTATCTCGGCCGCCATCGTGCCCTACGTATACGATGTAACTGATACGCTGCGTCACGCACTTGCAGGCGTCGGTCCCTTTGGCGTGGGCATCTTTGTCTTTTTAGAACGAGCACTCGAGCCCTTTGGCCTGCACCACCTGCTCTACATGCCGATCTACTACGACAACCTGGTCATTAACGACGGCATCTACGCCACGTGGAGCAGTTTGCTCCCCATCCTCTCCCATAGCACGCGCCCCCTTAATGAACTTGCGCCGTGGGCCGGTTTTACCGCCACCGGCTGGGTCAAGCTCTTTGGCCTTCCCGCCATCGCAGCCGCGTTCTACTCCACCGCAAAACCCGAGCGCCGCGCCGGCCTCAGGGTCATCCTTGCTCCCGCCATCATCGCCTCGGTGGTTTGCGGCGTTACCGAGCCACTCGAGTTTCTCTTTATGTTCACCCACCCCGGGCTCTTTTTGCTCTACGCCGTCTTATCGTCTTGCCTTGCCACAACCATGAATCTCTTTGGCATCGTCGGCATCTTCTCGGGCGGCCTCATGGAGATGGCAGCCTTCAACTTTATTCCGCTCATGCGCACGCATGCCGGTGCCTATCTTTTGGCGCTCGGTATCGGCCTTGCCTTTAGCCTCATCTTTTTTGTTAGTTTTCGAGCACTCATCTTGGTCTATGACCTTAAAACACCGGGCCGCGAGGATCATGTTGCCAATCGCGCGGCAATCGATTGTTTAACGGGAAGCGACTTTGCCAAAGAGCAATCCCCCAATGACGAGGTCGATAGTCGATCCGATCAAGATCACGTCCTCGCTGAGCGGGTAATTCAGCTTTTAGGTGGCGTTGGCAATATCGTGGGCGCAACCAACTGCGCCACGCGCCTGCGCGTCGAGGTCGCAGACCCTTCCATCGTTGCAGATAACGCGTCGTTTGTCGCGGTGGGCGCCAAGGGCCTCATCATTACGGGCAAGACCGCCCAGGTGGTCATCGGCATCTCCGTTCCCCGCGTTAAAGAGCATTTTGACCAGATCATGGGCCTCGAGCCGGAATTTGTGCCCACCACCTCGGCCTCCCCTGCCGCCAGCGCAGCCCATAAGCGCGGCGATATCTGCTTCTTCGATATCGACGGAACGCTCGCCTGGCAAGACCCCAGGCTCGCCCAAGACCTTCCCGAAGACGAGCGGGACCTCTCCCCCTATCCCAACGAGGCGGTTTCGCAGGCAATCCGCGAGTTTGTCGCCAACGGCAACATGGCCTTTATCTGCACGGGGCGCACCCTCAGCTGCATCCACCCCAAACTTCTTGAGCTGCCCTGGACCGGCATCGTCTGTCTTGCGGGCGGTTACGCCGAGATCAACGGACACGCAATTCGCGATCTGTCGATGACGCCCAGCATGCTGCAGCATCTTGCCCCCTATCTTGAGCAATCGGGCGAGGTCATCCGCTTTGAGGGCCTCAACGGCGTCGTGCGCATGAGTGCCGATGCCCCCGATGCCCCCGGATACGCGCGCACCCTGGGCGACGCAGTCACGCAGCTGCAACATTACAGTGTCTACAAGATCTTGATGTCTACATCGCTCGCCAACCACATCGCTCAAGATAAGGCACTTGAGCCGCTGCTGTGCTTTAACGAGCTCGAACTCGAGGTAACCGAAATCTCGCCCCGCGAATGCACGAAGCGCGGGGGCATCCAGTCTGTACTCGACGCCCTCGACCCCCACCACGGAACCGTATACGGCATTGGCGACGCCAGCAATGACGTCTCGCTGATGAACGCCGTCGATGTCGGTATCGCCATGGGCAATGCGCCGGACTATCTCAAGGATAAGGCCGATTACGTGACCGACACCGTCGATCACGACGGTGTCGTTGCGGCGCTCGAGCATTTTGGGCTGATTTAGGCGCGCTCCATCAAACGCACGCCCGTTGTCCCAAATCGCCAAAACTGCCGCGCCAAACGCCCTAATGTGGCAATATGTTGTCTGCATATTGCATCAACGCAACCTCAGAAAGAATGCGAGAACCCGTGTCCAGTCCGTTTACCAGCTTTTTAGCCCAGCACTTTGACCAGATTAACGACTATCTGGCCACGTTCTTTGACGGACAGGCGACCTCTGCCGATATCGAGCGCTACCTGTATGCGCCGCTCTCGGCTTTTACGGCCAACGCCGGCAAGCGCCACCGCCCGCTTATCTGTATGCTCGCCGCAACCGCAGTGGGCGGTAGCTTTGAGAGCGCCCGCAGCGCCGCGGCAGCCATCGAGCATTTCCAGTCGGGCGCGCTGATCCACGACGACATCGCCGACAACGGACAGCTTCGTCGAGGCAAGCCCTGCATGCACCTTACCGAGGGCACGGGCCTTGCCATCAATTGCGGCGACTTGGCGCTCACCATGGTCACCAAGACGGTTCTCGACGACCCCACGCTGGAGTCCGACGTGAAGCTGCGCGTGCTCCACGAGCTTACCGAGATGATCGTCCGCACCATCGAGGGTCAAGCGCTCGACCTGGGTTGGGTCCGTGACGGGCGCTTTGATATCTCGGTTGATGACTACCTGGACATGGCGACGCACAAGACCGCGTTTTACAGCGGAGCCACGCCGCTTGCCGCCGGAGCCATTATCGGCGGCGGCAGCGATGAGCAAATCGAAGCGCTGCGCGCCTTTGGCCTACACACAGGCCTCGCCTTTCAGATTCAGGACGACCTGCTCAACCTTGTCGGCACTAAGGAAGCCGCCAACAAGGACTTCCGCACCGACATCACCGAGGGCAAGCGCACGCTTGTCGCCGTACACGCCCTCTCTGATGAGCGCCACCACGACGAGGTCGAGGCGATTCTTTCCTCGGGCACCGATGATCCCGCGCAGCTCGCACGCGCCGTGGAGATCTTCCAGGAGACCGGCTCCATCGATTACGCCCACACTTACGCGCTCGACCTGACCGCTAAGGCCAAAGCGGCCATCGAGAACGTTGAGCTTGATCCGCACGCACGCGAGCTGTTCCTCTCCATGGCAGATTTCTTTGTGGAGCGCCTTAACTAACGGGGGTTATAAAACCTGTCAGCAGCGTATTTAGGCACAACTTGCTATACTGTTGAGTGCATGTTTATGCATCCCTTTGCGTTGTCTATCCGACAGACGCTCAAATAGTACGAATGGTACGCCGAAAGGGGTTCGTTCATGGAACCTATTATCACGGGCATGCAGGGAGCAGCCGTCGAGGATGTTCAGTCCCGTCTTCTGCAGCTCGGTTACACCATCGATGCCGACGAGGTCGCCGACAAGCGCTTTGGGACCACCACCGAGCAGGCCGTTGGCACGTTTAGGCTCGATAGCGGCCTTGCGGCCGGTTACGCCGTCGATATCCCCTGTTGGAGCGCCCTTGTAGACGCTTCGTACAAGTTGGGCGACCGCACGCTCTATCTTCGCATGCCCAATTTTCACGGCGCCGATGTGCAGGCCCTGCAGCGCGCTCTCAACGTTTTGGGCTTTGCTTGTGGCGAAGACGACGGCTACTTTGGTCCGCATACCGAGGCCGCCCTGCAGCAGTTCCAGGAAAATGTCGGCCTGTTTGCCGACGGCATGGCCTTCCAGGACACCTACGCCTACATCAACCGCCTGCACCATGTGTGGGAGGGCAAGCCCTCGGTCACCGAAGCCGAGTCTCGCATCGGTTTTGCTCGCGCCGCCAACGTGCTCGAGCGCTTCCAGATTGCCGTTATCGGCGAGGACCCCATTGCACGTAGCGTAGCGTCGCGCATGTGGAACATCGCCACGGCGACGACCGACAACAGCGGCATGATGCTTTGCGATTCCGAGGTTCCGACCGACGTGGATTTGGTGCTCGAGATTGCAAGCGATGAGCTGCCCGCAGATGCAGCGCCGCGCGCCACAATCGCCCTTGCCGAATGTCACAACCTGGCGCAGCGCATCCGCACTGCCAACGTCGCCGCGCAACAAAAGCCTGCGCGCATCCGCATTGAGCTCACGGGCATGACGCGCTACAACGGAACCTTCACGGCCAGCGACGCGCAGACACTCGCCGTACGCCTGCTCGATGGCGTTTGCGATGCCCTCGCAGATTAGGTAAACTAAACGAGTTGCTTTTGGGCAACACCACACATTGGGACGTAGTTCAACGGTAGAACTCCGGTTTTTGGTGCCGGCTGTTGGGGGTTCGAATCCCTCCGTCCCAGCCATTAAAATTGAGCGCCCTGAGCCCATAACGGCCCAGGGCGCTTTCTTGTGGGCAAGCGGAGGGATTCGAACCCGCCAGGGTGCGGAGCTGAGGAAACGCGAAGGCGCCCCAAGCCCATTAGGACCAAGAGCGTCTTACATCTTGAAATATCAGCCCAATTCCGAAAAGCGAGCCGCCTTCTACAACGTGCCGTGTGGCCCCGACGGGCCGGGCATTAAGTTTGTCGCGAGTTCCGCACGAACAGGAGGCCACTTAACCTCGATGTTTTGGACGTGACAGACACTATGACCCAATCCGAGGGCACTAAAAAGATAGGAGCCCCCGCTCGTGACCGCGGGTCGGGGCTGCGACAATGATGTTGAAGTGCCATAGGCGCAGCCGCGCCGCAACGAGGTTGGGAGGCTCCCA
>NZ_CAXSKI010000012.1:0-74282 GCF_964237925.1 Collinsella aerofaciens ATCC 25986 | reverse complement strand
CCCATCGCGCCGAGAGTACTGCGGGGTCAGCCCGTGGGAGGCCAGGGCGCCGCTGACCGGTGGACGGCACCGAGCCGTACGCTTGAACTGAGAAGGGGGAGGCCTCGCGGCCTCCCCCTTTTTGCGTTTACCGGGCATAAATGACTCATTTACGCCAGACGATTTAATTCTTTTTGGTATTGAGCTTTTATTTAAAGAAAATAAAACGAATAACAAGGGCGACTGCTATGGCTGCAATGATTAAAAGCAGGATTGTCAGTCGATGCTGCTTGCGTCGTTTACTTGATGAAACGAAGATTGATTTTCCCTGTTTTGGCGTTTCGAGATAGCGAGCCGAATGCGTCAAGGTTTGCTTTGGTCGAGGACCTCTTTGTTGATGAGCGGCGGATGCTTTCATCGGCTCATCACTAGCTGCGCTGTTTTTAGATAATGGTGCGTCTTTCAGATATACAGGGTCTCCCGAGGCGACGCCCATATGTTTACGTCCCGTTTGGGCATCCTCGAGCGTTTGATATCGATTTCTCGTCACATACTCGGGCTCCGGATCATTAATGGGCTCTTGCGAGATGTGGGGGCGATGGAACCGTGGCGGCTGCGTGGAAGTATCTTCCCCCTGCGTCGGCATAAACATATTGTTCTGGTTTTGGTCGTCCATGATGCCCTTTAGCTCGTTACCAACAACGTGTACGCGCTCATTGTAAGCCCCTTGTTATTTGTAGCTGGGGACATACTCGGTATTTAAGCTCTGGTTCAAAGAACCTTAACCTTCCTAAAACCTGAGTCATACGCACTTAGATATGCTTATAGTACTGGACTCAAAAAACTTTATAGTCGATGTATATATGAGCACTGGGTGGGCATATATAAGAGCGTCAAAAGAAGTCCCAGTCACCTGGAAGATGACTCGGCAGTCCTATAAAGGAGTGGTAAACATGGCAAGCATGGTTCCTTATCGTTCGGTTTTTGGCGTTCGTCCCTCTGCAAGCTCGCTGTTCGATCTGTTTGATGATATGAGCGACCTAGCGAACAGCTCGATTGCCTCTAAGGCGTTCCCCGTTGACGTTGAGGATAAGGGCGATGGCTATGAGGTCAAGGCTTATCTGACCGGCGTCGCCAAGGACGATATCGATGTCGAGCTTAACGAGGGCCGTCTGTCCATTAGCGTGAATGTCGAGGAAGACGAGGAGAACGAGGGCAAGAACTTCCTGCAGAAGGAGTTCAGCTCGTACAGCGCGACGCGTGGCGTGTATCTTAAGGACGCTTCGAGCGAGGGCCTCTCGGCTAAGTACGCTGACGGCATCCTGACCGTTACGGTTCCCAAGATCGTCGAGAAGAAGAACGTTACGAAGATCTCCATCGAATAACTTCGTTGGTGTTCTTCGCTATTAAAAGACAACAAAAGGGGCTGGGAAGCGATTCCCGGCCCCTTTTGCTGTTTAGGACAGTCTATTGAATGGTTGCTGGCCGATACTGGCTTGCGGGGCGTATCGAGAGTTTTCGCGATCCTTGGAGAAGGGTGGCGGAGCTGCCGAGCTCGTCATCCAGGGTTGCGGCTAGAGCTTTGGCATAGCTTTTGACGGTAAGGCTCGGACGATTGTTGTCTTGGCTGATATGCATGGCAATGAGCTGTTCGGTGCGATCGGTAACAAGTTCGCGCGCGGCTTCGGCGGCTTGGCCGTTGGAGAGGTGTCCCCTTGCAGACAGGATGCGCTCCTGAAGAAAGCGGGGATATTCTCCCTCGCGCAGCATGGTCACATCGTGGTTGCTTTCGAGCGCGAGGACTCGACAATCTTTGAGGGTGTTCATGGCTTGGCTCGATAGCTCTCCGGTGTCGGTAGCAAAGCCGATGGAATCATCGAGGGCGTCGAATCGAAAGCCGATTGGATTTATGACATCGTGTGATGTTGAGTAGGTTTGCGCGTGGATGCCGGCAATGGATAGGGTGTCACCGGGGTCGAATTCCTCGACAGGCAGATGCGAAAGATTTTCTTTGCTCGAAAGTGTGCCCCTACTGGCAAAGAGGGGACCGTGCCAGTGCTTGCACCAGACATCGAGACCCTTGATGTGATCGCTATGCTCATGAGTAATGAGAAGAGCCGAGACGTTGTCTGCCGAGAGTCCCAGTTCTGCCATGCGCTTTAATGTCTCGCGGCGAGAAAGACCGTCGTCAATCATGATGAGCCCCCGGGGGCCTTCGATGAGCGCGCAGTTGCCTTTTGAGCCGCTGCCAAGGATATGAAGGTGCAGACGAGACATAAGATTCCAAAGGATACAATGGGTGCGGACGAATAGAGGAGGAAGCAAATGCCTACGGTATCACAGCATTACGGACACCATGCCGTGCCCGGGGCAGTCGATGAGACCCGAACGAGGCAGCAGGCTGCTCCTGTCGTGCTCATGGTATCAGGCGGCGCGGACTCGACGGCACTGCTTCTTATGGCGTGCACATCAAAGCTGGATATCCAAGACGGGCGCGGTGTTGCACCCATTGCTCGCGAGCGCCTGCATGTGCTGCATGTAAACCATCATCTGCGCGGCAAGGCGTCCGATGGCGACGAGGCCTTTGTGCGTGAGCTCTGCGCGAAATATGGTTTACCGCTGTGCGTGGAGCACGCTTATTTTGATGGGGAGTCGGGCAATATTGAGGCCGCGGCCCGCGAGGTGCGCTATGCCGCGGCGCGGAGGTATGTTCGCGAACTCTGCGCCCAGACGGGGGCGCCGCGAACGGCGGCTCGTATCTGCACCGCGCACACGTCTTCGGATCGCGCGGAAACGTTTTTGATGAACGCGATTAAGGGTTCGGGGCCCGCTGGTCTATCGAGCATTCCTCGCCGGAGGAATATCGTGGTGCGTCCCTTGCTCGACCTAACTCATGGCGAGCTTGTGGGCTATCTACAGGTACATGGTCAGCCGTGGCGTGAAGACGAGAGCAATGAGGATATCTCGTATCTGCGAAACTACGTGCGCCATCGGGTAATGCCAGTGGTGGCACAGCGTAATGCGAGCGTGTGCAAGACGATTGGCGCCGCCTGTGAGATCTTGGGTGACGAAGACGCGTTTCTATCCCAGCTGTCGGCGCAGGCGTTTCGAAGCTGCCTGCGCAAGGAGGCGGCGGGCGCGCTAGTGCTCGATGCCAGACGCCTTGCTGCGGCCGAGGTGGTAATCGCGCGGCGCATCGTGCGACTGGCGATTAAGCGCATCGATCCGGACGCTCGTCCAGAGATGCGACATGTGGAGCGAGTCCTTTCCTGCGTTGCCGAGGGCGCCGGCTCGGTCACGCTTCCGGCGGGGATTGACGCACGCATTGAGTTTGGCATGCTGGCGTTTAAGGCGCCGGCGGCTCGCGAGGGCCTGGTCGCGGACTGGGTTACCGTACCCGGTCGTTTGCCGTTGGGCGGGGGACGTATGCTGGTCACAGAACCGATGGCCGTTGAGCCGGGATGCGATATCGTGCGTCGCGCCCGTGAGCTTGCGGCTGCCGGGGAAGTGACAGCTTTGGTAGACGCGGCTGCCCTGGGTTTTGCCGACAGCGATAGTGAGCGGATCCTGGCGGGCTCGCGTGGCAAGATCCCTGTCGAGGCGCGATTGGCGCGCCTGTGGGTGGACGGTCCCGCACCGGGAGACGTGATGTGCCCGTTAGGGATGAGTGGCCGAAGCAAGAAAGTATCCGACTTGCTAGGCGAGGCTCGCATTCCCGTTTCCGAGCGCGCCGGCGTGCCCATGGTGAGGACGGCGCCGGGAGGTGCCGTGGTGTGGGTCGCCGGAGTTCGCGCGGACGAGCGTTTTAAGTGCACGGCCGCAACGCGCGTGGCATATCTGCTTCGTGTGGTCGATGCGGAATAGCGTCCTACGCCAGCTATTCTGTGCGGCGTTGACGGTATTCCCGCGCTGATGGTGCGCGGGCTGGAAAATATACCCCGTGCGCTGCTAGAATGTGTAGTTCGCGTCCATACGGCGGTGTGTGGGCGATTAAGCACAAGAAAGGGTTGTCATGGCTTCTCAACATCCGGATATCGAGAAGGTTCTGTTTACGCAGGAGGATATCGACGGCATCGTTTCTCGCCTGGGCGAGGAGATCACTCGCGACTACGCGGGTAAGGATCTGGTGCTGATCGCGGTTCTGCGCGGTGCCGTTGTCTTTATGGGCGACCTGATGCGCAAGATTGAGCTACCGACCAACATCGATTTCATGGCTGTTTCGAGCTATGGCGACGGTGTGAAGTCTTCGGGCATCGTGCGTATCATTAAGGATCTGGATATCGACATCCGTGGTCGCGACGTGCTGATCGTCGAGGACATTCTGGACTCGGGCCTGACCCTCAAGTACCTGATGAAGAACCTCGAGAGCCGCAAGCCCGCTTCGCTGGAGGTCGCTGCCTTCCTGTGGAAGGACGTTGAGGACCGCACCTCGGCCATCACGCCCAAGTATGTTGGAACCCATTGCCCCGATGCCTTTGTGGTGGGCTACGGCCTCGACTATGCCGAGCGCTATCGTAACCTTCCGTATCTGGGCATTTTGAAACCGGAGGTTTATTCGTAAGATGCCCGACGACCATAACGATAACAATTCCCAGACTCCCCGGGAGCCTAAGATCCCGGGGATGCCCGGAGGCAAGAAGCCCACGCGTACGGGCTGGCTGTATTTTCTTTTGGCTTGCGCGCTTCTGGGCTATGCCTTCTTTAATATGGGTTCCGGCTTTGCCAGCTCCAGCAATACCGTTAAGCTCGCGACGAGCGAGATGGTCAGCGCCATCAAGCAGGATTGCGTCGAAGATCTGACCTATACGGTTCAAGACGGAAGCGTGACGGGTCATTACTGGAAGACAAAAAAGGACAAGGGCGATACGAGCGAGCTCAAGAGCTTCTCTTCGACCTATGTCGGCTCCGATTCGCTTGCCGAGCTCATGGCGGAGCACCCCGATACCAAGTACATCGTCAACACCAACGATCCCGATTTTTGGGGCGACTTGGCGATGAGTGTGCTTCCGACGATCGCCCTTATCGCCATCATGTTCTACTTTATGCGCCAGATGATGGGCGCCAACAACAGGAACATGCAGTTTGGCAAGACCAACGCCAAGACCAACGAGGCCACACGCCCCAAGGTCAAGTTTGAAGACGTTGCCGGAGTGGACGAGGCAGTCGAGGAGCTCGAGGAGATCCGTGACTTTTTGAGCGATCCGGATCGCTATCGCAAGCTGGGCGCCAAGATCCCGCGTGGCGTGTTGCTGGTTGGCCCTCCGGGCACCGGTAAAACGCTGCTGGCCAAGGCCGTTGCCGGCGAGGCGGGCGTGCCGTTCTTTAGCATCTCGGGTTCCGACTTTGTCGAGATGTTCGTAGGTGTCGGCGCCAGCCGTGTGCGTGACCTCTTTAAGGAGGCCAAGTCCCAGGCCCCGTCGATCATCTTCATCGATGAGATCGATGCCGTGGGACGTCAGCGCGGAGCTGGCTTGGGCGGCGGTCACGACGAGCGCGAGCAGACGCTCAACCAGCTGCTGGTCGAGATGGACGGCTTTGAGGAAAGCGAGTCGGTCATCCTGATCGCCGCCACCAACCGCCCCGACATTCTGGATCCGGCGCTGCTGCGTCCCGGTCGTTTTGACCGTCAGGTTACGGTCGACCGTCCGGATGTGAAGGGCCGCGAGCAGATCTTGCGCGTGCATGCCGAGAACAAGCCGATGGACGAGGACGTTAAGTTTGAGAAGCTCGCCCAGATGACCGTTGGCTTCACTGGTGCCGATCTGGCAAATCTGCTCAACGAGTCTGCGCTGTTGGCTGCCCGCCGCCATCGTTCCGTGATCTCGATGGACGAGGTCGAGGAATCGATGGAGCGCGTGATTGCCGGACCGCAGCGCAAGGGTCGCGTGATGACCGAGGCCGAGCGCACCACGATTGCCTACCACGAGAGCGGTCACGCCCTGGTGGGTCACATCCTGGAGCACTCCGATCCGGTCCACAAGATCTCGATCGTCAGCCGCGGCCAGGCGCTGGGCTACACGCTGCAGCTTCCGCAGGAGGACCACTTCCTCAAGACCAAGAACGAGATGCTCGACGAGCTCGCCGTGTTCTTGGGCGGTCGCGTTGCCGAGGAGCTCATGTGCGATGACATCACGTCGGGCGCGAGCAACGATCTGGAGCGCGCAACCAAGATGGCGCGCGAGATGGTCACGCGCCTGGGCATGAGCGAGGAGCTGGGCACGCAAGTGTTTGGCGAGGCGCAACATCAGGTGTTCCTTGGTCGCGATTACGCCGATCACCAGGATTACTCCGAGGAGACGGCGCGCCGCATCGATATCGAGGTCCAGCGCATTATGCGTGAGGCCCATCGTCGTGCGGTCGAGATTCTGGACGCCCGTCGCGATCAGCTCGATCTGATGGCGAAGGTGCTGCTTGAGCGCGAGACCGTCGAGGGCGACGCCGTGAACGCCCTGCTCGACAACGAGTGGAATGCCTACCTTGAGCGCGAGGGCGATATCCTGGCGGCCAAGGAGGAGCGCAATGCCAAGGCGGCCGGCATGCCGACCAAGAAGCGCGTGCCTCGAATGAGCGAGGAGGAGCTGGCGGCTGATGCCGCGGCCTTTGCGCAGGCGGCCATGCAGGAGGATGCCGAAGCCGCATCCGATGATGCTGACGATGACCATGCCGTCGTCGATGCCGACACCGACGCCGACAAATAGTCTTTGTGGCGAAAGCCTCCGCGGGGAAACCTGCGGAGGCTTTTTCTTTTGAGCGATATGGGGCCGTCTGTTGATTGGGGACAGACTTAAATGAGCGTTTTCACGCATTTAAGTCTGTCCCCAATCAACATTGCTGCGGCACTTTGCTCGGCTAAAGCGTACAATAGCGCCTATGCGAAAGGGGAACAGATGATCAACGAAACTATGTATACTCGCGGTGCGGAAAGCTCCATCATCCGTGAGATTTTTAGCTATGGCCTTGAGCGCAAGGCGCAGATCGGTGCGGAAAACGTATTCGATTTTTCGCTGGGCAATCCGAGCGTTCCGGCACCCGCTGCTGTGGCGGAGTCCATTAAGAAGGCCCTGGAGCTGCCGAGCGACCAGCTGCACGGCTACACGCCCGCACCGGGCCTGCCGCAATGTCGTGCCGCTGTGGCCGAATCGCTCAACCGCCGCTTTGGCACGAGCTATGAGGGCAAAGACGTATTTATGACGGTGGGTGCCGCGGCTTCGCTCACCTGCACGCTCAACGCCGTTACGAATCCGGGTGACGAGGTTATTGTTATCGCCCCGTACTTTCCGGAGTATCGCGTTTGGATTGAGAAGGCCGGCTGTACGTGTGTTGAGGCGCTCGCCGATGAAGATACGTTCCAGCTGAGCGTGGACAACGTGCTCAAGGCGATCAGCGATAAGACGGCGGCCGTCATCATTGACTCTCCCAACAATCCGACCGGTGCCGTATATACATGCGACACGCTGACGCGACTGGCCAATGTTCTGCGCGAGGCCAACGCTCAGCGCGATCCCGAGAATCCGATTATGCTCATCTCGGATGAGCCGTACCGCGAGATTGTGTACGGTGCCGAGGTGCCTTGGGTGCCCTCGATCTACGAGCACACCATCGTGTGCTACTCGTATTCCAAGTCGCTGTCGCTGCCGGGCGAGCGCGTGGGGTGGATCTTGGTTCCCAACACCAATCCGCAGGCTGCCCGTCTGATGCCGGCTGTTGCGGGTGCTGCCCGTACGCTAGGTTTTGTATGCGCACCGGCACTCTTCCAGCGCGTAATCATCGATTGCATCGATGAGCCGAGTGATGTCGAGGCCTATGCTCGCAACCGCACGGCGCTCACCGATGCCTTGGCGGACTACGGCTATACCTATGTTGAGCCGGACGGTGCTTTCTACCTGTGGGTGAAGGCACTCGAGCCCGATGCGAATGCGTTTTGCGAGCGCGCAAAGAAGTATGAGTTGCTTGCGGTTCCCTCGGACAGCTTTGGTATGCCGGGTTGGTTCCGCCTGGGCTATTGCGTGAGTTACGAAACGATTGTCAATTCGCTACCCGCTTGGAAACAGTTGGCGGACGAGTATCGTTAAAAGTAAAGCGCTCTGCCTACAATGTTTTACGTGAAACGGGGTTTGGTGTTAAGCCGGACCCCGTTGTCATGGACGTTGTGTCTTTGGGATGGAGTGGTTTTACGACTATCGAAGGCTATGCGTACAATGAATATAAGCGACGGCCGTGCCAGATAAGGAGACCTGATGCCCTACCTGCTTTCTTGTGACATTCATACCCATACGATGTTCTCTGCGCATGCATATTCGACCATTGAGGAGAATGTGTACTGGGCGGCAGAGCGTGGCCTGCAGGTGCTCGGATCTGCCGACCATCTGAGCTCTATGGTTACGGCTTGTCCCAATGACCTGCGCAGTTACCAATTCTTTATCAACCAGGATATCTGGCCGCGCATTTGGAGCGGCGTGCTGGTGCTGCGTGGCGCCGAGGCCGATATCGTTTCGCTGGACGGAAGCCTGTTTGGCGAGGACACTCCTGTCACGCTCGATATCGCCGGCGATTCGTACAGCCGTCAGCATTCGCTGTTCGATTTGGTTACGCGTAATTTGGATTATTTGGTTGCAAGCGTGCATAATCCGCAGATTGCTAAGGGCGCGACGCTGGCCCAGGCGACCGAGATGTATATCAATGCCCTGGAGCACCCCAAGGTGTTCATGCTGGGTCACACGGGGCGTTCGGGCGTGCCGTTCGATATCGACGAGGTGCTGTTGGCGGCTAAGGCCAAGCACAAGATTATCGAGATCAACAACCATAGTCTTGAACACGGTGTCGACACTGAGCATTGGGCTGTATGCCGCAAGATCGCCGAGCGTTGCGCTGAGCTGGGCGTGGGCATTGGCGTTTCGACCGATGCGCACATTGGCATGGCAATTGGTAAGTTCGATTACGCTCGCAAGATGCTCGACGAGATTCACTTCCCGTTGGATCTGATCGTGACGCGCGATCGCGAGACGCTGCTGCGCGAGATGGCGGCAGCCGGCGTGTGCGACCTGCGCAAGGGGATGTAGCGGAGTTTATAAACCAAGCGAGGGGGGCGGCCCAGACGGGTCGCCCCCTTTCTTGTCCCAAAAATCTACTGAGGTTGGTTAGCGGCGTTCGAGGACCGCTACGGTTTCGGTGTGGTCGGTGTGAGGGAACATGTCGACGGGCGTGATCTTGAGCAGGCAATAGCCTCCGTCGAGGAGCTGATGCAGGTCGCGCTCTTGAGTTACGGGGTTGCAGCTGATATAGGTGATGCGGCGCGGCTTAAGCGCGCAGGCAGCTTCGAGGAACTCGGGGGTAGAGCCGGCGCGCGGCGGATCGATGGAAAGGACATCGACCCGCTCGTTGTTATCGGCGGCATCCAGGATGCAATCGGTGGCGTCGTCGGCCATAAACCAGGCGCTGCGGGTGAGGCCGTTGAGCTCGGCATTGCGACGTGCGTCGGCAATGCCCGCCGGGTTGCGCTCCACGCCGAGCAGCATAATGCCGATGCCCTTTTTCTGGGCATCTTTAACTGCGCAAAGACCGATGGTACCGCTGCCACAGTAGGCATCCATGAGCACATCGCCCTGGTGCAAATCCATGCCGTCGATAGCGAGCTGATAGAGCAGCTCGGTCTGTTGCGGGTTGGTCTGATAAAACGCGGTGGGGGAGATGTCGAATTCGCAGCCGAGCAGCTGGTCGCGCATGCATTCGGCGCCATACACGATGCGGGTTTCCTCGCCGAGGATGGCGTTGCCGGGGCGTCCGTTGATGTTTTGGGCGACGGTGACGATGTGCGGATCGAGTGCGGCGACAGCCTCAAAGAACTCCTGCGCATGCGGCAAGTCGCGCTGAGCGGTCACGAGCGTGACCATGACCTGGTCGGTACGCCAACCGCAGCGGACGACGGCATAGCGAAGCAAACCAAGATGCTTGTCCTCATTAAAGGCGGGAATATGCAGCCGCTCAGCTTCGCGTGCGATGCCGTTGAGAATCTGACGGGCGCCCGGTGCCTCGACGGGGCATTCGGGTACGGCAACGATCTTGTGTGTGCCGCGCTCAAAGAAACCGCAACGGACGGCGCCCTCCTTACCGGGAGCAAAGGGAGTGGCAGCCTTATGACGAAAGCCACGCGGCGCAGGATATTTGCCCGGGTCGCCCAGGGTGACTCCCATACCGCGAATGGGGTCGACGCTAATACCCTCGCGCTCGCAAAGAGCAGCAAAAAGCTCCTCCATGGCGGCCTGCTTGGCGGCGAGCTGCTTCTTATAAGGACGATTGAGCGCCGTACACCCACCGCAAGCTTTCATGATGGAACAGGGGGACTTGGGGTCCACAGCCTTACGCGCAGACGAAACCCGATCTTTATGCGAGTGCTTGGAGCGAGTCTGAGATGCCTTATCTTCGTTCCGACGAGAGCTGGGACGCTTGGCCTTAGCCTTGCCCTTGGCCGACTTACCCTTCGCGTCCTGAGACGACTTGGATTTCTTAGAAGATTTTTTCTCCTCTGACCCCTCAGCCGCCTCGATCAAAGCACGACGAGCCTTACGCTCCGCACGAGATTCTGCCATGAATTAACCCCACTAATTTACAAATTGAAATCTGAAAGCATTGTACCGTGCCAAGCTAGCGGACGATATACAAGCGCCTATTTCATGTCAGTGATAAGTCCAACGATGTTTGCCCGGCGTGGGCGGGGAGCGGCGCGTAATTAAGTTTATCGCGAGTTCCGCACGCAAAGGAAAGCACTTAATGTGCTTTCCGTCTTGCGCAGGACTGTAGAGCAGGAAACTTAACCCCCACACCCCTCACGCGACGGGCAAACTCGCCTTGTGCTCTATCACGCTAAAGTGTATGATTCTGAACGTTACATGACTCACTTTACTTAACTAAAGTGCCATCAAGGGGGAATACAATGAATGCCGATATGTCTCGTCGTCAGTTTGTTGGTCTAGCCGGCTCGCTCGCCACGGTGCTTGGCCTTGGTCTTGTCGGTTGCGGCGGTGGTGCCGGCAAGGGCTCCGCTGCTGGCTCTGCCGCGGCCAAGGATGTGAAGGGCGCTGCGGAGTCCAAGAAGCTCGTGGTGGGCTTTGATAAGTCCTATCCTCCGTACGGCTTTGTGGGCGACGATGGCGAGTACACCGGCTTTGATCTCGATCTTGCCAAGGCTGTTGCCGATAAGCAGGGCTGGGAGGTCAAATACGAGGCCATCGATTGGGATGCCAAGGACACGCTGCTTAACTCGGGCGCCATCAACTGCATCTGGAACGGCTTTACCATGGAGGGCCGTGAGGACGACTACACGTTCTCCGAGCCGTACATGCTCAACGAGCAGGTGCTGGTGGTCAAGAAGGATGCGGGCATCAAGGGCTGGGACGATCTTGCCGGCAAGACTGTGATTACCCAGACTGATTCCGCTGCGCAGGACGTGCTTGAGGGTGACCAGAAGGATCTGGCAGCGACGTTTGCCACGCTCGACACCATCGGTGAGTACAACACGGCGTTTATGCAGCTCGAGAGCGGCGCGGTCGATGCCGTGGCTTGCGACCTTTCGATTGCCCAGTATCAGCTTGCCGCCAAGCCCGATGCTTATACGCAGCTTGATGAGCCGCTGTCCAGCGAGCACTACGCCGTCGGCTTTAAGAAGGGCGACACCAAGTCGGCCGACGCCGTGACCGAGTCGCTCAAGGCACTCTACGATGACGGTACGGTTAAGGATCTCTGCGACAAGTATTCAAGCTATGGTCTATCTTTCGATAATTGGGTGCTCAAGTAATGTCTATTCAGGTCATGATGCAGATGCTTGGCCAGGGATTCTTGGTCAGTTTGCAGTTGTTTGTGCTGACACTGCTGGGGTCGATTCCGCTGGGAATCCCCGTGGCGTTTATGCGCATGAGCAAAATCGCGCCGCTTCGCTGGATTGCGCGCATCTACATTTCGGTCATGCGCGGTACGCCGCTCATGCTGCAGATGTTTGCCATCTACTTTGCCCCGTACTACGTGTTTGGCATTTCGCTCACGCCCGATTCCAAGTGGACGGCGTGCGTCGTGGCGTTCATCATCAACTACGCCGGTTACTTTGCCGAGATCTATCGCTCGGGCTTGCAGTCCATTCCGCGCGGTCAATACGAGGCTGCCGAGGTGCTGGGCTATTCGCGCGTGCAGACGTTTCTGTATATCGTGATGCCGCAGGTCGCCAAGCGTATTCTGCCGGCGATGGGCAACGAGATCATCACGCTGGTCAAGGACACGTCGCTGGCGTTTGCCATTGGCGTGGGTGAGATGTTCTCGACGGCCAAGGCGCTGGTCGCCTCGCAGGTGAGCATGGTGCCGTTTGCGATCGCGGCGCTGATTTACTGGGTCTTTAATTTCGTCGTCGAGATGCTGCTGGGCGCCGCCGAGAAAAAATTGGATTACTACCATGATTAATTCGGTAATGAATATATCGAACGCGCGTAAGGCGTTTGGCGGCAATGAGGTGCTCAAGGATATCTCGCTTGAGGTGAAGCGTGGCGAGGTCGTGGCGATTATCGGGCCTTCGGGTGGCGGCAAGTCCACGCTGCTGCGGTGTGCCACGCTGCTCGAGACACTCGACGGAGGCTCGCTCTCGTTTGGCGACCTTGCCGTTGCGACGGATGAGGGTTCGGGCGCGGTCTATGCGAAGGGCGATGTGCCCAAGCAGGCGCGCTCGCGATTCGGCCTGGTGTTCCAAAATTACAACCTGTTCCCGCACTATACGGTGATGAAAAACATCACCGATGCGCCGATTCGCGTGCTTAAGCGTCCGCGCGAGCAGGCGGAAGCCCGCGCTCACGAGCTGATTGCACAAATGGGGCTGACGGGCAACGAGAACAAGGTGCCGTGTGAGCTTTCGGGCGGTCAGCAACAGCGTGTGAGTATCGCCCGCGCTCTGGCGCTCGATCCGGAAATCTTATTCTTTGACGAGCCGACCTCGGCGCTCGATCCCGAGCTAACGGCCGAGGTGCTGCGTGTCATTAAAGACCTGGCGGCGCAGAATATGACGATGGTGATCGTGACCCATGCGATGCAGTTTGCGCGCGATGTTGCCGATCGCGTGGTCTTTATGGATGGCGGCCGCATTGTCGAGGAGGGTCCGGCCGAGCAGGTTATCGATCATCCGCGCGAGCAGCGTACCCGTGAGTTCTTGAGCCGTATCGAGGGGTAGGCTCAGCTATTTACTCAACTATTAATTGAGGTGAAGCCGCCGCAGGTCTTACGGCCTGCGGCGGCATTTTATTTGCATCGGCGGGGTTCAATAATCGCCTCGCATGCTCGCCTCCTCCTCTCGCCGCCCGTATTCATACGCGTGCCGAAAGGTCTGCATGGACAGGCGACTGCAAGGGTAGGGTGGTGGCATAGGACATTTGGAGGGTGAGTCGGCTCGGCTGCCGACCGTGCTGCTCCCGGGACGGCATCGACCGCGAACTCTCCCCGTTGGCGTCGCGCATCGCGCGCGACCCTGCAAGGAGGTCATCATGGGTGCTCCCAAGACCGGCAACGTAAGGAACGTGGTGCTCGTAGGCCAAGGCGGGGTGGGCAAGACTTCGCTCGCCGAGGCCATGCTCCACCTTTCCGGCAAGACCGCCCGCCTGGGCGGCCACGACGGCACCAAGCCCACGCTCGACTATGACCCCGAAGAGGTCAAGCGTTCATTCTCCATCTCGACGACCATCGCGCCGATCGACTGGAAGGGCGCGCGCATCAATGTGCTCGATGCCCCGTGCTACCCCGATTTTATCGGCGATGCCTTTGCCGCGATGAGCGTCTGCGAGACGGCTCTGTTTGTGGTCGACGCCGAGGCCGGCCCGCAGCCTACGACGGTTAAGCTCTGGTATGCCGCCGAGGACCTGCGCCTGGCGCGTGCGGTGTTCGTAAACCGCCTGTCGCGCTCCGAGGCCAGCTTTGCGACCACGATGGACCTGCTGCAAGAGCGCTTTGGCACGCGCCTGGGCGCCGTGACCCTTCCCTGGGGCGAGGGCGAGGACTTTGACGGCATCATCGACCTGGTGCGCATGAAGGCGCGCCATTGCAACGGCACCGAAGCCGTTGAGTCGGAGATTCCCGAGGAGTATCGTGCCCAGGCCGAGGAAGCCCATGACCATCTGTGCGAGCTGGTGGCCGAGGCTGACGACGAACTGATGATGAAGTACTTGGAAGGCGAGGAGACGCTGACGCAGGAGGAGCTTGAAGGCCTGCTGTCGAAGGCGATCGCCGAGCGCATCTTTGTGCCGGTCTTTGCGGGCGATTGCATTAAGGAGCAGGGCGTCAACTCGCTGATGGACGACATCGCCACATACTTCCCGGCGCCGACCGACTACGGCGAGATGCCGCTTATCGACGGCGATTCGCTCAAGATTTCAAGCGACGATGATCGTCCGGTGGCGTTTGTGTTTAAGACCCTGGCCGATCCGCAGCAGGGTCGCATCAGCTTTATTAAGGTGCTGACGGGTACGCTTGAGCCGGGCCTTGAGCTGGTCAACGCGCGCACGCGCAAGGGCGACCGTCTGGCTCACCTGTATGTGATGTGCGGCCGCGACATGACCGAGGTCGGTCACGCCTATGCCGGCGACATTATCGTGGCACCCAAGCTGGCGGCCGAGACGGGCGATACGCTCTCGATTACCGGCAAGGTCGAGGCTGCGGCGTTTAAGTTCCCCAACTCGCAGTACCGCATTGCCATCGAGGCCGAGAATCGCGGGGACGAAGAGAAGCTCTACACGTTTATCGAGAAGGCCTGCAAGGCCGATCCGACCATGAGCATCGATCGTGACGAGGAGACCGGCCAGACCATTATCTCCGCCGTGGGTGAGGCGCAGGTTTCGGTGCTGCTCAACCGTTTGGAGGACCGTACCAAGGTCGTGGCCAAGAGCGTGCCGATCCGCATTCCGTATCGCGAGACCATCCGCCGCACGGCGAGCGCCCAGGGCCGCCACAAGAAGCAGACCGGTGGTGCCGGTCAGTACGGCGACTGCTGGCTGCGCGTGGAGCCGCTTATTGGGCCCGACGGCACGAGCGACGGCTACGAGTTTGTGGATGAGGTCGTAGGCGGCCGCATTCCGCGCTCGCTGATTCCCGCCGTGGACAAGGGCGTCCAGGAGACCATGAAGGACGGCATCATTGCCGGCTACCCGCTCACGGGCATTCGCGTGGCTGTGTACGACGGCTCGTATCACAGCGTCGACTCCAACGAGATGGCGTTTCGCGCGGCGGCTCGCATCGGCCTGCGCAAGGCATGTGCCGATGCCGACCCAGTGGTGCTGGAGCCCATCGAGGAAATTACGGTGACTATCCCCGAGAGCTACGCCGGCGCCGTGATGGGCGACATCTCGGCCTCGCGCGGTCGCGTGACGGGCATGGAGACCGATGAGCGCGGCGACACCGTGGTCGTCGCTCAGGCACCTCTCGCCGAGTTGACGGATTACTCGACGCGCCTGCGCTCTATCACGCGCGGCACAGGTGACTTTACCATGAAGCCCGCTGGCTACGAGCAGGTTCCCTATGACGTTCAGGCCAAGCTGGTCGAGCGCTATGAGGAGGGTCGCGCCAAGTAGCGTGTGATTTTGCCTGCAACATATATGCCGATGCAAGGACCGCTCTGGGTAACCCAGGGCGGCCCTTTTTGATCCCTGGGGGACGGAGGAAAACAGATCATCTTTGGGTTACGGGTGGCGCGGTCGGCACTAGTCTCCGGATGCCTGGTTGCGACCGGTGGCGTAGTCGATCTGCACGTGCGGCTGCAGGTTGTAGCAATATACGTGGAAGCAGAGGGTCTTGCCGTGGTCCTCGACCGATTGCGCCTCAAGGCGCACGCCACGGCAGACAAGTTCCTCTTCGTTATACATGGGCGTGACGCGGTAGAGCACATGGTTGCCCGTGTCGCGGATGTAGCCGAGAATCTGCTCTTCAAACGGCAGCATGCCCGTCTCGTTGAGATAGCGCGTGCCGGTGAGGAGATTTTTGCGGTTGGCGTTTTCGCCGCAGAGCGACCAGGCGATGAGGTGGCAGCGGTTGTAGAGGCTCTGGCCTGGAATAAAGTCGTAGCGCTGCTGATGCCAACCGGCAGGGTGGATGCGCGAGATATCGCCGCGCTTGCCCTGGCCGAGCGATTCGGGGCCAACGCAGGCGAGTGCCTTGCGGGTGCGGCCCAGGCTATCGAGCTTGGAGAATTTCTTAAAGCAGCCCTCTTCGGTGGCGCGATCGTATTCATCGAGCGTGAACGACGGCATGCCCAACGGGTGCGTGCTGTCGGCGCGAAGGGCAACGTAGGGGTTGCCGGCGTAGTCGGGAATGCTGCTGAGATAAACACCGCGGGCGCGGTTGAGGTCAGGGTTTTCGACTTCGTTGATGGGGGTGGCGGCGCTTTCCGCGGAGGCAGCGTCACCGGCGTCGGTTGCGACGGATTCAGAGCCATCGCCAGAGTCTTGGCTATTTTGAGAGTCCGGGGAGCTCGCTGTTCCCGATTCGAGCCGGGCGACCAAGTCCGCCTCGTCGTCGGTGCGGCTGGGACTCTCGTTTTGCTTCTCGGCCAGAGCTGCCGCCTGCTCATCGCTTTGCGGCGACAACAACTTGGGCGCTCCGTCGAGCGACCCTGTGAACAGCGCAAACCCCAGCACCATGGCAGTGCCGATGGAAAGTGCTTGCTTGTAGGCGGACTTGCGCGACATTGAGGCTCCTGGATGGACGGTTGGGAATCTACCAGTCTAGCAGGAGCCGGCAGGGGCCGTTCTGTCGAACAAATACTTAAGATTTGAGACAAACGCTACTGATTCATTTGTCCCGCGGTCTAGATCGAGGTGGAGTCGAGCCAGTTGAGCTTGCACTCGAGAATGCGCTGCTCGCCGGGTTCGCTGCTTCCGTCAAGTAGGGCGAGCAGCATCTCGGCTGCTTCGCGACCTTCTTGGTCGACGGGCTCGATGATGGTGGAGACGGTCGGTGTGGTGAGATTAGTCCAGTCTTCGCAGTTGAGTCCCAAAAGGCCGATTTGCTGCGGAAGCAGATGGGCCATTGGCTGGAGGGCCTTGTAGACACGGGGAAGTGCCCACTGATTTTGCACGAAGATAAGGGTTCGCTTGGCGGGATTGAACTTGAATTTAAAGTATTCGGTGAGCTCGTTGATTGACGGCTTGTTGTGATCGATGGGAATCGCTTTGTAGAGCTGCCCGTTCGCTGCCAGCGCCTCGGCATACCCCTGAAAACGCTCCATGCGGGTGCGCATTTCGGTCATGTTGGCGGCAATGGAAAAGAAATCTTCGTAGCCGGCGTCGAGGAGTGCCTGTGTGGCGTTGTACACGCCGTCGTAAAGGTTGGTTTTGATCCAGCTGGTACCTGGGCTATAGATGGCCGCATCGAAAAAGACGACCGGCTTGCCGGCGCGTCTAATGCGGTCATGCACGGCTTTGAAGTTTGCCGTGGGCTGGATGATAAAGCCATCGACGCCCAGCGAGAGCATCTTGTCGACGTACATGAGCTCGGTCTCGGGGTTAAAGTTGCTCGTGCAAACGACCGTCTGGTAGCCCGCGGGGAGCATGACCTGCTCCATGCCATTGAGAACGAGCCCCGCCCATTTGTTGGTGTTATCCAAAATGATGATGGCAATGACGTGGGTTTGCTTGCCGGTGAGCGTCTGCGCTTGGGCGTTGGGAACGTATCCGAGTTCCTTAATGACGCGCGCGATTTTGTTCTGCGTCTTCTCGCTAAGCTTTTCTCGTTTGTCGTTGAGGTAATACGAGACGCTTGCCGTCGAGGTTCCCGCCTCTCGAGCGACGTCTGCGATCGTAACGCGCTGTTTTGCCACAGCGACTCCTTCCGACAGATGAGCATTTTCCAACATGATGACTTTGAGTCTTGGTGAAGGATACGCTTCGGTGAGCGGCTTTTTCCTTTCATATGAGTATGCAACAAATGCGGCATACGGGTGGGGTCGAAATTTGTGACCGGCATGCGCATCTGCCGTCTACCGAGAAAATCAAATACTTCTTGACTTTTGAAATCGAGGGCAAAATCGCAGGATTCATTTTTGGTTAAACGCATAACTAAATCGCATAACCAACGCTCTGACCTGCGCGTTTACCGAAATAAGCTGGCATTAAGAAAAACGAGCACCTATATTGTTCTTGTCGAAAAGACAGCAAGTCCAAACGGCAGGGGATGCTCCGGAGGCCTCCGCAAACGGTGTCTTGCGCACGCAACTCTATGAAAAGAGGGAAGCAATGAAGATCGTAGGCGTTGCCGCCTGTACTGTGGGTATCGCCCACACGTATATGGCCCAGAAGGCGATTCAGGATGAATGCGCCGCCCGTGGCATCGAGTGCAAGGTCGAGGCTCAGGGTGGCCTGGGTATCGAGAATGAGCTCACGCAGGAAGACGTGGACTCCGCCGACCTGGTCCTGGAGTCCGTCGACGTGGGTGTCGAGAACGAGGACCGTTTTGAGCAGAAGATGGCCGAGGGCAAGTTCCTGAAGGTCGGCACCTCGGATGTAATCGCCGATCCGGTAAAGATCATCGACCAGGCCATTGAGATCATCAAGGCGACGGGTGGCGCCGTTGACGCGCCCAAGGCCGAGGCCAAGGCAGAGAAGAAGGCCGTCTCCGCTGCCCCGCAGGCCCCGACACCGGCGTCCAAGCAGTCTATCTTTGCCGATCCTGGCAAGACGCTGCTCAATGCATTCAATACCGGCGTTTCCTATTTTATCCCCATCGTCGTTATCGGCGGCGTGTTTCTTGCCTTCTCGCTGGCATCCGGTACCGCCGGCGCCAACGGCATGGAGGTTACGAACCCGCTGATGGTGAGCCTTAACACCATCGGCATGGCCGGCATCTCCATGATGATCCCGGTGCTTGCGGCATACATCTCCTACTCGATGGCCGGCAAGCCCGCGCTCGCCCCCGGTTTTGTCCTGGGCTACCTGGTCAACAACGCAGTCGTTACCCCTAACGGCAACAGCGTTTCGACCGGCTTCTTGGGCGCCATGATCATGGCGGTCATCTGCGGCTACTTTGTCCGCTGGATGAAGACCTGGAAGGTCAACAACACCATCCAGACCATCATGCCCATCCTGATCATCCCGATTCTGACCTCGCTTGTCCTGGGCATGGCCTATATCTACATCCTGGCCACGCCGCTTGGCTTTGTGATGGACTGGCTCACCGGCGTGCTCGGCAGCCTGCAGGGCGGTTCCGCAGTTGTCCTGGGTCTGGTCATTGGCGTTATGACCGCCTTCGATATGGGTGGCCCCATCAACAAGACCGCCTCGACCTTCACCATGGCCATCATGGCCTCCGGCATCTATGGCCCCAACGGCATGTTCCGCGTCGCCGTCGCCATTCCCCCGATTGCCTGCGGCCTTGCTGCGCTCATCGCCAAGAACAAGTTCGATGACGCCGATCGCCAGATGGGTATCTCCGCACTGTTCATGGGCTGCATCGGCATTACCGAGGGCGCTATCCCCTTCGCGGTCAAGGACCTTGGCCACACCCTGCCCGGCATCTGCATCGGCTCTGCCGTGGGCGCGGCGCTCGCCGCCTTCCAGGGTATCGACTGCTACGTCCCGCACGGTGGCTTTATCGTCGCCCTTGCCACCAACAACGTCGCGCTGTTCTGCCTGGACATCGTGATTGGCGCCGTGGTCGCCGCTGCAATCCTGATTGCCATGAAGCCCACGCTCGACAAGCAGGCCAAGTAAACCTTTAAGGACTCCGGTTGTGCGGAGGGATGGATTTGACTCCGCACAACCGCCCCTACACAACAAAATCCATCCGTACTGATAGGGCCCACATCTGGGTCCCAGGGAACTTTTGTCAAAAATCCTCTGGAGAAGGAGAACAAAATGTCCAACCTCACCATCCGCCAGGCCGTTCAGGGCATGCTCAAACTGCAGGATAGCGGCGATCACGCAACCATGGTCGGCATTGGCCCCATGAGCCCCAACCTGATTCAGGCCGTGTTCGAGCTTGCCAAGGACGAGGATTTCCCGCCCATGTTTATCGCCAGCCGCAACCAGGTCGATATGGACGAGATGGGCGCCGGCTACGTCAACGGTTGGGACCAGACGCGCTTTGCCGCCGACATCAAGAAGGTCGCCGACGAGGTGGGTTACACCGGTCCGTACTACCTGTGCCGAGATCACGGCGGTCCGTGGCAGCGCGACGAGGAGCGTAACGCCCACCTGCCCGAGGACGAGGCCATGGAGCTCGCCCGCAAGTCCTTCGTCGCCGACATGGAGGCAGGCTTTGACCTGCTGATGGTCGACCCCACCAAGGATCCCTATCAGATCGGCAAGGTTATTCCGCTCGACGTGGTGCTTCGCCGCACGATCGATCTTATCGACTACCTTGAGCAGTACCGTCGCGAGCATAACCTGCCCGAGGTCGCCTATGAGGTCGGTACCGAGGAGACCAATGGCGGCTTGACCTCTACCGATAAGTACGAGGAGTTCATTTCTCAGCTGCAGCCCGAGCTCGAGAAGCGCGGCTGCCCCATGCCCACCTTTATCGTCGGCCAGACCGGCACCCTTACCCGCTGGACGGAGCAGGTCGGTCACTACAACTTCAAGAACGCCCGCGAGCTTGCCGATATGGCCAAGCGCTATGGCGTGGGCCTGAAGGAGCACAACGCCGACTATCTGGACGACGCGACGCTGCTCGAGCACATCCCGGCACACGTGACCGCCTCCAACGTCGCTCCGCAGTATGGCACCGAGGAGACCCGCGCCTACCTCAAGCTCTGCGCCACCGAGCAGATCCTGGTCGACAACGGTCTGTGCGATGACCCCTCCGACCTGTATCACACGCTGCTGGTCAAGGCTATCAAGACCGAGCGCTGGCGCAAGTGGATGACTGGCGACGACGTCAACCTGCAGGTCGATGACATCCTTGCCGACGATGAGCTCAGCCTGAAGATCCTGGATGTCTCCGGCCACTATGCGTTCAACGATCCCGAGGTCAAGGAGCAGGTCGAGAAGCTCTATCGCAACCTCGCTGCCCAGGACATCGACGGCAAGCGCTTTGTGATCGAGCACATCAAGCGCCCGATCAAGCAGTACGTCGTCGGTCTTAACCTCAAGGGCGTCACGACCCGCATCGAGGCCGCTCTTGCCGAGTAAGTAGCTTTTCCTACGCGACGCCGGGCCTGGGGCATGTCCCAGCTGCAGGCCCGGCACATGGGACAAAGGGGCAGTCCCTTTGTCCCATTCTTTTGAGTTTTAGCTTCCTTTGAAGGGGTTCACCATGAAGTTCTTTATCGATACCGCCAATCTGGACGAGATTGCCGAGGCCAAGAGCTGGGGCTGCCTGGCCGGTGTTACCACCAACCCGTCCCTGTACGCCAAGACCGGCGGCAAGCTTGCCGACTTTGAGCCCCATATGCTCAAGATTGCCGAGCTCTGCGAGGGTCTGCCCGTGTCTGCCGAGTCCACCGCGACTACTGCCGAGGGCATGATCGAGGAGGGCAAGCGTCTTGCCGCCCTCGCTCCCAACATCGTGGTTAAGCTTCCCGTGTGCGAGGCCGGCCTTGCCGCCTGCCGCGCCCTGGCCGACGCAGGTGTGCGCGTCAACATGACGCTTGTTTTCTCGCCGACCCAGGCCTTGATGGCCGCCAACGCCGGCGCTCGCTACATCAGCCCGTTTGTGGGGCGCTTCGATGACATCGCCGAGGACGGTATCTCGCAGCTCGACAATGTTGTGACTTGCATCAAGAACTATGACTGGACCGGCAAGAACGTCGACGACACCGTTGAGATCATCACCGCTTCGGTCCGCACGCCCAACCATGTGACCCAGGCGGCGCTGCTTGGTGCCGACATTGCGACCGTCCCCATGGCCGCTCTTAAGAAATGCTTGCATCACCCGCTGACCGACCAGGGCCTTGCCTCTTTTGAGGCTGATTGGCAGAAGGTCGTCGCTCAGGCTTAACGAGTGGATTGCCCCGGCATCGCGTCATCCGGTGCCGGGGTTGTTCTCAAGAGAGGAATTCGTATGACCAACCAGGAGCTGGCAAAGGTCGCCAATGAGGTCAGGAAGGGTGTCGTGACTGCGGTTCACGCGGCCAAGTCGGGACATCCGGGTGGATCGCTCGGTGCTGCCGACATCATGACGTATCTGTACTTTGAGGAAATGAATATCGATCCTGCTGACCCTCACAAGGCCGATCGCGATCGCTTTGTGCTCTCCAAGGGTCACGCGGCGCCGGGCCTGTATTCGGTGTTGGCAAATCGCGGCTATTTTCCCGTCGAAGAGCTCGAGACGCTCCGCCATATTGGCAGCCGACTGCAGGGCCATCCCAACATGAACGACACCCCGGGCATCGATATGTCCACCGGATCGCTCGGTCAGGGTATCTCCGCCGCGGTTGGAATGGCACTCGCCGCAAAGCACTGGGGTGACAGCTACCGCGTCTACACGTTGCTGGGCGACGGCGAGTGCGAGGAGGGCCAGGTGTGGGAGGCGGCCATGTTTGCCGGCAACCATGCGCTCGACAATCTTGTTGCCGTCGTCGACCACAACGGCTTGCAGATTGACGGCACGATCGATGAGGTCAACTCGGCCATGCCGCTCGCTGACAAGTTCCGCGCCTTTAAGTGGCATGTGATCGAGCTAGCCGATGGCAACGACATGACACAGATTGAGGCGGCTTTCGCCGAGGCTCGTGAGGTGACCGGCGTGCCCGTCGCTATCATCGCCGAGACGGTGAAGGGCAAAGGCGTCTCCTTTATGGAGAACCAGGTTGGCTGGCATGGCAAGGCGCCCAACGATGAACAGTTTGAGCAGGCCATGGCCGAGCTTGCGGCAGCAGGAGAGGAGCTCTAATGGCAGAGGTCAAAAAAGTCGCCACGCGCGTAAGCTACGGCGAGGCGCTCGTCGAGCTGGGCAATGAGCACGATGACTTTGTAGTGCTCGATGCCGACCTGGCTGCCGCTACGCAGACGGGTAAGTTTAAGGCTGCGCACCCTGAGCGCTTCTACGATGCCGGCATTGCCGAGAGCAACTTGATGGGGCTCGCCGCCGGCATTGCGACCACGGGCCACGTCGCCTTTGCGAGCACCTTTGCCATGTTCGCCGCCGGCCGCGCGTACGAACAAGTGCGTAATTCCATTGGCTATCCGCACCTCAACGTCAAAATCGGTGCCACGCATGCGGGTATCTCGGTCGGTGAAGACGGCGCCACGCATCAGTGCTGCGAGGACATCGCGCTCATGCGCACGATCCCGGGTATGACGGTAATCGTTCCCGCCGATGACATCGAGGCTCGCGCTTGCGTGCGCGCCGCCTATGAGTTTGAGGGACCGGTCTACATGCGCTTCGGACGCCTGGCAACGCCGGTCATTAACGATCACGAGGACTATGAGTTCAAGATTGGTCGCGGCGTGGTCGTGCGCGAGGGGTCCGATG
Organism: Collinsella aerofaciens ATCC 25986; assembly: GCF_964237925.1. Taxonomy (GTDB): domain Bacteria; phylum Actinomycetota; class Coriobacteriia; order Coriobacteriales; family Coriobacteriaceae; genus Collinsella; species Collinsella aerofaciens_BJ. The sequence continues at coordinate 50,882 of NZ_CAXSKI010000012.1, read as the reverse complement.
TGACCATCATCGCTTGTGGCCTTATGGTCGCCGAGGCGCTTGAGGCTGCCGAGGCGCTCGCTGCCGATGGTATCGATGCCGAGGTCATCAATATGCACACGATCAAGCCGCTCGATGAGCGCCTGGTGGTTGCCAGCGCCAAGAAGACCGGTCGTGTGGTCACTGCCGAGGAGCATTCGATTATCGGTGGTCTTGGCGAGGCCGTGGCCTCGGTGCTCGCGGAGCAGCATCCGGTGCCGATGCGTCGCGTCGGCGTGCGCGATGTGTATGGCGAGTCCGGCCCTGCGGTCGATTTGCTGCACAAGTACGGTTTGGACGCCGACGGCATCGAAGCTGCGGTCAGGTCCGTGTTGTAAGGAAGGTTTCCATGGGATTTGTATCTGCCAACCAAGTGACAATCGGGTATACCGCCGCCTCGCGCGAGGACGCCCTACATTATTTGTCCGAGCAGGCCATCGAGCTCGGCTTTGCCGATGACGCATCTGCCGTAGAGGCCGCCTTCATTGCTCGCGAGAACGAGGCCGAGACCGGCCTTGTCGCCGGTTTTGCCGTTCCGCATGCCAAAAGCGACGCGATCCACACGCCGGGCGTTGCCGTGCTTAAACTGACCGAGCCCGTTGAATGGCCGAGCTTCGATGGGGTGCCCGTCGATGTTGCGCTCGCGCTGTACGTGCCTGCCGGCGAGGCTGGAACCACGCATCTGCGCCTGCTCTCCAAGGCTGCCGTAATGCTGATGGACGCCGGCTTCCGCGACAAGGTGCGCGCGAGCACCGATCCCGTTGAGATTGCGGAGCTCATCAATAGCGGACTCGAAGACTAGAACGGTCATCCCGTTCAATCAATCGATCCTTCTCCAAGGAAAAGGGCCGCGACGCCATATAGGTGTCGCGGCCCTGTTTGCGTTTCCCCAGATAAAACCTGCCAAAATAAACCTATCCCTTTTTGGCAGGCTAATCGTGAGTTATTTCACCGCAACTTAGGGCACGGTTAGGAAGTGTGCACCTTAAAGAGTGGAGCCCTTGATTAGAGAGGTCGCGCTCATCTCTCTAAATGTCTCTCTAAAGAGAAGGTTGGTTAGAGAGATAGCATTAGGCAATCTAGCAGCGAATTCGATACATCTCTCTTAATGTCTCTCTAAAACAAGGCGCTTATCTCTCTAAAGTTAGAGAGATAAGCGCCTTGTTTTAGAGAGACGGAATGCCAAAATTCGTCCGTCAGCTACCATCTGCCAAAAATGACGGATAAAGGGCTCATCGAAGTAATGGGTTCATCGACGAGCCGCAACCGCCGCTATCGGAAGAAGTAGATGCAGCCGAATTGCCCCTCTATCGTCTCTCGAAGTTTGATGGGTGCTAGAGGGGCGACTGCCTCGCGATATTTTCCCAAGATAAAACCTGCCAAAACAAACCTGTCCCTTATTGACAGGTCAGTTAACGCAGTCCAGGTTGAGCATATGTGCCCGGAGCCCGCGCAGCGCCGAGCAGTTACGCCGTTTGTAAAACGGCGTAATCTAAAGGTTCATGTTGCCGTGGATGTAGGGGGTGACCTCGGGGGAGATGTGGCCGCAGCCCAGCTCGCGCAGCGCGGACTCGGTAGCGGCGGGCAGTGGGGCCTTGCCCTCGGCATCGACGGCGCCGCCGCCGAGGGCGGCGATCTTGGCGACATCTGCGGGCGCGGCCTCGATGTGCATGCAGCCGCCGACCAAGCGCGCGCGAACCTGCGCCAGACCAAGTTCGTGCAGGTAATCCTCGCAGGCGCGGATTAAATCGACCTTCTCGCGCGTAAGCTCCTCGCCCGTGGGGACGCGCGTGGCAAGACAGGCTCCCGCCGGCAGGTTCCAAACGGGATAGCCCCATGCGCGCAGCAGCTCGCGCTCTTCGTCCTTGGTAAAGCCGACCTCCATAAGAGGGGAGCGTACGCCGAGCTCTTCTGCCGCGCGCATGCCGGGGCGGTAGTCGCCGCGATCGCTTGCATTGCTGCCATCGATGACGGTGGGAAAGCCGAGCGACTTGGCGTGGTTGACGATAGCGGTAAAGCCGGCGTGCTTACAGTGGTAGCAGCGATTAGCATCGTTGCAGGCTACTTGGGGGAGCTGCAACTGATCGACCGAAAGATTGAGCACAGGGAGCTTAAAATGTGGCTCCTCATCGGCTTGCCCGTCAACGGATCGCTCAAACGAAGCCTGTTCGGGCGTGCCGATGAGCGGCGTGGTGAGGTGGACGAGAAGCGTGCTGACAGGCATGATGCGGGCGCAGACCGCGGCCAAAAAGCTGCTGTCGACGCCGCCGGAAAAGCCGATGGCAACGCGTCCGTATGCCAAAAGCAGCTGCTCGAGCTCTGCGAGTTTATCCTGAAGCTCCTTTGCAGGTGCGGTGGTGTCTGAAAGCATGAAACGTTCCTTATCATCGATTGCTCGGTCGAAAACTATAATCCTATCGAGCCGCTTGTCATAAGACTTCTATCTATGTAACGAAAGTGCAATATGGTATATACGTTATATACAAGTTGCTAAATGCGGTAGAGTTGCGGTAATGCGATAGCGAGAGCCGATGGGGGACCGATATGATCAAGGCTGTTATTTTTGACATGGACGGAACGCTGGTCGATACCGAGCGTTTGGGCATTAAGGCATGGAAGGCGGGCGCTGCCGAGCTGGGGGTCGCGATTGATGAAGCGCTGATCCATCAGTTTATCGGTCGCACGCTGCCCGATGTTATGGACCTCCTTGATAAGCATTATGGCAGCCACGAAACCACCGAGGCGGTCTATGCCCGTCACAAGGAGATTCGCGACGAGATGGTCAAGACCGAACTGGAGCTTAAGGCCGGCGCCTCCGAGTGCATAGACGAGCTGCTGGCTGCGGGCTATCACGTGGGTCTAGCGACGTCGTCGCGCCTCGTTACGGCCGAGCGCAACCTTAAGATGGTCGGTCTTTTTGACAAGTTTGAAACGGTGACCTGTGGCGAGGACGTCGTGCACGGTAAGCCCGACCCCGAGATGTATCTGCTCGCCTGCGAGCGCGCGGGCTTTGCCCCCGAGGAGTGCGCCGTGGTCGAGGATTCGCGCAACGGCTGCGTCTCGGGCATCACGGCCGGCTGCCATGTCTTTGCCGTGCCCGATATCGTGCCGCTGCCGCAGGATGTGGTGGATGGCTGCGAGGCCGTGCTCGATACGTTGTTTGATCTGGCGGCGGCGGTCAAGGCTGTGCACTAGGCAATTGCGGCGTTGAAGCGAGAAATTGGCCGTCTTTGCACTTAAGCAAAAGAGGTCCGGCAATGGTCGGGCCTCTTTTGCTTAGGCGGCGTTTTGGCATACTGGCCGACGCGCTATAGATACGCGCCTAGGTTGATGGCGGTGGCTTCGGCGTGGCTGCTCGCCTGGGTGCTGGCTCGCTCGAGGAGGAACGGCCGCACGAGTTCTTGGCGGTTGATATCCTCGGCGGCCGTGACTGCGGTGACGGTGCGCGCTGCAGAGCCGACGCGGATATGCTTGGTCTTTGCCGGGGCTTTGTTCTCAATCTGCTCCATCAGCAACTGAACGCCCTTGCGGCCAATTTCGTAACCCGGCGGCGCCACGGTGGTGAGGGGAACCGACCCGCTCCAGGCGAGTGGGTTGCCGTCGCATCCGGCCACGCGAACCTGCTCGGGGACGGAGATGCCTTTGTCGACCAATGCCGAGATAACGCCCGAGGCTAACACGTCGGTCAGGCCGACGACAAAATCGGGGCGTTCGTCGGCAGGGCGCCCGGCAATCTGAGCGCCAATGCTGTAGCCGTCGGCTGCGGTATTCCACTCTCCGGCGTCAATGACTTCAATTTTGATATCGGGATGCAGGGCGAGGGCCTTGTGAATGCCAAGTACGCGCAGGGTGAGCTGCATGAATGCCGCTCTGCCCACAACGGTGATATGGCGTGCGCCGCGGGCGACGGCGAGCTCGGCGATAATGCGCCCCTGCGCCTCGTTGTCGGCGGCCACGTAGTAACCGGGCTCGGAGCAGTGGATGTCCAGATAGACGATCGGCACGGGCATCTTGGTCGTTGCGGGGCGCCAGTCGGGGGACGCCATGGGCTGAACCATGACGCCGGACATTTGCGTGCCCATAAAGTAGCGCAGGTAATGGTCCTGGAGAATATCGTCGTTATCGGCGTTGGCGATGAGCAGGTCGTAACCGTGCTTGCGGGCCTCGTTATGGGCGCCGCTGGCAATTTGGAGCGAAAAACCGTGGTCGAGACGGGGAAGGACCAGGCCAAAGGACTTGGTGGTGCCGCCCGCGAGCTGACGGGCGCTTTGGTTGGGCAGGTAGCCAAGGCGATTGATGGTCTCGTTGATGAGTTTGAGGGTCTCGGGGCGCAGCTTTTCGGGGTGGTTGAGTGCGTTGGAAACCGTGCCCAACGAAACCCCGGCCTCGCGCGCGACGTCGCTGATTTTTACCTTTGCCATAGCGGCCCCTTTGATGCGTTTCAAGTACAAGCCAGATTGTAGCATCGCCCGCCTCTGAGGTGTCAAAACCTGCCAATTAGGGACAGGTTTATTTTGGCAGGTTTTATCTGGGCAAACGCTGGAGCCCAGGCCACCACAAAGGCGCCTGTCCCCATCGTGGTGGTTTGGGCATGTGTGCATCGAGTGGTATCTAAGTTGAGATACCACTTCTGGTATATCAGCTTGCGTTTGCGTGAGTACAATACTCGAACGTTATACGTCTCAGCGCCTTCCGTGCGTGGACGTCTTGCAGTCACGCGAACGAAGGGATTTATCCTATGTGCGGAATTGTCGGCTACACCGGCTCTGATATTGCAAAGAACATCCTGGTCACAGGCCTTAAGCGCATGGAGTATCGCGGCTATGACTCCTCGGGCGTCGCGCTCGAGGTGGGCGAGGGCGCCGCGGCGCACCTCGACGTTATCCGCCGCGTGGGTAAGGTTGCGGGTCTGGAGAGCGAGCTTTCCAACATCGATAGCGACGCAACTTGCGGTATCGGTCACACCCGTTGGGCCACCCACGGCAAGCCTTCCGTCGTTAACGCTCATCCCCACACCAGCTGCGACGGTCGCATCGCCATCGTCCACAACGGCATTATCGAGAACTTCGCCGAACTGCGCGAGGAGCTGGAGGGCCGCGGCCATCACTTTAAGAGCGAGACCGATACGGAGGTCTTCGCGCATCTGATCGAAGAGGCCTATGCCGAGACGCACGACCTGATGGCCTCCGTGCGCGAGGCTTGCACCCATGTGGTAGGCGCCTACGGCCTGGCCGCCGTGTGCGCCGACGAGCCTGGCGTAATCGCCGTTGCCCGCAAAGACTCCCCGATTGTGGTCGGCGTGGGCGAGACCGGCTCCTACGTGGCCTCCGACGTCATCGCGCTCATCGACGCCACCCGCGATGTCGTGGTGCTCGAGGACGGTCAGTTTGCCAAGCTCACGCCCGCGGGCGTCGAGTATACCGACGAGGCCGGCAACGTGATCGAGCCCAAGGTCACCCACATCGATTGGGATCTAGACATGGCCGAAAAGGGCGGCTATCCCGACTTTATGCTCAAGGAGATCCACGAGCAGCCGCGCGTCGTGCGCGACACGCTGGTTGGCCGTATGACGCCTGCCGGCGAGCTCGATATCGACGAGCTGGGTCTGTCCCTCGAGGAGCTCAACGACATCGACCGTGTCTACGTGATCGCCTGCGGCACCAGCTATCACGCCGGCCTCATCGCAAAGAACCTTATTGAGGGCTGGGCTCGCATTCCCACCGAGGTTGAGGCTGCCAGCGAGTTCCGCTATCGCAACCCCATCATCACGCCGACGACGCTCGTCGTTGCCGTGTCCCAGTCGGGCGAGACGGCCGATACCCTCGCCGCCATTCGCGATGCGCGCATCAAGGGCGCCAAGGTCTTTGGCATCACCAACGTGGTGGGCAGTCCCGTGGCGCGCGAGAGCGACGGCGTCATCTATACCAAGGCCAACAAGGAGATCGCGGTCGCCTCGACCAAGAGCTTCATCGGCCAGGTTGTGAGCCTGACGCTGCTTGCTCTGCTGCTGGCGCAGGTCAAGTACCGTCTGACCACCAAGCAGGCGCGCATGCTGTTCCGCGAACTTTCCGATACGGCCGAGCAGATCCAGTGGATTTTGGATACCCAAACCGAGGCCGTGCACGAGGCCGCCCTGCTGTGCAAGGACGCGCAGTCGGCACTGTTCGTGGGCCGCGGTATGGGCGCTGCCATCTCCTACGAGGGCGCACTCAAGCTCAAGGAGGTCAGCTACCTGCACGCTGAGGCGTATGCTGCCGGCGAGATGAAGCACGGCCCCATCGCACTGATCGATCCGGGCTTCCCCGTCATCGCCGTGGCCACCAAGAGTGCCACCTACGACAAGACCGTGTCGAACCTTATGGAGTGCAAGGCGCGCGGTGCCAAGGTCATCGTCGTTGCCACCGAGGGTGACGAGGAGATCAACAAGATCGCCGACTGCATCATTCGCGTGCCGGCCGTCCGCGACGTGTTCAGCCCCATCACGGCGAGCGTCCCGCTGCAGCTGCTCGCCCGCGAGGTTGCCATCCTGCGCGGCTGCGACGTCGACCAGCCCCGAAACCTGGCAAAGAGCGTTACTGTTGAGTAGTTGGTTCCGCCATCCTAACAACTAAGGCCCGGCTCCGCGTCATCGGACGGAGCCGGGCCTTTTTGTGCGGAAAAACCACCACAAAGGTGCCTGTCCCCTTTGTGGTGGTTTTGGCAGGTTAGCGGAGCTTGCTGGTCTCGAAGTACTTGGGATATTGGTCCAGGACCTCGGTCTGGTTGCGGAACATCATATGCAGGTGCTTGCTGACCAAAAAGCTCGCCTCGATGGGGTCGCGGCCGGCGATGGCGCGGCGGATTTGCTTGTGCTCGTTAACAATCTCCTGATTGTCGAGCGTCTGCGTGGCGGCGCGCAGCCAGCGGAAGCGCTCCAGGTCGGCATTGGTCTCTTCGAGCCACGACCATACGGTGCTGCGGCATGCGATGCTAAAGATCATGCGGTGCATGAGGTTGTCGCTTAAAAAGAAGCCGATGCGATCCTCCTCGGCCATGGTCTTTTCCTGCAGCGCGATGGCTCGGTCGAGCTGCTCGATGCCTGCCGAGGTGGCACGGGCGCAGCACTCCACAATCACCTGCTTTTCCAGGTGCTCGCGAATGTAGCAGGCGCTCTCGGCAAGAGTGAGGTTGATGGGCGAGACATAGGTGCCGCTTTGGGGCACGGTGCGCACCAGGCCCTCTTGCGCCAGACGCACCAGCGCCTCGCGCACAGGGGTGCGTCCCATATCCAGGTCGTCGCAAAGCTGCTTGACGCCCAGCTTTTCGCCCGGCTTGTAGTCCAGGTAGACGATTTTGCGTCGAATGGTGTGGTAGGACTGGTCCTGCAGGCTCGTTTCCTGCTCGCCGACGTGCATCGATTCTTCCATAGTGCCTCACAACCGTTCTATCACACTCATATATCAGCTGTTAATTATGCCGCGAATCAGCTCTCCGCGGTGGGTAATTCGGCTGTCGTCCGAGAACTATTGCGGCACCTTAGTCTGTGTTTGCGCACGGCTGTGCTCAATGTTGCCGTATCATAAGCCGTCGCAAACGTGAAATAGAAAGAAGGAATCCCATATGCAACTGGCGAATATCGTACGCGAGCGCTGGAAGGGCGTCTTGTTCTGCCTGATCATTGCCATCCCCGCGACGTTGCTCGGCAAACAGGTTGAGGTGGTCGGCGGGCCGGTGTTTGCCATCCTCTTTGGCATGGTTCTGGCGCTCGTCTTTCCCAAGAATCGTCGCGACCAGCTTGCCGCCGGTGTCACCTATACGTCTAAAAAAGTCTTGCAGTACGCGGTAATCCTGCTTGGCTTTGGCATGAACCTCTCGCAGATTCTGTCCAAAGGCGCTCAGTCGCTGCCGATTATCGTGGCGACAATCTCGACCTCACTTGTCATCGCCTTCGTGCTCTGCCGCGTTATGAACGTGCCGGGCAAGATCGCGACGCTTGTAGGCGTGGGTTCGTCGATTTGCGGCGGTTCTGCCATCGCCGCGACCGCGCCCGTCATCGACGCCGACGATCGCGAGATTGCCCAGGCTATTTCGGTCATCTTCCTGTTTAACGTTATCGCGGCGCTCGTGTTTCCGACGCTCGGTGGCATGCTCGGGCTGACCAACGAGGGCTTTGGCCTGTTTGCCGGCACCGCCATCAACGACACCTCGTCGGTAACGGCTGCGGCGAGCGCCTGGGACAGCATGCATCCCGGCGCCAATGTGCTCGAGAGCGCCACGGTGGTCAAACTCACCAGGACGCTGGCCATTATTCCCATTACGTTGGTTCTCGCATGCTGGCAGATGCATCTGGCGCGCAAGGCCGGCGGCGACGCCAAAAGCACGTTTTCGCTTAAACGCGCGTTTCCCATGTTCGTGCTGTTCTTTGTGCTGGCGAGCGTAATCACCACGGTGCTTCAGCTTCCTGCATCCATTACGGCGCCCATCAAGGAGCTGTCGAAGTTCTTTATCGTGATGGCCATGGCGGCTATTGGTTTTAATACCGATATCGTCGAGCTGGTCAAAAAGGGTGGCAAGCCCATCGCATTGGGCTTTTGCTGCTGGATTGGCATTGCGTGCATGAGTTTGGGAATGCAGCACGTGCTGGGAATCTGGTAGAGAAGTAGCTTATTTGCGTGCTGCGTGCTTCGTGCTGGTGAGCGCATGCTTGCGGTGGAGCGATAGGAGCTCTTGCGGGTATGGCTTGTCCGCAGGTTTATAAGTCCCGAAGAGCTCTTATCGCCCCGCCAGGATGGCGATGCGGGGCAACACCTATACTCGCAGGACGGCGCTTTCTGCCCTATAGTGTTTGGTAAGCAATATCGTTCAATTTTGAAACACTCGGTCGTACGACCGTCGGCGGTTGCACGACGCCGCGGACAGGGGCAAATCATGGATAGCGATGCCAAACTGAACATCTTGACCGATGCCCTGGCTGCTGCCGGGGCCTCGGCATTGGCAATCGATGCGCATGGGGACGTCGCGATCTCGACCATGAATGACGCGGCGCTTGAGCGGGATGTGGCGGTTTTTGTCGCTGAGCGCCTCGACCGTATAGGAGACGGCGCGCGTCTGGTTATGGGGCGTGCGGGTACGCGCCTGAGCCTGACCGTTCGCCCCACCGACAAAGAGGGCGGGGGCCTTTGGGCCGTCGTGGTCCGCGAGGTGCGCGGTGCCGCGGCGCATGCGGGCGTCGAGTGGCTCAACGCCGACGAAGTTGAGGCCCGCTACGAATCGAGCGCGTACGGCATCGTTGAGGGTGCCGCTGCGGTGGCTGCACCAGTTGCCGAGAGCTACGCGCGCGGTGTGCCCCTTATGCTCGAGGGTGAGCTGGGAGCGGGTCAGGTTGAGATCGCCAAGCGCCTCTATCTGGACGGTCCTTTTGCCGATCAGCCCTTTGTTTCCGTTGCGCTCGATGAACTCACCGATCGCGGTTGGCGCCATATGCTCAAAAGCTCCGAATCGCCGCTGTTCCAAACGGGGCTGACCCTTTGCATTGAGGGCTGGAACGCGGTTGGCCCCCAGCGCCTCCGCGAGCTCGTTTCCACGATGGCCGACACCGCGTTGGCGACGCGCTGCCATGTGGTGCTGACGGCGAATGACATGCCGGGCGGCAGCGAAAGTGATCAAGCCGCCTTTGTGACCGAGCGCTTCGCCTGTGCGGTGAGCGTGGCGCCGGCAATCGCCGAGCAGGGAGCCGCGTCGACGAAGGTTGCGCGCTATTTGGAATATCTCGCTGATGCATTTGGGACGGCAGCGCCCACGCTGTCTGCCGCGGCGACGAAGACACTCGATGCTTACCGCTGGCCGCGCAACTATCTGCAGCTCCGCGAGGTCTCGGAACGACTGTATATATTGGTGGGGGCGGGCACGGTGGACCGCGCTGTGGCGGAGGAAGTGCTCGCCCAAGAGGACGTGATTAAGACCGCAACCTTTGGCGCCCCGACGCTCGAAAGTGACCTGTATATCCTGCGACCGCTGGCCGATACCGAGCGAGATATCGCGCATCTGGTTGTAGATCATCTCCACGGCAACCGAACCCGTGCGGCGGAGGTGCTGGGCATAAGCCGTACAACGCTGTGGCGCTTGCTGAAGGACGATGACCGTTGAGCGAGGCGCCCGTGACCGCGCGCGACGCGTGTGCTACAGTCCAAAGCGTTATTGTTTCGATTCGGTTACGGCGTGCGAGGGCATATGGCTGAGACTTCAAAACCGAGCCGCAGAAGGCGGAGTGCCGCGCCGGTCAACCGACGCACAACATCGGTGACGTGGGGTAAACACGCCTCGGGGTTTGACGGCTCGTTCAAGCGCACTAAATACGGCTATCCTTCGGCAAGCGCCCGCTTGGCCATGCAGGCAGAGTCCTCACTGTGGGGCCGTAAACGCGTGGTGGGCTCAAAGCTCAAGCACGATGGAACGCTCGGTTACATCAGCCGCGGGGCGGCTCGCCGCAGCGGACTCAATCCGGCTGGTTGGCATCGTTATGTTCCGATCGCGGTCGTCGTTGCAGTGATCGTCATCGCACTCGCTGCGCTTGGCTACGCCGGCGGTGGCGCCAACTTGGACGCAGTGTTTAAATCGCCCGAGCTCGCGCATGCAGGCACAGAAGTTATCGAGGGCGCTCAGACCCAGACAGGCGTCGCGCCCCAGCGCGGTATCGTCGCGGCGGCCACCACCATCGCCGACGCGCAAAAGGACGAAGATAAGCAAGGCGACGACGCCGAAACGGCCCAGACGAACGAAACGACGACTACTCAAATATCAACATAGCTTGCCGGCAGAAGGGGACGTTCCCTTTCTGCCGGCAGTTTGGGACACTCCTGCGCTACTTGACGTATACCACGTTGTCGCGGCGGGGTTTGGGCTCGGGTAGCGTGTCCTCGGCGTAGCCAAGAATGCAGTTACCGACACCGCGCAGGCTGCCGTCGGCGGGCAGGCCCCAGCTGGCCAGCAGCTCCAGGCCCTCGGGCGAGTCAAAGACCTCATGCGCGCGGTGAATCCAGCACGAATCGACACCCAGTGCATAGGCGGCGTTGAGCAAGTTGCCCATGGCGAGCGAGCCGTCTTCCAGATGTGTGGGCACGCTGCGGTCAACCAGCACCACCACAACGGTCTTGGCGCCATAGAAGGGGTCGCTGTTGCTGCTCATGACCTGGGCGTTGAGCTGTGAGAGACGCTCGACGGTCGCGGGGTCGGTGACGGCGACAAACGTCACCGGCTGGCGTCCCATGCCGCTCGGTGCATATTGGCCGGCTTCGATAATACGTGCAAGCTTTTCGGCCTCGACGGGACGATCGCTGTAGTTGCGGCAGCTGCGGCGGTGAATGAGTGCTTCGATAGTCTCCATGGTGTCTCCTTGCGGTGGCGTTGCAGATGCCCCGTTCATACCCGTCGGGCTCAAACGATAGACGGTCAATTGCCCGGCCAAAAGGATAGATTCCAATTGGGAAAGTAGGTTTGCATAAAAGTACCTTCAGAATGTGACAAACAAATGGGATGGTTAAACGTTTTATCCCGTCTACCCTGCGGTTTTTTACCACTTGCCTAAATGACGAACGCATAACCTCTGATAAAGGTTTTACTAAAGGAGTACCAACGTTTATCAATGCGCCGTGGTGGCGCCGGGCCAGGAGGTAACATCATGTTCCAGGCTGGAGATGTCGTCGAGACCGATTTCGAAGGATTTCTGAAGCTGCTGCGTTCCAAGACGCGCGCTTTCGTGTCGATCAACGATCACGAGTACTACATCACGCACACCGATGGCTATTGGCGTGTTCAGGATTGCGAGGCCCTCAACGACAAGGGCCACTTTACTGACTGTTCTGAGTTGGTCAACACGGTCTGCGAGGTCGTCGAGCTGCCGTGGATTGCCGGCAAGAGCCTGCATGACAGCTTCTCGGGCGCTACGGTCTATGAGGCCGTCGCCGCTTAACAGGCAATAAAACCCGATTTTCATGTGACCGCTGGCGCCGCCCCCGCGCCGGCGGTCTTTTTCTGCCGATAGGCCATAAAAATGCACGCATTTGCGGAGAGCCTGTTGACGATAGTCAAAACTCGGACTAATCTAGAGACACATAATTGGTCAAAAATCGGACAATTGAATGGTGGGATAGATGAATAGTGCGGTTACGCTGGTCGACTTCGATCGGTTGCTCAATGGACTCGACCATATCTATTCGGAGTTCTCGCGCGCCTGCGGCCTTTCGGACTGCGCCTATTGGATGCTCGTCGACACTAGCACGGCGGGCGGCAGTATTGCCGTAAGCCGTCTGACAAGCGAATGGTTCTACAGCAAGCAGACCATCAACTCGGCAATTAAAACCTTGACGGCGCGGGGCTTCGCAACGTTGGGGTTTGCCGAAGGCAGTCGTAAGAACAAGGTTGTGAGCCTGACCGAAGAGGGCAGGCGATTTGCCGAGCGTTATGCGCTGCCGGCACTCAAGGCCGAGCAGCGAGCCTTTGGCGCGCTTGAGCCATGTGAGCAGCGCGAGATTATGCGCTTGATCGGCAAATTCTCTCAGGTGCTCGGCGATGAGTGCGATGCCTTTAAGCAGCATATCGCTGCCGAGAGCCAAGCCGAGAATCAAGGTGAGGGGGAGTCGTGCGACTGTTAATGAGGTTTTTGAAGCCCTATCGAGGGCTTGTCGCAGTGACGCTGCTGGTGCTGCTGGTGGATAACGTCGGTACGCTGCTGGTTCCCACGATGCTGGCGAACATGGTCAACACCGGTATTACCACGGGCGATATCGACTACATTTTACGCAACGGCCTATACATGTTTATCGCGACCAGCATGGCTAGCGGCGGCACGGTGCTGGGCTGCTATCTTTCGGCGCGCCTGGCCGCCAACGTGGCTTGCGATATCCGCAATGCCGTGTACGACAAATCGCTCGAGCTCGCGGCCAGCGATTTTGAGCGCTTTGGCACCGGATCGATGATCACGCGCTCGCTCAACGACATCAACGTGATTCAGCAGGCGATTCTGCAGACGATTCAGCTGGTGCTGCCCGTGCCGTTTTTGGCTGTGGCGGGCATCATCTTCGCCTGGTTTATCGATCCCGCCATGGGCACGCTTCTGGGCGTAGTCGTTGCGATTGTGCTGGTGGCGGCGGTCTTTACGGTTGCCAACGCGGCGCCGATTTTTATGCGCCTACAGGGCTTTATCGACCGCATGAACGTGGTGCTGCGCGAGAATATTGTGGGCGTGCGCGTCATCCGTGCGTTTAACAAGGAGCGCCACGAGGAACGGCGTCTGGACGAGGTGTTTAGCGAATACGCCGCCAACGCCATCAAAGTCAACCACCTGTTTGTGGGCCTCGACAGCTCAAGCTTCTTTTTGATGAACATCGCCGAGGTGGCGGTGCTGTGGGTGGGCGGCAACCGCGTAGGCGCCCACGCCATGCAGATTGCGAGTATCTCGGCGGTGCTGGAGTATGCAATTCTGATCCTGTTCTTTGTGATGATGGCCCAGATGGTGGTGCTGACGCTTCCGCGTGCTGCCGCGTGCCTGAACCGTGCGCAGCAGGTGTTGGAGATTGAGCCGAGCATCGTCGATGGCGAGCGCACGCTGGATGACGGGGCGCGCGAGCCCCAAGACGAAGCCGATGCGGTGGCTGTGTTCGACCACATGTCGTTTCGCTTTGACGATGCCGACGAGGACACCCTGTGCGACCTGAGCTTTGCCTGCCGTCGCGGTCAGACGACTGCGATCGTTGGCTCGACAGGTTCGGGCAAGTCGACGGTGGCAAAGCTTCTGCTGCGCTTCCACGATGCCACCAAGGGCTCCATTCGCCTGAATGGTGTGGACCTGCGCGAGCTTACGCAAGATGAAATCCGCGGGCGCATTGCCTATGTGCCGCAGAAGGCGTGGCTGTTCTCGGGCACGGTAGCGAGCAACCTTCGCTTTGGTAACGAAGGCGCGACCGAGGGCGACATGCTTCACGCGCTTGAGGTTGCCCAGAGCACCTTTGTACTCGACCAACCGCAGGGGCTCGATACCCCGGTTGCCCAGGGCGGTACGAACTTTTCGGGCGGCCAGCGCCAGCGTTTGGCAATCGCCCGTGCGCTCATGAAGCATGCCGATCTATATATCTTCGATGACAGTTTTTCGGCCCTGGACTTTAAGACCGATGCCGCCCTGCGCCATGCGTTGCAAGACGAGACGCGTGACGCTGCGGTGCTCATCATCGCGCAGCGCATCTCGACGATCTTGCACGCCGACCAGATCGTCGTGCTCAAGGATGGCGAGGTTGTGGGTCTGGGCACGCATGGCGAGCTTATGGAAACCTGCGAGGTGTACCGTGCCATCGCGGAATCGCAGATGAAGGGAGGTGAGTAGCATGACCGAGGAGCTCAAGAAGCAGGGCGGCGTTGATGACGCCGCTGCCGCGGGACTGGTCGAGGAAACGGCTGCCGCGTCGACCGAGCTGGATGACGCCGCCAAGGCTGCGGCCGAGCGCGAGGCTCGCCGCCAAGCGCTCTACGAGGAAAACGAACGTGCCGAGGACGAGCGCGCCCGCGCCGAGGCAGAGCGTATGCGCGACGTGGACGACGAAGACGAGGACGAGACGCCTCGGGATACCTGGGCGACGGTGCGCCGCCTGTGGAGTGAGGCTGCCGGCGACCATTGGCGCTTCTATATCGTGTTCGCGAGCATTGTGTTCTATGTCATCTTTAACACTGCCGCGCCGGCATATAGCGCCCGCGTGATCGATGAGCTGTGGGGCCACATTCAGGTAGCGTTTGTCAACAACGCCACCTTCAGCATCACCTGGGAGAACTGTGGCAGGACTATCTTCATCTACTTTTTGATTTGGACGGCCGCCGCTTCGTTCTACGCGCTCCAGAGCTTTTTGATGTCGAGCGTGGCCGAACGCCTCAATCTACGCCTGCGCAACCGCATCGCGCAAAAGCTCAACCGTCTGCCGCTCGCCTATTTTGACGCGCATCGTCCCGGCGAGGTCGTCAGCCGCGCGACCAACGACCTGGACAAGATGTCCGAGAGCATGCAGCGCGGATTGCTGCAGCTGCTCGTGTCGATCGGCGCGGTTGTTGGTGCTGTGAGCGTGATGTTCGTGTTCAGCGTGCAGCTTACGCTCGTCTTTCTGTTCTTTACGGCACTGTCGCTGCTGGTGACGAAGGTCGTCTCGCGCCGCACACACGATGTGACGGGCGAGCGCCAGGAGTGGGTGTCCAAGATTACGAGTGCGGTCGAGGAAGGCTATTCGGGCCGTCTGGTGATCCGCGCGTTTAACCGCGAACGTCAGAGCTCCGCTGAGGTGCACGAGGCTTCGAAGGAACTGGCTCGTGTGAGCACCAAGGCCGACTTTATGATTAACGCCGTCGGCCCCGCGGTGCGCTTTATCGGCCGCCTGGCACAGATCGTGATTGCGATTGTGGGCTGCAGTATGCTGGTTGCCGGCCACATGACCGTCGGCGTGTTCCAGGCGTTCTTCCAGTTTATCTACGAGGCATCTGAGCCCATGACGCAGCTGTCGTTTACCTTCAACTCGCTGCAGAGCGCGCTGGCGAGTGCGGAGCGCGTGTTCGACCTGCTCGATGAGCCCGAGATGGAGGCCGATCCGCTGCCGGACGAGGCCGCCAAGCTGCCGGGTCGCGTGGAGGGCCGCGTCTCCTTTGAGCATGTGCGCTTTGGTTATTCGCCCGACAAGCCGCTTATGCGCGACGTGTCGTTTACTGCCGAGCCGGGCCAGAAGATCGCGGTGGTGGGAACCACGGGCGCAGGCAAGACGACGCTCATCAACCTGCTCATGCGCTTCTACGAGATTGACGGCGGGCGTATTACGCTCGACGGCGTGGATACGAGCCGCATGGATCGCGGCGAGCTACGTCAGCAGTTTGGCATGGTGCTGCAAGACGCCTGGCTATTCGATGGCACGATTGCCGAGAACATCGCCTACGGCTGCCCCGAGGCAACGCGCGACGAAATTGTGGCCGCCGCTCGTGCCGCGCAGGTCGACTTCTTCGTGCGCACCATGCCGCAGGGCTACGACACGCGCGTGGCCAACGATGCCGAAAGCATCAGCCAGGGCCAGCGTCAGCTGCTGACCATCGCACGCGTGCTGCTCAACAACCCGGCGATTCTCATCCTGGACGAGGCGACCTCAAGCGTGGACACGCGTACCGAGCTTGCCATCGGCCGTGCCATGGACGCGCTTATGCGCGGGCGCACGAGCTTTGTGATCGCGCATCGCCTGTCGACGATCGTGGACGCCGACCTGATCTTGGTCATGGACCACGGCAACATTATCGAGCAGGGCACGCATAAGGAGCTGCTCGCAGCCGAGGGCGCTTATGCCGACCTCTATCTGAGTCAGTTCGCATAATGTGACAAAGGGACAGTCCCTTTGTCACATCAAAAGGAATGGCGCGCCGGGGATTGATTCCCTGGCGCGCCTTTTGCGTCGGTGCCGATGTCGTTTTGTGCCGCTTGCGTTCCTAACGTTCGTCCATGAGCTTGGCGACGAGGGTTTTGAGCTCGGCCACCTCTCGCTCGAGTTCTTTGACGCGGCGGGCATTCTCGGTGATGCCCTGGCGGTTGAGGGCACTCTGCTCGGCGGCGTCATCGGGCATGTACTCGCGATGCTGCTTGGCGTCGAAACTCTCCTCGAACACGCGGCAGCCGTTGCGCTTGATGATGCGTCCCGGCACGCCCACGACGGTGCAGTTGTCGGGCACGTCCTTAACGACGACCGAGTTGCCGCCGATCTTGACGTTGTTGCCGATGCGGATGTTGCCGAGCACCTTGGCGCCCGTGCCCACCGTGACATTGTTGCCCAGGGTGGGGTGACGCTTGCCGGTCTCGTTGCCGGTGCCGCCGAGCGTGACGCCCTGGTAGAGCACACAGTTGTCGCCCACAATGGTGGTCTCGCCGATGACGACGCCCATGGCGTGGTCGATAAAGAAGTGCTTGCCAATCTGCGCGGCAGGGTGAATCTCGACGCCGGTGATGTGGCGGGTGATTTGCGAGAGCACGCGGGCGAGCGAGCGATGACCGTGCTCCCACAGCCAGTGCTCGGGCACGTGGTTCCACTTGGCGTGCAGGCCAGGATAGGAAAGGAAGATGACCAGACCGTTTTGCGCGGCGGGGTCCTGCGCCTGGACGGTCTTGATGTCCTCGCGAATGGTATTGATAAAGCTCACCGGCCGCCCTCCCTTAGCGCCATGGCAATGCGATTCAATAAAGTATAGCGATTCGCTAGGGATTAAAAAGGACAATCTTGGCGGCTTTGCGCTACAAGTGTCAGTTATGCAAACTTGCTGGTAATGGAGTCATGCTTTTGTGGGGTTGCGCACGAGGGGGCACCGCAACCGTATACTGGTCAACTTGGACGTATCCGCGCCCACAACTGAGAGGTTTTACTTCATGGGTTTCATCAATTTTATTGCCGAGCTGCTTAAGGACCCGCGCACCGCGATCGCCAGCTGGATCGCCGCCGGCCCGCTTATGGCCTACGGCTGCGTATTCCTGATCATCTTTATCGAGACGGGCGTGGTGTTCTTCCCGTTCCTTCCCGGTGATTCGCTGCTGTTCGCCTCGGGTTTCTTTGCCCACAACGGCGGCTTTAACATCGTGGCGCTTCTGGCCACCGCATGGGCCGCTGCCATTTTGGGCGATCAGTGCAACTTTATGATCGGCCACTTCTTTGGCCGCAAGATCATCGCTTCGGGCAAGGTCAAGGCCATGACGCCCGAGCGCATCAAAAAGTCCGAGGACTTCTTGGACAAGTGGGGTCACCTGGCCATCTTCCTGGGTCGCTTCTTCCCGTTTATCCGCACCTTTGTGCCCTTTATCGCTGGCATGGGCGGCATGCACTGGCGCAACTTTGTCGTCTTTAACGTGCTGGGCGGCATTACCTGGTCGACGGTCTTTACGCTGCTGGGCTACTTCTTTGGCGGCATTCCCTTTGTGCAGGAGCACTTTGAGCTGCTGATTATCGGCATCGTTGCCGTGTCGATCATCCCGACCGTGGTCGGTCTGGTTAAGGCCAAGCTGGGCAAATAGAACGCGTAGCTCGAGCCAGCGCGCAAACCGTGCCGTTGAGGCCCGTCACCGCTTACGGTGGCGGGCCTCTTCAGCTTCGGTCAAATGAAAATACTTTAGTTAGTTAAAGAAAAACGTTTTATCCGACGCGCGTGCGGAGTACAATCTCGTGCATGCGAATCGACGTACCATCGGCTTTGATGCTGTTCGCGTGTCCCGTCCGGCTCTACGCTCCGGGCGTGCGACGTTGCGACGCGGTCGGCCTCGGTCCTTGCGTGCGGGTTCGCGAGTATGCAACTGTGTATGTAAGGAGCGACATATGACTGTCGAGAAGAAGGATATCGATTGGGGTAGCCTCGGCTTTGGCTACATGAAGACCGATTACAGCTACGAGGCCCATTGGAAGGACGGCGAGTGGGACGAGGGTGGCCTGACCACCGACCACACCCTGCATGTCTCCGAGTGCGGCGGCATCTTCCATTACTGCCAGGAGGTCTTTGAGGGCCTGAAGGCCTACACCGCCGAGGACGGCAGCATCGTCTGCTTCCGCCCCGACATGAACGCCGAGCGTATGTACAACTCTGCGCAGCGCCTCGAGATGCCCCCGTTCCCCAAGGACAAGTTCGTCGAGGCTGTCAAGCAGGTCGTTTCTGCAAACGCCGCCTGGGTTCCGCCCTTCGGTTCCGGTGCGACCCTGTACGTGCGTCCGTTTATG
Organism: Collinsella aerofaciens ATCC 25986; assembly: GCF_964237925.1. Classification (GTDB taxonomy): domain Bacteria; phylum Actinomycetota; class Coriobacteriia; order Coriobacteriales; family Coriobacteriaceae; genus Collinsella; species Collinsella aerofaciens_BJ. The sequence continues at coordinate 32,130 of NZ_CAXSKI010000012.1, read as the reverse complement.
ATCGGCTCCGGTGACGTGATTGGCGTGGCTCCCGCTCCTGAGTACACGTTCCGCATTCTCGTGACCCCGGTCGGTCCGTACTTTAAGGGTGGCCTTAAGCCCGTTAAGCTGCGCGTTTCCGAGTACGACCGTGCCGCACCGCACGGCACCGGCAATATCAAGGCCGGCCTGAACTACGCCATGTCCCTCAAGCCCACGATGGAGGCCCATCGCGAGGGCTATGCCGAGAACCTGTATCTCGACTCCGAGTCCCGCACCTATGTCGAGGAGACCGGCGGCGCCAACGTCCTGTTCGTGAAGGAGGACGGTACGCTCGTCGTTCCGCAGTCGCACACCGACTCCATCCTGCCTTCCATCACCCGTCGTTCGCTCGTCCAGGTTGCTCAGGACCTGGGCATGACCGTTGACCAGCGCCCCGTCGAGTGGGCAGAGGTCAAGGCCGGCACTTTTGTGGAGTGCGGCCTGTGCGGCACCGCTGCCGTCATCTCCCCGGTCGGCGAGATCGACAACAAGGTTTACGGTGCCGACGAGACTGTGACCTTCCCGGCTGGCTACACCGAGATCGGTCCCGTGATGAAGAAGCTCCGCGAGACCCTGACGGGCATCCAGTCCGGTGCTGTCGAGGATAAGCACAACTGGGTTTACACCGTCGCGTAATTAGCCTTTCCTGTCCGGGCGGAGAGCAAGTTCCCTCCCGGCGCGTCCTCGGACATGCAAGAAGCCCTCGCTGCGCACTTCGTGCGGCGAGGGCTTCTTTCGTCCTGCGGAGTGCGCCGGGAGGGAACTTGCTCTCCGCCCTGCGGGCTCGGCGATGTCATAACGAACAATAACTAATCTGAATTAAAGATGGTGCGCGGCCTTTTGGCCGCGCTTTTGTTTTGCTTCGCGCCATGTGGGGGTGGTGGCGACGTGCATTTTTCCGAGTATTCTGCAATCGAAGGCCCTTGCATACCGACCTCGGGCGAAAAATCGGGATTTATCGATGTTTTCTACGAATGATGGGCGGGGTTATGGGCTGACAGCGTTTGATTTGCAGGGAAATGCGCGTCTTTGGCATTTATCGGGGCGCTCGAAGCTGTCGGGCATGCTGAATACTCCCAAAAATGCACGGCGCCTTGAGGGGGACCTTCGCGACAAAGGAAACCGCCCCGTCGAAGTATGCATTCGACGGGGCGGTGTATTCATATACCCGATTAAAGATACGCTGCGGATCTGTTAGAACTTGACGGTCGGTGCCTGGCGGGCGGCTTCAGCTGCCTCGAAGCCCTGGCGCTCCTTAAACTGGAAGATGCCGGCAAAGATGACGGCCGGGAACGTCTGGATGGCGTTGTTGTAGCTGAGCACGCAGTCGTTGTAGCTTTGGCGTGCATAGCTAATCTTGTTCTCGGTATCCTCGAGCGATGCCTGGAGCTGCGTAAAGTTGGTGTTCGCCTTAAGGTCGGGGTAGGCCTCGGCCACGGCAAAGAGCTGGCGCAGCGCACCGGTCAGCACGTTGTCGGCTTCCATCTTGGCCTCAGGGGTGGTGGCGCTCACGGCGGTGTTGCGCGCGCTGATCACGGCGGAGAGCGTCTCCTGCTCGTGCTTGGCGTAGCCCTTGACGGTCTCCACCAGGTTGGGGATCAGGTCGTTGCGGCGCTGCAGTTGCGTGTCGATGTTCTGCCAGGCGTTATCGATGCGATTGCGCTTGGTGACCATGTTGTTGTAGATGCCGGCGATGGCGCAGACAATCACAACGACAACAACGATACCGATGATGATGGTAGCCATGATGTCTCCGTTTCGAATGGCCGCGGCGTTTCGCGCCAGCTGCCGTTAGTGTGACGGTATTTAGTATACCCACAACCTTTGACGGTGCCGAACTTTCCGGTAAGCGTTATGTTTCAACCAGGGAGGGGGCGCCAATATCGAACGGGCGGTACAGGTGTAAGATATGCGACAAATTAAGGAATGCTGTCTACGCCTTGAGGATGGCGATACGGATGGACCTTCGCATCAAGAAAACCTATCGTGCCCTGTTCGATGCCTTTACCGAGCTTTTGGAAGAGCATCGGTTTGAGGAGCTGACGGTCGCCATGCTGTGCGACCGGGCCTTGATTCGCCGCACGACGTTCTATAAGCACTTTCGCGATAAAAACGATTACTTCGCCTTTTATATCGATGAGCTCATGTCGGGCTTGCCGCAAAAACAGCCCCATGAGGCCGGCGCAGTGTCTGCCGAGGACGTGCGCGCGCTTCGACACGCGATTTTGGACGATGCCATGGATTTGATTCTGGCGCACGAGCAGCTCATGGATAATATTTTGGCAAGCAGCATGTCGGGCATGCTGACCAACGTTATTTGCGACCGTATTGCCCGCTCCATCCGCGAGCGTGTGATGAACGTGCTTGCCGAGGATGCCCTGGCCCCCGTGTCACTCGAGACGACGTCAGAGTTTGTCGCCGGCGGTATTATTCGACTTTTCACGATATGGTGGGAGTCGGGTCACGACCTCGAGCGTCGACCCGAGATGGCCGACGTGGTCGATGCGCTGTTCGAGCGAACCATGACGCCGGTGCATCACTAGAAGTGGCGGAGAGAGGGGGATTCGAACCCCCGGAACGCTCTCGCGCTCAACGGTTTTCAAGACCGCCGCATTCAACCGCTCTGCCATCTCTCCGTGAGTCGTAATGATAGCATCGTTTTGAATTTGCAACAGGGAAGGCGAACGATGACGATCACCGAAATCGACGAGAAGTTCATGCGCGAGGCGCTGGTGGAGGCTCGCGCCGCCGCTGAGGTGGGCGAGGTACCGATTGGTGCCGTGGTGGTGCGCGCGGGTGAGATTGTCGCGCGGGCGCATAATCGTCGCGAGCTCGATCAGGACCCTTCGGCGCATGCAGAGTTCGCGGCCCTGTGCGCTGCCGCTCGGTCGCTCGGTCGCTGGCGTCTTTCCGATTGCACGGTCTACGTGACGCTCGAGCCCTGCTGTATGTGCGCGGGGCTTATGGTTAACGCGCGCGTGGGGCGCTGCGTGTATGGCGCGGCTGATGCCAAGGCGGGCGCGCTGGGTTCGCTGTATGACCTGAATGCCGATTCGCGCCTGAATCATCGGTTTAACGTACATGCCGGCGTGCTGGCGGATGAGTGTCGCGAGGTGTTGAGTGGCTATTTTAGTGGGCTTCGTGGCACCGATGCTGCTGGCTGCGGTTGTGGGGCCGATCTTGAGGCGCATACCGCTCATGCCGAGGCGCTCGCGTGTGCCGAAGATGCTGCCGTTGAGGCGGTTGACTTTGGTCCCGTGTGCCGTCGGCCCCGCCGTGTGCTGCTGGCGATTGATTCCTTTAAGGGTAGCGTTTCGAGTGCACAGGCGGAGGCGGCGGTTGTCGAGGGTGTACGCCGCGTGTGGCCCGATGCCGAGGCGTGCACATTGCCGCTGGCAGATGGTGGCGAGGGAACGCTCGACGCCGTTGCCGCCTGCGGTGGTGAGCTTGTGACCTGCGAGGTTGCAGGCCCCTTGGGCGACCGCGTGTCTGCCCGGATGCTGGTGGACGGCGAGCGCGATTCGGCTGTAATTGAGATGGCCGAGGCGGCGGGTATTGGGTACTCGCCCTGCACGGAGTCGGCGGCGTTGGCGGCCACAACCTATGGCGTGGGTGAGCTGATGCTCCGTGCGGTTCGTGCCGGGGCAAAGACTATCTATATTGGTCTGGGCGGCAGTGCCACCAACGACGGCGGCGCCGGCATGCTGCAGGCGCTGGGCGCGCGTGTGGTCGATGATCAGGGCTGCGATGTCGCCCCCGGTCTTGCCGGCCTTGAGCAGGTGGCGAGCGTTGATTTGGCGCCAGCGCTTCGGGCACTGAACGGCGCTCGTATCGTCGTGCTTTCCGATGTCGAGAATCCGCTCGTGGGACGTCGAGGCGCACTGGCGGTGTTTGGCGGACAGAAGGGCCTTCCGGCGGATGATGCCGAGGCGCTGCGCAGGCACGACAGCTGGGTGGTCGGCTACGGTCGCTTGCTCGACGCGGCAATTGCCGAGGCACGGGCCCAAGGGCTGCTGTGTGCACCCGAGGGTGCACGGACGTTCGGCTCGGTGCTCGGTGTGCCCGGCGCTGGTGCCGCCGGTGGTCTGGGAGCAGCGCTGTTGGCTCTCGGCGCCGAGTTGCGCTCGGGCGTAGAAACCGTGCTCGACCTCGTGGGGTTTGACGAGCGCGTGCGCGATGTCGACCTGGTCATTACGGGCGAGGGCAATATGGATGAACAGTCCGCCGCTGGAAAGGCACCGGTGGGCGTGGCGCGTCGCGCCAAGCGATATGGCAAGCCGGTAGCCGCCGTCGTGGGCGGTCGCGCTGACAACCTGGATGCGGTGTATGGGCAGGGTGTCGATCTGGTTCTGCCGGTCTGCCGCAAGCCCATGAGCCTTGAGGATGCGCTTGGCATGCAGGAGGCTGTAGCCAATTTGGCGTGCGCAGGCGAGGGGGCTGCCCGAGCATACGATCTTGGTCGCATATAGATATAAATATCCAATTTGATTTGCCTGTCTAGCTCGTTATTTGTAAATATACGTTAATGACGCTGGCATTTTACGGTCTATACTATTGTCATATCACTGGTTTCGTATCCACCCGTCTGTAAACGGGAAGTGAATGAAAGGAGCTAGGATGTGCAGATTGGGAGGTGCGCTTAAGCGCGCGGCTACGGTTGGTGTGGTGGTGGCGCTGACGTTAGGCATGGCCACCCCGGCGACCATGTCATTCGCAGACGATGCCGCAGGGGACGCCGGACAATCGTCCGCGTTGGAGCAGAATCAGAAGATGGCGACCGAGCTTGACGAGAATCTGGAGACAAGGGTCACGCTTTCGTTCCCGGGCAAGCGCGAGGCCGAGCCGTCCGACGTTGTGTTTGTGCTCGATAAGTCCGGCGCCTCTGCGCAGATGGACATCTACAACCAGGCCAAGGGGTTCCTGAGCCAGATTAGCCAGAAGGCCAAGGATGATGGTCTGGACATCAAGGTCGGCGTAGTCCTCTTCAACAAGAAGGGCAACATCCAGCAGCAGTTGACCGACGTCGTCACGGGTTATGATGACATTCTTGCTGCAATGAATTCGAGCGTTCGCTCCGGCACCAACATGGACGCTGGCCTTCTTGCTGCCAAGAGCATTCTTGACGCGGACACTGCCGTTAAGGCCGAGAACAAGCACGTCATCCTGATCAGCGACGGTGCAACCTACCTTTACTGCAAGAATGGCGATTACGCCACCCCGTATACGAGGTCGTTTGGAAAAGTTGAGGGTGGCAAGAACTTCATGGGTGGCATCTGGGAGTGGCAGTCCCGCGAGTACCATACTAATAACGCCTGGAAGAAGTTCTCTGACGGCTCGAACTTCATTTTCTCGCAGGCCATGAAGAGCCCCGAGAAGCTCGGTGAGTATCTCGCCTACTATCGCGATCAGTACCAGAATTCCGACAAAAACTGGGCTCAGTACGACTACGAGTACACCGCTGAGGCAGCCGATGCCGGAACCACGAATCCTATTCCCATCGATGTTACCGCTCCCTGCAACATCGATGTTGCCTTCTGGAGCACGGATGATACCTTCCAGTCGATGGTCAACGCCGGCTACGACATGAACGTTTACTACAAGAACGCCGCCGACTTTGATGGCCAGGTATTCCTGCAGTACCTCACCAGGAATTCCAACAATGGTCAGCTCGACACTGACTTTGCCGATATCAAGGCTAAGCTTGTTGACAAGATTGCCGCCGGCTCGACGGTCGAGGACTTTATTGGCGCTGACTTTGACTTTGTCAATGATCCCGCCAAGATCAGTCTGACCGCCAACGGCGAGAAGCTTGCCCCCGAGAAAATCGACGACGGTGTCTACGGCTTTGGCAAGCTTGCGAACGGCTCCTATAGGTTCACCTTGGAATACGTGAATGGCGACCAGGAGATGCTCAAGCTTACGCTGAGCGAGGCTGCATCTCCGAGCAAACCCGTCGTGCTCGAGTACAGCGAGCGCTTGGTTAACGTGCCTACCGAGCCCGGTACTCATACTCTTAAGGTCAACGAGAGCGCAATCCTGCAGCCCATTGACGGCAACGGCATGCGCGGCGATGCGTATGAGTTCCCGGTTCCGACGGTTACCTACACGGTTGCTGCCCCCGAGCCTAAGCCCGAGCCCGAGGCTAAACCCACTAAGCCGAGCGATAAGAAGCCCGTCAAGACGACGAAGGACGAGAAGGGCACCATGCCGATGACGGGTGATACCTTCTCAATTCTGCCCGTCATTGGGCTGGTCGTAGCCGGTGCAGCCGTTTGCGCTGCCGGCATTATCCTTAAGCGCCGTAATCACTAACGGCGTTTCGCTTCCCAGCGCTTATGCAACGCTTGAATGCTCTCTGCGAAGCAACTGATGGGGCGCGGTCGCATACTTGCGACCGCGCCTTTTGCTGCCGTGCACTCATGTGGTTTTCCCTTTGATCGCGGGGCATCTTGCCCCATCGGACGGGAGCGGGTAAGATATACCAAGCGCCTAGCGCGTTCGATGGGTTCGGATGACGACATGTTCCGAATCTGGTCAGGTCCGGAAGGAAGCAGCCATAAGGAGCCTCTGTCGGGCATCCGGATCCATCGAGCGCACGGGCGCTTTTTGGTGCCGCGGCTACCCGCCAGTGCCGGCAGGGCGCTTGGTGTCTCGCTGGTCCTCGGCTTCGCCTGCGGGATCGCTCGACTACCAAGCGCCCTGCCGGCACTCGCGGGTAGCCGACCAAAACCGCCTGAAGGGTCACATTTATCTGATAATTGAATCCCTGGCATTATGCCGCTCGCTGGCGTTGCCAAAACATCGGCTGCTACATGCCTTGGGCGCTAGTGACCGTCGCTCTTACATCCGTGATGAGTTGCTTACGCATCTTCAAGGCTCGCCGTACTATCATGAATCAGATTGAAGAGAGATGATGATAGGGAGCGCCTTAATATGATTGAGCTGCTTAGGCGTTTTGGTGGTAAGTTTCGCCGGTATATGGTGGTTGGCCCTGCGTGTAAGCTGATCGAAGTGATCTTTGACCTGCTTACGCCGCTGGTGATTGCGCAGATGATCGATAAAGGTATTGGCGCACACGATGTCAACGCCGTCGTCCACTACGGTATGCTGCTTGGCGCCATGGCTGTGATCGGCATTTCGTTTACGCTCGTCTGCCAAAAGATGGCGGCGCTGACCTCGCAGGGCATGGGCACCGATATCCGTGGTGCGCTCTACCAGCACATCAACAAGCTGAGCTATGCCGAGCTTGACCGCTTTGGCACGCCGTCGCTCATCACCCGCATCACCAACGACGTCAACCAGGTCCAGCTTGCCGTGGCGTTGGGCGTGCGCATGCTCATCCGCTGGCCCTTCTTGGCGGTAGGCTCTATGTGCGCGGCCCTTGCCATCGACCTTAAGCTCGGCATGATCTTTTTGATTTGCACGCCCGCCATCGGCCTGGTGTTTTGGTTTGTCATGGCGCGCTGCATTCCGTATTACAGGCAGCTGCAGGCAAAGCTCGACCGCATCGCGCTTATCTGCCGCGAGGGGCTTTCGGGCGCCCGCGTTGTTCGCGCCTTTGTGCGTGAGGACCACGAGTGCGAGCGTTTTGCCCAAGCCGCCGATGACCAGGCCAATACTGCCATCGCGGTGGGCAAGCTCTCGTCGATTCTCAACCCCGTCACGTTTCTTGTGATGAACCTGGGCGTGTGTGCCATCCTGTGGGTGGGCGGCATCCAGGTCAACGTGGGCGAGCTCACGCAGGGTCAGGTCATGGCGTTCGTCAACTACATGACGCAGACCCTCACCTCCATCGTGTACGTCGCCAACCTGGTCGTGGTCTTTACCAAGGCGAGCGCCAGTGCGTCACGTATCAACGAGGTGCTCAATTGCGTGCCGTGCATCACCGACGAGGGCAATCAGTCGGTTGCGCTGCCCAAGCCGAGCGAACTGGCGGGTGGCGCTGTTCCGGTCCCCGCGCTGAACTTGAGCCATGCGAGCTTCTCCTTTGGCGCGGGCGCGGCAAATGCCGTCAACGATGTGACCCTGGAGCTCCCGCTGGGCAAGACGCTTGGCATTATCGGCGGTACGGGTAGCGGCAAGTCCACGCTCGTCTCGCTTATCCCGCGCCTGTACGATGCGAGCACCGGCAGCGTGAGTGTGATGGGCGCCGACGTGCGCACCTGGCCGCTCGACCAGCTGCGCCGTGTGGTCGCGACCGTTCCACAGCGTGCGTCGCTGGTGAGCGGCACCATCCGCAGCAACCTGACCTGGCGCGACGAGGCTGCGACCGACGAGGATCTCTGGGCGGCGCTCGACATGGCGCAGGCGAGCGAGTTCGTGCGCAACAAGCCGCAGGGGCTCGATACCCCGGTCGAGGCGGGCGGTAAGAACTTCAGCGGTGGCCAACGCCAGCGCCTGACCATCGCGCGCGCCCTGGTGGGCTCGCCTCAGATATTGATCATGGACGATTCTGCCTCGGCGCTCGACTTTAAGACCGACGCGGCGCTTCGCCATGCCATCCGCGAGCGCAGTGTGCGCGGTGCCGCCGAGGGCGGGCTGCCGCTCACGACCGTCATCGTGAGCCAACGTGTCTCGACCGTGCGCGACGCCGATATGATCTGCGTACTTGACCACGGTTCGGTCGCGGGCCTGGGCGCGCACGATGAGCTCTACACGACCTGCCAGCTCTACCGCGAGATTTGCCAGTCGCAGCTTCGCCGCGAGGAGCTCGAGGGTCAGCAGGGGAGCACGACGCCCGCGTCCGCTCCGACCGCCCCGCATCCGTCTGCGCAAAGGAGGGCTGCTAAATGAATCCGTACACTTCCTCCGGTTCGGTCGCCACGATGACGGCCAACGTGTCCGGTAACGATAACCTCAACGACCTGGGCGACGGTTCGCGCCAGCCCGGCGATCCCGAGCGCTATCCCGTGGGTGCGGTGACCCGCCGCCTGCTGGGCTATGTTCGCCCGCATCGCATTTCGTTTGTAGCGTCGTTTGTGAGTGCCGCCGTCTCGGTGATCTTGCAACTCTATACGTCCATTCTCATCGGCGAGGGCATCGACCTTATCGTCGCCGCCGGGCAGGTGGACTTCGACGCGCTGCTGCCGCTTGTTACCAAACTCGCGCTCGTCGTGGTGGGGGCCGCGGCCTTCCAGTGGCTACAGGGCTATTGCGTTAACCGCCTGTCCTACGAAACGGTGCGCGACATGCGCGTGGAGGCGAGCGATAAGCTCAGCCGTATGCCGCTCAGCTTTATCGACAGCCATGCCCACGGCGACCTTATGAGCCGCGTGGTCAACGACGTCGATCAGGTGGGCGACGGTCTGCTGCAGGGCTTTACGCAGCTCTTCACCGGTGTTATCACCATCGTGGGCACGCTCGCGTTTATGCTCTCCATTAACCTGACCATGACGCTCGTGGTGGTACTCGTCACGCCGCTTTCCATTTTTGCAGCTGGTGCTATTGCCAAGCTTTCCAACAAAAGCTTTACGGCACAGCAGCGTATTCAAGGGCAGCTCGGCGGTCATATCGAGGAGTACGTAGGCGAGCAAAAGCTTGTCGACGCCTTTGCCTATGGTCCCAACGCTCAGCAGCGCTTCGATGCCCTCAATGCCGAGCTCTACACCGCGGGCGAGCGCGCGCAGTTTATGGGTTCGCTCTCCAACCCCGGCACACGCTTTATCAATAACATCATCTATGCCGTGGTCGCTGTGATCGGCTGCGTGGGCGTGATCACGGGCGTGCCGGCGACGCTTACGGTGGGCGGCGTGCAGATTTTCCTGTCCTATGCTAACCAGTACACCAAGCCGTTCAACGAGGTCACCAACGTCATTACGCAGATCCAGACGGCGTATGCCTCGGCGCGCCGTATGTTTGCGCTGCTCGATGCGCGCGAGCAGGAGCCCGATGCGCCAGATGCCGTGGAACTTGCCGCACCGCAGGGCGAGGTCGCCCTTGAGCATGTGGACTTTAGCTACGTGCCCGACCGCAGGCTGCTGCAGGACATCTGCATCGAGGCTAAGCCCGGCATGCGCTTTGCCCTGGTCGGTCCTACGGGCTGTGGCAAGACGACGCTCATCAACCTGCTGCTGCGCTTTTACGACATCGATGCCGGACGCATCATGGTCGATGGCAGGTCTTCGCGTGACTACACGCGCGCAAGCCTGCGCCGCGCCTTTGGCATGGTGCTGCAGGATACGTGGCTGTTCGAGGGCACGGTGGCGGAAAACATCGCTTACGGTTGCCCCGATGTCACGCGCGAGCAGGTTATCGAGGCCGCCAAGCGCGCGCATGCACACAAGTTTATCGTGCAGCTGCCAGGCGGCTACGATACGGTCATCGGCGAGGACGGCGGCACGTTTAGCCAGGGTCAAAAACAGCTGCTGTGCATCGCGCGCGTCATGCTCACCGACCCGGCGATTCTGCTGCTGGACGAGGCGACCTCGAGCATCGATACCCGCACCGAGCTGCAGGTGCAGGCGGCATTCGGCGAGCTTATGGCCGGCCGCACAAGCTTTGTGGTGGCGCACCGCCTGTCGACGATCCGCAACGCCGACTGCATTCTGGTCATGCGCGACGGCCAGATTATCGAGCGCGGCACGCACGACGAGCTGCTAGCGGCAGGCGGCTTCTACGCCGAACTCTACCGCAGCCAGTTTGCCCAGTGAGCAAGCCCGTGGGGCAAATTAATCAATCGACAGACGGTGGTTTACATCTGTCACGTAAGTACTAAGATATTCATCTAATAAATTGCATTAGTGGCTTTAGTTTTGGGGGAAACGAGGCAACGTGACTATGACGTGCTCTTTGGTGGTTAACAGCAAGAGCGGTAATACCAGGATGGTTTCGGGCGCGATCAAGCGCGCTCTGCAGGCTGCGGGTGTTGATTTTGTCCATGCCGCGGCGTTGAGCGACGATGCGGATGCAGATCAGGTTGCGCTCGAGGCGCAGGGCGCCTGCGCGGCCGACACGGTGCTCGTCGGTTTTTGGTGCGACAAGGGCGCGTGCACGCCTTCGGTCGCGTCGTTGCTCTCCGCTTTGCACGGCAAGCGCGTCTTCCTGTTTGGCACCTGCGGCTTTGGGGCCGATCAGAGCTATTACCAGCAGATTATCGACCGCGTGACCTCCAATTTGGCTGGAGATGCCGAGCTTGCGGGCTGGGCGATGTGTCAGGGCAAGATGGGCCCTGCGGTCAAGCAGCGCTACGAGGCCATGCTCGAGCAAGATCCCGACAACGCCCGATTTAAGATGCTGCTCGACAACTGGGTTGCCGCAAAGGATCACCCCACCAAGGATGATCTGGACAACATGGCGGCGGCGGCCAAGAAGGCCGTGCTGGGCGAGTAGCTCCCATCGCTGACGGCGGTCGGTCCATCTTTCTAAATGAAACGTCCTCCCGGGCGTCGGGGCACGAAGTTCCCTGCTCTACAGTCCTGCGCAAGACGAAGGCCACATTAAGTGGCCTTCTTTGCGTGCGGAACTCGCGATGAACTTCGTGCCCCGCCGCCCGGGAGGACGCCTCTTTATTGATGGGAGGCCTGATAGGTCAATGGTTCCGTGCCCGGATGCGTCCAAAGTGGGACGGGCTTTCCGGATGGGCAGGCTTTCGAAAAATGCGTCCCGGAATTTGCCTTTGGAATGGGACGTAGTTTCCCGTTGAGGTGCTTTGCGGAAAGTGCATCCCACTCTGGGCGGTCGAAGTGGGACACACTTTCCCAAAGGCGCTCCAACGGGAAATTGCGTCCCATTATTCGGTCAAGAAATGGGATGCAGTTTCCCGATGAGGCACTCGACGGAAAATACATCCCAGAAATGGCCTTTGAACTGGGATAAGATTTCCGCGGCATCTCGGATTCTCAAAAATGAGACACGCCGTTGGCGAAAATGAGACACGTGATATCGGGCATCGGATGTATCATTTGCAAAAATGAGTCCACTCCACTCGAATAAAGCGAGGTCCCTCATGTACGTTCCGCACCCCCGTATCCGTAGGCTGTCGAAAATCCCGCTTGTTGGGACGGCGGCGCTTGCTGCGTTGATCGCCACGAGCGTCGCCTGCTTCACGGCCACGCCCCAGGTTGCCCAGGCGGCAGACGCGCCCGCAATCACCGATATGACCGAGCAGGATTATCAAGCCCTGGGTCTGGGCACGAGCGAGGACATTCCGGCCGATACCGTTGGCCCCTATTCCACTGATACCCCCACGACGTTTGCCACGCGCAGCGAGGTCTATATGGCAGCTAACGGTAGCCATGGCAATCGCTACACTCTGCGCGACAAGCTCGAGAACGTCGAGCGCGGTGACATTGGCGGCAGCAGCAAACTCACCGATGGCTATGGAAGTGTGTGGGGCGCCGCAAAGTTCTGGTAAAACGTCAACAACTTCGATACGAACAGCGATCTCTACAAGCATAGCGACTACGGTGGCGGCACCTGGTCGTACCTAAGCAACAATGAGTCCTCAACAGTACTCGCCAACGACAACAACGGTTTCTCGGGCATTCACGCCACGAGTGTTGAGTTCTGCAGCGACGCCAGCACGGGCAAAAAGAGCCGCGTTGCCGAGCTCCGTGCCTACGGCGACAGTTCCTCCACGACGATTGACGGCAAGTCATACGCCGGAAAGGTTGAGCTGGTCCTCTACTCGTTTAGCAACGGGCGCACGCGCACTCTCGACACACACCTGCCGGTGACGGTCAACACTAATATGATGTACGAAGGCCGTTTTAAGTACCTGGATGCCGGTTACCTGCAAGAGCACGACGCCGTCTTTGATGTCGAGGCGGGCGATGTCGATGGCGACGGCGTCGACGAGCTTTTTGTCTACGCGGGCTGCTATGTCGACGAGAACGGCGTGCGCAAGGCTGTAGTCGACATGTATGACTTGGAGGGCGGCAACTGGAAGCAAAGCGTCGTCAAGATCGATGCCGGTAACGCCGCGGACTACACCACGCACAACAAGGGCGGGAACGACTCCTGGACGCAGCTTCAGTCAGCTCCTGTCGTTTCGCTAGCGGCCGGCGACCTCGATCGCGATTTTTGCGATGACCTCGCCATCGTGGTCTCGGCACCCTACGGCAAGAAGAATATTGATAAGTCGACGCATTGCGAGCTGTTTTCGTGGGATGCATCCAAGGGTGCGCTCGTCCATGTCGATGCTCTGGGCGACGCGGGCGCAATCTCCCTCTCCGCGAACGGCAAGACCATGGTCGCTGCGAATGCGACGTTCGGCACGTTTGCCGCCTACGATGAAGAAGGAAAGAAGACGGGTGAAACCGTCACGGGCCTTATTCTTGCGGGCTATGACTGGCAACGCAGCGCTTTTGATTACGGCGCTTCTGACGGCAGCAAGGGGCTGTACGGCGCGCTGTACCGCTACGCGTATTTTGACTCGGAGTCTGGCGAGTTCAAGCTTTCCGATTGTAAGGAATACAGAGACGGGCTCCTCGCCTCCTATGGGCTGATGCATGTGCCCAACAGCGCATGGAAGGATAGCGCTCAGGATAAGCGCTATCCGTGCACCTTGGCGCCTATTGCCCTTGCCACTGCCAACCTTGACGGCCTGTCCGAGCAGCTGGCGGTTGACGAGGTGCTCGTGGGCGGCGATGTGTTCCGCGACTTTGCCTGCAACACGGCACAGAGCGGGGCTCAGGGCTTGGGGTCCATGGTCGGAACCATGAGCATGAGCGGTCAGCAATACAACAGCAGCAACAAGCATGACCACAAGGGTATAGAACAGGTGTGGATCAGCGACGTCAAGGCGGGCAGCGTCTCGGGTTCGGACCGCTATAACGAGAGCTTTATCGCCGTGGTGGGCAAGCATCGCGACGAGGACCTGCGCAAGAACGATGACTACTATTGGATGACCGCCTCGCATTTTTCGCTCGACGAGAACGGAAAGGTGCGCCGCGGCGAGGAGCAGGTGATTAGCGAGAGCAACCGTCGCGGCACTACCTACGGCACATTTATCTCGCTCGCGCTGCCCGATGTCGACAACGACAGCGTCAAGATCACGTACAAGGACCGCTACAAGGTCTATACCAACCCGCGCGTGCTTGCCGTGCTGCAGGATGCGCCCTATGTTGAGGATCTGGAGCAGGCATACGGCTATCTGGTGTTGGGCGGCACGTCATACGGAGAGGAAAAGGGCACGGGGACATCCCAGGGCTATACCATTGGCGCCGAGTTGGGCGTTGCCGTCGAGGTGCAGACCGGTCCGCCCCTGGTCGCGATGAATGCTTCAGTCGATTTTGCCGCCGAGGGATGCTATGACTATCGGAGCGAGCGCACGGTCAGCGCAAGCGTAAGCTATGAGTCGCATGCCGGCGAGGGTGACAAGGCCGTGCTCTACACGATTCCGATGGTCTATTACGAGTATGAGATCGAAAATGAGGAAACTGGTGGCAAGGGCGTGATGGCGGCGCCCGTGTCGCTCGGCGCGCAGACCTCGGTCGTTAATGTCGAGGCCTATGACCGCATTGCCAAACAGCACAATATGACGCCGCTCAGCTACTTTTTGACCAACCGGTCGGGAGAACCCGGAACCTATCAAACGACGCTCAACGGCGAGACTCCCGTTGGGGATTCCTTTGGCCTGGGCAAGCCTGGCGTAACGCGTGCCTACACGCACGATGGGTTTAACGGCGCCGCCGCGCAGTCGGGGGCGAGCATTGAGCAGACCATCGAAGTCGAGGAGGGCAAGGAGCAGGAGCTCGAGCTCGGCTTGACGCTGAACGGCAGCGTTGTCATGGGCGCGAAGCTCGCAAAGCACGAGTTGTTTGGCGGCCTGTGCTTTGGTGCCAACGCCGGCTTTACTACGGGTAACTCCTCGAGTGAATCGACCGAATACGGCGGCACCGTCGACAACCTGCCCGAGGCCGCGCAGGGCAAGTACGGTTTTGTGTGGCGTCTGGGCGTCAACGCGGTGGATGTCGACAAGTTCGAGGCAGACTCGGGCGACAAGCTCGGCACCAAGGACACCGACCAGTTCTGGATCGTGGGCTATGACGTTAAGGACGTCGAGATGCCCGACGCGCCGGCCGTGACGGGCTTTACGGCAAACGCCGTCGATTCGACCAGCGTTACGTTTAGCTGGGACGATGTACTCGCAAACAAGAGTGGCTTTAGCTACGGCGTGGGCATGCTGCAGAGCAATGCGGCGGATGCGGTCGTCAATAGCTGGAAGATTGCCGACAACACGCAGACCTCGCTCAAGTGGGATGGGCTGCAGCCCAATACGGAGTATCGATTCGCCATCGCCGCCGTTAAGAATGGATCCACGACCGAAACAGGTATTCGCTCGGCAATCATCACGGTCAAGACCATGCCCGATGGCATGACGATGACCGTGAGCGGACCTGCGGCGGATGCTGCGGAGGGGTCGGATCTTGGATACGACTCTTCGGTTGAGCGCACGGCGGGAAGCCACCTGACGCTCTCGGCGATTGGCCATGTGAAGCAACTCGGTGCCGACGATAGCGAAACAGGGCTGGCACCGACCTATATGTGGTACCGCAAGGGCCGCGGCGAGACAGAGTTTAAGCTCGTGGGTGCCGATGGCAACCTCGCGGCTGGAACGGCCTCAAAGCTCGAGATTGACCTGACCGCAGACGATGACGGTGCGCAGTATTACTGCCACGTGGGATACAACGACGTGGGCCTCGACACCGGCACGACGCTCGTGAATATCGAGGCCGAGGAGACGGCGCTCACAACGGTGAACGCCACCCCGATCCGCACGCGCCGCCTGTTCTCACAGGCAAGTGCGGGCGCCAAGAAGTTCCTGGACCATACGCTGGTAAACACCGCCGGCCCAACCGATTCCGAAGGCTCAAAGGACCCCGAGACTCCTGAGACCCCGACGAACCCGGACAAGCCCAAGTCCGACAACGGAGCTAAGACCGACACCAAGGTCAAGACTACGACCACAGCGAAGAACCTCGCAAACACCGGCGACCAAACATTCGCCCTAGTCGCCACCGCAGCAGCAGCGGGAGCAACGCTCGTAGTGATAGCCCTCATCATGCTGATCAAGCGCCGCAAGACCCACTAGTAGCCAGTCGAACATATCGACAACCCAAAAACCCGGGTAGCCAAAAACAGGCCACCCGGGTTTTCTGTTGAGTGGAGACTCCGCAAGCGGAAACTGCGTCCCATAATTAGGCCGAGAAATGGGATGAACTTTCCCAATGAGAGCCAACCGGAAACCACGTCCCAGAATCAGCCCCCAAAGTGGGACGCACTTTCCCAACGAGCCTCAACCGGAAAATACATCCCGGAATCCAGCTGAATAGTGGGACACACTTTCCCAATCGGGTCCCAAGCGGAAACTGCATCCCATTCCGGACGTGAATTCTGGGACACGGTTTCCGGATGCAAAAAGGCCACATGACGTGGCCTTCAACTTATATATGTTCAGCAGATGCCCCCATGACAAGCCGCGTTTCAACACCGAGGCGTCTGCCCGGCGGCACGGAACGTAAGGTTCATCGCGAGTTCCGCACGAGCCGGAGAGCACTTAATGTGCTCTCCGTGCGAGCAGGACTGTCCGAGCAGGGAACCTTACGTTCCGCGCCGCCGGGCAGACGAACCAGTTAAGACGCGCCGTTACTTGATCTTGGTCGTACCCGGTGCCAGGTTGGGGTCGGTCTCGTTGGCCTCGGTCTGGAAGTGCTCGGTGTACACGTTCTTGCCGTCGCGGAACATCTCGTAGTACTGCATCTTGGCGTAATCCTCGCGCGCCTTGGTGGCGGCTGCTGCGGCGGCGTCGTCGCCGGTGACGTTGGAGGAGAGCGCCCAGCGCAGGCTGGCGTCCTCGTAGCCCACGGAGTTGATGGCGGGCAGCGACTCGCGCAGCGTCATGTGCGCTTTCTGGTAGTCGGTCAGCGGGGCACCGATCAGCTGCATAAGCTGCGTGGACAGGTAGTTGGTGGACAGGTCGTCGACCTCGCTCGTCTGGTCGCAGCCGGCAACGTCGTAGTTGGCCCAGATGATGTAGTCGGTCTGCCACAGACGTTCCTGGTGCGTGGCGTCGTCTTCGCCGGTAAACCACTTGTCGTTGAACTTGGACGGGAAGAACGGCTGGTGATCGCCCCAGAACACCACGACCACCTTGCGGTCGAGCTTGCTCAGGGCGTTGAGGAAGTAACGCAGCGCCTGGTCGGACTGCTCAATGCACGAGACATACTCGTCGACATCGGACAGCGTGCCGTCCTCGATGGTCTTGGTATCCAGATCGGTCGTGTCGATGTTCAGGTGCATCTGCTTGTCGACCGGCAGTAGACCCGTATCGTAGCCCGAGTGGTTCTGCATGGTCACGTCGAAGATAAACTGCGGATCGGCGTTCTGGTCGAGCAGCTCAAGAATCTTGTCGTAGGTAGCCTGGTCGGTCACCATGCCGCGCAGGGTGTCGGCTCCCTGGAAGTCGTTGATGGACAGGAACTGGTCAAAGCCAAAGTCCTTGTAGACGTTCTCGCGGTTCCAGTTGGTTGCGTGGTTGGGGTGCATGGCCGTGGTGGAATATCCGAGCGACTTGAACTGCTCTGCCAGATTCCCGGTCGTTTCCATGTTGTAGATGGTGTAGGGGTACACGCCCGAGCCCAGGTTGGCCATGGAGTTGCCGGTCATAAACTCAAACTCGGTATTGGCGGTGCCGCCGCCGTAGGCGCTCACGTAGAGCTTGCCGCGGCTGAGGCAGTTAGACAGGCTCTTAAAGTACTGCGGGCCCTCGTAGCCGGCGCGCATGTTCTGGTAGATCGACAGGTCGGAGAACGTCTCGTTCATGATGGCGATGACCGTGGGCTTCTCGCTATCGAACTGCTCCTTTGCGGCGGCGCGCTCGTCGCTCTTGGCCGCGTCGGACTTGTCGTAGGCCTTGGCGTACTTTTTGAGCGTGGCCTTGGCATCGTCGACGGAGTAGTCGGCGGGTTTGGGCGGCTTGATGGACTGCGCTGCACTAATAAAGGCGGGCAGGTAGCCCTCGCGCCAGTAGCTCTCGAGCGGGCGCCAGGTGTAGACGGTGATGCCGAGGGTGTTGTAGTAGTCGATGAGCGTGACATGCGCGGTCACGCCGCCCAGGCACAGTACGGCGACGAGCAGGTTGGTGAGCAGCATGCGCTTGGCGTTGGCGGCGCCCTTCTGACGGTGCGGTGCCACCAGGCCGGCGTACTCACACAGCAGCATGGCGATGGCGGTAAAGCCCATGGACAGCACGCAGAACAGTGAGATCGAGAAGGTGTAGCCGGTGCCGGCGACCGCGGCGGCGGTGGAGATGGCCGAAAGGTCGCCCGGCTGGATGGGCATGGATTTAAACGTGATGACGAAGAACTCGGCAATGCCCAGGACAAAGAGGGCAAAGGCCAGGACCGCGGGAGCTACGCCGTGGCGCTGGAACAGGAAGAACAGGCCGACCATGAGCACGGTGATGATGGCCCACTCGAGCAGGATGCACAGGGGGTAGACCCAGGTAAAGTCGTGGTTGGACGAGACCTCCATGCCCAGCAGCGCAAAGACGCCGGCGAGCAGCAGGCACAGGACGGCGGCGACGAGTGGTTTGCCCACAAAGGCGCCGCGCAGGCGGGCGAGCTTGCCGGTGGGGGCGGGGGCGTCGGGCTTGGCGAACGCAAAGACGCGCGGGGCGATGCGGTCGCGTGCGATGCTGGCCCAAGCGCAGCCGGTGAGGATGGCGTTGGTCAGGATGAGCATCACAAAGGCGAGCGGCTCGTTTTGGGCGACGAGGCCAATGGCGCCCCAAATGGTCAAAAAGAGCTGGAACAGGCCGAAGGCGACGCTCCACCCAAGAGCGCTTTTGGCAACGGTGCCCGACTGAGCGCAAATGGCCTTGGCCTCGCGCAAGACAAGGTAGACGGTCGCCGCAAGACCGACGAGCGAGATGGCGGCAGCGAACATGCTGAGACTCCTCACAAACTAAAACGTACGAAAGCGGAGGTTTACCCGATTGTTACCAAGATATGCGCTGCAATTGGTGGCTGCGCACAACAACCAGCCATATTAACGCGCACGTGTGGCGGTGTGGCGCAATGTAGTGGCGGCCTGCGCGATAATGGACGGGAATTACACGGAAACGTAAAGGCTTCTTAAAGAATTAGCGAGGATAGAGCTATGGGCGAGCAGGTTTGTATGACGGGCACCGAGTACTGCGGCGGAGCTGTGGGCGTGGACGCGGGCGGCTATCCGGTCGAGACTACGGGCAACGCGGCGCTGGACATCTTGGAACACCGCTCGTCCACGCGTGCCTTCGCGCGTGATGACGACGACCGTCCCGTGGCGGTGACCGACGAGCAGCGGGCGGCGATCTTGCATGCGGCGAGCCGCGCGCCGTCGGCGGGCGCCATGATGATGTATTCCATCGTGAGCGTCCGCGAGCGGGCAACGCTCGACCGCCTGGCCGACCTGTGCGACCACCAGCCCATGATCGCCAAGGCGCCCTGGGCACTTATATTTGTGGTCGACTATGCCAAGTGGATCGATCTGTTTGAGCACGTGGGCTGCTTTGAGCCCGAGTTTGTCGAGCGTACGGGCAAGGCGCCCCGCCGCGCGCCGGGTCTGGGCGACTTTGCCATCGCGGCTCAGGATGCCGTGATCGCCGCGCAAAACGCCGTGGTTGCCGCCGAGGCCCTGGGGCTGGGGAGCTGCTATATCGGCGACATCGTCGAGAACGCCGAGGAAGTTGCCGCGCTGCTCGATCTGCCGCCCTATACCATGCCGCTGTCGATGCTCATCATCGGCACGCCCCGTAAGGAGCGCCCGGCAATCGCGCACCCCGTGGTGAACCTGGTGCACGAGGAGCGCTACTGCCGTGCGGATGCCGCGACTATGGATGCGCAGGTGGCCGAGATGGATGCGATGTTTCGCCCGCACGCCCGCGAGGTGGGGGAGCGCGTCGTGGATATCTACACCCGCAAGCACACGAGCCCCTTTATGGCCGAGATGAGCCGCTCCATGGAGTGGTGGTTCAAAAACTGGCTCGGAAAATGACGAATGTGACAAGGGGATAGTCCCTTTGTCACACTTCATATCGCCGCGGTAGCCTAAAGACTGTATAAATCTTTATCTAGCTGGGAAAACAGTGCATTAAAACATGGGCCGATTACCTATAATCCCTTCGAACATTAAAGTTGGGAGGAAACCGGCTTATGGAACAAAAGGCCAAGGAGGCAGCCTCGCACGCTGCGATTCCTGTGAGCATCTCGGCGATGCTCGTCACGCTAGGCGTGGTGTACGGCGATATCGGCACCAGCCCCATGTATGTAACCAAGGCGCTCGTTGCCGGCAACGGCGGCATCGGAAGCGTCACGGAGGAGTTCGTGCTCGGCGCGCTCTCCCTTGTCGTGTGGACGGTCACGTTGCTGACCACCATCAAGTATGTGCTCATCTCGCTGCGCGCCGATAACCATGGTGAGGGCGGCATCTTTGCCCTGTACAGCCTGGTCAGGCGCTGCGGCAAGTGGCTTATCATCCCCGCCATGCTGGGTGGCGCCGCGTTGCTCGCCGACGGCATCCTGACGCCGGCCGTTACCGTTACCACGGCCATCGAGGGCCTGCGCACTATCCCGGCGGTTCATGCCGTGCTGGGCGATGACCAGGGCCGCGTCGTCGCCATTACGCTCGCCATCATCATCGTGCTCTTCTTGGTACAGCGCATCGGTACGGCCAAGATCGGTCACGCCTTTGGCCCCATCATGACGCTGTGGTTCCTATTCCTGGGCGGCACGGGTCTGTTCTTTGTCTTACAGCACCCCGCCGTGCTGCTGTGCCTCAACCCGCTCCGCGGCATCGCCTTTTTGTTGAGCCCCAACAACCACGCGGGCATCATGATTCTGGGCAGCTGCTTCCTCGCCACCACCGGTGCCGAGGCGCTCTACTCCGACATGGGCCACGTCGGCCGCGGCAATATCTACGCTACCTGGCCGTTCGTTAAGTGCTGCCTGCTGCTGTCCTATATGGGCCAGGGCGCTTGGCTTATGAACAACGCTGCCAACCCCGAGCTCATGGGCATTGCCGATCTCAACCCGTTCTACCAGATGCTCGCCCCGGGCCTGCGCCCGTTTGCCGTCGGCCTTTCCACCGTCGCGGCCATCATTGCCTCGCAGGCGCTCATCACCGGTGCATTCTCGCTGGTGTCCGAGGCCAGCCGTCTGGACCTCATGCCGCACATGCAGGTCTTCTACCCTGCCGAGACCAAGGGCCAGCTCTACATCCCCATGGTCAACAATGTCATGCTTGTCGGCTGCGTCATTGTGGTGCTGCTGTTCCAGAACTCGGCGCATATGGAAGCCGCCTACGGCCTTGCCATTACGCTGACTATGATGTGCACCACGCTGCTGCTCTTCTTCTATCTGCACGAGGAGCGTAAGCTCAAGGTTGCTCCGTGGATCTTCGCAGCCTTCTTCCTTTTGCTCGAAGGCTTCTTCTTCGTGAGCTCGCTCACCAAGTTCTTCCACGGCGGCTACTTCACCATCCTCATGGCTGCACTCATCATGGGCATTATGGTGTGCTGGTACAACGGTACGGCTGTTGAGCAGCGCCAGTTTACGCTGCTGCCGCTGCGCAGCTACCTGCCGCAGCTCAAGCGCCTGCGCGATGACGATCGCTACGAGCGCCTGAGCGACAACATCGTGTACCTGACCAAGGACACCCATACCGACTACATCGACCGTGATATCGTCTACTCGATTCTGGACAAGCATCCCAAGCGCGCTCGCGCCTGGTGGTTCGTGAATGTCGAGACCATGGACGAGCCGCATACCTTTGCCTATTCGGTCGAGACGTTCGGCACTGACTACGTGTTCCGCGTGCATCTGTACCTGGGCTACAAGATTAACCAGCGCGTCAATGCCTATCTGCGTCAGGTCGTTCAGGACCTGGCTGCCACCGGCGAGCTGCCGCCGCAGACGCATGACTACTCGGTCTACAAGGATCCGGGTAACATCGGTACGTTCAAGTTCGTCCTGATCCGTAAGCTTCTGGCGCCCGAAAGCGATGTGGAGCCCAGCGAGCGTACGGCCATCACGCTCAAGTACATCATCCGCCGCGCCGCCGGCACGCCCGCACGCTGGTACGGCCTGGAGAACTCCAACGTGAGCTTTGAGTACGTGCCGCTGTTCACCAAGTTTAAGGCCGTGAACAAGATGCAGCGCCTGGCTCCCAACGAGCGGCCGTAGTCGACGCTCGAGGTTTGTCTGCGAACGGGCGGGCTTGTATTGACGGGGATTGAGTCCTGGGAGGAAACCATGGATGCAAAGGTGCTTGACGGTTGCGATCTTGCGACCGAGCTGGTGCGCGAGGCACGCGCCGATGCCGCCGAAGATCGGTTCTTTACGAATCGGGCCAACATGGATATGGCCGACCGCGTGATCTCGATTGTGGCACTGGTATTTGGAGCAGTGTGCGTGTGTGCCCTACTCGCGCACGTGCTGTTTGTCTAGCGACCGCCGGTTGCAAAGGCTATACACTTGGAACCACCACAAGGGAAACCACCACAAAGGTGCCTGTCCCTTTGTGGTGGTTTTTGTTTTTGAGAGAGGGGCGGGGCGCTGATGGACGTCCGTACGGACGGCGATATTGCCGATAGCTTTTGGTGGCGGCGCACAACGCTGACGCGCCGCACTCCTCTGTATGACGCCTGCGTGTCGGTGGGGCTGTTGGTGGCGGCGACGATTGTGGGCGCGCTGCTCGACCATCCGGGTCTCGCGCCGAGCATCATGATCGTCTATGTGTTCGCCGTGCAGCTGTGCGCATTCTTTACCTGGAGTCGCCTGTATTGCTTGCTGAGCTCGGCTGCCGCCGTGGCGCTCTACAACTTCTTGTTTGTCGACCCGCGCTACTCGCTGTCGCTTATCGACCGCGGCTATCCCGGCATGTTCTTCATCATGTTTGTGGTCTCGCTTGTATCGAGCTCGATTGCGTTAGCCCTGCGCCGGGCCTTGGCGCAGGCTGCCGCCAGCGACCGTCGCACGCATATGGTGCTCGAGACCAACCGCATGCTGCAGCGCTGCGCCGACGAGCAGCAGATCGTTCACGCCATGGCCACGCAGCTGGCGCGTCTTTCGGGCTGTCCGGTCGTGTGGTACAGCGCCGACGCCGAGGGCGATGACCTGCTGCCGCGTTCGACATACACGGCCGTGGGCGATGCTGCACCGGTGCACGAACTGGCGCCGCAGATGCCGCCGCGGCTCTCGGCGTCCGCCTATGTGGGAACGCCGCTCGACGCCACGTTTGGCGGCTCGGCGTTTTATGGCATCTACCTGACGGTTCGCACAGGCGACGGCTTCGCGCGCTCGGGCGACCCCGCCTCGGTGGTGGGCGTGCTGGCTATCGTTGCCGAGCCCGACGTGCTGACGCACGAGGAGCGAACACTTGCCGATGCCATCGTGAGCGAAGGCGAGCTGGCACTTGATCGCGCTCGCGCCATGGAGGCCCGCGAGGAGGCGGCGGTGCTTGCAAAAAACGAGCAGCTGCGCGCCAACCTACTGCGCTCCATCTCGCACGATCTGCGTACGCCGCTCACCAGTATTTCGGGCAATGCCGACGTGCTGCTCGACCAGGGCTCGACCGGCACCGCGGTGCTCGATGCCCAGACGCGCCGCGGCCTGCTTCTATCCATTCGCTCGGATGCGCTGTGGCTCAACGCCACCGTCGAGAATCTGCTCGCCATCACCAAGCTCGAGGGTGGCGGTATGCGCCTGTCGACCACGCTCGAGCTCATGGACGATATCGTCGAGGAGGCGCTGCGCCACGTAAATCCGGCCGTGCGCGAGCACGACCTTAAGGTGGTGGCGTGCGATGAGCCGGCGCTCGTCAACGTCGATGCGCGCCTGATGGTGCAGCTGGTGGTCAATCTGGTGAACAACGCCATCACCTATACGCCCGCGGGTTCGCATATCGTGATTTCGATTAGCGTCGACGATGGACGCGTGGCGTGCTCGGTGGCCGATGATGGTCCGGGCATCGCACCCGAGGATCGCGAGCGGATCTTTGAGTCGTTCTATACCGCCAACCATGGTCTGGCCGACAGCCACCGCAGCGTTGGCCTGGGTCTTTCGCTCTGCCGTTCCATTGCGTTGGCACATGGCGGTAGCATAGAGGTTGCCGCGGCGGACCCGCACGGCTCGGTCTTTACGATTGAGCTTCCTGCCGCCGACGTTTCGTTTGATAAGGAGTAGCGCTGTGCCGAACTCTGCCGTAAAACCGCTCATCTTGGTCGTTGAGGACGACCCCGCCGTCCGCAATCTTATTGTTGCCGCGCTCGAGGCGCACGGCTTGCGCCATATGGCTGTGGAGACCGCCCATGCCGCTATCGCCGCCGCCTCGTCGCAGACGCCGAGCATTGTGCTGCTCGATCTGGGCCTGCCCGATATGGACGGCGTCAAGGTGGTGGAGTCGGTGCGCGCATGGTCGGGCATGCCGATTATCGTGGTCTCGGCGCGCAGCGAGGACGCGGACAAAATCCGCGCGCTCGATGCCGGTGCCGACGACTACCTGACCAAGCCGTTTTCGGTCGAGGAACTGCTCGCGCGCATTCGCACGACGCTCAGGCGCCTTTCGTATGCGCAGACGGGCGGCGTTGTCTCCGAGGGCTCGTTCGATACCGGTGAGCTGCATATCGATTTTGATGCCGGCATCGCCACGATGGATGGCGAGGAACTGCATCTGACGCCGATCGAGTATAAGCTCCTGTGCCTGCTGGCGCATAACGCCGACAAGGTACTGACGCACCAGTTTATCCTGCACGAGATTTGGGGCACGGCAACTAAGAGCGACCTGGCGAGCCTGCGCGTCTTTATGGGCACGCTGCGCAAGAAGATCGAGTCCGACCCCGCGCATCCGCGCTATATCCAGACGCACGTGGGTATTGGTTACCGATTGGTCATCCAGGGATAGGTCGGCATCCGCCATCCCAATATGAGTTGCGGTGAAATACGGTCTAAATTTGCCTAATTCCAGGCAAAACAGTCCGTATTCCACCGCAACTTTGTCTATTTGTCCTTGGGCTTGCTGGCGTAGAACTTCTTCTTTTTGGGCTTGCCTGAGCAGGCAGGCTTGTCGTCGCAGTGCGGTCCTCGGTCACCGGTCTGCGCGTGCGCGGGCGCCGTTGCGCGAGGCTTGCGCGCCTCGGGGTTGCGCAGCTCCTCGGTTCGCTCGGCAATCTCCTCGGCGCTAAAGCCGACCTCGGCCATGGCGTCCTCGATGGGCAGGCGGCGCACGATATAGCAATGGTGCACCTTCTGGTTGCGCGCGAAGTCCTCTGGGATGGTTTGCGCCGTAATGTTCTCCAGCACGACGCCCGCGCGCGCGAGCTTGCGCGTCTCGGGGCGGAAGCCACGCAGGTTGCAGCTAAAGATGGCGTGGCCGCCCTGTGCGAGCAGGCGCGATACGCCGGCCAAAAGCTCAACATGGTCGCGCTGGACATCCCAGGTGCGGCGGCCCATCTTGGACGAGTTCGAGAACGTGGGCGGGTCGACAAAGATCAGGTCCCAGCGGTTGCGCGTCTGGCGCTGGTCACGAATCCAGGCGAGCACGTCGTCGCGCACAAAGTGATGCTGCGGCCCCACAAAGCCGTTCTGGCGCATGTTGCGCTCGGCCCAGTCCAAGTAGGTGTTGGAAAGGTCGACCGTCACGGTCTCCTCGACGCCGCCGTCGGCTGCGTAGCAGGTGGCGGTGCCGGTGTAGGCGAACAGGTTGAGGAAGCGGCGCGCCTGCTTGGCGTGCTCGCGCACCAGGTTGCGGGTGACGCGGTGGTCCAGGAAGATGCCCACATCCAGATAGTCGTCAAAGTTGACGGCAAAGGTGAGGCCGCCCTCTTCGATGAGCGGCAGACGACGGCGTGCGATATTGGCGCGCTCGCCCGACGCGCCCTTGCCGGCACCCTGCTTGCCGTACTGAGAGCCACCGCGCGAACGCATGCGGGCCTTGGCGTGCACGTGCTCGGCCGGAACATCAAGGATGCGCGGCGCGATGGCCAGAATGTCGAGCATACGGGCCTGGGCCAGTGCGGGGTCGATGGTCTTGGGCGCGGCGTATTCGGCGATGACGAGCCAGCGGCCCGGCGTCTGCGGGCAGCCTTCGTACAGGTCGATGGCGGCGGAGTAGTCGGGTAGGTCGGCATCGTAGACGCGGTAGCAGCTCACGCCCTCGCGCTTTGCCCACTTGCGACGCAGACGGGCATTCTTGCGCAGGCGGTTGGCGAACTGCTCCGACTCGGGGATGAGCACGGGCAGCGGCTTGCCGTCGCCCAGGTCGAGCGTGGCAGCAGGTTCGGGCATGGCGGAAGCGGCGGCTTCATCGTTGGTTTCGTTGGCATCCGTAACCTCGGCCTCGGTATCCGCGCTGGTCGCAGCCTCAAACGCTGCGGCGGCATGGTCGAGCGAAGGCCAGACCTCAATAGCTGCTTCCTCGTTGTTGGGCATGACGGCAATCGAGCGCTCGGGCTCGGCGTGGAGCGCGCGGGCCAGCAATCCGTCGCGGGTGAGCGCGGCGACCGGTGCCGCGGCAAGCTCGGGCGCGCGGCGCAGCTCACCGACCAGCGTCATGGCGTCGTGCATGAGCGAAAGCGGTGTCTCGGTCGTATCCGCGACCACGGCGGCACCGGCGACGGCGCCCGCGTGGTCCAGTACGGTGGCGGACTTGGCGGCGCAGAAATCGACAAAGCGCTTGTGGCCAGCGCTCTTGACCATGCGCTCGGCAGTCTTGCGGGCGGCGGGGTCGATGTCTGCGGCCACGATGCGCGCCTGGCGCTCGCGCGCTGCCGCCTCGCGCGAGCGCGCCTCGGCAAGCAGCTGCTCCCACAGGGCGGCGTCGTGCAGCTGCCAGCCCTCAAAGCCCCAGCGCTCGCGTGCGGCGCCCGGGGCGCGGTCAGTCAGGATATTCACGGCCTCCAGCAGCAGGCCGCCGCCGGCGCACGAGGCGTCGATCAGCGTGGGCAGAGCTTCGTTCTCGTAATCATCGGCCGTCAGCTCGCGCTCGCATAGCGCGGTCCAGCTGACTTGCGCCAGCACCAGGGCGGCGTAGTCGGGGCGCAGCACGTGCGCGCCCTCGCTGGCGCGGGCCGCTGCGGGCGGCAGGCGTTTGAACAGCGGGTCGCCCGAAAGGTCCAGGCTGATGCTCGCGCGACGCTGACGCAGCGAAAGCAGTAGGTGAACATCGGGGTCGGCGGCATCGACGTCGGCACGACGTCCCGTGGTCTCGGCCAGGCGGTCGCACAGCGCGTCTTTGGCGCGCAGGGCCGAGAAGCGCGTGTTGCGCAGCTGCTCGGTCACGCCGCGGGCGGTGATGGCGATGGTGGCGCCGGGGCGGACGATGCTCTCCCAGGCGATGTCGTAAACGCTATCGTACAGTTCATCGGTATCCTGCGCCTCAAAGCGCCCGAGTACCACGAACACACGGCTCGCCAGGCGCGACCACAGACAGGCGCGGTAGCCTTCTTCGAGCTCGCCCTCAAATGTAGCGCGGCCCTTCAGCCGGCGAACATGCGAAAGCCCGAGGCGTTTAAGCTCATCGGCGAGTGCGGACTCAAAGCCCTCGGGGCAGCTTGCGTAAAATTCCATGGGTGACCTCTCTGGTTGCGTCGCTCCATTATATGATGGATGCTTCGTTTGCCCTTATCCTCGAAAGGAACCCATATGATTGATGCGTGTCCCGAACCCGCTGTGCTCTTTTTTGACGTGGACGGCACGCTGACGTCGTTCGATCCCGACAACATGACCGACAAGGACTTTTCGGCGGTTCGCCCCTCGCAGGCGGTCGTCGAGGCGTTTCATCGCCTGCGCAATGCGGGTCACCAGGCATTTATCTGCACGGGTCGTCCCTTGTGGCTGATCGCCGATGGCCTGCGCGCGCTCGACCCCGCGGGCGTCGTTGCCATGGCGGGAGCGACGCTCGAGGTCGAGGGCCGCGTGGTGCATGAGGACTGCTTTGACGAGCACGTTATCGAGGAGCTTGCACGCCGTATGGCCGCGGCAGGGATTGAGGCCTTTTTCGAGACCAACGTGGCTACTTTTGCCTTGGAACCTGCGGGTGTTGAGCAGTCGTCTCTGATCGGCACTTCTGTGGTGCACAGCGCCGAGGAGATGCGCGTCGACGGCAGTCTGCGCGTGGGCAAGGTATGCCTCAATGTGCCCAGTTTGGCTCGCGTAGCCAATGATGACGGCTTTATCGATCGCGAGTTTGAGCTGTGCAACACCGGTGGCCAGAATCGCGAGCTGAGCCCCAAGGGCATCAACAAGGGCGTGGGCGTGGCGCGAGCGCTGACGTATCTGGGCCGCGAGGGAAATGCGCGCACCTTTGGCTTTGGCGATTCGGGCAACGACCTGGGCATGCTCGCCGCCGTCGAGACGGCCGTGGCCATGGGTAATGCCATGCCCGAGGTCAAGGCGGTCGCCGACTACGTGACCGACGATGTCGCACACGACGGTACCGTCACAGCGATGCAGCATTTCGGCCTCATCTAATGAATCCCGCGTTCTGACGTTTGCTCAAACTGCGACTCTTTGCTTTTGCATGCTCAATCGATTTATCAATCCAAACACTGAGGTGTTTATACCGTTCGCCGAGAAGATAAAAAACCGCAGCTCACGCCTTGATAAACGTAGGTAAAGTGTTTAGCAGTTTAACGCCCGTGTGCAAGCGAAAGGAATCAGGCAGATGGCAATCAAGGTGTTCGCTGACGGTGCAAACCTCGAGGGCATGCTCGACATGTACGAGAACGGCAACGTTCAGGGTTTCACGACCAACCCGTCCCTTATGAAGAAGGGCGGCGTGACGGATTACCGCGCGTTTGCCAAGGAGGTCCTGGCCCACATCACCGATGTGTCCGTCTCGTTTGAGGTCTTTGCCGACGACGTCGAGACCATGGAGGTCGAGGCCCGCGAGATCGCTACCTGGGCCGAGAACGTCTACGTCAAGATTCCGTGCGTGACCACCAAGGGCGAGTCCACCGCCGAGCTGGTCCGCAAGCTTTCCGCCGACGGCATCAAGGTCAACGTCACTACCATCTTTACGCCTACGCAGGTCGATGAGATGGTCGAGGCCGTTGACACCGAGACGCCGTCCATCATCTCGCTCTTTGCCGGCCGCATCGCCGATACCGGCGTCGACCCCATTCCGTTTATGACGGAGTCGGTCAAGAAGGCCGCCGCAAAGCCCAACTGCGAGGTCCTGTGGGCGTCCACGCGCGAGCTCATTAACATTTACCAGGCAGAAGCCTGCGGTTGCCAGATCATCACGGTGCCCAACAGCATCCTGGCCAAGCGCAAGAACATCGGTCGCGACCCGTACGAGGTCTCGCTCGACACCGTCCGCGGCTTTGCCAAGGATATCGCCGCTTTGGGCTTCCATATTCTGCCGTAACGCGAACACTGGCTACGCCGCGGGCTGCTCGCCCCGGCCTTTCCTTTCCCTATCGCTCACGCGCTTCGCGAGGGTCGCGCTAGGCAAAGGAAAGGCCGGGGCTGCCGACACGAGCTTGCCAGCAAGTTGGCGCTTGGCTTCCATATCCTGCCGTGGGCAAAGGTACCCCCGCCTGCGCCGTGCAAAATTGAGAGTATTCAGCAAGGTAAAGGCTTTACCAGCTAGATAAAGCACGGAACGGCCCCCGTTTTGGCTCTGACGACGCTAAAACGGGGGCTGTTTTTTGCTTTTTCGTCTCTGAGGGGCATCCGGAACGGTGGAATTTGCAGAATACTCGCGATTTTGCACATCGCTACAGGGGGTACCTTTGCTTTGGCGGTTTACTTGCCCTGCACCATGGTGAGCGAGATCTTCTTGCGGTCGCGATCGACCTTTTCGACCCACACCTTGACCGTGTCACCGACGCGCACGACGTCGCTGGGGTGGTTGACAAAGCGGTTGGCCAGCTTAGAGATATGTACGAGGCCGTCCTGGTGCACTCCCACGTCGACGAAGGCGCCAAAGTCGACGACGTTGCGCACCGTGCCCTTGAGCTCCATGCCGGGCTCCAGGTCGTCGATGGAAAGCGCCGAGCGGCTAAAGACCACCTCGGGCGCGTCATCGCGCGGGTCGCGGCCGGGCTTCTTGAGCTCGTTGACAATGTCGATGAGCGTGAGGGTGCCGCAGTTCAGATCGCTAGCCAGCGTTGAGATGCTGCCCAGACGGCGCTCGATGTCGGGCACGCCGCCGCGGCTGAGCTCGCTGGCTTTAACGCCGGCGCGTTCCAAGACGGACGTGGCCACCTCGTAGCTTTCGGGGTGGACGCTCGTTGCGTCGAGCGGGTTCTTACCGCCGCTAATTCGCAAAAAGCCTGCAGCGTTGAGATATGCCTTGGGTCCCAGCTTGGGGACCTTCTTGAGCTGGCGGCGATCGGTGAAGGCGCCGTTTTCCTCGCGGAAAGCCACGATGTTCTTGGCCACGCTCGGCGTGATGCCCGAAACGTATCCCAGCAGGCTCGCGCTCGCGGTGTTGACGTCGACGCCCACGCGGTTGACGACGTCCTCCACCACGTGGCCCAGGGTGCGCGAGAGCTCGGCCTGGTCAAGGTCGTGCTGGTACTGGCCCACGCCGATGGACTGGGGCGGAATCTTGACGAGCTCTGCCAGTGGGTCCTGCAGGCGGCGGCCCAGGCTCATGGCGCCGCGCACGGTGACGTCCAGGTCGGGATACTCCTGGCTCGCGAGCTCGGAGGCGGAGTACACCGACGCGCCGGCCTCGTTAACAATGGTGTATCGCAGCCCAGGCGCCTGCTCGGCAATGAACTCCGAGACGACTTCCTCGGTCTCGCGGCTGGCGGTGCCGTTGCCGATGACGATGGTGTTGACGCCGTCCTTTTTGACGAGGCGGGCGAGCTCGCGCTTGGTGCCGGCGACGTCGTGGCGCGGCTTGGTGGGGTAGACCACGCCGTGGTCGAGTAGCTTGCCGGTCTCGTCCATGACGGCGACCTTGCAGCCGGTGCGGTAGCCCGGATCGAGCGCGAGCACGCGGGCGCCGCGCACAGGGCGCGCCGAGAGCAGGCCCTCGAGATTCTTGGCAAAGACATTGATGGCCTCGGTCTGCGCACGGACGGTGAGTTTGGCGCGGGCCTCGCGCTCCAGCGAGGGGGCCATGAGGCGCTTGTAGCCGTCGGCGATGGCGGCGTCAAAGACGGGCGCGAAGACGCCCTGGCGTCGGGGCCAACGGCTGCCGAGGCGTGCCGTGGCGGCGGCGCCGTCGACGTTCACGCGCACGCGGAGCTTGCCCTCGCGCTCGCCGCGGTCGATAGCCAGCACGCGGTGGTTGGGTATACGGCGCAGCGGCTCATCATAGTTGTAGTAGGGCTCGTAGGGAGTCTTTTCGGCGGGGTCGGTGGCCTCGACGACGATGTCGGCGGTGTTTTGCGTAAAGGCGCGCAGGTCGGCGACGTTCTCGGGGTCTTCGGCCACCGTCTCAGCCACGATGTCCGCCGCGCCGGCGAGCGCCTTCTCGGGCGTGTCGAAGCCGGCTTCCTCGTTGACGTAGGCCGCGGCGGTGTCGAGCGCGCTGCCCTTGGCCGAGGCCTGCATGATGATCATGTTGGCAAGCGGCTCCAGGCCTGCCTCGCGGGCCTTCTGTGCGCGGGTCATGCGCTTTTTGCGGTAGGGCTTGTAGAGGTCCTCGACACGCTGGAGCTGCGTGGCCTCTCGAATCTGCTGCTCGAGTTCGGGCGTGAGTTTGCCCTGGGCGTCGATGAGCAGAACGACGTCCTCTTTACGCTGCTCAAGATTGCGCAGGTAGGACAGGCGCTCGTCGAGTGCGCGCAGGGCGACGTCGTCCATGCCGCCCGTGGCTTCCTTGCGGTAGCGCGAGATAAAGGGGATGGTGTTGCCCTCGTCGATGAGCTTGACGGCCGCCTCGACGTTGGCGGCCTTAAGGTTGAGCTCGCGGGCGAGCTGGGCGATAAGATCCATGAAACTCCTTGCGGTAAAGGTGCGTTTGCAGCACAGAGCTACCAAGGATACCACCCGTCCCAAAAGACTGTTTTGGGCCGTGCCACGAAAATGACCTATCTACTACGTTTAACCCGTATGGGTCGACCATCCCCCGGTTTTCCGAAAATACGCAAGCCGTCTACCTGCACTGATAATTGTTCTCGGGGGAAGCGGGCACTGCGGGGCGCGGCAACGGCGCGCGATTTCCGCGTCG
>NZ_CAXSKI010000011.1:0-78126 GCF_964237925.1 Collinsella aerofaciens ATCC 25986 | reverse complement strand
TGGCTGAGCCCGATGGAGTACCGCAGGAAGCTTGGATACGCCTAGGCGCGGTCCAAGAAATCGTCCGCACCCCCAAATGAGCCAAATAAGCCAAAAAACAGTCCGTATTTCACCGCAACTTAAGAGGGGATGTGGGGCGGCATCGATTCCCGTCACCCCGTGCACTTACGAAAATGGCTCTGGTCCCAAAAGGAACCAGAGCCATTCGTCTATCTTATGGAGCGGGCGACGGGAATCGAACCCGCGTCATCAGCTTGGAAGGCTGGGGTTCTACCATTGAACTACGCCCGCAAGATATGGTCGGGACGACAGGATTTGAACCTGCGACATCCTGCTCCCAAAGCAGGCGCGCTACCAAACTGCGCCACGTCCCGAAGGTGTTGAGCAGCTAAGGTCTAAACCTTGCGTGTCCCAAAGCGAAGGAAATTATAGGGGAGACTTCGCGCCTGTGCAAGCGACGATACCCTAGCTCCTCGAATGTGCGACAAACTGGCTATGGGCCAGGCCAATCACAAACGCCACCACGGCGACTGGCGCCCACGCGGCACCGATATCCGCCAGGGGCAATGCATCGAACGGCAGCCACGCGCCCGCAAAGAACGCGTCGCGAACCGAGGTGATCACACTCTGCACGGCAACCACGCCGCCGACCCAGACCCACACCTGCGGATGAGCGTCGCAAAAGCCGTGCACCAGGCCCATCAGTACCAGCACGATGGCGACGGGATACAAGGCGTTGAGCATGGGCACCGAAAACATGAGGATCATGTCGAGGCCCACGTTGGAGAGCACGCACGAAAACGCCGCGAACACAAAGGCGAGAATCGCAAAGGGACGGCGCATAGCCTCCTCGGAAGCCTCCGCCCCCCCTTCGACCACATACGTCTCGCAGAAGTAGCGCGAGCAGCAGCTGATGAGGCCGATGCACACGTTCATGCAGGCAAGGAAAAAGATCGCAAAGACCACGACCGTGCCGACAAGACCAAAGTGCATAGAGGCCGAACGGGCAAGGATGGCGGCGCCGTTGGTAGCATCGGGCATAACCGTGCCGAGCTGCATGCCGGCAAGCGCCAGGCCGCAGTAGATGACGGCCATGAGCACGCCGGCGATCACACCGGAACGCGAAATCTCGAAGGCCACGCGCTTGTCATCGGTAACACCCAGCTCGTGGATGGTCTCGGCGATGATAATGCCAAAGGCGAGAGACGCGAGCAGGTCCATGGTCTGGTAGCCGGTCAAAAAGCCTTGCACGGCGGCGCCTGCATCGTAGGGAGCTTGAGGCGCGGCAGCCGGTCCCAGCGGCGAGATCACGGCAGCACCCACGACCAGCACGATGAGCGCGATAAGCGCGGGGCCCGTAATGCGACCGAGCACGCGCGTGATGACGCCCGGACGCAGCGTGAGCGCAAACGCGACGACGAAGAACCCGATGGCAAACACCAGACGTGCCGTGCCGAGCGAGACGCCCTCGGGCAGCAGTGGCACCAGCATCTCGAAGGCTGTGGAGCTCGTGCGCGGAATAGCCAGGCACGGGCCGATGGCCAGATACACTGCCGCGACAAAGAACTCACCAAACTTGGGGTGCACGCGGCCGGCAAGCTCGCGCGCCGTTCCGGCAAGCGCCACGGCGATAAAACCCATGACGGGCAGGCCGATGGCGGCGATGAGAAAGCCAAGCATAGCGACCGGCGTGGCAGAACCTGCCTGCAGCGCCAGCAGTGGCGGAATAATGAGGTTGCCGGCGCCAAAGAGCATCGAGAACAGGGCGATGCCGACGGTAACGACATGGTCGGAGCGTAGACCACGCGAGGCGGATGAGGCCATAAGAGCACCTTTCGAATCGAAACAAAAACGGGACGGGCATAAGACCCGTCCCGCAAGTATATACGCTCTAGCAGGCTAAATCGCGCAAAGCGTCAATCGCGGTGTCGACTTCCTCGACCGTGTTGAAATACCCAAACGAGAAGCGAACGACACCCTGACGCTCGGTCCCTAGCGCACGGTGCATGAGCGGAGCGCAATGGGCACTGGGGCGCGTCGCAATCCCCCACCCTTGCATGAGCGCATCCGAGATCTCGGCAGAGTCGATATCACCCACGTTGAGTGAGACGATCGCCGAGCGCACGGGCTGGTCAAACGCACCGTAGAGCTTGATCTCCGGGATTTCGCGCACGCCAGCGAGAAAGCGATCCGCCAGTGCTCGCTCGTGTGCCGCGATCGCCTCGACTCCGCCTTGGGCCTCGATAAAGTCGAGACCTGCGGAAAGTCCCGCGATACCGTGACCGTTGAGCGTGCCCGCCTCGAGGCGAGTGGGCCACTCAAGCGGCTGCAGTGCATCGAAGCTGTGCACGCCGGTGCCGCCCATGGCCCACGGTGCCAT
Organism: Collinsella aerofaciens ATCC 25986; assembly: GCF_964237925.1. Classification (GTDB taxonomy): domain Bacteria; phylum Actinomycetota; class Coriobacteriia; order Coriobacteriales; family Coriobacteriaceae; genus Collinsella; species Collinsella aerofaciens_BJ. The sequence continues at coordinate 75,746 of NZ_CAXSKI010000011.1, read as the reverse complement.
GTCAATTCCCTCCGCCACGGCCAGGCCGCCGGTGCCTTGAGGTCCCATGAGCCCCTTGTGGCCGGTAAAGCACACGACGTCGAGCCCCATGGCGCGCATATCGATATGCGCCGTGCCGGCAGACTGTGAGGCATCGACGATCACCAGCGCGCCGGCCGCATGGGCCATGGCGGCCACGCGCGCAATGTCGACCTCATTGCCGGTCACATTGGAGGCGTGCGTCACCACCACGGCACGCGTGCCCGGCGTGACCAGCCGCTCGAGTTCGTCGTAGTCAAGCACGCCGCTCGCGTCGCAGCCCGCATGTTCAACGGTCACGCCCTGCTCTGCTGTCAGGCGGTTGAGCGGACGCAGCACGGAGTTGTGCTCGAGCACCGTCGTGACCACGCGGTCGCCGGGGCGCACCACGCCACAGATGGCGGTGTTGAGCGCCGCCGTAGAGTTGGGCGTAAAGCACACATGGTCCGCCCTCGGGCAACCTAAAAGGCGCGCGAGCTTGGCACGGCAACCGTGAATCGTACGAGCGGCATCGAGGGCACCCGACGTGGCGCCACGCCCGGCATTGCCGAGCGAGCACATCGCCTGCGTCACGGCATCGATCACCGTCTGCGGCTTGTGCATGGTCGTCGCCGCGTTATCCAGGTAGATCATCGCACGACCTCCCACATATCAATCACGGTATAGCCCTCGGTAGGAACACTCGCCGCGGCGAGTTCGGCGCGCAGCAGCTCCTCATCGGCAGGCGACGCCTTCCACGCCAAACCGCAGCCGGCAGCGACCTCCCCGGGCACGGGAATCGTTCGCCCGGGAAGGCCGCGCTCAATGCACAGGGACTCGCAACCCATGGCGGCCGCCGTGGTGGGGAACGTGATGACAAGCGCCGGGCGCTTCTCCCTCATGGCAACTCCAACCAATACGCTACGGGCGCACGACGCGCACGGCCTGCTCCATCTTCTCCACGATCACGTACATGTTGGTGACCTCGCCCACTGCAAGTTGGTCTTTAATGCCATAGTGGTCGAGGCAGGTACCGCAGGTGAGAATCTCGACACCCTGCTCAGCCAGCCCCTTCAGGTCGTCGAGCACCGGTGAGCCCTCGACGGTGAGCTTGGCACCGCCGTTGTAGAACAGCATGGTCGCGGGCAGCTCCTCCTGCTGCGTCACGGCAAAGATAAACGCCTTCATGAGCTTGTGGCCCAGCTCGTCATCGCCACGGCCCATGCAGTCGGTGTAGACGGAAATGACGAGCTTGCCCTTGCCGGCGCTGGCGTCGCAGAAGGCAGCGCCATCCTGCTCAGGATCGGCCACGGCAACGGCGCCAGAGGTCGCCACGGTCACGTGCCACTCGGCGTCAGAAACCTTCTCGACCGAGGCCGTGCAGCCCTTCTCCTGCGCCATCTTGGAGATGTTCTTGACGGCGGTCTCGTTGTCGACCGAGGTCACCACGGCACCCTCGCCATCAAGCTGTTTGAGTGCCTTAAGTGTCTTGACGACGGGCAGCGGGCAGGCATCGCCCATGGCATTGACTTCAATTTTGGTAGACATAGCTTTTCCTTTCGAAAGAACCGTTCTAGAGAACGGTAAACAGTTACATAAACGTGCGGGCTAGCGGACAACGCGGACGGCAGGACCGCCCAGCTCCGCCTCGCAAACGCGACCGACGACGGCGGCAACGCGCCCCTCGGCATGCAGACGACGCGCAAGCTCATCCACATCCGCCGCGGGCGCCGCAATAAGCAAACCGCCCGAAGTCTGCGGATCGTACAGTGCATCCAACATTCCCAGCTCCAAGTCTTCGTCGGCAGCCACACGCGGGCCAAAGAAGTCTTGGTTGCGGTAGGAGCCCGCGGGGATAATGCCCAGACGCGCCATATCGAGCACCTGGTCAAAGAGCGGCACCGCCCCCGACGCAAGTTCAATCTGCACGCCCGAGCCCTCGGCCATCTCGCACGCATGCCCGATCAGGCCAAAGCCCGTAATGTCGGTGCAGCCGTGAAGCTCGAGTCCCTCGGCCAGACGAATCGGAGCCTCGTTGAGGGTGCGCATCGAGTCAAACATGGCTGCGGCCTCGTCCTGCTCGATGAGCTCGCCCTTAATGGCCGTGGTGATGATGCCCGAGCCGATCGCCTTGGTCAGCAGCAGAACATCGCCCACGTGCGCGCCACTGTTGGCGAGCATACGGTCGAGTGGCACAAAGCCGCTCACGGACAGACCGTACTTGGGCTCGTCGTCGTTGATGGTGTGGCCGCCCGCGATGGAGCAACCCGCCTCGACGCACTTGTCGGCGCCGCCCGCCAGAATCTGGCCGGCAACCTCAACGCCCAGGCAGCTCGGAATGCACAGCAGGTTCATGGCATGGCTCGGCCGCCCGCCCATGGCGTAGATGTCCGACAGCGAGTTGGCCGCGGCGATCTGGCCAAAGAGGAACGGGTCGTCAACCATCGGTGGGAAGAAGTCAATGGACTGCACGAGCCCCAGGTTCTCCCCTACGCGGAAGACGCTCGCATCGTCGGAGGTATCGAACCCCACGAGCAAGTTGTCGTTATGCACATTGGGTAAATCGCCCAGGACCTGGGCGAGGGCTCCGGGGGCCAACTTAGCGGCTCAACCGCTCGCGGCCGTCATAGACGTAAGCTTAATCTGATCGTCAGCCATCGATACCTCCTCTCATCGGTCAATCATTTTCTCCCAGTATACGCATGAATGCGAGCCGACGGCGGATGCATTAATTGAGCGCCTGTGCGCGAATCGCCGCGCCGATGGCACCGGCGAAGCGGGCCTGGGGCGAGGTGGTGACCGGCGACCCCAGCAGCGCCGCCAGCCGCTCCACAACGTAAGCGTTCTCGCACAAGCCTCCCGTCAGGTAGTACGGAGCACCCGTCGCCTGCCCGGCCATAGTGGCCACGCGCGAGACCACGCTGTCGATCACGCCACGCGCAATGTTCTCGCGCGGCTCACCGCGACCGATCAGGCTGATAACCTCACTTTCGGCAAACACCGTGCACATGCTGCTGATCTTGGTGGGCTCACCGGAAAGCGCCAGGACGGCCATCTGCTGCTGGGAAATGCCTAGGCGGTCGGCCATGATCTCCAAAAAGCGCCCCGTGCCGGCAGCGCACTTGTCGTTCATGGCAAATTTGGCCACGCGACCGCCCTTGATCTGAATGACCTTGGTGTCCTGACCGCCCACGTCGATCACGGTGCCGTGGTCGCCAAACAGGCGCACAGCACCGGTACCGTGGCAGGTAATCTCAGTCACGACCTTATGCGCATAGGGCACGGCGACACGACCGTAGCCGGTCGCGATCACGCGCACGTCGTCGGCAGCCACGTCATAGCCGGCCGCGGCAAGCTCGCCGCGCAGACGCTCCGCCGCATCGACCGAGGAGAACCCGGTTGGCTGCACGCACGTCCACGCCACCGAACCCTCCCCGTCGACCACAGCAGCCTTAGCCGCCGTAGACCCGATATCGATCCCGATCCCTATCATGGCTCTCTCCCAATCTAAATATCAAAGGTAGCGGCGCGTTCAGGCGCCTTAGCTCTAGGTTTCTCAGGTGCCGGAGATTGCCCCGAAAGAGGAGCGCAGCGTACTTTGGGTACGCAAGCGACGGTTTGAGGAGCAAGATCCGGTGCCTGAGGAAGCTAGAGGGTTTCGATAAAGGCGGCGATGCGAGTCTCGATCTGGCCCATGTCGCCGTTGCTGTAGTCGGTCTCGATCTTCATATACGGAATGCCCGCACCCTCGACGGCCTCCTGCATGCGTGCACTCTCCACGTTAAAGGTGTGGCACGCCTGGAGCACGCTCTCCACTACGCCATCGACGTGATACTTCTCGCACATGGCCAGCGTGTTTTCCATACGACCGTCGTTGGGCGTCATGACCGAGCAGTTGATATCCAGATAGCGGTCGGCGATGGCGCGCAGAATGTCGGGAGCCTCCGGGTCGATCATCATGGCCGCCGTGCGCTCGCCCGAGCAGTCGTCCATGCACACGACCACACCGCCGTTGGACTCGATAGTACGGCCGATCTTGTTGATCACGCCGCCCACCGGGCAGCCGGTGATCAGAATGCGCTTGGCGTCTGCCGCGACCGGGCGCTCACCCGCGTCGTAGGTCTCGCGCAGCTTGGCAACCTTTTGCTCCAGCTGCTGCGTATAGGCCTCGATATCAAAGCTGAACGTACCGGCAAACATGGTGCTCATCAGATCGACGCCGCTCATGGCCGCCGGCTGGTTGGCCTGCAGCGCAAACATCTCGAGCTGGGCCGCACGCAAGCGGTTGCGACGACGGACGGCAGCGCGCAGATCATCGTCGGTAATCGCGATGCCGTAGAAGTTCTCGAGCTCCTCCTTGAGCAGGCGGCACTCCTCGTACCAGCCTTCACGCTCGTAGGCGCGATCGCGACCCTGCGGCAGGTGCAGAATGTGCGTACGCTTGAGCTCGTTGAGTAGCTCGTACATCTTCTTCTTGCCGTCGCAGGTGGTCTCACCGATGATCATGTCGCTAAAGTACGTAAACGGGCACTTTTGCGAGTAGGCAAAGCCGTACGTCGACTTGATGAGCGGACAGAGATTTGCCGGCAGCACCTTCTCGGCCTCGGGAATCACCTCGTCGGACGTGCCGCACAGCGCCACGCTCGCAGCCCCCGCGGCATCGATAATCTCGAGCGGCGTGTAGCTGCACAGAAAACCGACCAGGCGATTACCCGCCTGCTTATAATCCTTGACGCGAATAAACGCCGCCTTGCGCTGCTCGTTGAACTCCTCAAACGTGGACGGCAACGGCTGCTCAATATTTTCCGACATATAACTTCTAAACCTTTCAACCAACCAAGGAAACGGCTTTCCCAGGTGCCCGAGGTTGCCGTAAAAGAGGAGCGCCGCGTACTTTGGTACACAAGCGACGGTTTGAACGGCAAGATCGGGTGCCCGGGAAAGCCGCCGGGGCGGATAGTCCTAAATGGTCTCCAAGAAAGCTTCGATCCTGGTTTGTAACTGACCTGCATCCTCGCCAGCGTAGTCGGTCGTGATGTGCATAAACGGAATGCCGACCTCCTCGGCGGCCTTCTCCACGGCAAACGACTCCATCTCGTAGAGCGTGCAGAACTGCAGGGCCACGTCGACGATGCCGTCTACATGCAGGTCCTTGGCCATCTGAACGATGTCCTTCATACGCTGGTCGTTGGGCGTAAAGACGGCGCAGTTGATCTTAAAGTAGCGCTCGGCGATGGCGTCGAGCATCTCGTCGACCGTCTCGCCGGACTCGTCGACCAGGTCCTTGTAGTAGCGCGAGCCCGTGCAGGACTCCTCGCCGACCACAACGCCGCCGGCCTTCTCGATGAGGTTGAACAGTTTCCAGTTGGGCACGGCCATGGGCGTACCGGTGTACAGGATGCGCTTGGTCCCCTTGGGCGTCACGCCCTCGCCGGCCTCGACACGCTGCTCGCACTCAGCCGCCATATCGTTGATGGCTCCGGTCAGACGCGGCGTGTCGTCCATAAAGGCGGCCTGAACGGTCAGCAGGCTGTCGAGACCGCTGATGGGCGCCGGGTCGGCAGCGCGCGTGGCTGCGAGGCGCTGCAGGGCGCGACGCTTCTCATTGACGGCGTGGATGGCGGCCTTCAGACGCTCGGGCGTAATCTTGACGCCACACTCTTCCTCGATCTTGTCGGCGAGCTTCTTGACCTCGGCCTTCCAGGTCACGAGCGTCGACTCGTCGTGTACGTTGGGAATATCCATGACGTACATGTTCTTTTGCGTGGCAAAAAACTCGTAGGCTTTCTTCTTGCCGTCGCAGGTGTTCTCGCCTACCACCAAGTCACTCGACTCAATGTAGGGGCAGACCTCGCCCAGCTTAAAGCCGGCAAAGCTCTTGATAAGCGGACAGGTGTTGCGCGGCAGGTGCTCCTCGACCTTATCGGTTGCCCAATCGGCACCAGAGCATAGACCCACGGGGATACCGTCGCAGGCAAGTACGATCTCCTCGGGCACGTAGACGCAGAACGAGCCGACGATCTTGGTGGCCTCGCCGGCCTCCTTCTTGTCGAGCATCTCCTTAATACGGCCGCTGTGGATGTTGGTGGCGACAAAATCCAGGTAGGACGTAGACTTGGGGCGATTGTTCTGCGTCAGGAACATATCGCCGTACATCTGGCCCACGGCGCCCAGCAGCAGGTCGTGGTCGGCAAGATTCATGCCGAGGCTCTCCCACATCGGATGGAAATCAAATTCTTCAGCCATGACGGTTCCCCTCTCGAACCAAAAACGGATAACGGCGGTATCGATGCACGACGGACGGCGATTGTCCGGCCGTGCTCAAACCCGGAATTTTAGGGAACCTGCCTTGCGGACGGTTATTTAGTTGTGCGTCGTCTCTCCCGGAGCCGTGAACATACCTGCTCATATGCGGCTCCGAGCCATATATAGGGCACGCGCGGCAACGCGGCGAATGTATGTCGTCTGCGGCATGTGCGCACCCTCCTCTACAAGTTGAGGTCAACTATATCAACGGTCGTCGACCATGCGAACACCGTTGACATTCGTACGACAACCTCGTGTGCCGTCGTTTAATAAATAATTATCTGTGTTGATAAGAGTTTGTCATTCCCCATTCGGCGAACGGCAAGACAAAGCCGCCGAGACTTATATCCCCGACGGCATTACCCGGCGCTACCGACAAACCAGATGGATCCTGCTGGCATCAAAATGCATACGCAGGGTCTCGCCTTCTTGCGGTAACCCATCCGCTGGTACGCTCAATTTGTTGACCTTCCACTGCAGACGCGTTGGCGCATCGGCCCGCGGCGCATCCAACAGCACCAGGCGCTCAAAACGCGAATCGCTCACGCGCGCCACGTGCAGGTCGTAGCTGTTGCGACCCCGCTCGGCACGGTTGTCCACATGGAAGTAGCTCGCGCGAATGCCCAGGTACGCCACATTATCGGGAACCTCGCGACCCACGTTAAAGGTCATGCCCCAATCGAGCGCCTCAACTTCTTCGTCGCCGATCTTGCGCGCCCGGCTTGTGTTCTTGCAGCCCGTCAGGCGCAGCGCCGCCAGCGTCTGCGGACGGCGGACCACGTCCTCGACGGAGCCGATCTCCTCGACATGTCCGTTATGCATCACGCAAATGCGCTCGCACAGGCGGCATGCCTCGTCAATATCGTGGCTCACGTAGAGCACGGTGCGGTTGCATACATCGAACAGGTCGAGCATGTTCTGTTCGAGGGCGCTCTTAAGATAGGAATCGAGTGCGCTCATGGGCTCGTCGAACATAAAAATGCCCGGATGCGCCGCCACCATGCGCGCAAGCGCCACACGTTGCTGCTGACCGCCCGAGAGTCGCGCGGGATAGCGGTCGGCAAAATCGGCCAGTCCAAAGATACCCAGGTAGCGCTCGGCAAGCTGCTTGCGCGCCGCGGCGTCGCCCGCATCCTTTACGCCGGCACATACGTTATCGGCCACTGTCATATTAGGGAACAGCTGATAGTTTTGGAACAGCAGGGCGCATTTTCGCTCCTGGGGCGACAGGTTGATGCCCGCCCCCGAGTCAAAAAAGGTCACGCCGTTGACGACGATCTTGCCCTCGTCGGGCGTCTCCACACCGGCAATGCAGCGCAGCGTGCAGCTCTTGCCACAACCCGAGGCGCCCAGCAGCGCCACGCGCTCCTCGCCGGCCTCAAGCTGCATGTCGAGCATAAAGCCGGGATAGCGCTTTTTGATATCCAGAACGAGTGACATGACCTATCGACCTCCCTGCGGCGCCGCATCATCGCGCATGAGCTCGGCCAGCGCCTCGCGATCGATACGCAGGGCATCGCCGCCGACTGGGTCGAGCGAATCGCCCTGTCCGGCGAGATCTTTGGCCTGTTTGCGCTCCGCACGGGAAAGGCCCCGCTCGCGATACTTTTGCGAATGAGCGGTGTACATGTTGATGAACAGGATGACCAAAAAGCTAAAGACAATCACGACGACGACCCAAAAGAGGGCCACCGACGTGTTGCCGCCCATCCACTCAAAGTAGATGGCGATGGGAATGGTCTGCGTAATACCGGCGTAGTTGCCCGCAAAGAACAGCGTGCAGCCAAACTCGCCCATCGCGCGGGCAAAGGCGAGCACCGTGCCGGCGGCAATAGAGGGCCACCCAAGCGGCATCATAAGCTTGGTAAAGATGAGACGCTCGGACCATCCCAAGGTTCGCGCGGCGTCGAGCATCTGCGTGTCGAGGCTCTCGAAGGCTCCGAGTGCCGTACGATAGACGAGCGGGAACGACACCACCACGGCAGAGATCACCGCCGCCGGCCACGTAAAGACAATCGAGACGCCGTGCGCGATAAGCCACCGACCGACCCCGGTCGATCGACCAAATAGCATAAGCAGCAAAAAGCCGCACACCGTAGGCGGCAGCACCATAGGAATCGTAAAGACCGAATCGAGCAGGCCCTTGATGCGACTCGAGGTACCCATGGTCTTCCACGCGGCGAACAGGCCCAGCGCAAACGCGATCACCAGGGCAAGACCGCTCGTTTTAATGGACACCCAAAACGGGCGATAGTCGATGTCGCACAAAAAGGAGGTCAGAGAGGTCCAGGGCCCCTGCTCATCCCGCAATACGACAGACGATGCTTCTACCATGTGAGCGCTATCAAGCCAACGCGCGCCGCCCTTGGCATCACCCGAGGCTGATGCAATCACCACATAGCGGTCCCCATCCGCACCGCGCTCGTCAAAGCCATAGGTATACCCGCCGGAATCAAACGTTGTTTCCGCCGTGACATACCAAGGAAGATCCACGTCCCCCAGCTGCGCACCTCCCATGCAGTTTGCGCTGTCGAGCTTACAGACGAGGGCCTTGAGACCCGATACGCACTCGTTGTCCTGCGGATCCAATCCATACTTCTCGACCGCCTTGGGCGATATCCACACCACAACGCGATCGGCAGCAGGCGCCACCACAAGGTCCACGTCCTCGTCAACGGGAAACCGGTAGCCCTCAGGCTGGCCCTCCATGGCACGAGCGGTCCCCTTGGCCAGCCGCTCAAAACCCTCGATCCCATAGGAAAGCCCATGAGCGGTCGCAGCAACCTGGGCCCCGTCCTCAGCGTCCCCAGCAAACGCAAATCCCGGCACCCAGCAAAGCGCGAAGGTCAAAGCACAGGCGACAAGCATGCGGAATCTATTAAGCACGAAAAGCTCCAAGCGAATACAAGAACGGAGTGAAACACAAAACGATGGAATTATCGCGCCAAGCCGCACTACGCGGAAAGCTCAAAGCCGTACTTGGCCCAAATCTTCTGAGCCTTCTTGTTGGTCAGACAGAAGTCGATGAACGCCTTGGCTTCGTCGGCGTGCTCGGAGCTCTCGGCAACGGCACCCGGATACACGATGGGCTTGTGCGAGTCCTCGGGACACACGAAGGCCTCCTCGATGCCGTCGTAGCGGAAGATATCGGAGCTGTAGACAAATCCAGCCACGCAGTCGCCCGTGGACACATAGGCGGCGGCGGTACCAACTTTGTCGGCCAGGGCCACCTTGTCGGCGATCTCGGGCGCATACTCGCCGTCGTCGCCCTCGATGCCGGTGTAGAGGCCCACGGAAGCCAGCGCCTGGTTGGCGTACTTGCCGGCGGGGACGGTCTTGGCGTCGCCGATGGCGATCTTGCCGTCCAGGTTCGCGACGTCGGCGATGGCCTCGATCTTGGTGTCGGAGCCCTCGGCGCGAATAATCACGAGGTCGTTGACGAACATGTCCTCACGCGTGTCGGCGTCGACGAGCTCGGCGGTCTCAGCGTCATCCATGGTACCCTTGGAAGCGGTGATGAGCACGTCGACCGTGGCGCCGGCCTTCATCTGCTCAACGAGGTCGCCGGAGGCCTTAAACTGCGTATCGGCAAAGGTGGTGCCGGTCTGGTCGGTGTAGAGCTCCTGGACCTCGGGAAGGGCCTTCTCGAGGGAGTTGGCGGCAAAGACCTGCAGCTCGACGGTTTCCTTCTTGGAAGAGGCCTTGGCGGAGCCGGCATCGGATCCGGCCGGCTCGGACGTCTTGCTGCCCGAGCAACCGGCAAGACCAAGGCCGGCAGCGGCGACAGCAGAAAGTGAGACGAATCCGCGGCGAGAAACCAAATCGAACATATTCAACCCTTTCGGACCTTGTGCCCGGGTACCCCACCGCGGGCTTTAATCTGCAACCAGATTATACTTCTGCGCGAATAATGTTAGTGAGAAATTATTCTCGCCAGAGAATATAGTTTCGAGTTAGCGTGCACCTCGGCGTCGCTTCGGCGGAAAACAAAGGCGGAGCAGCCGTTTAGGTCGCCCCGCCGCAGGTAAACCGCTTAGTTGGTATGTCCGCCGCCCGCTGTCATCTGAGCTGCGTGCTCCAGCTGATCTGCTATGGCCTCCCAGCTTTCGCGGGCGGCCTTCGTAGAACCGGGAAAGTTTACGACAAGTGTATGACCTCGTTGCATGCAAATAGCGCGCGAGAGCATGGCGCGGCGCGTCTTGGTCATGGAGTACGCACGGATCGCCTCGGCAATACCCGGCACATCGCGGTCGCAGACGGCACGCGTCGCCTCGGGCGTCACATCGCGCATCGAAAGCCCCGTGCCGCCGCAGGTGAGCACGACATTGGCGTGACACTCATCGGCGGCCTCCACGATGGCATCACCAATCTCGCTGACGTCGTCGCGCACGACCACATGTGAGGCGACCGTCCAGCCCTGTGCCTCGATAAGCTCCTCGAGTGCGGCCCCAGCCTCGTCCTGGGCAAGGTCGCGCGTATCCGAGCACGTCACGATCGAAATCTTCAACTCCATAGCGATCCTCCTATAGCACCGTTCCCTCAGGCAGGTCGACACGCACGACATCCACGACGTCGCCCGCCGCAAGGTCGCACGGTCCTTCGTCAATACGCAACAGGCAATTGGCCCGCTGCATCGTGCCGAGCAGCGCCGAATTCTGCGTCTTGGCCTCGGTCACCAACAGCTCACCGGTCTCGGGGTCGCGCAAAACCGTGGCGCGATCGAAGAAGCGGCGATGCTGTCGCTTTTTCACGCCATGTGTGAGCGTCGCCTGCTGCACGGGACGCACGCCCTCGGCAAAGCCGCGCATCTTGCGGATCGCCGGACGGGCAAGCATCTCAAAGCCTACATACGCCGCGGCCGGATTGCCTGAAAGCCCTAGGTAGGGCTTACCCCCGAGCAAGCCAAACGTGATGGCCTTGCCCGGACGCATCGAGATGCGGTCAAACAGCACCTCGCCCTCGCGCCGGACGAGCGCCGTCACATAGTCGTAATCGCCCGCCGAGGCGCCACCGCTCGTAATGACAAAATCGCACTCTCGCGTGGCGCGATGTACCAGCTCGGCAATCGCCTGCTCATCATCGGGCGCGATGCCGTAGAACACGGGCTCGGCGCCGGCATCGAGTGCCTCGGCCATCAGCGCCGAGGAGTTGGAATCGCGAATCTGACCACGCGCCGGTACCTTACTCGGTGCGACCAGTTCCGTGCCCAGCGAGATGATGCCCACACGCGGGGCAGCGTGCACCTTCACGCTCGCGTATCCGGCGCTCGCCAGCAGACCCGCGCCCGCCGGAGCCACGACCTCGCCGGCGTGCATCACAACATCGCCGGCATGGGCCTCCTCGGCAGCAGAGCGAACGTTCTCCCCTACCTTGGCCGGCGCCGAGAACCTCGCTCGCGAGCCCTCGTTGCCGTCACCGTCGAGCACATCGACGATCTCATACTTCACCACGGCATCGGCACCTTCGGGTACCGGCGCGCCCGTCATGATGCGGACCGTCTCGCCCGCGCCGATTGCGCCCTCAAACACATGGCCCGCGGCCTCGTGTCCGATAACGTCAAGCGTCACCGGCGCCTCGTCAGACGCCTGCGTCAAGTCCGCCGAGCGCACGGCATATCCGTCCATAGCGCTGTTGGCAAACGGCGAGATGTCGATATCGGCCACCGCGTCCTCTGCCAAGGGAAGACCGGCAGCCTGCCACGCGGGAATCTCGACAACTTCGGTGCGATTCACGTGCGACAAGACGATCGCCTGTGCGTCCTCCAACGGAATGAGTATCTCTGCCATATACACCTCTAGCATGCAGCGGCGCACATCACGGGCGCCGATTCTTTATGTTTATCTCAGTATAATCCCTCGCCGCCTGCTCAAGACCTGGCCTGCGACCGCGAATACACCTGTCGGTAACGGACGGCGAAACAGAGCCGAAACCAACCTGCCGGTTTGTCTCGTTTGGCACGTTCTATAATGCTCGTGTTGCAACCCAAAAGAGGAACGTATGGCTTTTACCGACAAAACCGAAAGCGCAAACGAAACGCAGGATCATTCCCAGCCGCTCGACGACGGCGGCTTTTTCTCCCTGAACGACGTCATCATGGCAGGCAGACATCAGCTCACTCGCTCCGAGCATCTCTTAGCTGCCGACACGCGCCGCAACGTCCGCAACCTACTCGTGAGCGCCAAGTTGCTCGTGCTCGTCGTCACCGTATCGCTCGCCATGGGCGTTGCCGCTTGGGCGTTTTTGGCCTCGTTGAATATCGCGACTGACTATCGCGAGCACCATGCGTGGATTTACGCGCTGCTTCCCGTTGTGGGCGTTGCCACCGCATGGGTGTACAAAAACCACGGTCTTGCCGCCAAACGCGGTAACAACCTGGTCATCGACTCCGCTCTGGGCACACGCCTCATCCATATGCGCATGGCCGTCCTCACCTTCGTCTGCTCCACGCTCACGCACCTCACCGGCGGATCGGCCGGTCGTGAGGGAGCTGCGGTGCAGATTGGCGGCACCATCGCCAGCAACATCTCGAGCCTCGCCCACCTCAAAAAGCATGACCACCACGACCTCATGCTCGCCGGCATCTCGTCGGCCTTTGGCGCCGTATTCGGTTCGCCCCTTGCCGGAGCTTTCTTTGGCATGGAGATGTGCTTTATCGGCAAGATCGACTACACCGCGGGCATCTACTGCCTGGTCGCCTCGTTTACCGGCTACTTTACATCACTCGCCCTGGGTACCGAGTACGAAGCGAATGTCATCGCCAGCGTTCCCAACATGACACCACGGACGGTTGTCATCGTTGTTATCAGCGCCATTATCTTCGGTCTGACGGCACGCCTCTTTGCCTGGTCAGTTCGAACCGTCAAGAGCCTGTACGGTCGCTTTATCACCAATTACCTCGTTCGCGCACTCATAGGCGCACTCGTGGTTTTGGCCGCCTATGCCCTTCTCGACGCCTGGGACTACGCCGGCCTTTCCACGTGGCTTTCCGGCGCCGGATTTGCCGGCAACACCACCCTGGCAGACGCAGCCATCAAGTTGGTCGTCACAGCGCTTACCCTGGGTGCGGGCTTCCAAGGCGGCGAGGTCACGCCCCTGTTTGGCATCGGTGCGGCGCTCGGCGGCTGGATCGGTTGCCTCGTCGGAATCGACCCCAGTTTTCTGGCGGCTCTCGGCATGCTCGGCGTGTTCTGTGCCGGCCTCAACGTGCCCATCACCACCTGCATGATGGCCATCGACCTGTTCCACGGCACGGCAGCCGGGTTCTTTGTCATCGTGGCCTTTATCAGCTACCTAACTGCCGGACACCGCGGCGTGTACCCCGCCCAGCGCATCATCTCGCCCAAGCGCCGTTCGCTTATTGTGGATGAGGGCGGTACGGTAGCGGATGCTATCGAGCGCCACAACGACCTGATAGAGTAGACGTAAGTATTCGACGTGCAGCCACAATCGGGGGCAATTCGACCTGAGCGCGACCGCACCGTCACGTCATACGCCGGGAGTCGCCCCATGCACGCAACTGATTTTGGCCGCACGCTCATCATCGCCAACCCAGCCGCCCAGTCGGGTGCGGCGCACGAAGTTGCCGAGCGCCTGCAACGCTTTTTGGACATGACTGCACGCGCATCCCAGTTTGACTTGGTGCTAACCGAGCGCATGGGACACGCCAAGGAGCTGGCCGCACAGGCCCAGGGCTATCGCACCGTTATCGCCCTTGGCGGCGACGGCGTGATTCACGAGGTCGTCAACGGGCTTATGACGCAAGAGGAGGACACCCGCCCCGCTCTTGCCATCCTACCCGTGGGCTCTGGCAACGATTTTGCCCAAACGCTCGGCATCGACGATTTCTCCGGTAAGGATTTTGGCGCGCTGCTCACCTGCGAGCTGCAGCGTCAGGACATCGGGCGCATTCGCTCGTGGAGCCCTGCGAGCGGCAGCGGCGAGGCTACCGTTGAGTACTACGACCAGACGCTCTCGGTCGGCATCGATGCCGCCATCGGCCTGGGCACCACCGAGCTGCGCAAAAAGACGGGCCTCGCCGGCGCTCCGCTCTACACCCTATCGGGACTTGAGCAGTTTGGCCTGCGCTATCGCAACTACCCCATGACCATCAGCTTTGATGGCGCGCCCGCCGAGCGCGTGCGGGCGATCATCATGGCAATTCAGCTGGGTCCTACCTATGGCTCGGGCTATCGCATCTGCCCCGATGCCGACCCCTGCGACGGCGTACTCGACGTCTGCTACGCCTGCGGCCCCGTTCCGCGTGCGGTTGCCCTGCCTATGTTTCTTTCGGCCAAGGACGGCCACCATACCAAGTTGCCACCGGTTCGCATGCGCCGATGCCGCCATGCCGAGCTCACTTTTGAGGAGCCCGACTACCCCATCCAGGCCGACGGCGAGCCCGTTGTCGCCTCACGCATCGAGGTCGACATCCTCGCCGGCGCCCTCGAGGTCTGGCACCCCACCCGCTAACCCCACCTAAGTTGCGGTGAAATAGGGACTGTTTATGCATCTAAAGCCGCAAAACAGTCCCTATTTCACCGCAACTTATGAGTAGGCTATTCGTCGCTGCCCAGCTTGCGACGGTTGGCCTTTTTAATGGCGTTGAAGTGCTTGTCGTTGAGCCTGCGCTGGCGAGAGCGCTGAGGCACCTTGGTCTTTACGCGTCGACGCGGTGGACGCCCGCGACGCTCAAGCTCAGCGCGCAGCTTACGCAGGCAGCTCGCGCGATTCTGAAACTGGCTGCGGCTCTCACGCGCCGTCACGACAATCCCCGTGGGCCCATGTTTCATGCGCACCGCAGAGTCCGTCGTGTTCACGCCCTGCCCGCCCGGACCTGTCGCGCGAAACACCTGTACCTCGCAATCGTGCGCCAGCTCCTCGACCGACATCTCGGCATAGCGCGCATACTCACGCCATCCCATCTTGTTCTCATCCATATCAACACCTCCCCTCATAAAAAATGTGACAAAGGGAAAGTCCCTTTGTCACATCGCATACCAATCGCTTGTGTTGCGCGCTTAGGCGAAGGTGATCTCGCCGTTCTCGCAGTCCATATCGGCGATACGGGCCAGGCTCTCAACGCGGAAGCCGCGCTGACGGAGCTTATCGCCGCCGCCCTGGAAGCCCTTCTCCACGGCAATACCGATGCCGGCAACCTCGGCGCCCGCAGCCTCGCAGATCTTGATGAGACCCTCAAGCGCACAGCCGTTAGCCAAGAAGTCGTCGATGATCAGAACCTTGTCGCCCTCGGACAGGAAGCGCTTACCTACAATGACCGGGTACTCCTTCTGCTTGGTGAAGGAGTAGATGGTCGTGGCATACTGCTCGCCATCGAGGTTGATGGACTGCGCCTTCTTGGCAAAGACCACCGGCACGCCGCCAAAATGCTGAGCTGCGATGCAGGCCATGCCAATGCCCGAAGCCTCAATCGTCAGGATCTTGTTGATCTCGACACCCTCGAACAGACGGGCCCACTCGGCACCCATGTGGTCGAACAGCTCAACGTCGCACTGGTGGTTGAGGAAGGCATCGACCTTAAGGACGTTACCGGCCTTTACGATGCCGTCATGGCGAATACGATCCTCAAGCTCCTGCATGGCGCAACCCCTTCTCGCGGCAACGATACCGCGCGATTAATAAACGTTGTTCGATAGTCTACCACGGACCGACCCCCGCCCGCCCCACAAGCCACATCGCACCACAAACCAGTCTTTTTGGGACGGCGCGAATCGTGGCAGACAGCCTCCCAACATGCTAATGGCGGGCGCGCATCTTCACCAAACGCACCATGGCAAGCGCAAAGCCCACGGCGGCCACAGCCATGAGTACGTAGAACACCGAGCGAAAGCCGAATAGGAATACGTCCGGACGACCTGTAACAAAACTGGTCACGGCCTCGCCCATTGCCACGCTCATCTGCCCATACAGGATATGCGACGCCGCCGTAATGCCGAGCGCCATGCCGGCGTAGCGTGCCAAACTACCCAGGCTGCCCGCAAAGCCGAGCGCTTCGCGCGGAGCCGAGCCCATATACAGCGAGTTGTTGGGGCTCTGGAAAATCGACGTACCGCACGACATAAACGCGGCACAGCACACAATCACAGGGATGGAAGAGTGCTCGTCGAGCGTACTTACCGCAAAGAGCCCGCACACGTACACGCCCAGGCCGACCGCCGTGGGACCCTCGCAGCCAACACGGTCCGAAACCGCACCCGAAAGCGGGCCGATAAAGGCATTCACCATCGGCAGCGCCAAAAACAGCAATCCGGAAATGTCGGAACCAAAGCCGTGGGCGTCCTGAAAATAGAACGGCAGGATAAACTCGGATGCGCCAATACCAACGAACACGATGAGCATGCAGGCAAGGTTGATGGTAAAGGCCGAATTTGCAAAGCAGCGACGAGCGGCCTCGGCAAGGGACATGGGACGGTCGCCGGCCTCCGGCTTAACATGCGGCAACGTGTAGAGCCCCACGATAAACGAGATGACGCCAATGGGCAGGTTGATGAGGAAGATGCTCTCCCAGGGAAAGCTTGCCACCAGCATGCCACCGAGCACGGGGCCACACATCATGCCGAGGGCCACGAAGGTCGCGAGAATACCCATGGCACGGCCACGTTCGCGCGCCGGAAACGACTCGGTGATGATACCCATGTTGTTAGCCATGGCCGCCGCGCAACCGATGCCCTGAACAATGCGTGCCAGGATAAGAACCTCGAGCGAGGCCGAAAGGCCGCACAGCAGCGAACCGACCGAAAAGACGATGACGCCCAGCTGGAACACATTCACCTTGCCGCGCACGTCGCCCAGACGGCCAAACGGCAACATAGCCACGCATGTCGCAAGCAGATACACCGAGCTTACCAGCTGAATGCGATCGAGGCCCACGCCCAGCTCCTTTTGCATCACGGGCAGCGCCACGGTCACGACGGTCGAATCCAGACACACCATAAACGTCATGATGAGCACGGTGAACAGAATCGCCCACTTGTTCTTGCCATGGGTGTCGCCCTCTAGGACAATGTGCTCGCGGCGCAGCTGCTCTGCAGTTTTCTCCATATCCATCCTTTCGAGTGGCCTAACGCAAAAAACGGGGCCCCGATCGCCTGCAAACAGCCGCGATTGGGGTCCCGCCTACGGAATCGGAACGAAAGGTCACCGAAGCTTTCTGCCAGCATCGGCACCTTGTACGGAGCTAGCCTAGCACTGCTCGAGTGCCTGCTCAAGGTCGGCAATCAGATCGGCCGTGTCCTCGAGGCCGCACGACAGGCGCACCATGTCGGCGGAGATGCCACAGGCGATGAGCTCCTCATCGTTCATCTGGCGGTGCGTAGCGTTAGCGGGATGCAGGCAGCAGGTGCGGGCGTCGGCCACATGCGTGGCGATCTGGGCGAGCTTGAGGCTCTTCATAAAGGTCTCGGCCGCCGCGCGACCACCATTAAAGCCAAAGCTCACAACGCCGCAGGTACCGTTTGGCATGTACTTCTGAGCGAGGTCATAGTACTTGTCGCCCTCCAGGCCCGGATAGCTCACGAAGCGCACCTTGGGATGGCTCTGCAGGAACTTGGCAACGGCCAGGCCGTTCTCGCAATGACGCGGCATGCGCACATGCAGGCTCTCGAGCGAGCTGTTCAAGAAGAACGCCGCCTGCGGGTTCTGCATGGGGCCAAGATCGCGCATGAGCTGCGCGGTGGCCTTGGTAATGAAGGCGCCCTCGCGACCGAACTTCTCGGCATAGGTC
Organism: Collinsella aerofaciens ATCC 25986; assembly: GCF_964237925.1. Taxonomy (GTDB): domain Bacteria; phylum Actinomycetota; class Coriobacteriia; order Coriobacteriales; family Coriobacteriaceae; genus Collinsella; species Collinsella aerofaciens_BJ. The sequence goes on along the minus strand of NZ_CAXSKI010000011.1, from coordinate 57,703 downwards.
ACGCCATGGTAGCTCTCGTCAGGCGTGGTGAGACCCGGGAACTTGTCCGCATGGGCCATCCAGTCAAACTGGCCGTGGTCGACGATCACGCCGCCCAGGTAGGCAGCATGTCCATCCATGTACTTGGTGGTGGAGTGCGTAACGATGTCGGCGCCCCACTCAAAGGGACGGCACATCACGGGCGTCGGGAAGGTGTTGTCGACCATCAACGGCACACCGTGGTCATGTGCGGCCTTGGCAAAGCGCTCAATATCGAGCACGGCAAGGGCGGGGTTTGCGATCGTCTCGCCAAAGACGAGCTTTGTGTTGGGCTGGAAGGCTGCCTCGAGCTCCTCATCGGTGCAGTCGGGGGCAACGAACGTGCAGGTCAAGCCCATGCGACCCATGGTGTGGGCGAGCAGGTTATACGTACCGCCGTAAATGGCAGAGCTTGCGACCACGTGATCGCCGGCACCGGCAACGTTAAAGATCGCGAGGAAGTTCGCAGCCATGCCCGAACTCGTGAGCATCGCTGCGGTGCCGCCCTCCATCTCGCAGATCTTGGCGGCAACCAAATCGCACGTGGGGTTCTGCAGACGGCTGTAGAAGTAGCCAGACTCCTCCAGGTCAAACAGCTTGCCCATGTGCTCCGACGTGTCGTACTTCCACGTGGTGGACTGGTAGATGGGCACCTGGCGCGGCTCCGCATCTCCCGGGTGATAGCCGCCCTGAACACATGTAGTACCGATAGTCTGCTCGCTCATATCTAGCTCCCTTACCTGGGTTACGTTTTATTCGGTTCACGATACCGCTACCCTGCACCCCTCTCAACCCATCCCCAAGGTAGGTTATGGGACAAATTGATTAGGGGTATTTATCTCAAGCCTTGGGCATTTGCTCGATAGATAAAAATGAGGCATACATGAAGCTCTCGATGATTACATGCCCCGTCACGGGTACCATAGGCGGGTACACCGTGACCAAGGAGACAACGATGAAGCAGATCGATACCACCCAGCTCGACACCGCCGCCTGCCAGGCTCAGGCTGCCGAATACCACGCCCGCGGCTTTAACTGCGCACAGGCCGTTGCCTGCACGCTCGCACCTGCCGTCGGGCTCGACCCCCAGACCGCCTTTACCCTCACCGAGGGCTTTGGCGCCGGCATGGGTGGCATGACCGAGACCTGCGGCGCCATCTCGGGCGCCGTGGCCATCATGGGCTTTGTAATGAGCGACGGCATGGAAAACCCCAAGACCAAAGGCCAGACCTACAAGCTGTCGCGCGAGATTGCCAAGCGATTTGGCGAGAAGAACACGACGACCGTCTGCGGCACGCTCAAGGGCATCGGATCGGATAAAGGTCCGCTCCGCAGCTGCCCCGGCTGCATCGACGATGCCGTCGAGATCGCCTGCGATGTGCTAAAGCAGCTCGCCGAGTAAACGGCAGCAACATAAAACGACGGCCGGCGCGTTTGGGATCCATCCAAAAGAACGCCGGCCGTCGTCGTTAGAACTCGGCAAACTCGGGAGCGCCGACCTCGATCTCCTCGCGCCCCGCCATAAGCTCGCGCATCTTAACGCAAAACGACTCCTGCTCCCCTGCCTTAAACACAAAATGAAGTGTCACGGCATCCGCGAAATCGGTATCCGAAACCTTGGCACCCGAATCCTGCGCCAAACGAAGCACCTGCTCATACTGCGGATAGGCCACATGCACGTCAACCGGCACGACGCTTGTCATCTCAACGATCTGCCCTGCCTCCTGAGCCGCGGCCACCGCCGCCTGCGTCGCCGCGGTATAGGCGCGTACCAAGCCACCAGGCCCCAACAACGTGCCACCAAAATAGCGCGTCACTACGCAGCAAACATTTTTGAGCCCCGCGCCGCGCAGCACCTCGAGCGTCGGCATACCGCTCGTGCGGCTCGGCTCACCGTCATCGCTCTGGCGTTCGCGTCCATCGACCAAAATCCACGCGGGAACATTGTGTCGAGCGTCGTAATGACGCTTGCGAACCATCTCGATAAAGGCATTCGCCTCATCCTCGGACTCAATATGGACCAGCTGGGCAATAAACCGGCTCTTGCGGTCCACAAACTCGCCCGAAGCCTCAATATTCGACTGCAGAGTAAAATAGCTGTCCAACAAAGCCCCTCAACAACAAGCAAAGCAACAAACAGCCTCAATAATACGGCAGAAACCGTACCGTTGCCCTCGCCAACAAGAACGGAAACGCCAATGATGCCGTCGCCAACAGCGAGACGGCGTCAGCTGAGTCGATTTGGCCCGAAAGAGGAGGGAGCACGCCTTATGGCGGCGACCGACGAATGAGCGCCAAATCGGCCAGCTGACGCCGTCGAAAGCGAGAACCCGTCAGCGCGAGCAAGGTGCCTTGAAAGACGAGGGCATTGACCTTATGGTCATGCCCGAAGGCTTGAAAGGCAGATTGCCGCGCTGACGGGTTCGCAGCGTCAACAAAGTGCTGAGTGGGCCTATAAGCCGGGTTCTGTCGTGAACGGTCATTTATCTTGTCTGCACGTTACCGTGCAGCTCCACGCACGCTACCCGAACGCGGACCGGGCCGGCCCATAGCGTTCCTATTCGCGCTTGCTCCGGATGGGGCTTGCCAAGCCGCCGTGTTACCACGACGCTGGTGGTCTCTTACACCACCGTTTCAGCTTTTCCCTTTACGCCTTGCGGCGCAGGTGGGAGTCTTCTTTTCTGCGGCGCTTTCCGTCGGATCACTCCGCCCGGCCGTTAGCCGGCATCCCGCCCTCTGGAGCCCGGACTTTCCTCACGCGTGCTGCAAGCAGCACATCGCGCGACCGTCTGGCCCACTCAGCAGTGCAAGAGTGTAACACACCGTTGCCGCAGGCAATGGCACAACGCAAACGCTCGACACGATATACCAAGAACCGCCATGCGCTACAATGATCCTGTCGATGGGCAACGTCGTCAGTCGAGACGCGACCGCGCTCCGCACCCCTCCGTCTACTCGGTGTGTTCCCGCCTCCTCCCCGAGGCGGGATGTCGGCATTTTTTCATGCGCCGACAACCAAATAGCCCGTGGCCAGCCTGGGCAGCACCGCGCACCTCTACAGAAAATGCAAAAAGGGACCCGTCCATTGCGGACGGATCCCTTAATACAAGTGATCGTCAAACCGATTTACTCGGCGTCGGTCTCCTCGTCCTTCTTCTCGGAAGGCAGCGGGGTAACCTCGATCTCGACGCCCAGAGTCTCAGCAGCGGACTTCATGGACAGGGAGATACGACGACGGTCGAGGTCGATCTCCATGACCTTGACCTGAACCTTGTCGCCCACGTGGGTGACCTGAGAAGGCTGGTCGACGTGCTTGTTGGCCATCTCGGAGATGTGCACCAGGCCCTCGATGCCCTCGCCCAGGTCGACGAAAGCGCCGAACGGGACAAGCTTGGTCACAGTGCCCTCGACGATAGCGCCGACGGGGTACTTCTTGACCAGTGCGCGCCACGGATCCTCGGTGGTCTGCTTGAGACCCAGGGAGATGCGCTCGCGGTTGAGATCGACGTCGAGAACCTCGACCTCGACCTCCTGGCCGACCTTGACAACCTCGGAAGGATGGTTGACGTGGTTCCAGGAAAGCTCGGAGATGTGGATGAGGCCGTCGATACCGCCGAGGTCGACGAAGGCGCCGAAGTCGACGATGGAGGAAACGGTGCCCTGGAGACGCATGCCAGACTTGAGCTTGGACAGGATCTCGGAGCGCTCGGCCTTACGGGACTCCTCGAGCACGACGCGACGGGAGAGGACGACGTTGTTGCGGTTGCGGTCCATCTCGATGACGCGGGCCTCGATGCGGGTGCCCATGTAGGAGGTGAGGTCCTTGACACGACGGAGGTCGACGAGGGAAGCAGGCAGGAAACCGCGCAGGCCGATGTCGAGGATCAGGCCGCCCTTGACAACCTCGATAACCTCGCCCTCGACGTTCTCGCCGGAGTTGAACTTCTCCTCGATGCGGTTCCAAGCACGCTCGTACTCGGCACGCTTCTTGGACAGGACCAGACGACCGTCCTTGTCCTCCTTCTGGAGAACCAGAGCCTCGATGGGATCACCGAGTGCAACGATGTCTGCAGGGTTAGCGTCCTTGCGGATGGACAGCTCGCGGACCGGGATAACGCCCTCGGACTTGAATCCGATGTCAACGAGCACCTCGTCATGCTCGATCTTAACGACAGTGCCGTTAACGAGATCGCCCTCATCAAAGTCGGTAATCGTACCGTCGATGAGGTTGTTCATTTCCTCCTCATTGACATCGTCAAGAGAGAAAATGGACGAGTTCTGAATCTCACTCAAAGGTGGACCCCTTTCGAACTACGGGGCCCCGATTGCTAGGACCTACAGAAGGGTGCGACAAGCACACAACGTTTAGGAACACTCGGGAGCCGACAGATACTAATGTGACGCTTATGCAATCACGTTCGTATAGGTTACGGGGAAATGAGTTCGATTTCAAGCGTGAACTGCGATTTTTTACTCGTGTGGAGACTTTTTCGTAATCTTATGAACACACGTCTCCACAACTTGACGATAACCAGCCAGGCATTTGGCTTTGGGGTAAAGTATCCGGAGCCAACGACTCTAGATCAAATTTACGAGAAAGGTGCCCGCGTGCTCAAAGCAGTCGTTTTCGATATGGACGAGACGCTTCTTAGCATCAACCTCAACGCGTTCATCCTTCGCTATTTTAAGGATGTCTCATCGATGCTCGCGGATATCGGGCGCCGCAGCCGCGGTGGCACGATGGCACGTCTCGGCACCATCTTGGTCGACCTCAACGCCAATCGCCGCAGCGGCACGGACAATCGCACCAATCTTGAGTTTTACCGCACCGAGGTCGAGCGCAGGTGCGGTATCTGCCTCTCCGATCCCATCATCCACGAGGCGTTTACCTACTACGACCGCGAAGTTCTTCCGTACAAGAACGACGATGTCATTAACGCCCACGCCATGCCGGGCGCACACGCCGCGCTCCAGGCCGTACAGGACGCAGGGCTGCGTTGCGCGCTCTTTACCAACCCCAGCTTTCCCCAGGGGGCCATCGAGTGCCGCATGGGTTGGGGCGACCTGGCCGACGCCCCCTTTGAGCTCGTCACGCACATGGGAAACACCACCCGCTGCAAGCCCGATGCCACCTACTATCTAGAGCAGCTTCAGGTGATGGGGCTCGAGCCGCACGAGGTCCTTATGGTGGGCAACGATCCCAAACGCGACTTCCCGTCCCCTGATTGCGGCATCCAAACCGCCTTTGTGGGCCAGGGCAAGCCCAGCCGAGCCACCTGGTGCGGAACCATGGAAGACTTCGCCCGCGACTTTAACGCCGTAGTAGAAGCCTTCTACGAACACCAAGTAGCCGACGAACTGTCTTAACAGACCTGGGTTTTGCCGATCATGATGTTGAGGATCTCGACGTCGGTATCTTTCATACCCACACGGCCTACGTAGCCCATACTGGCGATTGTCTGCTCAACGGTATCCTGGATCAGGCCCTCGCCGGCACGGAAGCCGCGGCCCTGCATGGCCATATCGTGGCCCAGAATCGCTGCATCGACGGCAGCCGAGATCTTGGCGGCACAGCTCGCCTTGGCGCCATCGCACACGATGCCGCCCACGTTGCCAAGCGTATTCGATACCGTCGCGCCAATCTGCTCGCGCGTACCACCGCACAGCCAGGTAATGGCTGCGCCGGCACCGCACGCGGCGCAAATCGCACCGCAAAACGCCGAGAGCGCACCAATATAGCTCTTGATATGCACGGCGATAAGATCGGACAGCATCACGGCGCGCACCAGGCGCTCGTGGTCGCAGCGCAGGTACTCGGCATACTCCATGACGGGCAATGCGCAGGTAATGCCTTGATTACCCGAGCCGCACACAATGGCGACCGGCAGCGCGCAACCGTTCATGCGGGCGTCGGATCCGGCGGCCGCACGGGCGCGGGCACGGCAGGCGACGTCATCGGCACGAGCACCCAGCAGCGTGCGGCCCACCTCGGCGCCCCAAGCGTGCGCGAGGCCCTCGGCACTGATCGCGCCATTCAGCTCAATCTGACGCTCAACGGCAGCGCGGGCGTCCTCAATGTCGCCGTCCTCAATAAAGTCGATGATGGACTCAATCGACATGGGCGTGTCGGCCTTATCCGCCGCCCGCTCGGCAACCACGCGCTCGGCGCAGGCGGCACACTCCCCCGCCGACTTGCCGCATACCGGAATACCGTCGAGCGTATGGCACGTGACATTGGTGTGGTGATCGGTAATCTCGACGACCGCGGTATGGCCCCCGGCCGTGGCAGTCACCTTGATGTAGAGGTTGGGCACACCCTCGACAAGCGACACATCGCAGTAGCCGGCGTCGGCGAGAAGCTCGGCCACACGCGCACAGTCTTCATCGTTAACGCTCTCGAGCACCTCGAGAGCGCTCTTAGCGTCGCCACCCACGGCACCCAGCACGGCTGCCGCCTCAATACCGTGCATACCACCCGAGTTGGGCACGGTCACGCTCTTAACGTTCTTGATGATGTTGCCCGAGCAGGCAACGTCCATATGATCGGGCTCGCAACCGAGCGTCTGGCTCGCCAGTGCCGCTGCATAGGCAACGGCAATGGGCTCGGTGCAGCCGAGCGCACAGACAAGCTCGCGGTTCAAAACATCGCAAAACGCGGCATCACGAAGGGAATCGGTAGGCATAGGTATCTCCTACTTGTATAACGGACTGGGTCTCGAAAATAATTAGCTCTTTTATTTGATAACAATGCATCAAAAACCGCAACCATGGTTCCGGCGGACGGCGCTCAAGCACAAATTGGCGGCATTATTCATGAGAAGCCGATCTTGTAGCATGCTAAAGCGTTTGACCAAAAAACGCCCGAGCGTTTACGCAAGAGTCGCGTTATCATGCAGTCGAACGCGGTAAACACCTTTAGCACTTGCGCCGCACAGACCAGAAAGGAACCATCCATGAAGATCGGTATCGGTAACGACCACGCCGCCGTCGAGCTCAAGAACATCATCTCCGAGCACCTGAAGGAGCGCGGCTACGAGGTCGTGAACTTTGGCACCGACACCTCCGAGAGCTTTGACTACCCCATCGCCGGCTACAAAGTGGGTAAGGCCGTTGCCAACGGCGACGTCGACCTAGGCATCCTGATCTGCGGCACCGGCGTCGGTATCAGCCTGGCTGCCAACAAGGTAGAGGGCGTGCGCGCCGTCGTGTGCTCCGAGCCCTTCAGTGCCAAGCTCTCCCGCATGCACAACAACACCAACGTGCTCGCCTTTGGCGCCCGCGTCGTGGGCTCCGAGCTCGCCAAGATGATTGTCGACGAGTGGCTCGACGCCGAGTTTGAGGGCGGCCGCCACGAGCGTCGCGTCAATCTCCTCAACGAGATCGACCACACGCGCGGCCTCAAGGTCGTCGACGAGGCCTAAACCACTCAGTCCCACAAGCTAACAGCAGGGGCCCGCTCGGAACACATGCCCGAGCGGGCCCCTTCATAGATTCTGGAATAAAAGGGCGCCGCGGATGGAGTTCCGCGGCGCCCAAGCCACACGCTAACAGCTTTAAGGAGTCAAAGCTGGTTTAGCCAAAGAAGCGCTTGATCTCGATCTCGGCGTTCTCCAGGCAGTCGGAGCCGTGAATCACGTTGGCGTTGACATCGACAGCGAAATCGCCGCGAATGGTGCCGGGAGCAGCGTCAAGCGGGTTGGTAGCGCCCATGAGAGTGCGCATCTTGGAGACAGCGGAGAGACCGGAAACGACCATCTTGACGACCGGACCGCTCGTCATAAAGTCACAGAGACCGCCAAAGAAGGGCTTGTCGGCCAGATGGGCGTAGTGCTCCTCGACGGTAGCGCGCTCGAGCGTGGTCATCTCCATGCGCTCGATGACAAGGCCGCTGCGCTCAATGCGAGCAACAATCTCGCCGATCTTGCGGTCGCGCACGGCGTCGGGCTTAATCATGATGAAGGTCTTCTCGATAGCCATAAGGTAGCCTTTCAAGTAGGTTCGCGCGTGCCCAAGTCCCATTCCGGCACCCGCCTGGACTGCATCGTAACAGAGTTTTAGCTGCAGTTAAACAAAAAGCTGTTTATTGAAACGTTGTAATTTATTGAAGCGTTCCATATGTGTCACTTCTGTTTCGAAGCCCGATTAGAGTACCATCCGACTGTCCATCAACCGCACCGAGCAGAGCAGACGGTCGATTGCCGCCCGCGAACGTATCCCCTTCACAACCTGCCCAAAGGTCCTACAGAAGTTCTCGACAAGCCCCTCCCCCATAGCAACAAAATACGGACGCCCACATCAGCAGGCGCCCGTAAAGCGAAACCGATTTATCAATACATGGCCAAAACGGCTTCAGCCAAACCCCTACTTTGCCCCGTGACCCATCTCGACGACCTTGGTCAGCGATCCAAACACGCCTTCGTCGGCCACGAGCTGTGCCTCGGCGCGCTCAAGCTGCACGGCAACGGCGGCAGGAGCGGTACCGCCCTCGGTCGTGCGCGCGGCGACAATCGAGGGGATGTCGAGCGCCTCGGTAATATCGTGCTCAAAGAGCGGGCTTGCCTCCTGGAACACCTCAAACGGCAGGTCTTCAAGATTGCAGCCGCGCTTCTCGCACATCAGGACCAGATGGCCCACCACGGCATGCGCCTCACGGAACGGCAGGCCACGCTTGGCCAGGTAATCGGCAACATCGGTAGCGGCAAGGTGCCCCACGCCGCACTCGCGCGCCATGGCATCCTCGTTGACGGTCCAAGTCGAAATCATACCGGCCATAACCGACAGGCACTGTATGAGCGTGTGAGCGGTATCGAGCGCGCCCTCCTTGTCCTCCTGCAAGTCCTTGTTGTAAGCAAGCGGCAGACCCTTCATGGTCACGAGCAGCTGCACCAGGTTGCCATACACACGGCCGCTCTTGCCGCGAATAAGCTCGGCAAAGTCAGGATTCTTCTTCTGCGGCATGATGGACGAGCCGGTGGAGTACGAGTCGGAAAGCGTGATAAAGCCAAATTCTGAGCTCGACCACAGCACGATCTCCTCGGAAAGACGCGACAGGTGCATGGCCATGACGGAGCCGGCGTAATGCAGATCGAGCAGGAAATCACGGTCGGAAACCGCATCGAGCGAGTTGGGAATCACACCCGCAAAGCCAAGTTCGGCAGCCGTCATCTGACGATCAAGCGGATAGCTCGTACCGGCAAGCGCGGCAGCGCCCAGCGGGCAGTTGTCGGCGGCATCAAAGGCGGCCTTCAGGCGTGTAAAGTCGCGCGCGAACATCCAGGAATACGCCAGCAGATGATGCGACAGCAGCACGGGCTGAGCATGCTGCATGTGCGTGTAGCCCGGCAGAATCACCTTGTCGTACTTCTTGGCCGCATCCACCAGCACGTGACGCAGCTCAAGATTGGCCTCCATGAGCTCCTTGGCCAGCGCCTTGACGCCCAGGTGCGTATCGGTCGCCACCTGGTCGTTGCGCGAACGCCCGGTATGCAAGCGCTTACCGGCCTCGCCGATGCGGCGCGTCAGCTCGCTCTCGATGGACATATGAATGTCCTCGTCGTTGATATCAAAGGTGAAGTTGCCGGCATCGATATCCTGCTCGATTCCGGTCAGGCCCTTGGCAATCGCCTGCTCGTCCTCGGCACTGATGATGCCCTGGGCGGCCAACATCTTGGCATGCGCCTTAGAGCCGGCGATATCCTGCTTATAGAGATGTTTGTCGACCGGCAGCGACGCGCCAAACTCCTGCGTGACCTCGGCCACGCCCGCCTCAAAACGACCGCCCCAAAGAGCCATGGAACCGTCTCCTTTCTCCAAATACCAAAACAAGCGTCCAAAGCAATGTGCCCTGTCGCTAAAGCGATTTATCAACCGCTAGTTTTACACACTCCCTGCCGCGCGCGGGGCCATGTGGCTAATTTGCAAAGAAGTGACGCACCATGCACTTGGCGCCCAACGTCTCCCTCCGGATGTTGCCCTGCGAACCATCGATCCAGGCCTTCAGGCTCATAGGAACGTCCTCGACCCTTACAGCATCGAACTCGGGCGCGAGGGCAAGCAAAGCATGCGCGATAGCATTGAACATAATGGATACTCCTCATATATATAGGCACAGAGCCGCCAAATTGATAGAAGGAGCCCCGCCGGACAACCCCGGCGGGGCTCGGACTCAGCCGCAGACGCGGCATCATATATGCGGGCGGAACGTAGGGGCCACCGATGTTAAGAAGTGTCAGCAAGCATAACGAAAGGTAGGGACCCCGTGCGCCCGTTATGTATCACGCGGATGGGCCGCGCGGATACCAAGGGAAGGAGGCGCTAGGCCTGGGCGGCAGCAGAGCTGGGGCCCTGGACCTTTGCCCACGTCTTGAGCGACAGCGTATCGATCTCGATAAAGCCGGCGCTGGCCTTCTCGTCAAACGTGGTGTCGCGGTCGTAGGTAGCCAGACCGTAGTCGTAGAGGCTGAAGGGGCTCTTGCGGCCGACGACATGGCAGTTGCCCTTAAAGAACTTCAGACGGACAGTGCCGGTCACGAACTTCTGGGTATCGGCCATAAAGGCATCGAGCGCGTTTTTGAGCGGGCTGTACCACTGGCCGTTGTACACGGCGGTGGCCCAATCCTGCTCGAGCTTGATCTTGGTCTTGAGCAGGTCGCCCTCGACGCAGATGTCCTCGAGCGCCTTGTGGGCGGTGATGAGCGTCAGGGCTCCGGGAACCTCATAGCACTCGCGGCTCTTAAGACCCACCAGGCGATCCTCGACCAGGTCAAGACGGCCAAAGCCGTTGTCGCCCGAAATCTTGTTGAGGGCGATGACGATCTCGGAGAGCTTCATCTTCTTGCCGTCGACGGCGACGGGCTTGCCGGCCTCAAACTCGATCTCGGTATAGGTCGGGGTGTCAGGCGTGTCCTCGGGGTTCTTGGTCATAACCCAAGCGTCATCGAGCGGCTCATTCCAAGGGTCCTCCAGGTGACCGCACTCGATGGCGCGACCCCACAGGTTGTCGTCGATGGAATAGGGGTTGTCGTTGGCACCCTCGGGAACCGGCACGTTGTGGGCGTGTGCGTAGGCGACCTCGTCCGGACGGCACTTCAGATCCCACTCGCGAACCGGGGCGATAACCTTAAGCTCGGGGTCGAGGGCCTTGACGGCAGCCTCAAAACGAACCTGGTCGTTACCCTTGCCAGTGCAGCCGTGGGCGACGTAGGTCGCGCCAAACTCGTGAGCAACCTCGACAAGCTTCTTGGCGAGCAGCGGGCGGGACAGGGCGGAGAGCAGCGGGTACTTGTTCTCGTACATGGAGTTTGCGGCGATGGCCTTAGTCAGGAACTCATCGGAGAACTCGTCGCGCAGGTCGAGCACCTGGCAATCGAGAACGCCCAGGTCGAGGGCCTTCTGCTTCTTGGCGTCCAGGCCGGTCTCCTCCTGGCCCACATTGCCGCAGACACAAACGACATCGAGATTCTTCTCGTCCTGGAGCCACTTGACACATACGGATGTATCAAGACCACCGGAATATGCGAGAACGACTTTTTCCTTGCTCATGGCTGTTTCCTTTCGCCCTTGGTAGCTAGTTAGAACATCGGTCAGTTGCAAGTCACCTTGAGGTCAAAAACCGTGCAATATCAGGTTATTCAGCAGAATGCATCACAGGCATGCCCTAGAAACATGCGGCTATGTCGCGCTTAAACCCAACGACCTCAAAATGACTCTGTTGAGGCATTGCGCCCCATGCGGACAGAGACGATTGTTATCGTCGTCGGGAAATTGCGCGCTGGCGTCGGATGGCATTGTCTGCAGTAGTGATGATCTTTACGAACTGCATCTGCCTCTCCTTTCACGTATCGCCGGGCGCAATTCAAATATCGCAAACGGTACCTTTTCCTCGGTAAGCGGCTCTTTTGCCATCTCCGTTTTCGATGTTCGCTATATTACGATAAAGTGCACGCTGCGCAAGCGACAAATTCAAATTTCTGAAAAGTTTTTTCATTAGTTTGTGAATTGCAGTGCAAATACGCACCATTCCTGCGAAAATACGCTCGACTACTAGTTGATGGTTATAACGTCTGAAACAATCTCGAAACGAAAGGCGCTTTTTTATGCAAACTTACGAATCGGACGCCAACATCGGCAACATTAAGATTCTCGCCGTCGATATGGACAAGACGCTGCTGACCGACGAGCGTGTGCTGCCCCAGGGTCTTGATGAGCGCCTGGACAAGCTCGCCGACGCCGGCATCGTATTCTGCCCCGCCAGCGGACGTCCCGCCCCCAAGCTCGAGGAGATGTTCGAGGGCATCAAGAACCGCCTCGCCTTTTGTCCCGACAACGGAGCGTGCGTGATCTATCGCGGCAGCTATATCTATAAGAGCAATATCGACGTGGAGCTGTATCAGCAGGTCTTGAACCGTGCCTCGGAGGATCCTCGCGCTGTCCCCGTCCTGTGCTGCTTCGACGAGTTCTACGTGCTTGCCCGCGACCATCAATACCACGACGAGATCAGCGTCTACTACAACACAATCAACTACGTCGACAGCTTTGAGGGCATTGATTTCGAGTCCAACAAGATTTCGGTCTTCTTCCCCGGCTACGACGCCGAGCCCGCTTTCCGCGAGACCTATAGCCCCGAGTTCTCGGACAAGCTCTACGTCACCAACGCCGGGCGCGAGTGGATCGACTTTATGAACCTGGGCGTCGACAAGGGCGCCGGCGTCGCGCACCTGTGCGAGCACCTGGGCATCGATATTGCCGATGCTGCCGCCGTGGGTGATACCTACAACGACATCCCCATGCTGGAGCGCGTCGGTCACAGCTTTATCGTGGACAACGCCGAGGAGCATATGAACGCGCACGCCAAGTGGCGCATTCCGAGCAACAACGACGGGGGCGTACTGACGCTCATCGACGCCATCTTGGCGGCTCGTTAACGTGGCTCGTCGGACCTGGCCGGGCGAGGCGGGTAAGTTTTTCGTTCGGTCAGGTCCTGGGCTCGCTCGGAAAGCACATTAAGTGCTTTCCGGCTCGTGCGGAATCTACGAAAAACTTACCCGCCTCGCCCGGCCAGGTCCTAGGGTGACTTGCTTGCCGCCTAGATGGCGTCTTGGCGTCTAGATACTTGGCTGAATAATTATGGATGAAGGGAGTTCCTTGCTGAAAGGGACTCCCTTCTGGTTTGGCTGCTTTGGACCTGTGGCTGTTTTTCTATTTCGCGTCGGCCCAGGTTATGCCGGTGCTGGCTTCGGCGATTAGGGGGACGCGGAGGTCTACTACGTGCTCCATGACGTCGCGGACCATGGTGGTTAGGCGCTCGACTTCGTCGATGGGGCACTCAAAGTCCAGTTCGTCGTGCACTTGCAGGATCATGTGAGCGGCAAAATCCTCTTCTTCCAGACGGCGGCTCACGCGGGTCATCGCGATCTTGATGATGTCGGCCGCGGTGCCCTGCATGGGATGGTTCATGGCCGTGCGCTCGCCAAAGCCGCGAAGTTGCGGATTTTTGGCCTTGAGCTCGGGAATATGGCGTCTGCGGCCATACATGGTCTCGGCGTAGCCCGTCTGCTTGGCACGTGCTACCACGTTGTCGAGGAACGTGCGCACGCCCGGGTAGGCCTCGTAGTAGCGGTCGATCATGTCGCGCGCCTCGGCCATCGAGATATGCAGCGACTGCGACAGACCGTAGGCCTGCTGACCATACACGATGCCAAAGTTCACGGCCTTGGCGCGACTGCGCAGGTCGGGCGTTACCTCGGACACCGGCACACCGAACACGCGCGCCGCCGTCTCGGCATGGAAGTCCTCGCCCTCGTTAAAGGCGCGCACCAAGTGCTCGTCACCTGAGAGATGCGCCAGCAGACGCAGCTCGATCTGCGAGTAGTCCACCGCCAAAAAGACGCTTCCCTCGCCTGCCGAAAACGCCGTCTTAACGGTACGACCCAGCTCCGAGCGCGTCGGGATGTTCTGCAGGTTCGGGTCGCTCGAGGACAGACGCCCCGTTGCCGTGATGGTCTGGTTGTACGTAGTGTGTACGCGACCGTCACCACGGCGTAGCGGGCCCAGGGTGTCCAGATAGGTGGACTTGATCTTAGACTTCTCACGCCAGTCCAAGATCAGACGCACGATTTCGTGGTCACGCGCAAGGTCGCTCAGCACCTTGGCGTTGGTCGAATAATAGCCGCGCTTAGTCTTCTTGAGGCCCTTGGTCGGAAGCCCCATCACATCAAAGAGCACATGCGACAGCTGCATGGGACTGCCAATATTAAAGGTCTCGTCACCCGCCAGGTCGCGAATACCGCGCTCAACCTCGGTAATCTGGGTCGCCAGACCCTCGGACAGACTGTGCAGACGGTCGGGGTCCACGAGCATGCCCGCGCGCTCCATCTTGGCAAGTACCGGAACGAGCGGCATCTCGATGCCATCGAACACGTTGGCGGCATTCTCACGGGCCATGCACTCGCGCAACGGTGCCACGAGCGCCAGCGTCAGAGCCGCAGTACGGGCGGCAGGCGCCGGAGCGTCCTCACCAGCACCCTCTGCGCCGCGCGCCGCAGGCAGCGCCATCTGCAGATACGTATCGGCAAGATATGCCTCATCGAACTCGGAGCGATCGGAATCCAGCAGATAGGCAGCGACCACGGTATCGAAGATACGCGTGGAATCGGTAGCGAGCGGATCCATGAGCTCGAGTTCAGAAGAATCGATGGGCGAAAGCTCGTGCAACAACGCCTTCATATCCGGGCTCGCCACGCGGCCCTCCACAAACAGGCGCGCAAGCACGCCGGCAATCACGCCGTGGGCGAAGTTGAAGCCATCGACTACGGCAGTGGTACCGCCGTCGCCCTCCTCGAGCGCGAACAGGCCCTTGGACGTCGCCAACCACAGCGTGCGCGTCAGTCCAAAGAGCGCGCCCTCTTCCTTGTCGTCGTCCACCACGGCGGCGACCCACTCGCCGGCATCAATCGCGCGGGAAACCTCAGCCGCAACGGCACCAAGCGCGTCGGCATCGCCGGCGGCTGCGCGAACCATCGCAGGTATCTCAAACACACTGGAGGCAGCAGCAGCCCCGCCCTCGCCGCCGATCAGCGCCAAGAAACGGTTCTGCATGGCGGTGATACCAAGCGTGCCCAGCGCCGCGGACACTTCGTCGGCAGAAAACGCCGGGAAGGACGTTTCGTCAAAGTCGAGCTCGACGGGCGCATCGGTGCGAATGGTTGCGACCTTGCGGCTCAGCAGCGCATCGTCGATGTGCGCACGCAGGTTCTCGCCCATCTTGCCCTTGACCTCGTCGGCATGCGCGATGACCTCGTCCAAGCTGCCGTACTGTGCGATGAGCGCGCTCGCCTTTTTGGGGCCGATGCCCGGTACGCCGGGAATGTTGTCCGACGTATCGCCCTTTAGACCGTAAAAATCGGGCACGAGCGCCGGCGTAATGCCGTGATACAGGTCGTCCACGCTCTCGGGCGTCATGATCGCCACGTCGGACAGGCCCTTGCGGGTCGAGACCACGTTGACGTGCTCGGTCACGAGTTGATACATGTCGCGGTCGCCGGTCACCAGCAGCATGTCGCAGCCGGCCTCTTCACCCAGGCGCGCCATGGTTCCCAGGATATCGTCGCCTTCCCAGCCCTCGGACTGCAGAATCGGCACGTTGAGCGCGGTGAGCAGCTCCTTGATCATCGGAAACTGCGCATGCAGATCGGGGTCCATGGGCGGGCGTTGCGCCTTATACTGCGGCAGCATCTCCATGCGCACGCGCGGTTTGCCCTTGTCAAACGCCACGACCACACCGTCGGGGTTAAAGGCATCGATCATCTTGAGAAACATGTTCAGAAAGCCAAAGATCGCGTTGGTGGGACGACCGTCCGGCGCGTTCATGGTGGGCGGCACGGCGTGGAAGGCGCGGTGCATGAGCGAGTTGCCGTCGATGACGGCAAAGGTACGGCGCTTGTCAGACATATTGAATACCTCGCTTTGGGCTGGGCACGTTTGCTCACTCCAGTTTACACGCTCCCCGCCCCGCGGCCACTGCACATCAGGCTTCCCTGCCGCCGCGCGCCCGCGCGTGATACGATGGCTAACGGTACATCAACCAGCACGATCGATCCGAAAGGAGCCTGCGTCATGGAGCGTCCCTGCGCATGGAAAAAGTACACGCCACAGCAGATCGAGGAGCTCGAGGAGCTTTGCCGCGGCTATAAGCAGTTTTTGAGTGAGAACAAGACCGAGCGCCTGTGCGTCAAGACCGGTATCAAGATGGCCGAGGAGGCGGGCTACGTCAATCTGGAGACCGTGATCGCCGAGGGCCGCGCGCTCAAGGCCGGCGACAAGGTGTACGCCGCCAATCACGGCAAGGACCTCATGCTCGTCAACCTGGGCACTGCCCCGCTCGAGCAGGGCTTTAACATCCTGGGCGCCCACGTGGACTCGCCGCGCCTGGACCTTAAGCAGAACCCCGCCTTCGAGGCCGGCGACATGGCCTACCTCGACACGCACTACTACGGCGGCGTCAAGAGCTACCACTGGGTCGCTTCCCCGCTTGCACTCGTGGGCGTCATCTGCAAAAAGGACGGCACCACCGTCGACATCAACATCGGCGACAAGGCGGACGACCCGGTCTTCACCATCTCCGACCTGCTGATCCACCTCTCGAGCGAGCAGATGGCCAAGCCCGCCAAGGACGCCGTCGACGCCGAGATCCTCGACGTGATCGTGGGCGGCCGCCCCGTCAAGTTCGATGAGGACGACAAGGACGCTCCCAAGGAGCCCGTCAAGCAGATGTTCCTGGATATCCTCAAGGAGCAGTATGACGTCGAGGAGGAGGACTTCCTCTCCGCCGAGATCGAGGTCGTGCCCGCCGGCCCGGCCCGCGACATGGGCCTCGACCGCTCCATGATTCTGGGCTATGGCCACGACGACCGCGTCTGCGCCTATCCGTCCATGCTCGCCCAGATCAACGTCGCCAACGTGGAGCGCACGAGCATCACACTCATCGTCGACAAGGAGGAGATCGGTTCCGTGGGTGCCACCGGCATGACGAGCCGCTTCTTCGAGAACACCGTCGCCGAGATCATGACGCTCGCCGGCGAGGATAGCCCGCTGGCCCTGCGCCGCGCGCTCGCCCGCAGCCGCATGCTTTCCTCCGACGTGTCCGCCGGCTTCGACCCGGGCTACGCCGGCAAGTTCGAGACCAAGAACGCCGCCTTCATGGGTCGCGGCTTGTGCTTTAACAAGTACACGGGCAGCCGCGGCAAGGGCGGATCTAACGACGCCGACGCCGAGTACGTGGCCCTCGTCCGCGACATCATGGACGAGGCCGGCGTGGACTTCCAGACCTGCGAGCTCGGTCGCGTCAACGCGGGCGGCGGCGGCACCATCGCCTACATCATGGCCAAATACGGCATGAACGTCATCGACTCCGGCGTTGCCGTCCTGTCCATGCATGCCCTGTGGGAGGTCGCCAACAAGGCCGACATCTACGAGGCCTACCGCGGCTACAAGGCCTTCCTCGAGCGCGCCTAACCAACCCTTCATCAGTTGCGGTGAAATACGGACTAAACTGGCCCATACACGGCCAAAACAGACCGTATTCCACCGCAACTTCCTTTTTTGGCAGAGGAGAGTCCATGCTGCAGGTCATCATTTCGCCCGCCAAGCAGATGCGCGCGGCCCAAGATGCTTTTGAAGTCCTGGGCATTCCACCTTTTGCGCACGAGACGGCTCGCCTCCACCGTGCACTGCTAGATATCGAGCGGAATGAAGGCAGCGGCGGTCTGCAGGCGCTATGGAACGTGAGTGACAAACTGCTGGGGCCTTGCCTCAACACCCTGCATGAGTTCGGGCCCATCCTGATAAACGGCGATCTCGACAATCCCGCACTCGCCCGACACCTCTCCCCCGCCGTCATGTCCTATCACGGCATTCAATACCAGAGCATGGCGCCCGAGGTGATGGATTCCGCGCAGATCGCATGGCTGCAAGACCATCTGTGGATCCTCTCGGGCCTTTACGGATGCGTACGACCCTTTCATGCCGTTGAACCATATCGGCTGGAAATGGGCGCGAAGCTTGCCGTCGACGATGCCCGAGACCTCTACGCGTTTTGGGGCGACAAGCTCGCACGGGCCATCGCTCCGGCGGGCTCCAACGCTACGATCGTCAACCTCGCCAGCGTAGAGTATGCCAAAGCCGTTCTGCCCCACCTCGCGAGCGACGCCACGGCCGTCACATGCCTCTTTGGCGAGGGCATCCGCAACGGCAAGCCCATCCAGCGCTCGACCGCCAGCAAAAAGGCGCGCGGCTCCATGGTGCGCTGGATGGCAGAAAACAAGCTCGAGGATGTAAGCGGGCTCACCGCGTTCGACGTTGGTTATCGTCACTTTCCCGAGCTTTCAGACAAAAACACCCTGGTTTTCATGAATGCGCAGGCACAATAGGCCCGCCGTTTCCAAACACCCCGTTACTCCGCCAAGCCATCGGCCTTTGCAATCCCGTTTGTCGAACCGTCCTGATAGACAATCTTGACGTGCTCAACCTCGGACACCGCAACACCCGTCGGAGGCTCCAGACGCCATTCCGTCAGGGCGATATCCATGGTCGTGGGTACATCTCCTTGATCTTTGAGCTTCACCGTGAGCGTTTTGAGCGCCGCGTCAAACGTCACGCGTTCGATTTCTTCACCCGGAATGGACCCACCACTCAGCTGCAACTGCACAAACTCATCGCGCGGGTACCAATAATCGCCCGGAACGGCAAGCGTATTGGCATTACCGCCAGTACTCCTCACCGTCATAATCGGTAGGCTATCATCAGCCTCGAACTCCCATGCAGCGCCGCCGCGACCGCCAAACGTCCAGATACAAAAGGCAATCACCAGCACGGCAAGCACCGCAAAACCAATCGCGACAAGGCCATGGTGCGCACGGCTTTCCTCGGCCGTAACATCCCATTGCGTCTCTCGATATAGATGCTTGTCTTCCATGTTCGCCTCCCCACAGGCACGCTCGTTGGCCCAATCGTACCCATTCAGGCTATACTTGAGCCCATTACATAAACGGGGAGCTTGCAGGACGGGACGGCAGGCTGAGATTGGGCGCGCCCGCCCTGACCCGCAAACCTGATATGGGTAATGCCAACGAAGGGAGCCGTGCCAATGAGCACACTGACCGAGCCCAAGCTCGTCACGCAAATCGACTTCGCCCGCGCCGGGCAGATCACGCCGCAGATGAAGGAAGTCGCCGAGCGCGAGCATCGCGAACCCGAGTACATCCGCGAGCGTGTGGCCGACGGCCGCATCGCCATTCCCGCCAACATCGTGCATATCAAAAAGGGCATGCGCGCCTTTGGTGTCGGTGAGGGACTGTCCACCAAGGTCAACGTGAACTTGGGCATCTCGGGCGACAAGGCCGATGCCGCCGAGGAATGGAAGAAGGTCAAGATCGCCGAGGACTTTGGCGCCGACGCCATCATGGACCTCTCCAACTCGGGCAAGACACGCCAGTTCCGCCAACAGCTCATCGACGAGACGCCGCTCATGGTGGGCACCGTCCCCATGTACGACGCCATCGGCTACATGGAAAAGCCGCTGGTCAAGCTTACCAAGGACGATTTGCTCGAGGTCGTGCGCGCGCACGCCGAGGACGGCGTGGACTTTATGACCATCCACTGCGGCATCAATAAATCGGTCATCAAAACCTTCAAGGAGACCGGCCGCCTTATGAACATCGTCAGCCGCGGCGGCTCGCTGCTGTTTGGATGGATGGAGGTCACCGGCAACGAGAATCCGTTCTACGAGTTCTACGACGAGGTGCTTGAAATCTGCCACGAGTACGACGTGACCATCTCGCTCGGCGACTCCTGCCGCCCGGGCTGTCTCTACGATTCCAACGACGCCACCGAGACTGCCGAGATGATCGAGCTGGGCAAGCTGTGCAAGCGTGCTTGGGCCGCCGGCGTCCAGGTTATGGTCGAGGGACCGGGCCACATGGCGCTCGACGAGATCGCCGCCAATATGAAGCTGCAGAAGCGCCTGTGCCACAACGCCCCGTTCTATGTGCTGGGGCCGCTGGTGACCGATATCGGCGTGGGTTATGACCACATCACCGCCGCCATCGGTGGCGCCATCTCCGCGAGCTCGGGCGCCGACTTCCTGTGCTACGTGACGCCCGCCGAACACCTGTGCCTGCCCAACGCCCAGGATGTGCTCGACGGCCTCATGGCCACTAAGATTGCCGCACACGCCGCCGACATCGCCAAGAAGGTGCCGCACGCCCGCGACATGGACGACAAGATGGGCCAGGCGCGCCGCAAGCTCGACTGGAACGCCATGTGGAAGTGCGCGCTCGACCCGGTTACCGGCAAGAAGCGCTACGAGGAGTCCCCCGCCGCCACCGAGGGCACTTGCACCATGTGTGGCAAGATGTGCGCCGTCCGCACCGTCAACAAGATCTTCGAGGGCACTACGATCGACCTCGGCATGGAGGACTAGCCTGTCGCCGCGGCCGCTTCTGTCGGCGAGCTGGTGCCTGTCAATTGTTGACGTGTGAACATTTGCTTGCATTTGCGTAAAGATTGCATCGCCCGCCCGGGTTCGACATAGAGTCGGCCCGGGCATCTTTATAATGCTGGCTTAAAGACCCATTTGATTCCGACCGAACAAGGGAGCGAACATGGATCGCAGTAAGGTACCTGCCGTTCTATCCATCGCAGGATCCGATTCCAGCGGTGGCGCCGGCATTCAGGCCGACATCAAGACCATCACGGCGCACCGCCTGTATGCCGAGACGGCTATCACCGCTATCACCGCACAGAACACCCTGGGCGTCACCGCCGTACAGAACATCTCCCCGGATATTGTCGCCGCGCAAATCGACGCCGTTTTTGACGATATCCGCCCCAACGCCATCAAGATTGGCATGGTTTCCTCTGCAGAGATTATCGAGGTCATCGCTGACCGCCTGAGCGCCCGGGACGCAACGAACGTGGTCGTCGACCCCGTCATGGTCGCCACCTCGGGCGCACGCCTGATTGCCGAGGATGCTTCCGAGGCACTCACCCGCCGCCTGTTCCCGTTGGCGACGGTCATCACACCCAATATTCCCGAGGCCATGGCACTTCTCGACTACGAGGTCGATTCCGAGCGCACGCAACAGAATGCCGCCATGCTCCTCACTCGCCGCTTTGGTTGCGCGGCCCTGGTCAAGGGCGGACATCTGGTGAATGAGGCCAACGACGTGCTGGCCGAGCCCGCGCCGCTCGATGATGAGGGCAACCACCTGGGCGATCCGCTCACCACGTGGTTCCGCCACAAGCGCATCGAGACCGGCAACACACATGGCACCGGTTGCACGCTTTCGTCCGCCATCGCCTGCGCGCTGGCCCAGGGCATGGATCTCGCTGACGCCATCAACGCCGGCAAAGCCTACCTAACAGGCGCCCTCGCTGCAGGTTTCGACATGGGCAAAGGCTCCGGCCCCGTTAACCATATGTGGCAGTATTAAGATTCACAGCCCAAAACCACCGCAAAGGGGACAGGCACCTTTGCGGTGGTTCCCACAAACATCTCGATCCGTAACAGTTAGAGTCCATTTTTCGGCCCACCTGTTACAGATTGAGACATTCAAATTCCGCTGAGAAGATAATCTCGGTCTGTAACAGTAACTCGGCGAAATCGACCCTAGATGTTACAGATCGAGACAAACGACCGATATCGACCTAAATAATCTCAATCTGTAACATCTAGCCCGTTTTCGGCCTTACAACTGTTACAGATCGAGACAAAGCAACGAAACAAGCCGCCGCAAGGGGAACTTCTGTGGTGGCTTGGGGTCGCGCTACTCACCGAGCATCTCTTGGAGCTTGGCTGCCACGGCATGTCCCAAGCTCTCGTGGCTTTCGGGCATCATATGCAGATAGTCGATATCGCCCGGCTCGGCAAAGTCGGCGGCATTCAAAAAGTCGCAGCCAAACTGCTCAGCCACATGTGCGTAATACTCACCAAAATGCTCCGAGACCTCGACGGAACGCTCGTCAAAATCGGTCATATATACATCGGCGATTTGCGGCTTGATCTTGATAGGTGCCATCAGCAGAATACGCGGGCAGGGTGCGGCATTGGTCCAGGGAAATGCACGCACCGCACGAATCAGCGCCATGGCGCCACGGGCAATATCGGAGGCCGTCACACCAAAGACCGTCTTGCAATCGTTAGTTCCCAGCATAATAACGATCGCATCCAGCGGCTTATGGGCCTCGAGCAGCATCGGAAGTGCGCGGATGCCGTTAAGATTGGTGTCCAGATGGCACATGTCGTCGCGTACCGTCGTGCGGCCGTTGAGGCCTTCTTCAATTACATGCCAGCCCTCGCCTAAGTCACGTTGGGCCACGCCGCACCAGCGCACATCCTGCGCATAGCGCACCGCGGTGCCGTCGCGCATGCCCGCCGGATCGTAACCATAGGTGTTGCTGTCGCCAAAGCATAGAACGTTTTTCATCGTAAGCCCCTCGCTCAGTAAAAAGCCGACGGAAGCAGCCTCTCCCGCCGGCTCGACCTATCTGTCAGCACGTACCGATTACAGGTACTTGCGCCAATCGTCCTCGTCCTCATCATCCTCGGTAGCAGCCTGGGTCTGCTCGGCGGCGCGAGCTGCCGCAGCGCGAGCGGCAACCTGGGCATAGGACTCCTCGTTGCGCTCGGGGAAGTTTGCCAGCACGTGCTCGAACTTGGCAAAATCCTCATCCCAGCGCGTAGAAGGCACGGCAAAGAAGACTTGCTTGACCTTAAAGTCGCCCGACGCGAGCTCCTTGCGGAAGAGCTCGGCCACGGCCTCTGCGTCAAAGCCGTTGTTGTCGCAGCCCCAAGCGCCCAGCACGAGCTTCTCGCGACCTAGCTCGTCGCAGATGGCAAGCACAAAGCGAATGCGGTCGCGCAGGGCGTCCAGCAGAGCATCGTCGCTCACGCGATACTCCTGGCGGGCGCGCTTAACGTTGGGCGCGGCGGCCACGATCACGTCGGCGTATGCATGCACGTGGTTGCGGTCGAAGCGCACCGCAGGCACCACCAGCGCACGGTTGCGGTAAAGCTCGCAGTTGATGTTGCGGCGACGGTTCTCGCCGTACCATTTGCGCTGCTTATCGAGAACGTTGTACAGATACGAATCGGCGCACAGCGTGGCCTCCTGGCCCAGATAGCCCTGGATGTAGCCACCGCCCGGGTTGGTGAACGAGGCAAAGGCGAGCACGGCCATGTCGCAGAACTGCGCATAGCCACGACCGTTGTCCAGGATGGCCTGCGTGGCGGAGGCATCGAGCACGGTGACCTCAGGCAGAACCGGAGCGGGCTCCTCAGCAGGCGCGGACTCAGCTTCGGCGATTTCCTCGGCAGGCTCAGGCGCTGCCTCGGTCTCGGGCGCCGTCTCGGTCTCGGCAGCCTCCGCGCCCTCGACGTCCTCGGCAACCTGTTCTTCGGCGGCCACAGCACTCTGAACCTTGGCCTTCATCGCCGCGACAAAACCGGCAGGCATACCATCGAACTCGCACACGCCGGCAAGCGAACGCTCGATATCCTTGGCGCACGCTTCGGACACAGTTGCCACGTGACGCTCGGCGGCCTTGGCACGGGCCTCGCGCTTGGGATTGGGCTGACCCGCTCGGTTGGACCTGCGGTTACGGTTCCTGTTGTCGACGTCTGCCATAAGTGGTCACCTTTCCTGTCGCTGCCGCTATCGGCTTTTCCCATCCATGATACCCCGCCGAGTACAAAAAAGACGGCCCCGAAGGACCGCCTTTCGCATCGATTTACACGCACGGCAAGCACCGCCGCAATTCGCCACTAGTCGCGACGGCCAAGGATGTTCAGGATGCGCAGGAACACGTTGATAATGTCCACGAACAGATTGGACGCCATGAGCACGGCGTTGGGCAGCGTAGGCGGCACCGTCGTGGCAACATAGGTGTCGTAGCCAATAAAGCCGGCGAACACCACGATTACGATCAGATCGGTGATGGTCTGCGAGACGCCCATGAACATCAGCACGATCTCAACCAGAATAGTGGCGAGCAGAATGCCAAAACCGATGCCATATACGCGCTGGAAAAACTTGGGGAACGTCACGCCCAAGGCGCCAAAGACAAAGGTGATGGCGGCCGTGGCGATAAAGGCAGTGTTGATGGTGGGCAGGTCGTAGTTGGCAAGGCCAAACGACGCGGTCAGGCCAAAGGTGCTCGCAAAGATTACGTAGCCCACAAGGGACAGGCCCACGGACTGCTTACTGGCGGCGGCCGACATCATGACCATGCCGACGATGGTCAAAATAAACGAGCCAAAGACCAGTGGCAGGGCGGCGCCGCTCATCATCATGCGGGCAAACGCCATGGTGCTCGTAAAGTAAGCACCAGCGCCCATGGCACAAAAGCCCAAGAAGATGAGGGCAGACATGGCAAGATTATACGCACGCGGCGACATCTCCTTGGCACGGCTTGCGCCGGTTTCGATGGGGCCGTTCTGATAGCCCTGAATATCGTTCATAATTTCGTCCTTTCAAAAGCGCCGCGACAGCGCAGTAGCTGACAAGATTCCTGTCATTGTACCCGAATGCCGTACGTCCTTACCTACGGCGCTCGCCCTCGAGCGTGCGATCAAAGGCCCAGACCCACCAACGCATCACGTGTGCCTGCGAGCCGTCCGCCCGCTCGCGCGTCTGGTCCTCCAGATACAACTCGGTCGCGTGCCCGCCAAAACGCACCTTATAGGTCGCCGTACGAACACCGTGAACCGTTAAGCCAAAGCCCGTGGACGAGACAATCTCGTCAATCGTAAAGCAGCGACCGTCGACCCAGCAGACGGTAACCGGCACGACTTGTCCGCCCGCGAGGATGCGAGCCACGACGTCCACATACTGCTTGTGTACGCGCCGAGTTTTGCCGTCTGTCTGTCGATATTCCATGCCTCCTATTATCGAACGCATGTTTGCATGTTGTAAAGCGAACAGACTGTGATTTTGGAGTGTCGTAGTAATCGCACGTGTCCGCATGGCGTGTTAGCAAAAAGAACACCCGCGGTCAACAGGGCTAATATTCAATTTTAGTGCCAAAAAGTTCACTTCTCCCATCAGAACTCGGTAAAGAGACCCGCAGGAGGTGATACGATTTATCATGTTTTTGTAACGTGTCTGCAAACTTCGAGAAAGCCCATATATGGACGTAACGTTCTCAACCTTCCTCGGCCAAATTGTGTCGAACCCAGTCCTTGCCGTCACCGTGATCCTCGCGTTGGGCGCCATCTTCGTCAATGGATGGACCGACGCGCCCAACGCCATCGCGACCTGCGTCACTACGCGTTGCATGCCCGCCCGCGCCGCCATTCTCATGAGCGCCGCATTCAACTTCCTCGGTGTGCTCATCATGACGCACTTTAACGCGAGCGTCGCCAACACCATCTCACATATCGTCGACTTTGGCGGAAACAGCACCATGGCGCTCGCCTGCCTATGCGCGGCGCTGTTCTCCATCGTCGTCTACGGCGCCACAGCGTCGCGTTTTGGCATCCCCACCTCGCAAAGCCACAGCCTTATCGCCGGCCTGACCGGTGCCGCCATCGCCCTCGGCGGTGCGAGCAGCGTCAACGTCCACGAGTGGATGAAGGTCATCTACGGCCTGGCGCTCTCCATCGGCCTGGGCTTTGTCATGGGCTGGGTCCTGTGCAAGCTCGTCTCGATTCTTTTCGTCGCCGCCAACAGGCGACGTGCCAATGTCTTCTTTAAATACGCTCAGATCGCGAGCGCTGCGGCCATGAGCTTTATGCACGGCGCGCAGGATGGACAGAAGTTCATCGGCGTGCTCTTTTTAGGCGTGGCCTTTGCCAGCGGCCAGACGAGCGTCGGCGATGCAGGCATCCCCATCTGGATTATGCTGCTGTGCTCGGCCACTATGGGCATCGGCACCAGCGTGGGCGGCGAGCGCATCATCAAGTCCGTCGGCCAGAGCATGGTTAAGCTCGAGAAGTATCAGGGCTTCTCTGCCGACCTCGCGGGTGCCGCGAACCTGCTGCTTGCCACCCTTACCGGCATCCCTGTGTCCTCCACGCACATCAAGACCTGCGCCATCATGGGCGTCGGTGCCGTCAAGCGCCTCTCGGCCATCAACTTCGGCGTCGTCAAGGACATGATGTTCACCTGGTTCTTCACCTTCCCCGCCTGCGGACTCATCAGCTTTGTCATGGCCAAGCTGTTCATGATGTTCATCTAGTCAAACCGAGCGTCCATCCGGACCGTAATACTTCTCACACCCGTCTTCGCCTCGAAAGGACCCACCCATGGCAAAGAAACCCGATTCGTTCTATTTTGACAACTACGTTGCCTGCGCCGACCTAGCCGTACAGGCTGCCGAGCTGCTCACCAAGATTTTCGAGAACTTCGATCCCGCGAAGATTCACGATATGCTCGACAAGATGCACTCAATCGAGCATGCGGCCGACAAGAAGCACCATGAGCTTGAAGACGCCCTGCTCACGGCCTTTATCACCCCGCTTGAGCGCGAGGACCTGGACCTGATGAGCTGCTCACTCGACACCGTGCTCGACCGTATCGAGGGCGTCGTGCAGCGCGTCTACTTCACCAACATCCAGAGCATCCATCCCGACGCCATCGTCATCGCCCACAAGGTGACTGACGCCTGCCGCGCCATGAAAGACCTGATGGTCGAGCTGCCCAACTACCGCAAGTCCAAGACCCTGCGCGAACTCGTCATCCAGATCAACACGATCGAGTCCGAGGCCGACGAGCTCTACATCAACGCTATGCGCAACCTGCATGTCAACGGCAAGGATCCGCTCGAGGTCATCGCCTGGCGCGACGTGTACGCCTTCCTGGAGTACTGCGCTGACTGCTGTGAGAATGTGGCCGATGTTGTGGATTCGATTGTCATGAAGAACAGTTAATTGGGGGTACGTGTCCCGGCGGTCGCGGGCCCGGCCACTAATAACCTTTTTCACTCCGGCTGCAAGCAGAGTCGTTCAAAAGGTTATTAGTGGCCGGGCCCGCTCCCTTACGTACCACCATTGGGAACTTTGGCTGATAGTTATAGCGCAATGGGGGTTTGGCTGAAGGGACCTTTGGTATCCGTTCGGACACTTTGGCCCTCGATGAGCGTTTGGCTGATTGCTGCTTTGGGTACTGTTTGGGTTACTTTGGGTTTGTTTGATTTTTAATTGTTGGAGGGCTTGTATGTCTTATTTGGATCTGGCTCGGGGTCGGTATTCTTGTCGTGAATTTCAGGATCGTTCTGTTGAGCAAGCTGTTGTGGATGCCATTGTTGAGGCTGGGCGTATTGCTCCTTCTGCTTGTAATAATCATCCGACCCGCGTGATGGTGCTTGATACTCCGGAGTTGTTGGAGAAGGCTGCTGCTTGTCAGCCGCGCTTTGCTCGTGATGGATCTATCTTTGGAGCTCCGCTTATCTTTCTTATTTGCAGCGTTACCGATGATGCTTGGGTGCGCCCGTATGATCAGATGAACTCGAGTGCCATCGATACTTCGATCGTCTGCGATCAGATGATGATGGAGGCCACCGAGCATGGCCTGGGAACGTGCTGGGTATGCCATTTTAAGCCCGAGGTGGCACAAGAGCAGTTCAATCTGCCCAAGGGCGTCTATCCCTATCATATGCTCGTCTGTGGCTATCCCGCCGACCACATCGCCGATCCCGAGCATCGCGAGGCCCGTACCATTCCCCTCTCCGACTTCCTCCTCAAGTAGATTTTGGGACATGCCCTAAAACCTATCCTTGACCGCTCACCGGTTCGCCGAGTTCTGCGCCACTATGTGCAGGGCTCGGTTTTTTATGTTGCGCGCCCCGGTACAGTCATAAAAAAGGACCCGCAAGCTGCGGGTCCTTTCTAGGCACTAAATTGTAGGCCGAATGTTAGTCCAGGTCGTCGGCAGCGAAGTTGTCGATCGGGGCGAAGGGATCGGCCACGGGGACAACCGGGTCAGCGACGGGCAGCGGCTCGGCGGGAACAGTCACCGCAGGAGAAGCGGCGGAACCGACCGGCGTGGAGGCCATGAGGTCGGCCGGGAAGGAGTTTTGGGCATCGTCCATGAAGTGCTGGATGAGCTTGAGGTACTCGGCCTTGAACTCCTCACGGGAAGCCTTGAGACGATCGATCTCCTCGAGCTCGGCCTGCTTCTCGGTCAGAGCCTGGCGGATAACCTCGCGTGCCTTGGCGTCAGCCTCGTTGCGGATACGCTCAGCGTTCTCATTGGCATCGTTGACGATGGTCTCAGCGGTCTGCTGGGCAGCGATCAGGGCAGCGGAAATCTGGCGCTCCTGAGCGGAGAAATCAGGGGCGGGAGCAGCCACGGGGGCGGCAGGAACGGCCTGGGCGGGGGCATCCTGAGCCTGGGCAAGCTGAGCCTGCGCATCGGCAAGCTGCTGCTCGGTAGCAGTCAGACGACCCTTAAGGTCGACGATCTTAGCGAGCATAGCGTCAACCTCAGAGGACAGCGTCTCCAAGAAGACGTCGACCTCGGCAGGATCGTAGCCACGCTTGGCCTCAGAGAAAGTCTGAGCCTGGATGTCTGCAGGGGTAATAGCCATAACAAGTCTCCTTTTTCATCGCCTCGGCGCTACACGCCCGACGTAAGTTACTAAGTCAGTTCTACACGAGTATACCTATAAGAAGCTGCAGAACCAGCCTCTGCACCAACTGCAACGCAATAATCGCAACGACCGGCGAAAAATCGATACCGCCCATCGGCGGGATGAAACGACGGAACAGGTTGAGCCACGGACCGCACACGCTATCAAGCACCGCGGCAATATCCTGAAGCAAACCACCCTGCTTCATGGGAATCCACGTCATAAAGCAGTAGACGACAATAAGCGTGGAATAGAAGTTGAACAGCGTGTTGACCAGCTGGACGATAGTGTAGATGTTGATGGGAATCTCCTCGTCTTGTCTTTACTTAAGGTAGCCGTCCGCACGAAGCTTCTTGAGATCGGAATCTTTGACCTCGCAACCGGCGGGCAGCACCATGAACACGCGGTCGCCCACCTCCTTGACCGTGGCACCCAGACCGCAGGCAAAGCCGTAAGAGAAGTCCAAGACGCGCTTGGCAACTTCGGTGCGTACGCCCACAAAAATCAGTGCGACAGGCTGCTTGGTGCGAACGCGGCGCACCACGGTCTCCACGTCGTCATAGCTCTCGGGGCGCAGGACATAGGCCGGCAGCTGCGGTGTGGCGTTGATGATATTGCTCGCATAGGCCGAGGCATCGCTCGGTGCAGGCGCGGGCGCAGCGGCGGCACGGGCGCGGGTGTTCTCGGCGTAGCTCGACGGCGTGTCATAGGCACCAGGACGATAACCGCTCGCAACACTGTCCTGCGAGCGCGAAGGCGGATTATACGTCGTGGCATGGCGGGAGTCATCGCCGACCAGCTGACCGGAGCGCGTATACACGGCAACCGACTCAGCTTCACCGCGGCGCGTCTGACCAAGCAGGCCGTTGCTCGGCTCGTCTTGGGTGTAGAAGCCCTCGCCCGAAGCACCGCTGTAGCCGTTGCCCTGATAACTATCGTCATAGCCGTCATCGTAGCCGTAGTCGTCGTCCTGGCCATAACCCTGGTCGTAACCCTGCTGGCCGCCCAGGTGCATTTTATTTTTAATCTCGTCAAGGAAGCCCATGGTTGTGTCCTCTCGCGGTTTAGTGCAGGCGCCCCGATAATCAGTGCGCACTTCAGAGCCTTATTTTACTGCAAACTCCGGGCTAAATACTACCCTGCCCAGGCGAACGAGCGTAGAGCCCTCCTCAAGGGCAGACTCAAAGTCCTCGCTCATGCCGCAGGAAAGCTCAGGCAGGTTCAAATCGGGATGCGCCGCCTCCAGCTCATCCCTCAGCTCACGAAGCCCCGCAAAGGTGCGGCGTGCCACATCCTTATTCCCCCGGGGCGCCATAGTCATAAGCCCCTGCACGCAAATTCCCTCAAGTTCCGCAAGCTCACCCGCGGCGGCGCGAATCTCATCGGGCGAAAAGCCTCCCTTCGACTCCTCACCACTCACATTGACCTCGATGAGCACACGCTGGGGGCCGGCGAGCTCGCCTGCCTCAATCTTGCGGACAGCACGGCTCGAGATCGCCTGCGCCAGATGCAGCGAACCCACCGAGTGAATCAGCTCGGCTGAGCCCAGCACCGCATTGATCTTATTGGTCTGCAGGTTGCCGATCATATCGAAGCGTACCTCGGGCAGCTCCGGATGCTCCGCCAGACCCGTGAGCTTGCGAACCAGCTCCTGCGGGCGGTTCTCGGCAAAATGGCGATACCCCGCCTGGATGGCGGCAACGGTCTCATCGACACCAACGGTCTTGGACACGGCAATGAGGCGCGCGGCGTCGTGGGGACGGCCTGCGCGATCGAGCGCCGCATAAAAACGTTCCAGAATCTGCTCGCGGCGAGCGCGCATCAAGTCCAAATAGTTATCCATTGCTAATCGCCTCCGCTGACAGCCAAACAAGTAGTCCCATGCTAACGCAAGAGCGCGGCCCCGCATGTGCAAGGCCGCGCTCACTTAGGTATTTACAATCTTTCGACGAACGGGGTTACTTACTCCTCGTCGTCCTCGCCATCGTCCTCATCCTCAAGATGATCGAGCAGGTAGCGAAGACCCTCGCTGACCTCGTTAGCGGGCACCTTGGCAACGTAGCGAGCGTCGACGGCGGGCCTCATGATAACACCCTCGCCCGAAGGCACGCGCATGCTCTCGAGCTCATCCTCATCAGTGCGGGCGATATCGCCGGCATTCATGCGCTGACCAGTCAACAGGAAGGTCAGACGGCAGGCGGCATCGATGGAAATCGAGGCGATGCGATCGAGGTAGCGCGAAACCATGATGGCGCGGCGCAGGTCGTCATAGTTGCTGTCGTCGTCCATAAAATCGCCCGTGTCCATGCGGTTAAAGGTGCGGAAGAACTTCTCGTACGCCGCATGCACCGGCTCGTCCTCGACGGCCAGGCTGCAGATGATGGACATGTCGTTAGTGACGAGCGCAGAAAGCGAAGAGCCCAGCACCTGGTAGACGGCCTCAGCCTCGGCCTCGACCGTACCGACGAGCTCCTGGGGCAGCGAGATGTCGGCCTTGATCATATGACGCGTGGCGCGGCAGATCTGGCGAACCTTATCGGTCATGCGCTGCAGGTTAAAGTCGACGTAGATAATCGTCTGCAGCAAGCGGAAGTCGGAGGCGACCGGTGACTGCGTGGCGATCAGGTTGTAGCACACGGCCTCCAGGTTAGCGCAGCGCGCGTCAATCGAAAGCGTGCGCTTCTTGGTCTTGGTGGCGAGCTTGCGGTCGTCGGTCACATAGGCCTTAACGGCATCGTGGAGGGCCAGATCGACGGCCTCATAGATGCTCAGCATCTCGTGACGGGCCTCGACGAGCTGACGGGAAAACAGTTTGCGCATGGTTCACTCCAATCAGTTGGGTGCGGTCATGCCGCCCGCACAGTGAATATACACCGGACCAGGTCCGATCAGCTTGGGACTAGTCGCACCGATCAGCCAAAGCGGCCGGTGATATAGTCTTCCGTCCGCGAGTCCACCGGACTGGTGAAGATCGCGTCGGTTTGACCATACTCGATGAGCGTGGCGGGCTCGCCGGCAACTTCCTGCAAGAAGAATGCGGTGTAGTCGCTAATACGAGCTGCCTGCTGCATTGAATGCGTGACGATGATGATCGTCATCTCGGGCGCCAGCTCGGCCATCAGATCCTCGACCTTAGAGACGGACGTGGGGTCGATGGCGGAGCAGGGCTCGTCCATCAGGAGGACATCGGGTTGCACCGCGAGCACGCGCGCGATGCACAGACGCTGCTGCTGACCGCCCGAGAGTGCCAAACCATCCTTGTTGAGCTGATTGGATACCTCTTTCCAGAGGTTGGCGCGCTTGAGCGATTCTTCCACGATGTCATCGAGGTCACTTTTGCTAGTCACGCCCTGCAGACGAGGGCCAAAGGCGACATTCTCGTAGATGGATTTAGGAAACGGGTTGGGCTGCTGAAAGATCATGCCCACGCGACGACGGAGATCGACCGGGTCGACACCCTCGGCATAGATATCGTTGCCGTCGAGCGTCATGGTGCCCTCGATGCGCGTGCCCTCGATCAGGTCGTTCATGCGGTTGATGCAGCGCAAAAACGTCGATTTGCCGCAGCCCGAAGGGCCAATAAACGAGGTGATGGCGTTTTTGGCGATGTTGAGGTCGAGCCCCGTCAGCGCATGAAAGTCACCGTACCAAAAGTTGAAATCCTTGGCCGTAATGGCCGCTTGCTCCAGCGTGGGAGCGGACTGATAAACGGACATGGGACTCCTTAACTAGCGACGCTTGCGCGACAGGAAGCGCGCAAACAGGTTGAAGGCCAAAATGATCACCATCAGCAAGAGCGCGGTGCCGTAGGCTGCGTTCATGTTGATGCCGTCGTTGGCAAGCAGGTACAGGTGAACCGTCATGGGGCGGCCGGAATCGAGCGGCGAAATAGGTAGATTGATGGCCTGCCCCATGGTGTAGAGCACCACCGCGGTCTCGCCAATGGCACGGCCGATGGCGAGGACGATGCCCGTGGCAATACGGCCAAAGGCAGAAGGAAGCACGATCTTGGAGACAACCTGCCACTTGGTGGCGCCCAGGCCGTACGCGCCCCAACGGATATAGCGCGGAACGGCGCGAATGGCCTCTTCGGTGGTGCGCATGACGATGGGAAGCATCAAGAGCGCGAGTGCCAGGGCGGCAGAGACCATCGAAAGGCCCAAGCCCATGGCCTCGACAAACAAGGCGTAGCCAAACAGACCCATAACGATGGAGGGCACCGAGGCCAAAGCGTCAGCAGCGTAGCGAATGAGCTCGACGACCTTGCCCTGCTTGGCGTACTCGGCCAGATAGACGGCTGCCAGCACAGCGATCGGCGTGCAGATAAGCATGGCGAGCGCCGTCACATAGACGGTCGAGACGATCGTGGGCCAAATACCGCCCTCGGCGTTGACGCCCTGGGGCCAACCGAAGATAAAGTCGAGCGAGATGTGTGGCAGGCCGTTGATGACCACGTAGGCGATGATAGCGACCAGCACCAGCGTGGTGATGTAGGCAGCGGCACGGAACACGCCAAGCATGATCTTGTTGGACAGGTCCTTGTTGATGCGGCCCTTCTTGCCGTGGGAAAGGGCACGCTTGATGCGCTCGCGCGACGAGGTCGTATCGACCGTCGTGTCAACGGAATCGGACATAGCCTACCCCCTCTTCTTCTTGGAAATCAGACGGACGATGCCCACCAGCGTGGCGGAGATGATAAACAGGACCACACCCATGCCGAACAGCGCCGAGCGGTGCAGACCCGAGGAATAGCTCATGTCGAGCGCAATCTGGCTCGTGAGCGTCGAGATGGGGCTCGCAATGCTGTCGGGAATAACCGGGGCGTTACCTACGACCATGAGCACGGCCATGGTCTCGCCGATGGCACGGCCCATACCCAGCACGATGGCATCAACGATACCCAGCTTCGCGGCAGGTAGCACGACCTTATAGATGGTCTGCCACTTGGTGGCGCCCATGGCATACGATGCCTCGCGAATGCCCATGGGAATGGAATTGAGAGCATCGATGGTGAGCGTGGTGATGGTAGGGACGATCATGATGGCGAGCACAAACCACGCCGTCAGCGCACCAAAACCAAGGCCGCCGGTCAGTTGTGCGATAAACGGGCGGATGATGATCATGCCAAAGAAGCCGTAGATGATGGAGGGTATGCCCGCCAGCAGGTCAACGGCGGGGCTGATGAGCTTGCGCACGCGCTTGCTGGCAATCTCGACCAGGTAAACGGCCGTACCCACGCCCAGCGGCACGCCCATGGCGAGCGCACCGACGGTCACCAGACCCGAGCCGGCAAGCAGCGACAAGATGCCGTAGTGGCCCTCGGAAGGCGCCCACGTAAAGCTAAAGAAGTCCGCCAGACCGATGTCGGTAAAGACGGGCAGCGCCGAGTACGTGGTAAAGACAAAAATCAGGATGACGGTAACGACCGCCAAGAACGCGCAGGCAAAGAAGATCCACTGCAGCGCCTTCTCCTTGATATAGGTACTGTGCGATACGAGCGCCAGCTCGCGCTTCTTGGGCGTCTGAACATTCTGCTCAGTCTGGGAGTTTTCCTGTGCTTCCATGCTACTCACTCCCCTTCTCGTCGTTGGTGACGGGAATAAAGCCCGCCTCGCGAATCTGCTTGTCCATCTTTTCGGACGTCACATAGTCGATGTAATCCTGCGCCTGCTGCGAAGGCGCACCCTTCACAAAGAAGTAAAGGTCGCGTGAGATGAGATAGCCGCCGCTCGCGACCGTCTTCTCGGACGCCTCAACATGATTGACCGAGACGGCCTTGACCGAGGTCTTGGCGTTGAGGCTATCGACGAAGCCCAGCGAAATGTAGCCAATGGCACCGCGCGAACGAGATACCACGTCGCGCACCTGGCCCGTGCCCGAAAGAACGGCCGAGCGGCGATCGAACGGGGTGCCGTCCATCACGATGGTGCGGAAGGCCTCACGCGTGCCGGACGCCTCATCTCGATTGATGACCTGGATCCTCAGGTCCTCGCCACCGACTTCTTTCCAGTTGGTGATCTTGCCGGCGTAAATATCGCGGAGCTGCTCGGTCGAGAGGTTATCGACCGGGTTATCGTCGTTCACGATGACCGCGATACCGTCGTGGGCAATGACGATGGGAGTCAGGCCCAGATCCTGTTCGTCGGCATTGAGTCCACGGGAGGAGCTGGCGATATCGGCTGTGCCGGCGCTGACGGCCTCGATGCCAGCGGAAGAACCCAAACCGGAAACGAGCACGTCGATGCCGGTCTCCTCCTTAAAGCCCTCGGCCGCAATCTCGGCGATAGGAAGGCAGGTCGTGGAGCCGGCGACGGTAATGGAAGAGGTAGAAGATCCCGAAGAACAGGCGCACAGCGTAAGCGTAAGCACAGCGGCGCTCAGGACCGATACGATCTTTCTCATAGCATCACGCCGATCGCAGCATGGCGCCCACAGGTGCCGTCCTCGTTACGGTAGGAATAAAAGCGGTCGTTCTGACGCACAGTCGAAAGCTGGGTATCCACGATATTATCCGCGTCGACACCGACATCTACCAGCGCCTCGCGAATGGCAGCGGAAAGATCGAGCATGCGAGAGGCACTCGCATCGATGCAAGAGAACTCGGCGGCAAAGCGATCCATGAGTTCCTGGGATACCTCATATTCGTCACCCAAGATATGGGGGCCGATATAGGCGGAAACGTTGCTCGCATCGCAGCCGGCAGCATCGCAAAGCGCCTGGCACGCCTTGGCAGAAATACGTGCAATCGTGCCCTTCCAACCGGAGTGCACCACGGCAAATCCGCCAGGGGCCACCAGCACCACGGGAACGCAGTCGGCAAAGCAGAGCAGCACGGGCACGTTATGCGCCGTGCAGACGATGGCATCACAGCCCTCGGCAATCTGCTCGCGAACGTCCTCAAGGTCATCGGCGCCGTTCGAGGTCACCGCAACGATATGATCACCATGGACCTGATTGGGAACGAGCAGGTTGTGCTCGCACTCGGCGGCACCCATAGCTTCGAGCGCACGACGACGATTTTCTTGAACAGCAAAGGGGTCATCGCCAACATGCGAGCCCAAGTTGAGTGAGGAGTACGCATCTTCGGAAACGCCACCGGCGCGCTCGGTGAAGGCAAAGCGAACATCGGATGTCGCGCCCTCCACCAACGTAACTCCATCATGGTCGACACGCGAAACGTTGTCCGCACGTGCTGCCATACTAAAGCCTCCTAATAACACAAGTACCGCGGCATCGCCGCTACAGCCCGCGTTTATACGGCTGTCATACTTCTCTAAAAGGATACCTGCTGCGCTGGAGGCAATCGTAAAGGGAACGTAAAGAGATTGGAGGTTCTAGTTTACAAAGTCGAAATAAAAAGGGCGCGTCCATACGGACACGCCCCTGTGCACAACAATGCAAAGAACGACTTAGAAGCTACCGCGCTTCAGGAAGTCGGGAAGCTCGAACTGATCGTTGCCGAAGTTAGGAAGCTCGGTGCCACCAACGTTGCGGGTCGGAGCGGCCTGAGCCGGACTGGTGGCCGGAGCGGTGCGTTGCGGCTCAGCGGAGGCAGCGGCCTTGCTCTGAGACTGCTGAGCAGCAAAGAGCTCGTCCTGGCGGTTGACGTTGGAGTCGGAGAAGCCCGTAGCGATGACGGTGATACGCACCTGGTCGCCCAGGGACTCGTCGACAACGGTACCGAAGATGATGTTGGCCTCGGGATCGACGGCATTGGCGACAACGTCGGCGGCGTCGCTGATCTCTTGGATGCCCAGGTCCTTGGAACCGGCGATGGAGAGCAGCACGCGCGTGGCACCATCGATGGAGCTCTCGAGCAGCGGGCTGGAGATGGCCTGCTGGGCAGCATCGACGGCACGGGTATCCCCAGAAGAGGTACCGATACCCATCATGGCGGTACCGGCCTGCTTCATGATGGTCTTAACATCGGCGAAGTCCAGGTTGATGATACCGGGGACGGTGATGAGGTCGGTGATGCCCTGGGTGCCCTGGGAAAGGACACCATCGGCAATCGCGAAGGCCTCGAGCATGGTGGTCTTCTTCTCGGCGATGTCGAGCAGCTTATCGTTAGGAATGACGATCATGGTGTCGACGCAATCGGAGAGGGTCTTAATGCCCTCCTCGGCGCTCTTCTTGCGCTTGCGGCCCTCGAAGGTGAAGGGCTTGGTCACGACGGCGACGGTCAGCGCACCGACCTCGTTCATCGCGATATCGGCAACGATGGGGGCAGCGCCGGTACCGGTGCCACCGCCCTCGCCGCAGGTGATGAACACCATGTCGGCGCCAGCGAGCGCCTCGGCAATGTCGTCGCGGGACTCATCGGCAGCCTTGCGGCCAACCTCGGGGTTGGCGCCGGCGCCCAGGCCGCGGGTAAGGTCGGTGCCGATGTGCACCTTGATATCGGCATCAGAGATCGCGAGTGCCTGAGCATCGGTGTTGATGGCAACAAACTCGACGCCGCGGATGCCCTCTTCGATCATTCGATTGACCGCGTTGGTACCGCCGCCGCCGACGCCGACCACCTTAATGACGGCAAGGTAGTTGTTGATCTCTGTCTCGTGCATGTCGGTCCTCCGAACAAAGGTTATAGCCATAGCATGGGTCGACCCCTGCGCACATTAACCTTCAGGTTGAAAGTAAATGCAAAGGTAAACCGTATTATGTTTGCACATTATGAACGTATCAGTCAAATAATTGACCGTGAAAACCAAACAAACCAGATAAACGGCGTGGTATGGCCCCTCAACAAAGCATCAACCAGCGCTACGAGGTCGGAGCGTTCCTAAATGTATAGTTACCCGGAGAACGCACATTGATATACGTTACGCCCTCTACCTGCGAAAGCAGCTTGGTGACTACGCGCTCCTTCTTGACGATATCGTTCGAATCGCCCAGCGACACCTCAATGCCGTTATTGAGGTTTGCCGAGATGGCTTCGACCGAAGGCGTGGAAATATCCTTGACTTGTCCCAAGAACTCGCTCGAAAAACCACGCACATAATCCAAGCCAGCCTTAACGGCCTTGGAGCTCACCGCCTGGCCGGAAACCGGAGCGACATCCGCCGAGACATCAGTCAACAACACCGCGCCATAGTGCTTAGCGAGCGCCAGCGCGGCATCAATGCCGGTCAGGGTATTTGAGCCCTGCCCCGTCGTGATGACGTTGCCCTGGTCATCCACTTCGACCGACGTCGACAGCGGGGCGATCCAGGTGTCATCATCCCCGATGGCCCAGGCAAGGTCATCGGAGCTGATATAGGCAATTGCGATGACCTTGCGCTCCATCGGCGTAATGATGAGCGTATGCGGGAACTGACGCTGGACATCCACGCCCGACACCCACGGGTTCTGCTTGAGGTCCTCGGTAATCTGGTCAGGATCGACGTTAAAAAGCGACGTTCCCTCGGGCAAATCGATCAGCTGGATAGCATCGTGCTTCGTCACATGCTCGCTGCCTTGAATCTGAATATCAGTGGCGGTAAACAATCCAGAGTTGATCACCACGACGGCAACGACGACGAGCACGGCCAAGACGGCCAGAACGCCGCCCACGATTTTGCCTTTGCCTGTAACGAGAGAAGCGGCGTCTGACGTTTTATTTGCCATCGCCCCAAGTGAAGACAACGGGTTGACGCCTTTTTTACCCGAAGGCTTCTTGGCGGTAGCCGGCACCGATGTCAGCGAGCGCGGTTTCGATGCGCCCAGCGTGCGACCCGGACGCGGCGCTTTAGTTCCCGTCGAGGGCTTAGGAGTTGCCATGGGACGGGCAGGTTTGGCGCCCATAACAGGCTTTGACGTCACCGAGGGACGCGAGGACTTTTTTGCGGCCGGACGATTGCCGAGCTGCGAGCCGACAACCGGACGACTGGTCTGTCGAGCATGCCCGACAGACTTAGAGTGCGCGACGGTATTGCGTTGAGGTTTGGCAGGCGCGCCGGAACGCCCTCCGGCGCGGCGGAAGGTGGGTTTCGATGCTCTAGAAGCCGAGGAATTTAACTTCCGGTCTGAGCTCGATGCCATACGCCTCCCTCACCTTTCCGTGCACATGTCTGATAACCGCGGCAACGTCATCGGCCGAGGCAGTTCCGTTATTAACGATAAAATTAGCGTGAACGGGCGAAACTTCCGCGCCGCCAATCGAAAAACCCTTTAATCCACAATCCTCGATAAGCTTGCCCACACTCGCATCGGGCGGGTTGCGAAAGACCGACCCGCAGGATGCGCGACCCATGGGCTGCGTACGCTTGCGCCTCGTCAGGTACCGCTCCATGCGCTCGCGAATGTCGGCCTTGGGCGCCGGTTTAAGCTTGAGCACGCACTCGAGGATAATCTCATTGCGGGGAAGGCTACATTCGCGGTAGCCCCAAGTGATCTCGGACCCCGCATAATGCTTGATACCGGATGCCGGGTCAAACGTTACGACATCCTCAACCAGCGAGCCAATCCACTCGGTCCGTGTGCCGGCATTCATAGATATCGCACCGCCAACCGAGCCAGGGATGCCAACGGCAAACTCAAGGCCCGAGAGGCTACGCGACAGGGCATCGTTGACCAGGCGCGCAAACATCACGCCCGCACCGACCGTCAGCGTACAACCGTCATCGGCAACAACCGTGCGCTGAAACTCACGTCCGAGCGAAATGACGGCGCCGCGATAACCGCCATCGGCAACCAGCAGATTGGAGCCCTTGCCGATGATGACCCACGGCACCTGCTCGCGATCGAGCACCGCCACGGCGCGGCGGAGGGCATGATAGCTATGGCACGTCACAAAGAGGTCGGCCTTGCCGCCGATACGATAGCTCGTATGACGCGCAAGGCGCTCGTCCTCGATCACATCCGTGTCGATCATGCCCGAGAGCGCCATGACGGCGTTAAACAGACCCATTAGACTTAAGCGTCTTTCTTGGCAGTCAAATACTCGATAAACTCGGGGCCGACGGTCGTAACGTCACCGGCACCCATAGTGAGCAGCAAGTCGCCCTCGCCCACCATCTGCTCGAGCTCCTGATTGAGCTCAAGACGGCTGGAGCAGTACACGACCTCCTTGCCAGGATGCTTGGCGCGCACGGTATCGGCGAGCATCTTAGAGGTAACACCCGGAATGGGCATCTCGCCAGCCGAGAACACATCAATCAGCAGCAGTTTATCGGCATTGGCAAATGCATCGGCAAAGTCGTCGCACAGGGCCTGCAGGCGCGAATAGCGGTGCGGCTGGAACACGACGTCGACGTGCTTGTAGCCCAGCGACGAAGCGGCAGCAAGCGTCGCCTTGATCTCGGTGGGGTGATGGCCGTAATCATCGACCACGGTGATGCCATCGATATCGCCCACGTGGGTAAAGCGACGACGGACGCCCTCAAAGCTCGAAAGCGCCTTGGCGGCGGCGTCGATGTCAAGGCCCAGGACATGGGCGACGGTGAGCACCGCCGTGGCGTTGAGCATGTTGTGGCGACCGGGATTACTCTTGATCTCCACAGCGTGCTCAGTGCCGTCCTCAAAGCGAACGATAAAGTCGCTCTGGATGCCCTTGACATCCGGGTGCATGCAGACGATGTCGTTGCTCTCGGCAAAGCCGTAGGAAAGCACGTGACGGCCCGTCGACTTGGCGAGCTCGACCAGATGCGGGTCCTCACCGCAGACGATGACGGTGCCGTCCTCGCCCACCAGGCTCATGAATTTGGCGAAAGTCGCCTCGATCTCCTCGATACCCGAGTAGTGATCGAGGTGGTCGGCCTCGACGTTGGTCACAATGACCACGTTGGGGTTCAGGAACAGGAAGGAACTGTCGGACTCGTCGGCCTCGGCGACAAAGTAGTCGCCCGAGCCGTTCTTGCCGTTCGTGTCATAGCCCTCGACGATGCCACCGATCAGGAAGCTCGGATCCAGACCCATGCGGTCGAGCATGGTGGCGCACATCGAAGACGTGGTGGTCTTGCCATGCGTGCCGGCAACAGCGACGGTGGTGTAGCCGTGGCCCAAAGCAGAGAGCATCTTGGCACGGGGCCACACGGGAATACCAAGCTCGCGAGCGCGCACGAGTTCAGGGTTGGACTCCGGAATAGCGGTGGAGACAACAACCACGTCGGGCTTGACCTCGTCGATCGTGGCGGCCTCATGGCCCACATGCACCTTCACACCAGCGCGGGTAAGCTGGCGGATATAACGTGACGTCTTAAGGTCGGAGCCGGTAACGGCATAACCGCGCTCGTGCAGAACGAGGGCGATGCCGCTCATGCCGGCGCCGCCGATACCGATAAAGTGGGCGCTCTTAAACTCGGGCGCGGAGGTTGCAGTCTGGGAATCAGCCATGTGCTCGTGTACTCCTTGCGTAAACACTGCCTGTAACCCGTTAACTGTACCGCACCTACCGCATCAGCGCGAGGGCGACCGACGATATCCCGTCTAACTAACGCAAACCCTCTACCGCATCCGCCAGAAGAGCGGCGGCCCTATCCTGAGCCAGACCACGCGCCGCCTGACGCATGGCGTCGCGCGCCGCCGCGTCATCGACCAAGTGCAGCAGCTCATCGGCAAAGGCAGAACCGTCGATATCGGCATCGGCGCAGAGCACGCCGGCCCCGGCGTCGACCAGATAACGAGCATTGGTGGTTTGGTGGTCGGCTGTCGCATGCGGATACGGCACGAGCACCGAAGGCACGGCGAGCGCAGCGACCTCGGCCACGCTCGATGCGCCCGAACGCGAGAGCACCAAATCGGCAGCAGCCAGCATATCGCCCATGTTGTCGATGTAAGGCTGGACGCGGTAACGCTTCGCCTCCTCGGGCGTCAGCGCCAAAGCGCGCTCGGTCTCCTCAAAGCCGTCGGCACCCGTCGAATGCAACACATAGAGGTTCTTGCGCGAAAGCAGCTCGTTTTTGAGCGAAGCCACGCGCTCGTTGAGGTGCTGGGCGCCAAGTGAACCGCCAAAGACGAGCAGCAGCGTAGCGTCCTCGGGAACGCCAAGTGCCTTGCGGCCGCGAGCGCGATCGCCCTCGATTACCGAGCGACGTACGGGGTTGCCGGTCATGAGCACGTGGCCAGGGTCACCTTCGCGCTCAAAGACCGAACGCGCTGCCGGCACCGAGATGCACACGCGGGCGGCGTGGGAGTTCATCATCTTGTTGGCCAGGCCCGGAACAGAGTTCTGCTCATGCAGCAGATACGGAACGCCCGCGCCCTTGCACCACCCCAGCAGCGGAACCTCGACATAGGCACCAAAACCAATGGCGGCATCGGGCTTGCCAACCTTTGAAAAATGACTGGCGAGCGCACGCTTGGCCTTGTTGACACGCCACAGCGAGGTCAGCGCCGTCCAAGGACGGGAGCGGTCGAAGCCTGTGACCGTAATGGGCACAAAATCAAACCCAGCCTCGGGGACCAGACGACCCTCGAGCTTGCGCGACTGGCCTACGAACACAACGTGGTGGCCACGGTCACGCAGCTCTTCGGCCAAGGCGAGCGCGGGGTTGATGTGCCCTGCCGTGCCGCCGGCTGCAATAGCAACGGTCATTTTATCGGTCATGGTAGTCCCTTCGTACACGCGGTCCCTGGTCGTCGGTACGCAGACGCGCCGACGGGTCTGAGTTCAAATCGATTCGATTATATCCGCCGCCCGCATTGCGAGGAGTGGGGCGCTGAGGACGACCTTGCGGCGCCGTTCGCTGACGCGGGCGGGCTGCGGGGTCGGTCGCAGAGCCATCCAGGACGGTAAAACCGTTACGCGAAGATCGCTCGCCGCGCACGTGAGGCACGCCGGCGGTACTCTCATCCATAACGGCAAAGCTCTCACGGCGGCGGTCATACTCATCGCGGCGGGCGCTCTCGTACGAAACGCGCAGGATCAACCCGGCAAGCATGAGCGACACAATAATCGACGAACCGCCGTAGCTAATAAACGGCAGCGGTTTGCCCGTCATGGGAAACACGTTGAGGATGCCCAGCGCATTAATCAAAAACTGCACCGCGAGAATGACCGCGGAGCCAGACGCCATAAGCGCGCCCCGACGATCGGTCGCCTGCTCGGCAATGCGAAACGCCGAGTAGATCAGCATCGCAAACACCAAGAAGAACAGC
Organism: Collinsella aerofaciens ATCC 25986; assembly: GCF_964237925.1. Classification (GTDB taxonomy): domain Bacteria; phylum Actinomycetota; class Coriobacteriia; order Coriobacteriales; family Coriobacteriaceae; genus Collinsella; species Collinsella aerofaciens_BJ. The sequence continues at coordinate 14,986 of NZ_CAXSKI010000011.1, read as the reverse complement.
ACGGTTCCGACAAAACCGACTTCCTCGCCAATGATGGCCAGGATGTAGTCGTTGTGCGCTTCGGGCAGATACGAGTACTTCATGGTTGAGTTGCCAATGCCGCGGCCGAACAGACCGCCCGAGGCAAAGGCCATGATGGCAAGCGTGGCCTGATAGCCGTCACCATACTCGTCGGCCCAAGGGTTCAAGGCAACCTGAATACGCACCATACGGTACGGCTCTGCGACAAGCGCAATCATGATCACGAGAATGCCGAAGATTAGCACGCCGATGATAAATCTGGGGTCGAGACCCGCAAACAACGCCATGCACATGAGGGTCAACAGGATGATCAGGACAGTACCGAAATCGGGCTGGATAAAGATCAGAAAGAGCGAAATGCCCAGGTAGATGCCCATCTTGCGAAGGAATTCGTTGATGTTGCCACCGGGCGAAAAGAAGCGATCAAGCATGATGGCCGAATACGCAATGGCAAATGGCTTTAAAAACTCGGAAGGCTGGAACTGAATACCGGCGATGTTGAGCCAGCGCGTGGCGCCACGGCTGCCGCTGCCCACCAAGAACACCAGAAGCAGTAGCCCGATCATGCCGATAAGGAAGATCCTGAGCACATCCTCCCCAAACCAGCTGTCCGGCAAGATGCGCACGATGGCAACCATAGCCAGCACGCCAACTCCGGCAAACGCGGCTTGTCGAAACAGAAAAAACGTCGCCGAGCCATTCTCGTGCAGCGCCTCGACCGAAGACGCCGAGTACACCATCAGCAGGCCAAAGCACACCAAGGTAAACAGGCAGGCCATGAATATCAAACGGGGGCGCATGATACGGGCGGGAACGCCGGCAATATAGCGTTCGCTAAACGTCTGCCCGCCGCGACCGGAACGCGGTGTGCTGCGCCGCGAGGAAGCACGGTCCGAGTCGGGCCTCCTCATACCTTGTCGGGGGCTCTCCTCTCTCACCGGCAACCCCTATTCCATTTGCGATTTCGCCGCAGCGGCAAGCTGGGCCACATAGTCCTTAAACACGCGGCCGCGCTCCTCATAGCCCGAGAACTCATCGAACGAAGAGCAGGCAGGAGAAAGTAAGATCACGTCGCCACGGCTCGACAGCGAACGGGCGACGTCCACGGCATCGCGCAGGTCATCCGCCTGGGCGATATCCACGTCACCATCGACATCGGCCTCGTCCATAGCGGCGGTAAAGCGCTCGCGCGCATCGCCAAAGCAAACGACCGAGCGCACGTTGTCCATAACGACGCGGGCAAAGTCCGCAAGCGGCGTACCCTTATCGTGGCCGCCGAGCAGCAAAATCACATCGTCGTCGGGAAACGCCGTCAGGGCCTTTTCGACTGCATCGGTGTTCGTTGCCTTGGAATCGTTGACGTAGCGCACGCCATCGATCTCGCCACAGGGCTCAACGCGGTGCTCCAGCGGCTGGAACGATGCCAAACCACGGCAAATGCCCTCGGGATCGGCACCGACGGCCAAAGCAGCCGTGGCAGCACATAGGGCATTGATGACATTGTGATGGCCCGAGATCTTGAGCTCGGAAGTGGCGACAAGCTGAGTCTCGACGCCCTTCAGGCGGACGACCAACTTGCCGTCGCGCACAAAGGCGGCGTCTGCACCCTCGGGCTCGTCAAAAGCGACCTTGCAGATGCGGCGGCCCGGCATGTAGATGTACTCATCGAACTCATGGATGCCGGCATCCTCAACGTCGATAACCACGAGGTCGTCGTCGACCATATTCTCGAACAACTTGATCTTGGCAAGCGCATAGTTCTTGTGGCTCTTGTGCCAGCCCAGGTGGTCGGGCGTGATGTTGAGCAGCACCGCCACGCGAGGATGAAGCTCGGCGGTCGTAGCAATCTGATAACTCGACAGCTCGGCCACAAACCACTCATTATGTGCGCGGCCGTCGATCTCGTTCACGGGCGGCTCACCGATATTGCCGACGGCCACGCTGGCTTCACCGGCGGCCTTGAGCAGATAATCAGTCAGCGACGTGGTAGTTGTCTTGCCGTTGGTGCCCGTGATGGCAATCCAATTTTGGGGAGACAAGCGATAGGCAAACTCGGGCTCGCCCATAATCTGAGCGGCATGCTCACGCCCCGCCTTAAAGAAGGACGAGAACTCCGAAATACCCGGGCATGTCACGCACACGTCATAGGCGCCCTCGACCTGTTCGGCCCCATAGACAAACGACGCACCAGCAGCCTCGAGCGCACGCGTGGCGTCATTGGGCTCAGAGGTGCCGCCGCCATACACGGTAACGGCGCTTACGCGCTCGGGATGTGCCAGCGCCCAGCGGGCGACATCGAGACCGGATTTGCCCTGACCCAAAACGAGCAGGCTAAAGACATCAGCAAGAGGCATGAAAGACCACTATCCCAACTGGAAGAACAAAGCAAGGCCAACGGCACCAAAGGCCGCAGCGATAATCCAAAAACGGATGACGACCTTGGTCTCGGCCCAGCCCTTCTTTTCGAAATGATGATGGATGGGCGCCATAAGGAAGACGCGCTTGTGCGTAAAGTGGAAGTAGACAACCTGAATCATGACCGACAGGGTCTCAACGATAAACAGGCCGCCGATGATGAGGGAGACGACCTCGGTGTTGGTCATGATGGACGTGCAGGCAAACGCGGCGCCCAGGGCAAGCGAGCCGGTATCGCCCATAAAGATGCTCGCCGGATAGCAGTTGAACCACAGAAAGCCCAAGCAGGCACCGGCACACGCGGTGCAGAAGATGGACAGGTTCACGTCTCCGTGCAAAAACGCCATGGCAGCCATGGCGAGCATGGCGATCATGGAGGTGCCGCCAGCAAGACCGTCAAGGCCATCGGTCAGGTTCACGGCATTAGAAAGACCGGCGATCATCAGCCAGCAAAAGACAATGTAGAGCCACGGGAACGAAAGGCCGCAGATGGTGGTCGAAAGAACACCGAGGTCAATCGTCAGGCCGCCGGGAAAACGAATCTCGGGGGCGACGCCGCACCAGTTGACGGCAAGTACCGTAAAGGTGACACAGATAGTGGTTAGGCCGATCATCTTGGCATGAGGCGTCAGACCGAGCGAGCGCCCGTGCGTAACGGAGGTCAGGTCGTCGATCAGGCCCAGCACGCCGGTCGCCAGCGTGGCGAGCAGCACGAGCACGAGCTCGGTGGTGAGCTTGCCCATCAGCAGGCAGGTCAGCGAGATCGCGACGAGGATGACAACGCCACCCATGGTGGGCGTTCCCTGCTTAACCAAATGACGCTTGGGGCCGTCGGCACGAACCTGCTGGCCGATACCCTCGACCTTGAGCAGCTTGATCCACCACGGCATGAGCAGCAGCGCAATGGCAGCGGCGATGCCAAGCCCCAAAAAAGCCTGATACGTTGGATACGAGGGATTGCCGAACATGGGCTAGCACACACCTTCCACAAAGCGGTCGAGCTCAACAAAACGGGAACCCTTGACCAGTACAACATCATGTTTTTCAAGCGCGCCGCCCATGCGGTCGAGCACCTGCTGATAATCGGAGAACACCTGGATGCGGTCCTCGTCCATGCCCATCATGCGCGCGGCATCGGCCATAAGCTGGGCCAGCTCACCACCCACGCACGCCAGCATGTCGAGCTTCTTGGCGGCGGCATAGGCGCCCACGAGCTCATGCATGCGAGGAGCCTCATCGCCCATCTCGCCCATCTCGCCCAGGATCGCCATGCGAGACCCCGTGCACGAAAGCGAGCACAGCAGATCGAGGCCAGCAGCCATGGATTCGGCACTGGCGTTATAGGAATCGTCGATGACGCGGGCACCGCTCTTGGCGCGCTTGATCTCTTGGCGGTGACCGGTGATCGTGAGGCCCCTAAAGGCAGCATCGATCTGCTCGGGCGTCACGCCCAGGCGATAGGCAACCGCGGCGGCCTTAACGGCATTTGGGACGGACTGCACGCCGGGGATGGCAAGCATGGTATCGATTGTCTCGCCCTGACCAAAATCGAGCGTAAAGACCGGACGGCCCTCGTCATCAACTCGAACGTCGCGGGCACGGACCTCATCATCGTCCGAGACGCCGGCCAGCATCACGTCGATACCAGCAGGCTGGGCGAACGTATCGCGAATGAACGGCGTAAAGTCGTCCTCGCCGCCCAAAACCAGCAGCGGCAAGAAGTCGCCAGCGGCGCACATACCCTGGACAATCTCGGCCTTAGCGCGGGCGATGTTCTCGCGGCTACCCAAAATGCCGATATGAGAGGTACCAATCTTGCTCACGATGGCAAGGTTGGGATTGGCGGACTGGGACAGGCGCTCGATCTCGTGGAAATGGTTCATGCCCATCTCGAGCACCAGGACCTCGGTATCGGCCGGAGCGGAAAGCACCGTGAGTGGCATGCCGATCAGGTTATTGAAATTGCCCTTGGTGGCCCAGACACGATAGCGCTTGGCGAGCACGGCGGCGAGCACGTCCTTGGTCGTCGTCTTGCCGATGGAACCGGTAATACCAACGACCAGGCAGCCAAGCTCCAGACGGTACGTGTGCGCCAAACGCAGCAGAAACTCCTCGGGATCATCGGTCAGCAAGATGGCACAGCCCTTGTCCTGCGCCAGCGAGACCAGCTCGGCCTCGGGCTCACGCGTCATCACGACGGCGCCGGCACCCGACTGGACGGCACGGGAAGCAAAATCATTGCCGTCGACGTTTTCACCGGGAAAGGCGACGAAAATCGTCCCTTCCTCGACCTGGCGCGAGTCGATAACGCACCCGCGGCATACCTGATCGGCTTCTCCCGTCACGGTTCGGGCCCCTGTTGCGGCCGCGAGGTTGTTGACGGCGATCTCTATCATTGCAGCTCCCCTGTAAACCTAATAATGCTATCGGCGTATTGTATCCCAGCGCCGCGCATGCGTGGTGCAGGGCATGTGAACACCCCTCATATGGGACAACAAACCACGCCCCAAAGATTGTAACCCCCTACTTCGTGTGCGGGATACCCAGCACGTCGAGCGCGTTGGCCATAATGGACTGGAACGGCACCGCAGCGGCATCTGAGCCGCTCGGCGTTCCGTCGAGCGTGATATAGCACAGCACCTTGGGCGATTGTGCCGGTGCAAAGCCCATAAAGGACGACATGTAGTTCTCCTTGAGGTAGCCGCCGTTCTCGTCGGCTCGTTCGGCCGTACCGGTCTTACCCGCCACGTCATAGCCGTCAACCGCGCCGCCAACGCCCGTTCCCTCGGACACGACCGTCTGCATGCACGATGTCACCTGGGATGCGGCGTCCTCCGAAATCGCGCGCTCGCCTTCGCCCCAGTCCTTCTCGTCGCCCTTGCTGGACTTATAGAAGTGCGGGGTCATCATCACGCCGCCGTTGGCGATGCCGCCCACGGCACGTGCGATCTCAATCGGCGAGACGGACAGCGCCTGTCCAAAGCTCATCGAACCCAGCGTGGCGCCGTCATACTGGTCACGCTCCTTGACGATGCCCAGGCTCTCGCCCGGAAAATCGACACCGGAGCTGTGACCTATGCCCCACTTGTCCACATAGGCGGCAAAGTCATCCGCACCGATCTTGCGCCCCACCAGGACAAAGCCCACGTTGGACGAACGGCGCATCATCTCGCGCACATCCATGGTCATGGCATAGTCGCGCTTGTCGGCATCGGTGACGGTATCGTCGCCCACCTTGATGCTCGCCGGCACCTCAAACGACGTACTCGATCGCACGACGCCCAAGTCGAAGCCGGCGCCCGCCACGAGCGTCTTAAAGACCGAGCCGGGCTCGTAGGCGTCGGTGACCAGGCGCAGATTCATATCCTCGGTCTTGGCATTCTCCAGATCGGTCTGGTCGTAGGTCGGGTACGAGCAGGCTGCCAAAATCTCGCCTGTCGTAGGATCGGTGACCAGCGCCGAGCCGTTCTTGGCCTTAGTCTTCTCAACTGCCTCTGCCAGGGCATCCTCGGCCGCACGCTGGATATTGACGTCGAGCGTCGTCACGATATCAACGCCGTCGACCGCAGCCACCTTTTTATAGGCACCGCCCGCGATATAGCTGCCGTCCCTCGCGCGCTCGCGCACGAGGGTACCATTCGTGCCGGTCAGAAGCTTGTTGTATTGCTTTTCGAGACCCGTCAAGCCGTCGTTGTCTACATTCACTACACCCAGCACCTGCGATGCCAGATTGCCGTATGGATATACGCGCTTCATGGCCTGCTCAAAAAGCACGCCGGGCAGGTTCTTCTTCTCCAGCGCCGCAGCATCGTCTTCGTCCACCTGGCGCTTGATATACACCCAGGTGCCATCGGACTCGACGAGCTTGCGGCAGGTCTTTTTATCGATTCCAGTTGCCTTGACCAGCGCCGACACCGTCTTGTCAACATCCTCGACAAGCTGCGGGTTCACGGCGATGTTGCGACATTCGACCGACGACGCCAGCACGTTACCGTTGCGGTCGTAGATGGTGCCGCGTTTGGCATAGAGGGTCTGTGCAAGCAGGCGGCGCGCATCGGCACGCTCGCGCAGTTTATCGGCTTCGACAATTTGATAGTCGGCAAGGCGAAAGACGCCCAAGCTCAAACCAAGCCCGATGAAGCCCATGATGGCTTTGCGGCGAGGCAGAGGCGTGCCTGTGAGCCATTCGGTCGACGAACTCTTGCGCGACCTGGTGTTATGCATTTGAGGACCACTCGAGCCACGGAGACGCGACGCGGGGTCGTTGCCATAGGACGGCCTCGCGTTGTAAGATGGCCGACCCGTTCCTTGATAACCAGAACGTCCCCGCGATGAGGGACGTCCAGAACCGCGACCCCCGTCGGAGCCGCGGCGATAGTCATTTGTCATACTCAGCTACCGTCTTGTTACTGAGCGGTCGCGGTCGAGCTAGCGCCCGCGGCTGCATCCTGCGAAAAGTCAAGTGTAACGCTCTCGCTGGGCTCCACCATGCCATAAGCGCCCGCAAGGTCGCGAATGCGCGTGTCGGCACCATAGACCGAATGCATGACCTCCAGGTCGGAGCTCTCATCGGTCGCCTTCTCGAGCGTGTTGGTAAGCGCGGCGTTGCTGTTGAGCACCTGGGCCGTAACGCCGGCGAGCGCCACACGGGCGACACCGATCGTCATGAAGATGGCCGCAATGATGCAAAACGTTTTAAGAACGCTCATGAAAACCGGGCTTACCGCCTGGTTTGCCTGACGGCCCGCGCCCGTGTAGACATCAAGGCGCGGCGTGCGCTGCTCGCGGGGAGCAGCGGGAGCCTGCGGTGCCTCACGATAGGCGGGCATGGCGTTCATATCATAGGCGAGTGCTGCGTTTGAAGTGTTGTAGCCCATGATATGCCGCCTCCCATCCCGAGTACGTTGGTAGTGTGTTTAAGCTTCGTTTGTGGTACGAGCGGGAGGTCCAATATCGCGCGGTCGCGTCTACAGACGCTGCGCCACGCGGATCTTGGCTGATCTCGCCCGAGGGTTGCGCGCAACCTCATCGGGTTGGGCAACCAGGGGTTTGCGGGTGATGACCTTGAGTATCGGCACGTTGCCGCACACGCACACCGGAATCTCCGGCGGACACGTGCACCCCTGGCTCATCTCCTTAAAGTGGTTCTTTACGATACGGTCCTCGAGCGAGTGATATGAGATGACGCAGATGCGTCCGCCCGGGTTGAGCCACCTTGTGGCGGCGTCAAGCCCTCGCTCGAGCACATCGAGTTCGTGATTGACCTCGATGCGAATGGCCTGGAAACTCTTCTTGGCTGGATGTCCGCCATGCCGACGAGCGGCAGCGGGGATACCAGCCTTGATGATCTCGACAAACTGACCGGTGGTTTCGATCGGCTCATGCTCGCGGCGGCGCACGATCTCGCGCGCGATCTGCGAGGCAAACTTCTCTTCGCCATAGACGCGTAGAATCCGGGCGAGGTCGTGTTCGTTATAGGTGTTGATGACCTCAGCTGCGTTTAAGGTGTTGTTACCCGGATCCATCCGCATGTCCAATGGGGCGTCCTCGTTGTACGAAAAGCCCCTGCCAGGGATATCGAGTTGCGGCGACGAAACGCCCAAGTCGAACAGGAAGCCATCGACCCCGGGCACCTCGGCCGAGCAAAGCAGCTCGTCCAAGTCGCCGAAGTTGCCCTTCAGCAGCTGGTGCGGGACGCCGGGAACCTCGCGGTCCAGACGGGCGCCAGCGGCCTCGAGGGCCATGTCGTCCTGATCGACGCCGAGCAAAAGGCCGGTCTCCCCCACCTGCGCGGCCATCTTTACCGAATGGCCGGCACCGCCAAGGGTGCAGTCGCAGACGACGGAGCCGCTCTTTAGCTGCAGCGACTCAAGCACTTCGCCGAGCATGACAGGTTCATGCCGATATTCTTGTGTCAAGATCCCACGCTCCATCCGTTACTCGTGCCTTGCCCTTACGAGAAGAAGAGGTCCAGCAGGGCCTCGTCGTCATCGTCCTCATCGGCCGTAGCGCGGTCCCAAACCTCAAGGTGGTCGTAGTTGCCCACAACCGTGACCTCGCGGTCGAGGTTCGCCTGCTTGCGGAGAGACTCAGAAAGACCGATACGACCCGCGCTGTCCACATCCATCGACGTGGTGCGCTTGTTGATCGCCCTCATGAGCTTCTGGTCGTTGATGTCACGCGGGTTAAAACCCTCGTGGCCCTCACGACCCGCGAAGAGTCCTTCGACCCACTTATCGAAGGCCTCGGCAGAGAACACGTACAGAGCATCGACATCCAGGGCTTTAAACACGCGAACGTGCTCTCCAAGCTCCTCGCGAAGGGGTGCAGGCAGGGATAGACGACCTTTTGCATCGAGATTGCGCTCGTATGCACCCGTCATTCCCATGTGCGCCCTCCCCTCGGTTACTCAGATGGCACGTACGCGGGGAACCACCCCGCCTGTCGACGTCATCAATAATATGGGGAACCGCCCCATTTTTCAACACCTTTCCCCACCCCTTCCCCCACCCCACCCCACCACTCCACCCCCAATATGTTGTAAAACACCCCCGAGCATATGTTCGAAAACACAATATGTTGTGTTTGCAGCAAAGGCGGGATGCCACCTGTAGAACCACGCCCGCGAACCTCAACCTTCAAGTTGACCTTGAGGCGATTTTTACGTCCCTTTACACACCGTTCACATCGCCCCCAAACTCCCCCACCCACGGTACACACGGCCCACCAACGCGTCGGTGTCTGGCGAAAATGGGACGGGCCCCAGATTGCCCATGTGCGCAAAAGTGCGTCTCGGCAATCTGGGGCCCGTCCCCTTTAATATTTATAAATATGCAGGTCAGCGAGGTGCTAGCGATGTGCCAACGGATGCGCCGCCAGATAGACCTCGGTCAGTTGCGTGCGGTCGACATGCGTGTAGACCTGCGTGGTCGAAATATCGGCATGGCCCAAAATCTCCTGCAGCACACGCAGGTCGGCACCGCCCGCGAGCATGTGGGTGGCAAAGGAGTGGCGCAGGGTGTGGGGATGGAGCCCAACCAGCCCCACCTGGCGCCCATACCGCTCGCATATCGCATGCACGGCCTGGCGCGACAGGCGACGTCCGTTCTTATTTAAAAAGACCGCCGAGGTCTCCATCCCGTGAGCATGCGCGGCCAGGAGAGTGCGCCCGTCACCTATATAGTGTGTCAGGGCGCGAGCCGCGCTTCCCACCAACGGGGCCAGACGCTCCTTGGAGCCCTTACCGCGCACCAGGACAAACCCGTCATCAATATGGATATCGCCCACATCGAGCCCAACCAGCTCACTCACGCGCAAACCGCATCCGTAGAGCACTTCCAAGATGGCATGATCGCGCAGCCCCATCTCGCCCTCGGGAAAGTCTTGATCGAGCAGTGCCGAGACATCCTCCACCGAAAGGTATTCCGGCAGGCGATCTGCCTTTTTGGGCAGGCGCAACGCCGCCGTCGGGTTTTGGGCCACGGCCCCATCGCGCACCAAAAAGGCATGCAGGCCCTTCACGGCAGCAAGCGCGCGCTCCACCGAGGCGTCGGAATAGCCTCCGTCGCGGCGATCGGCAATAAAGTCCTCCACGACCTGACGGGTCACCTCTTCAAAAGACACAATGCCCGCCCGCTCCAGATAGGCGCAGTACGTCGTCAGGTCACGACGGTAGGCCGCAATCGTGTTGCGCGCCAAACCCCGCTCGACCGCAAGGTAATCGAGATACTCCCCCGCCACCACAGCGAGCGACGAGGGAGTAGCTTCGGTATGTTCCTGGTTCTCCGGCACCCTTAGTCCGTAGCGAGGTTCTTGGGCGTCACCTGCAGACGGTCGACACCCTCGTGCTGGCCGATCGAGGCGCGCACGAACTCGCGGAACAGCGGCTGCGGGTTGGTCGGACGGCTCTTGAACTCGGGGTGAGCCTGGGTGGCCACATACCACGGATGTACGTCGCGCGGCAGCTCGACCATCTCGACCAGGCGCTCGTCGGGCGACAGACCCGAGATAACCAAGCCGGCGTCCTCGAGCTGGTCACGGAAGGCGTTGTTGAACTCAAAGCGATGACGGTGACGCTCGTAGACGAGCTCCTCGCCATATGCCTCGCGAGCAAGGGTATCGGCGGCGAGCTTGCACGGATAGGCGCCCAGGCGCATGGTGCCGCCCTTCTCGGTCACGTCCTCCTGCGAGCTCATCAGATCGATGACGCTAAACGGGCCGTCCGGATCGAACTCGGAGGAGCTGGCGCCGGCAAGGCCGACGACGTTGCGGGCGAACTCGCACACGGCCACCTGCATACCCAGGCAAATGCCCAGATACGGAATCTTGTGCTCACGGGCAAACTCGGCCGCGAGGATCTTGCCCTCCAGGGCGCGCTTGCCAAAGCCGCCGGGGACCAGGATGCCCGAGGCGTCGCCCAGAACCTCGGAGACATTCTGCTCGTCGAGGCTCTCGCCATCGACCAGCTGCACGTCAACGTGGCGATCGTAGAACACACCCGCGTGGTGCAGGGCCTCGATAACCGACAGGTAGGCATCGGGCAGCTGCGTATACTTGCCCACGACGGCGATCTTCACCTTGTCGGCGTGCTGGTTGGCATGGTTCTGCTTGCGCAGGAACTCGTTCCACTGACTCATGTCGCGCTCACGCGGGTCCAGACCCAGACGCTCGCAAATGCGCAGGTCAAAGTCCTGCTCGGCGAGCAGCTGCGGAACATCGTAGATGCTCGCGCAGTCCTCGTTGGTAAAGACGCAGTCGGTGTCGACGTCGCAGAAGCTTGCGATCTTGCCGCGGATGGCATCGTCGATATGGTGGTCGGAGCGCAGAACGATAATATCGGGCTGGATACCAAAGCTGCGGAGCTCCTTAACGGAGTGCTGCGTCGGCTTGGTCTTGACCTCGTGGGCGGCGGCGATATAGGGAACGAGCGACACGTGGATGTAGCAGACGTTCTCGGGGCCGGCCTCCTTGCGGTACTGGCGAATGGCCTCGACAAACGGCTGCGACTCGATGTCGCCGATAGTGCCGCCCAACTCAGTGATGACCACGTCGGAGCCGGTCTGCTCCTCAATACGACGGAACTTATCCTTAATGGCGTTCGTGACGTGAGGAATCACCTGCACGGTGCCGCCCAAAAAGTCACCGCGACGTTCACGGGCAATCAGGCTCTTATAGATGGCACCAGTCGTAAAGTTGGAATCACGGGTCAGGTTCTCGTCAATAAAGCGCTCGTAATGACCCAGGTCCAGGTCGGACTCGTAACCATCCTCGGTAACGAAGACCTCACCATGCTGGAAGGGGCTCATGGTACCGGGGTCGACGTTCAGATACGGGTCGGCCTTCTGCATCGTTACTTTGTAGCCACGCGACTTGAGCAGACGGCCCAGCGAGGCCGCGGTGATACCCTTGCCCAGGGACGAAACCACGCCACCGGTTACGAACACATGCTTGGTCATATTGAGTTACCTGCGCTTCCCGTAGAAGTTGTTTATCCACATCTTACGGGTCTTCATTGTAATACTCGCGCCGCGGACCGTTCGCAATTTTTCTCGCGTGCGATTGCATTTCTCAATCTTGAAACAAAACGCCGCCCGGTTTCCCAGGCGGCGTCGCTGTGGCAAGGGTTACATGCTGCTATCGATCAGCAACCTCGTCCTCAAGCATTTCTTGAACGAGCATGCCGGTACGGACGCCCTCAAGATACCACTCGCCACGTTCGGTGAGGCAAATGCCATTTGCAAGCTGACCGCCGTCGTCGCTATAACGCGAGACGACATCAATCATGCCTTCGGAATCCAAGCGATCGATTGCGGCGCGGACACGATACGGCGAAACCCCCACGCGCTCGGCAAGCGTTTTGCGCGAGAAACCATACGGCCCGCCATTGTCTTCGGTTTGCTGGTCGATCTCCATCAACACCAGCACCTCGACACGCTTCATATCGTTGACACTCGCACGACCCTTGCCCGCCATAGCAGCCTCCTCAAACCGAGCACGAGCATCTAACGCGCCGTGCGCGACCGACACACCTCACGATGGCAGGTAATATCCATCATGCGGCATCCCGCTAAGGATGAAACAGTTACGGTTATTGTATACCGCTCAAATTGTTTCTAGGCAGGTAAACAGCTATTTTTCGCCGAAATAGGCGCTTTATTGATCAAAAAGCCGTACCGGGCGCTAACCCGATACGGCCAAAATGCAATGCAATTACCGCGGTGCTTCAAACTTAGCGATGGAAGAAACCGCGGCGCTCAAACTTGGGCTCGCAGCACACGTTGATACCCAGTTTGCGCAGTACCGTCTCGTCCGTCGGCGAGATAATCACGCTAAAGAAGGCATCGCAACCGCGCAGCTGCTCCAGGCCCGAAAGGACGCGAGCGGCCGTCTCACTCGTGGCCGAGGTGATCGACAGCGCCATAAGCGTCTCGTCGGTGTGGAGGCGCGGGTTTTTGCTGCCCAGGAAATGCGTCTTGAGCTTGCTGATGGGCTCGATCGCCTCATCGCTGATAACCTCGAGCTCAAGGTCGACGCCCGAGACGTGCTTGAGGGCGTTCATAATGAGCGAACTTGCGGCGCCCAGGCGCGTGGAGGTCTTACCGGTCACCACGGAGCCATCGGGCATGACCATGGCACCCACGGGACCACCCGTCAGTTGCTCCCTGGTGAGGGCCGCCGAGCGCGCCGGTGAGTAGTTCTTATCGATGCCGGCTTTCTTCATAATAATCTTGAGACGGTCGACTTGCTCATCGCCCACGCCGGTACGGCGCACATTTTCGACCGCGGTAAAGTAGCGGCGGACAATCTCCATCTTGGAAGCGTCGCGGCAGGCATCGTCATCGGTGATGGCAAAGCCGACCATATTGACGCCCATGTCCGTAGGGCTCTGGTAGGGGCTCTTGCCCAGGATCTTTTCCATCAGGGCACGGACTACCGGGAAGGCCTCGACGTCGCGGTTGTAGTTGACCGTGGTCTTGTTGTAGGCCTCAAGGTGGAACGAATCGATGATATTGGCGTCGTCGAGGTCAGCCGTGGCGGCCTCGTAGGCAATATTGACCGGATGCGTCAGAGGAAGATTCCAGACCGGGAAGGTCTCGAACTTGGCATAGCCGGCGGCGGTACCGTGCTTATGCTCGTGATACAGCTGCGAGAGGCAAGTAGCGAGCTTGCCCGAGCCGGGGCCGGGTGCCGTCACGACAACGAGCGGACGCGTGGTCTCGACAAACTCGTTCTTGCCGTAGCCATCGTCGGACACGATCAGATCGACATCGTGCGGATACCCCTCGATGGGATAGTGCAGCTTGGCGGGAATACCGAGCGCGTTCAAGCGGTTGCGGAACACATCGGCAGCAGGCTGGCCGGCGTACTGGGTGATGACCACAGCCGCGACGGCAAAGCCGTTGCCGCGGAACAGGTCAACCAGGCGCAGCACATCCTCGTCATAGGTAATGCCAAGGTCACCACGAGCCTTGTTTTTCTCGATGTGGTTCGCGTTGATCGCGATGATAACCTCGACATCGTCGGCGATGCTCTTGAGCATGCGGAACTTGCTGTCCGGTTCAAAACCCGGCAGCACGCGGCTCGCATGATAGTCATCGAACAGCTTGCCGCCAAACTCCAAATAGAGCTTGCCACCAAACTGTGAGATGCGCTCCTTAATGTGAGCAGCCTGCAGCTCGATATACTTCGCGTTGTCGAAACCCTGGCGCATATATGGCTCCCGTCCCGTTTCCATTTAATGTTCTAGGCGATTATAACGGAGCAGACCCTCCCCAACGCCCAAGCAATCAACTGGCACCAACCAAACACGCCATCGATAAGTTGCGGTGAAATAGTTCCCGTTTAACCCCTCAAGACGGCCAAACAGGAACTATTCCACCGCAACTTCCCCTTTTGGCGCAAAGTAATCTGACCCCTTTGCACCAACAGCAGAAACGTTGCGGGCAGAGAACGGACAGCGAACAGGCACCAGAGCGAGCAAGCTGTCCCCCTGCAGCAACAATGGCAGCGCCGCAGGTGGGGCAAAAGTCAGACACTATGACCCAATCCAGGGGCACGGAAACGACAGGAGCCCCCGCTCGTGACCGCGGGTCGGGGCTGCGACAATGTTGTTGAAGTGCCAGAGGCGCAGCCGCGCCGCAACGAGGTTGGGAGGCTCCCGTGCCTAGATATTCTACCGCCTTCGGAATGGACGTACACCTCAGGTCCACCACCGTCTGCGCGCTCGACGCGGAGACGGGCGAGGCCGTGACGAGGAGGTTCCGCGGCAACCCCTGGGGCGAGGTCGCGGAGTGGATGTCGGGCTTCCCCGGCCCGTCGCTCGCCGCCTACGAGAGCGGCTACCTCGGCTTCGCCCCGCAGAGGGAGCTCTCCGGGCTCGGCGTCGACTGCGTCGTCGCGGCCGTCTCCAGGGTCCCGAGGTCGTCGGCAGACCTCTCGTCCAAGAACGACCGCAACGACGCGGCCAGGATGGCCAAGGCGATACTGTCGCACGACGTCACCCCGGTATGGGTGCCGTCCCCCGAGATCGAGGGGCTCAGGGACCTCGCCG
>NZ_CAXSKI010000010.1:0-85977 GCF_964237925.1 Collinsella aerofaciens ATCC 25986 | reverse complement strand
ATGGTGAAGGCCTGCGCCAGGCCGTCGGGGCTGGGCTGCTCGGCGTAGGAGAGGTTCACGCCGTAGCGCGAGCCGTCACCGAGCAGGCGCTCGAAGTTGGGCAGGTCGGTCGGCGTGGAGATGACCAGGATGTCCCGGATGCCCGCCAGCATGAGGGTGGACAGCGGGTAATAGATCATGGGCTTGTCGTAGACCGGCAGCAGCTGCTTGGAGGTCACGAGCGTGAGCGGGTATAGGCGGGTGCCGGACCCGCCGGCGAGGATGATGCCTTTCATAAAAATCCTCTCGATTGACAATCGTTGAGCAAAAGCCGCTGATTACAGATGCATAGTTAATTAAATTATACGCACCGGCAGCAACCTCCCCGTCTTCTTATTTAAATCGGACAGCAGAAACACGCAACTCTTTCTGCATTTCTAGCGAGGCAACAAATGAAAAAGTACAATGAGCAGTGTCCAACAAACGAAAGGCAAACAATGCGAGTCGAAACAACCGGAGTATGCAGAGGAAACTGGAAAATCTACCAGCAGCTTAAGATTGAAGGCATCCATAAAGGCTCCAGCGTAACAGCCCAGGCGGCTACAGACGATAACCGCCGCTCACCTTTATCCCTCCTAAAATTCCGGGACAATAGTTGTGACTCGAACTCATACGTCCTTGTAGTCCCCGATCCCGATGCTCGCACCATCAAAATTGAGTTTAGCGAAATCGGCCAAGACGGTCGCACCCTGAGCAGCGACTCCCTTTCGCTCAATTGCAAGAACATCAAATGGGAGTCGCGCCTTAACTACAAAATTAAACCTGACATGTGCAGCAAACTCCGAAACTACGATGACGTTTCAGAGTTTGACATGGCAACGATTGATTTCTGGCAGTGCATCGAAGATTCAAGCGACTATATCCTTAGGTGCACGGTGAGAACTCCTTATCGTAGCGACTCGCAAATCAAACTTCGTTGTTTCGATCGAACCCTTAATGAAGTTAATTTGAGCATCGTCAATTTCGGCTCGAATGTAACAAGCGTTGGATTTACGTCTGAGAAAAAGCAGCTTGAAACGCAGCTCTCAATTCGAATGCCAAAGGCGTTCGATCGTTACTACTTTATTATTGACGATCAAAATCACCCATCATTCAGTGCATTCGACTGCTTAACACCCGATAAGCTAGGCTTGCTTCTTGAGGAGACCAACTTTCTCTTTACCCATGCGCAGTTTGACCCTGAATACCCCGAATGGTTCACGGATCATAAGGCAACTATCGGCGCTCTGGAGAAGCAGAGAAAAATCGTCTTCAACAGCGCTCCGAAGTTCAGCATTATTGTCCCTATATACAACACACCCATTTCGTTCTTTAACGATATGGCCGAATCCGTAAAAAACCAGTCTTATGCAAACTGGGAGCTCATCCTAGTTAATGCAAGTCCTGACAATCAGGAACTAAAGGCTCGCGTTGAGCAGGAGACGGCCCACGACAACAGAATTAAATCAATTAACCTTACCGAAAATAAGGGTATTTCCGAAAATACAAACGCAGGCGTTGCCGTAGCTTCGGGCGATTTCGTTAGCTTCTTTGACCATGACGACATTCTTGAACCGGACTTGTTGTTCTCATATGCCGAGGCAATTGAAAACAACAATGACGTCGATCTTCTATATTGTGATGAAGATAAACTCATGCCCGATGGAAAGCTAGCGCAGCCGTTCTTTAAGCCGGATTTCAATATCGACCTGCTCAGAAACAATAACTATATCTGCCACATGCTTACCATCCGTAAGTCCCTGCTAGACACTCTAGAGCCGAACACAAAAGAGTTCGATGGAGCACAGGATCATAATCTGACTCTCCGCGCCGTGGAAAAGGCAAGGAAAGTTCATCATGTAGCGAAGGTTCTATACCACTGGCGCCTAAGCGAGACCTCCACCGCAGCAAATGCCGATAGCAAGCCGTATGCCACTATCGCAGGTATCAAAGCGGTCCAGAGTCATTTGGACAGGCTTGGGCTCAATGCGAAGGTCGAACAAGCGCGTCGTCCCTTTACATATAAAGTAACCTACGCTGTGCCAGATTCCCATCCACTCGTGTCAATTATCATCCCGACTAAAGACCACGCCGACATTCTGAACAACTGCATTACATCAATTGTTGAGAAATCAACGTACGACAATTACGAGCTCGTCATAATCGAAAACAACAGCACAGAAAAGGCGACGTTCGATTATTACGATAAGTTGCAAGCAAAATATCCTGACATCGTTCGTCTTGTAACTTGGGAACACGAATTCAATTTCTCCAAGCTCATGAACTTTGGCGTTGCTCACGCCAAGGGCGACTATCTCTTGCTATTGAATAACGATACTGAGGTAATTACGCCCAATTGGATTGAGACCATGCTTGGCATCTGCACACGTGAGGATGTTGGCGCAGTCGGTGCAAAACTCTACTATCCCGACAACACCATTCAGCACGCGGGCTTATGCGTCACTGGCGGCGTGGCGGGACATCTTTGCCAAAGTATGCCAAAGAATAACTGGGGTTACTTTGCACTCAACGATGCGCAACAAGACTTCAGTGCCGTCACTGCAGCTTGCATAATGACCAAGCGTAGCGAATATGAGAAAGTCGGAGGTTTCACCGAAGAGCTTCAAGTTGCATTTAATGATGTTGACTTTTGCTTAAAGTTACGCGAGATCAACGACCTGATCGTATACACGCCCGAAGTTGAGCTCTATCACTACGAGTCGATTTCTAGAGGCGTTGAAAACAATACGGATAAGCAGATTCGCTTCCACAAAGAGGTCGCATACATGAATTATCGCTGGGCAAAATACTATGTCGAAGGCGATCCGTACATTAACCCAAATTTCAGCGTGGGAGAACCCGGAAATCGCTACTATCATTTATAAAGTGTTAGCTTAATTCTGCGCTTTCTAATTTTAGCCTTATTAAAATGCGACTAATAGATAAGGGAATCGAGGGTCAACCCTCGATTCCCTTACTATGAATAATTGCATTCCATACATGATATACAGTTAAGAAGCGTTTGTGATTCGATACACAAGCAGGCGTTGATTCCGCATGCTGGCCAGAATCCGCATCATTCCAAAGGCGTATTTAAAACCCAGCCCCACTGTGGTATAGCGGTAGTGTGGTAGTAGTTCAGCCACCAAGCAAGTGATGTTGTCCTGATGTAACCGATGTTATCCATAACCATACCGTTTCCGATATAAATAGCAATATGGCCCCAGCGGGCACCAGCACTTGTATGAGTATGCGTAGGGACCGCAACGATCATTCCAACTTTAAGCTGAGATATATCTCGGCTGTAACACCAATTCCAGAACATGTCGCATGCGTCGCCGTTGGGATATGACCCCAGCACGGGGTAAAACACATGGCTAACCCACTCCGAGCACAGTCCCGCCCCAGGAGAAGGAACGCTATGGCAACGATTAACGATCTGGGACTGCAAGGAGGCGCGCGCGGAGTGCTCAGGCTCCACCCAAGCACCTGAGGCATTAAAGAAATACTCGGAGTCTCCAATTCTGTTCCAGCCATTTACCATTTGTCCAGAAGACATAAGGTAGTACCACGTTCCATCATCATCGAGGAACCAGCCAGTATTCATGGCTCCGGATTCGTTGTCGAGGTGATACCACCTACCGTCAATGAATCGCCAACCGCGCTGCAGAACCCCATCTGAGTCTGTGTAAAACCACACCTGTGCAGCTGAGGACCAATACCAGCCAGCGACAGGCTTTCCCTCGGGATCCCTGAGCTTAATTCCGCCCGCGCCGTCCTTGACGCCCGAAAGCACAATCGCACCACTGCTGCACGCATAATATACGTTTTCATCTTGTGAGAAGACCCAAGTGTTGCACTTTAATGCACCGCCGCTATCCGGATCCAAATAATAAATGGAGCCATTTACAGTTTGAAATCCTTCCAGCATGGCGCCATTATTATTGGGGTCTAGCAAATACCAGCTAGAACCATTGTAAAACCACCCGGTACGAATCTCTCCCGATGCGTTGGAGCAATACCATGCCCCATCGTTAATAAACCAACCGGAGCTCATAGAACCGGATTCGGAAAAATGAAACAAAGAGCCGTTAACAAGCCTAAAGCCCGTAGCCATTAATCCAGAAGGCTCAAGCCAGTACCAAGTATTGCCAAGGAGTAACCACCCGGTCT
The DNA here is from genome assembly GCF_964237925.1 of Collinsella aerofaciens ATCC 25986. Classification (GTDB taxonomy): domain Bacteria; phylum Actinomycetota; class Coriobacteriia; order Coriobacteriales; family Coriobacteriaceae; genus Collinsella; species Collinsella aerofaciens_BJ. The sequence continues at coordinate 81,786 of NZ_CAXSKI010000010.1, read as the reverse complement.
GCATAGCGCCCGAACTGTCCAAATAGTACCAGCTATCATCAATTAAAACCCAGCCGGTCTTCATTGAACCCGATGTCTCGTCAAGGTAGAACCAGCGCCCACCGGTGGCAGCCCATCCCTTCAAATGTGCACAGGAGTTAGAAAATAAATGCCAGCCATCGTTCAAGTATTTCCAGCCAGTAGCTGCATAACCTTCGGAATCAAAATAATACTCCGCCCCTCTAATGGACAGAAAACAGTTTGACGGCCAACCACCAGCCTCATATCTCCACCACCATTTACCGTTTTGGTAGGCCCAAGAACCAGGAAGAGCGATGTTATTATCAGAGGAACGAACGATCTGGAACGACAGTTGAGAGGTAACGCCGGCGTAATTCCCTAGCCCATTCACTCTTATAGTGGCGCAGCCAGGGGCAACATTATCTGAATACGTGACTTCATAATCGATTCCGCTTGCTAGCACAGAACCGCTGGCAGTCAAAACAGAGACATCAGGAGTAATCACATCGCCAGTATATTCATATATCGACGAATCGATAGATGCTTTGAAATTATCGGAATCCAAAGTCAAACGATCGCTACCTGATGTCCCAAATGCTTCCTGACCCGATTGAACCAAAGAGCCATCAGTGCCTTCAGCCACGCAATCTTCAGTTAATGAAAATGCGATTGCGGGCCATAAAAGAGAGATGAAACAAATAGATGTTAGACAAACCACGCTGATTAAACTCAGATGTCGATTTTTCATCATTTTTCTCTTCTCGCCAAATCAAATTAACTTTTGAATATCCAGATGCAGTCGACCCAGAGATGCAGTTCCCAAATTAATTAATATGCAAGACAACTCGCTTGATACGTTGCACCAGATAAAACGATAAGACACTCAACATAGGGATTGTCTATTTGTTAGACAATCCACAACCAGCAGTCGAGCGCGATCAATGGTGCACAAACTTAGGAGCCCTAATGAGGGATAGCCGAAGGAACTGAATCAAACCATGTATTGAGCTCATTCATGATCAGACCTTTTCTCAAGCTCTTTTTCGAGCAGGGCAATCCTATGAGTAAGGTTTTTGATCGCCAAAACATGACGACTCGCGGCAACGCTAAGAGACAGAGAGATTGCAAGCAACAGCACGATTGCACCCAAAAAAAGGAAATTGGCCGGGTTGACAAACCCAATAGCTGTTGAGCAACTATAAATAATCTGAGGACATAAATCACAGATCAAGGCCGCCATACACATCAAAATCCACAGCAAAGAGTACTTAAGAAGCATCTTTCCGTTGGACACGAGACGTAAAACATAGACGAGGAATCCGCCGAAAAAGAGGGCCGCACCAATCCTCAAAATAAGATTCATTATTTGTCTCCCCTATGAACCCAGCACACAAGGACAATGGCTAACGTAACCTTGACCATATAGTAGACGGAAGAGAAGCCCCCGATAGATGAACGTCCACCTTGGCGCTCATTCATCTTTACAGGCGCTTCCATAACGGGAAGACCAAGCTTCATAGCCAAAGCAATCGACTCTGGCTCCGGGTAGTCATCAGGATAACTCTTGCAGAACAGGTCGATAGCATCTTTATTGCAGGCCCTAAAGCCAGAAGTGGGATCGGTGACCACCTTACCCGTAAGCAACTCGAGCAAAAATGAAAGCCACCTGATTCCAACACGACGCATAAAAGTTGATTGAAAACCATCAGTCTCAACCAGAAATCGAGAGCCTATCGCCAAACTCGCACCGCTCTCAATCAGCTTTACAAGCTCAGGAATATAAGAAGGATCATGTTGGCCATCGCCGTCAACCTGAATGTCGATATCATAGCCAAATCTCTGGGCATATTTATGGCCCGCTTGGACCGCTCCACCGATACCAAGGTTCTGCGGCAGATCCAATATGTTGATACCATGCTCTCGACAAAGCTCAAGCGTTGTATCTTGTGAGCCGTCGTTGATTACGACATAGTCATAACCCGCAGCTTTTATAGCTGCAACGGTATTGAGAATGCACTCCTGTTCGTTATAGGCAGGAATTATTACGAGAACACGCAGATGTCCTTTTGAACATGTCGTTGAAGTAAAAGACAATCGAGATTCATCCATTCCAAAAACAGTTGGCTCTTAGCGACGCCCAAAGAATTTGCGACTCTTACAGTCCAACGCATAGCTTAACTCAGACTTAAGTTTACTGTATCCTGTCTAACCATTAGGAAGTTACATCTCAAGCTTAGATATTTAGCTTGCTCAACTAGGGCACACATGGAGTCCCCATCCATCACCGCAGGAAAAGGACCCCTTGCAGTTCTGCCTCAAATACGGGGCGCATGTCCTGAGCGAACCTTCAACGCCGTCCCATTCGATCCAATCGAATCCAACTAATTGCCCACTCCTACTATAACCATGACCTATATCGCTAATTTAGAAAAAACGGATATACAGAAGCTCGAACATCACAAAATACAGCAGCGCAAATGGAGCCCCGAGCATAAAGGCTGTAAATTTAGCCTTCACCTCCTCATCGCAGTAAATAGGGAACCTGAGCAATAGACAGGCAAAAGGTATTATCAAAGGTATGAGATATCGCGCTTGGACACCCGCAACTGTCTGGCTTCCAACTCCTGTAAAAGCGATGTATAGAGCCAAAGCAACTAGGTGGCAAGTAGCAAGAACCAGGAATAGAGTCCAAACAATTCCGCAACGGCTAAGCTTTATTTTAGTATCTTTTTCATTATCAATAATGCAAATAGCTTCAAACAGCATGATGGGGAGATACGAAAGCCATGGGAACAGATTAGACACGTCCCCAAGATAAGCCATATTCGTTGATATTGAATTGAGAAACGCCGGGGTCAGCATCGATCCAAAAACGAAATTCGAGATTACAGCTATAGTTCCAACTGGATTTGCAAGCACTCCCGTCGTTTGACCAGCCGTAGAGACTTCGGAGCCACCACGTGCATCAGAAATATTATTTACGACAGATGAGAAATATGGCGTCAAGAAAGATAGGATCATAATGGCACAAACGAATAGAGCAGTACCAATCAAGATACGTCTTTGCTTGCTTGAAACATATTTATTTGCAGGAATTAAAAGCGCAAGTCCAAATAAGGGAAAATAAATCGCTTTAGCTGCAAACCCGATTGCAAAAGATAGTAGAAATGCGAAGAACGTTTTAGCAGAAATATCCTCTTCAGAAATAAGCATCTTCAACAAAAGAGCTGTTCCTAGCAAACTGAACGATATCACACAGGGATCATACGAGTAACTGGCTGCCATTAACACAGCAGACGGGAACAACGCAATACAAGTGAAAAGACATTTTCTGCAAGGGGCTATACGAATTGCGATTCCGCAGATAACTGCATACGCAAACAAATTAAAAATTTTACCCAATGCAAATTTGATAGAGAATGGGAGATGAAGCAAGCGACCCAAACAAAGGCCGATAGATGAAGGAATATAGGCAATTTTAGAAAGAGCCACACTATCAAAACAATTAAAACGTTCGATACCTTCAGCTAAATCATTTTTATCAGCCTCTCTGACCAATTGCTCAACAGAGCCACGGTTAAACTCTCTTGTTTCATCTATTGGGTACTTACCCAAAGCTGCATCCAAACTAAAGCCGTCCCCCATATAAAACTGCTCGACTATCATTCGGTCAGAATTTGTTATTTCAGCATTTGTGAGGTAGGAAAAACTGTTTGCATTTCCATAGTGGACCTCATCATCCCATGTCAAAAAATTTGTAACGGGAAAGCAAATAATTACGGATAGACCAATTGAGACAATGCATGCGAAAGCGAACAGTTCGGGCTTCAGATAAGAAATACCCCCATTAATAGCAATCAATCCGATCAAAACCGTAATGGGCAAAGCAGACGCGAACAACACCGTCTTTGACTTATCGAGCGGAATGCCAATAAAAGCGATTAAAACAGCAAAGCCAACAAAAACCGCCAAATAAAAGAAACACTTCTTAGCATCAGTTTTCTTAACCGAGGTTACGAAGCTCTTCATCGGGCCATAGCAAAGCTCAATTCCCTGGAACGCTAAAACTAAATGAAAGCATATAACCAGACCTGAGATATTCCATGCACCAAGACCGAAGGGGCCAAACGTCTTCGCGCCAGCCAATATGATGAAAACTAGCAGAAAGCTGCTGAGGATACTGGACGCGACGAGAACGGTTATCTGACGAATAGCATCACCGCTCGACTGTGATTTCGGTTGCAAATATAAGCACGCAACAGCAACGACATCGCAAAAGAGTTCAAGAATGAATAGATTTAAATTCTTATAGTGCAATGATGTCGCGACAGCTAACAAAAGAAGTCCCAGCCCAAAGATGGCAAGCGCGTACTCGCTTTTCTTAATTGCAGGATTATTCAAAACGTGCATCTCCAACTAAAGACAAAATCGAATAGGATAAGTCGACAATAACAAATTCGGGTCTTAGATCCAACTTCACTCAAAAGCTAAGTAAAAGCCAGCCAAGTATCACTTAGCAAATACAAAACGCCTTCTCGACATCTATAGCAGTGGCGTCCCAGCTATATCGATTTTCAACAAGGGCCCTAGAGTTTCGAGACTGTAGAGAAAGCAGCTTTCGATCATCAAAAAGCCTGCATAATGCCGAAACCACCTCATCAGATGACATGGACTGAATTATCGTGCCGTAGCTATCATCTGGAATAAGCTCGTGCGCGCCTCCCACATCTGTTACCACAGCAGGCGTTCCGCAAGCTGAAGCCTCAAGAAGTACCGTCGAAAAGCCTTCGGACCGAGTTGGAAGACAAAGCACATCTGCTTGCTGAAGTAAGGAGGAAATGTCCTCTGCGCTACATCTCCCAAGCCAAAACAAGTTCGACGAACAGGCTTCCTTGACTTCATTGGCCAGCGGACCATCCCCTGCAAGAACAAAACAAATATCACGCTTGGTAATATCCTTTGCGCGAGCTGCCTCAATAATTGAATAAATTCCCTTTTCAGGAATAAACCGCCCAACAAAAGCCACAACTAAAGATGACTGAGGGACACCTAATTCTGATCGGAAATCTCTACCCGAAGAGATGCTCCTATAAATTGAAGCATTGATTGAGTTCGATATTACGCCCTTTGCACCGATATTAAAATGCTGAAGCCATTCAACGCTTTTAGAAGAAATCCCATAGAAATCAGGTTCAAACGTCTTTACGCGATCAGTAATCCAATCCTCATATCGGCGCACAAAATAATCAAGGAATGGCTGATTGAAAGAAAGATACGCTGAACCATGGTCGAGAACGACGGCCCTAGTGTTATGATCCGCAGCAAACTTCAGCCCTTCGAGTGAGAGGGGGAAAAGCCTCGTGTTGATAAGTACGCCGTCCCACTCATAATCATCAAGGCTTTGCAGGAGCCGGTAATAATCGCCGGTTTTTTTGGGAAGAGGAAGCCTTCCATCAAGCAATGAAATACATGGAAGCCGAATTATCTCGAGACCGTTTTCGACTGAATGACCGACTCCTACGCGCATTGAATCATTAGTAACGATAACCACCCTGTCGCCGCGGGCAGCTAGGGCATGAGCGAGACCATCGACAAAATTACCAATTCCACTAAGTTGCGGGTGATAATGATGGGTGAAAATACAAATAGAAGAACTCATTACATAACCTCATCTGGTAAAGATTTCATATCCTTAATTCTGCGCAGTCCAGACTTCACCATCCCCAAAGTCAAGCAGAAGAGGAAGATGGGTATGTCGATTTTCCGGCTCCGGAATTTTCTTCCATTCGCCATACATCGTTGTAAGATATTTATCCGTCATACGAGGAACGGGGAATTCACTGCCTTCGAAAACCGCACTGCTCAGAGGGAAAATCTCTGAAATAGGCACTGGCGCCATATTCGGCCAGCTTAACGTCAGACAATAATCAGAGACCTCACCCGTATTTGAATCGGCAATACAGGAGTCGAACAAATCCTGGTAAGAGCATGCGCCTCGAGAAACCAGTCGTTCCACTACGTGTATAGCAGAACAACCAATTAGCTCGAGTTGTCCAAGGAACCCTTTATGAGGGACAACAATGGAAGAAGAGTGATATAAATAAGCTCTTTTCTGTGCAATTGATGCAGTTCGGACTTGTTTTGCACGAAGGCGTTTATCTGTATAGAGCTGGTCATATGGAAAGATGTCGACAAAAATACCCATCGAACTGGAAGCCTCTCGAGCCTCCTGATTCTCGAAGCGAGTTTCATCGCGATACACCTTAGCAAACATCGCAGCATAGCCAATAGTATTCCGCGATGTATGGAGCGAATATCCTTCCGGTAAACCATCCTCGGCTAAAGAGCAAAAGCGGTCATAGTCTGAACGCATCATTCCGATATCTATATCATCATCCCAAGGGATAAACCCCCTATGACGCATTGCTCCTAAACATGTTCCGCCATCAAGCCACCACCTGATGCCGTGCTTAGAGCAGAATGCAGCGACAACCTGAAGGATATCCAATTCAGTGTTTTGAAGCTTTAATAGCGCGTGAGCTTTAGACATCATCGGCCTATCTCTTTTCCCCAAACCATTCTTGCGTCTGTTTCCCCAAAACAAAAGACTGATAAATAAGGCAAATAGCATTGGATATAAGCGCCGTTACAGTAGGGCCATTTAAGCCAAACAACACTTGCGCGGGAGCCATAACAGCGACAGCACTGATTAAGGACAATATGCTGCCAACAAATACCCCTCGGTAATTATCAAGAGAAACCAGCAAATCGTTGACAAACCAAGCAATGCCAGTCAAAAAGGCACAAGCCAACATAGGCTGAAGGAGATCAGAATGTTTGGCTATTCCAACGCCATAAAACAAAGACAGCAATAATTTGCCGAAAAAGAAAAGGGCAACTGCTGATATGACGCCGACAAATAAAATACCGGCAAGTATTTTACCTATAAGCGTAAAAAAGGACTTTTCCCTAGAATAGTAACGCTCTACTAAATAACCTAATAAAGGATTATAGATATACGTCGCACCCATTTGGATAATTGCCACGGGAGCAGCAACTGATGCATAAATGCCTAGAGCAGAATCTCCGAATGTATAAGATAAATACTGCCTTGGAATATTCGGCGCCGCAGAAGCAGCAATGCCGCCCAGAACGATGGGCAAACAGCCACATAGGAAAGCTCTGACCTTCGCTTGGGTAATTCCAAGCTTGATTGCAGAGATTCGATTTGATCTCGGATAATCGTAAATAACACCGATACCTACAGTCACTACCGTCATTAGCAACAATGCGCCTTCGAGGCTATTTAACAGCCCAAAGACAACAATGAACGAAAGGAGAGAACCAATGCCCTGCATTATGAGGGATTTCCCAATATAGTCCATCCTATGGCCAACCTGATCATTGGCATGCATGACATCAATAACTAAGCCGGCGGTTTTATAGAGAGCATACAAAAGAACAGCAGGCACCGTATCAATACGACACGTCGCAATGGAATAGACGGCCAACATTGCAAACGCCATAAACGTAGTAAAGAAACGAAAAGTCAGGTATTCACCAGCAAAGTTTTTCCTTTCAACATCTGCAATTTGTACCGTGTACATCCTGTATTGGGCCAATTGAGAAAACATGTTGAAAATAGACATAGCAAGGGAATAAATTCCAGCAGCACTATATCCATCAGACAGTCGAACGACCAATATAGTGATTAGCCATTGACAGCCTAAATTCGTCAACGAGCCAACGGTATTCCAGAACATATTGTGTTTAATCGAAAGAGTCTTCTCTGTGGCTTCCACAAATATTAGCGCCCTTCTGAACAAGTCGCGATTCGGATACGAAGCTATTTTGCTTCTTTAATCATGTTTAAAATCAAAAGAAACAGCCAATTCGGTACAAGTCGCATAATGATTTCAGCTTTAGCAATGGACGGGCAAGCTCGTCGATATTTAAGCAAGCCAATTATGGAGCGTCGCTCTCTTGCATCGGCGAACCCCAATATTTCCTTTAGGTGCGGTGAATCAGGAAATCTTTCGGCAAATTGCTTAGCTGTATCAACCCTGTTTTTAACTCTTGTTGAATACCAATCATCTTTTGAAGCAACACCCGCAAGGAATCCAGTTTCATTCCCGCCATGTCGACGATACTTAACCAAGGGAGTCGTTGTAAAACTGCACTTCCCCAGTTCGCTGCAGCCCAATGTCAACCACAAATCATGTGCAGTGGATTCCGGAAAGGGAATCATCGACTTAGCAGCACTCGCATCTAGCATGAGAGCCATACCAATGCCGTAGCATACACTTGCAGCCTGAATAGTAATATCCTCTCCGGAGCACCAATTTACTTCAGGCGAATTTGGATGAGCTTTTCTGTAGCTCTCTACCAGCATGTTTCCGTTTTCGTCGATTACCGATCTATCGCAAACATCAAGAATTGAGCCTTCTTCTAGCATATGGTTGAGCGAAACTTGAACTCTGTTAGGCTCCCAAATATCATCTTGATCGCAAAATACTACGTAATCCCCTTCTGCCAAAGAGAGTAGTGCCTCGAACGATTTGACATAACCGAGATTTTTATCGCCATGATAATAACGATAGGCGTTTTTCTTTATATGCTCTTGGATAAACCCCTCTAAAGAGGCCGATTCGGGGCAGTCATTTCTGACCAAAAGCGTAACCGGAAACGTTTGTTCATCAATCGAATCAAGTTGAGCGGCGAAAAACTTAAGATCGGGTTTATAAGCTGAGAGAAGTACGCATACGCCAATATCATTTCCCATTTGTATTTCCAAAAATCCTCCCAAATTCATTGCTAAAGATTATCAAAGCACCCTCAGTTAAAAGAAACTCTTTTGAAAATAGAGTATTTATCCCTGTCTCTTAAAACGAGTGCCTAATATCAATAAGTAACAACCTTTGTTCCATAAGGAATGTTATCGTAAATCCATTTTGCATTCTGAATCTCAAGGCGTACGCATCCAGCAGAGGATGGAACGCCCATCGTGGGATCCATCACGCGGTTGCTGTTGACGTAGTAGGGTGAGGAATGGAATAAGTAATCACCATAGAACTGCGTGTAGTAATAGCAAGTATATCCATGCCCAAAGGAGTATCCCTTACCGTAGACTTGATACTCCCCTATCACCGTAGGCGTGCTAGCTTTTCCCGTCGAACATACATATCGACGGTTTAAGGACCAGTTATTCCAGGATCCAGTGTAAATACTCGTAACGCAACGTGACGTATCGACAAGTATCAGCCAATTTGTATTGCTTGAATAACTTTGAGCCTTAGCATCCATATAGTCTGACACCCACGCGCCGTTAGCCATAAAGAAATTCCAGGATCCGTCCACAACGCGCCAGCCAGTAGCCATAGCTCCACTAGCATCAAGCCAATACCAGGTGCCGCCCAGATTGAGCCATCCTGTCTGCATATAACCAGACGAATTCAAGTAATACCAAGATCCGTTAACGGCAACCCAAACGGTTTTCATAGCATAAGTGGACGGATCTAAATAGAACCAGGAGCCATCCTTGTACAGCCAGCCAGATCGTGCATAGCCAGCGGTCTCATCAAAAAAGTACCATTTTCCGTTAACGTTCTTCCATCCAGCGCAGGGGGAGCCATCGGTTGGATCAGCATAGAACTTACAGCCTCCAAGCATCACAAACCCGTGAGCTTCGACCAATTCGCCATCGCCGTTTGATGTAAACAGTTTTCCATTACGCAATGCTCCACACAATGAGCAATCAGAACCAGCAAAAGCCTTAGATGGCTCATCCTGAACCGAGTCCTGGACATCTACCCATTCACGACAAGCAACAGCGCCTGAAGCTTTTGCATAATAGCTTTTCCCATTTACAGAAAAATGATCAAGAAGCATTTTACCGTCGGCGGCAGGATCGAGATAATAGTATTGACCACCGTCCTTCAGCCATTCAGTCTTTATAATGCCCGACGCTTGAGAAGGCTCAGCGTAATACCAGTCTCCATTGCTCATAAACCAGCCAAGTGACAACGCTCCCGTTGAAGAAAAATGATACCGGTTGGATCTGATGACATAAAAGCCGGTAGCCATTCTATTGTCATTTGCGACATCGAGCCAATACCAAACGCCGTTCACCAAACGCCAGCCCGATGCAAGTGCGCCGGAACCGTCAGCGTAATACCAGTTCGTCCCATCAAACGCCCAACCAACAGCCATTGCGCCGGAATCCGATAAATAGTAAAGAGACGAACCGACAGAAACGATTCCTCTAGACATAACACCATCATTGGCGGGATCAAGCCAATACCAATTATTGCTAGTTTGAAACCAGCCGGTTAAGACTTCGCCATTGTTACCCCAATACCATAAACCGTTATCAAGGCACCAACCATTAATCAGTCCATAGGTTCCAAGAAGATAAGGGTGCCCATCAATAACACGTCGACCAGTAGCCATAGAACAGCTGTCAAGGGAGTCAAACCAGTACCATTGGCCTCCGATAAACTGCCAACCACTTGCCAAAGCGCCTGATGGACCCGCGTAATACCACTTATTTTCAGTAAAAATCCAGCCGCAGCTCATTGCGCCGTCACGAGCGGGGTCCAAGTAGTACAACGAGTCGTCAATATTCTGCATTCCGGTCAAACGACAGCCGTCTAGATAGTAGTACCAGGACAAACCGTTCCATTGCCATCCAGATAGTTGTTCTGTCGTCGACAGGTCTTGACTTTCGACAACCTGTAGGCTCGAATCTTCCGTTGTTTTGCCGGCACAATCACTGGAGTCTTGAGAGCAACCGCCACCGACAAATGCTCCCGACCCTCCTGTCGAGTCGCGCTCTACGACACCGTTATCCGCCCCCTCTTCCACGGCATAGGCAGTGCAAGAAAATGCGGGGACGGAAACTGAGAGCAAGGCGGAAAATAGCATCAAGCCAATTACTCGCCAACAAATTCGATGTTCAATCCAGACATTCATTCCAGGCCCCCAACCGATATCGACCGGCTTGCAGCAAATCAATTAAATAAACGGACGGGCTGCGCCGATCACATTTCCCCTTGCGCTAATGGAATGAATTCCGACGCCCTGATGAGGCCAGGAGTCAATCATCATACCGCCGCCAAGTGCAATTGCGATATGCCCGCGATAATAAATCACATCGCCACGCTGAATTGAGTTCGCACTCACGGGCATAAAGATATTACTTCGATACCAATTCATGGAATTGTAGGTTTGGCTTGGATCCCAGCGATGGTTATAAGGGTTGTAAACACCCATATCCATGCCAGTAGCATAAAGGCACTGCAAGACAAAACCAGAGCAATCAACAGCTCCACCGGGAGCGGTAGACCAAGGCTCAATATATTGCGTACCAATATACTCATAGGCGCGCTGGATAAAGGCGTTCACGCAATCTTCCCGCGTTGCCTCGACAGAGATGCGAGAAGGGGTCACATAGGTAAAGTATCCGGTGCAATAGCTAGGCAGCTGAACAGTCCAAGAACTGACCTGAGGATACTGGGATGGATTTTGCCAGCCAACTTTGTCGCACTGGCCATCACTCCAGAAAACTCGACGAACGCCATCGATGGTCCTTGCGCCCGTTGCCATAGCGCCGCTGCCGTCTAACCAATACCACTTACCCGAATCTTTAAGCCAGCCAACATGCATGCTGCCATTGGACTCAAGGTAATACCATGTTCCATTCAAGCATTTCCAACCAGTTGCCATTTTTCCGTCAGCGTTTAGGTAATACCATGCACCGCCAGTAAAAACCCATCCGGTCCTCATCACGCCAGAATCGGCATCAAGCCAATACCAATCGCCGTCAATCTGCAGCCATCCAAGATGAATGGCACCCGTTCCGGGCTCAGCGTAAAACCTAAGATTTGCGACATTAACCCAGCCGGACGCAATCTGCCAACCATCAGCTCCAGCGGTTTTTAGGATAGTGCCGTTTTCGCGAATCACATCCTTGCAAAGATATCCATTATCATTAGCGTATCTTTGAACGCCGTCATTAACGGTAACCCAGCTGGAAACCATAAGCCTACCGCTCTGGTTTGCAAAACAATCGTTGCCGCCCACCTCAAATAAGCCCGTTTTCATGAGATGGCTAACAGGGTCCAGGTAATACCAGCTCGTGCCCTCTTTATACCAGCCAGAAATAAGTGCACCAGATTGGGAGGCGAAATACCAGCCGTCCTCAACCTGAGCCCAACCAACAGCCATAGCCCCGTTAGGCTTTAAATAATAAGCTGCATTGCCAAGGTCTAAATACCCAACGGACATCTTACCATCGGAGGCTGGGTCGAGATAATACCAAGCGCCGTTAACGAGTTTCCAGCCAGTGGCCGCAATACCGTTAGAGCAGTAATACCAATCTGCTCCGTCTTTGTACCATCCATTTGCGAGGCCATAGTCACCAAAAATGTAGGTTCTTCCATCAATCTTTTGACGACCCTTAAACATGATGAACGTCTGTGGGTCAAAATAATAGCGAGCCCCACCTATCGTTTGCCATGACGAAGCAAGGGCACCCGATGAATAAGCCCAGTACCAATTCCCGTCAACGAGAATCCAGCCGGTTTTCATAGCACCAGTGGCATCTAAATAGTATTTCCCGCTCCCGAGGTCGACAAAACCAACCTGCATTATATGGGTGGCAGGATCCAGGTAATACCATGTGCCGTCTTGATAAAACCAACCAGCAGCTAAATCGCCTCCAGCATTGGCATAAAACCAATTTCCATCTGAGTTACGTAGCCAGCAGTTCTGATATAGCGCGCCAAAAGGCGTTGCGGCATTGCCGTCATTCGCATAAAACGAAGCAGTCGATCCGCCAGCATCGGTCACATTGAAATAACCTGTCTGCATTGCACCATCATTGGCTGGATCAAGCCAATACCAATAGCCCCCGCTTTGCAGCCAGCCAGTTTGGTGTTTACCGTTTTTTCCGTAATACCAAACTCCAGACGACTCGTCTCGTTGCCAGCCATCTTTTATGACGGAAGAATTATCAGGTTGCAAATCATCGGAAACCACAGAAGAAAAAACCGCTTTTGACTCAATACTCTGAGCCTCAACGGAATCCTGTGCAAACGCGACATTCGCACTCAGGGGCAAGCAGCAAGCAGTGATTAATGACGCAGCAGCACAAACAAGCGTGGCCTTCTTTTCGAATCGATACATAAGCGACCCTCCCAGATATCTCATTTATTTATTTTAATCCACATTCCAAGATTGATTTTCGTTACTGTCTGTTCAGTCTATGTAGATTAATATATTAAATTGAACATAACGTTCAATCATTCTATTCTTTCCCTAAGCAATGAACATCTTAATTGGAGGCCTGCAGTGGAACTGACCAAGCGTAACTTTACAGTTCTATACGAATACTTAAAGAACCCATATGCCAGCCAGCGAGAAGTCGCCGAGCGCACCGGCCTTTCACTTGGATCAGTAAACGCAGCAAATAAAGAGCTTACGAATGAGGGCCTTCTCGAATCGGACAGCCTAACCGACAATGGTTACGAAGCACTTCACCCCTATAAGGTTGAAAACGCAGTGATATTAGCTGCGGGGCTTTCGAGCCGCTTTGCTCCTATTTCGTATGAAAAGCCCAAAGGCCTTTTAAAAGTACGTGGTGAGATTCTCATTGAGCGTCAGATTAGGCAGCTGCAAGACGCGGGTATCAGCAATATCACCGTCGTTGTCGGCTATAAAAAAGAGTATTTCTTCTATCTTGAAAGCAAGTTCGGCGTTTCGATTGTCGTCAACAACGAATACGCATCCAAAAATAACCACGCATCGCTTATGTGCGTAAAAGAGCGGCTTGGCAACACCTACATTTGCTCAAGCGATGATTACCTTCTAAACAATCCGTTTGAAGCATATGTTTGGAAAGCATTTTATTCTGCTCAATATGCTGAAGGCGCCACCAAAGAATGGTGCATTCAAACGGGAGCAATGGATAGAATCACCAATGTTACGATTGGCGGTTCCGATGCTTGGTATATGCTCGGACATGTCTACTTTGATAAAGCCTTCTCACTTGCATTTAAGCAGATTCTTGAAACGGAATATAACAAGCCCGAAACAACGGACAAGCTTTGGGAAGATCTATATATCGAGCACATCAAGGAGCTCGATATGGTGATCAAAAAGTATCCTGAGGGCGAGATTAACGAATTCGATTCTCTTGATGAGCTGCGTGTCTTTGATCCGCATTTTATCGAAAACGTTGACTCCGATATTTTCGATAACATCGAGCAAGTGCTCGGCTGCTCCAAATCAGAGATTCACGACGTTTATCCCCTTAAACAAGGTCTTACGAATCTATCGTGCCACTTTAGAACCAATGACGGAGAGTACGTTTACCGCCATCCGGGAGTCGGGACCGAACTGCTTATTAACAGAAATGGAGAAGTAGCCGCACTTAAAAAGGCCAAGGAACTCGGCCTTGACGACACGTTCATTCATGAGGACCCAAAGCGCGGTTGGAAAATTTCGAAGTTTGTACCCAACGCAAAGCAGCCTGATCCGCATGATGATGCCCAAATGAATCGAATGATGCAGATGTGTCGTTCGCTTCACGAGAGCGGTGCAAATGTCGAAACCGAATTTGACTTCTACCTCGAAGCGAAGCGCTACGAATCACTTCTTCTGGAAAAAGGCCCTATCGACATTCCAGGCTACAGGGAAATGGCCGCCGAAATCGATGAATTGGAGCACTTTGTCCAGGCCGACAATGCGCCAAAATGCCTTTGTCACAATGACTTCTTTTACCTCAATTTCCTTATCGATGAAAACGACAAGTACTATCTCATTGACTGGGAATATGCTGGCATGAGCGATTATGCAAACGATTTTGGAACGTGCAGTGTCTGCTGCGAGCTTTCCGAAGATGAAGTCGACCGCGCGCTTGATGCATATTTTGGGCGCAAGGCAACAAACAACGAAGTTGCACATAACTATGCGCACATTGCCCTTGCAGGATGGTGCTGGTACCTCTGGTCTCTTCTGAAAGAAGCCGAAGGCGACTTCGTAGGCGAATGGCTCTATATCTACTTCAATTACAGTGCCAAATACCTTAAAAAGGCACTGGAGATCTATCGAAAAGGTGAGTAACGATGCAATTCGGCTTTTTTAGCGGTCTTCTTTGGGGCCTTGATACAGTAATACTTGGAATCGGTTTGGCGCTCGCGCCCTATATTGGATCGGCGGAAGCGCTTGCATGTGCCTCCATTGCGGGATCTTTTCTCCATGATGCCTTCTGTGCGATCTGGCTCTTTGGGTACATGGGAGTTCGAGGCAGATTAAAAGACACGCTCGCTGCACTTAAAACTCGTTCGGGCAAGGTCGTCATCGCCGGCGCACTGCTCGGTGGACCTATCGGAATGACCGGATACGTATTGGCGATTAATAATATCGGAGCAGCCTACACGGCAATTATATCCGCCTTCTATCCCGCTGTCGGAGCATTCCTTTCTTTCGTGCTGCTGAAGGAGAAAATGGGCAAAGGACAGATTCTTTCCCTTCTCGTTGCTCTTTGCGGCGTAATGACGATGGGCTATCTATCGGCCGGATCGAGCGAGATTGCAAATGCCCCCCTCGGCTTACTCGGCGCGGTGCTTACTGTTATCGGATGGGGATCCGAAGCGGTGCTGTGCGCATGGGGAATGAAAGATGATGCCGTTGATGACGAAACGGCTTTGCAAATCCGCGAAACTACAAGTGCGCTTGTTTATGGAGTGCTTGTACTCCCCCTCTTCGGAGCATGGCATTTCACGCTGGGTGCCATCCCGAGCATGCCTACATTGATTATTGCACTCGCCGGACTCGCAGGAACTGCATCCTATCTGTTCTATTACAAGGGGATTGCGGCAATCGGAGCAGCGCGTGCGATGGCTCTGAATATCTCCTATTCGGCATGGTCGGTGGTCTTTGGCCTGATCTTGCTTGGAACAATTCCCGATATGGCATCCGTAATCTGCTGCGTTGTAATTGTATGCGGAACAGTTTTGGCAGCTAGTAACTGGGACGAACTATTTGGACGTAATAAGACGGCGTAGCTTGATTAACAATATAGTAAAAGGGGAGAGCTCGACGAGCTCTCCCCTTTTAGCATCATGGCTATTCAATTACCACAGCCTGGCTATCCATCTGTTGCCACGTGCCGAAGAACACCTGGGCATTTCGCGTAACATTGCCGTTAATCGAATCCGAAAGATAGACAATTCCCTGCTCGTCATCATAGCCTTTAAGGACTACGGCATGATTACCGCCCCACAGACCATAGGAATGCCCGTTATACCAACGAGCAGCATAACGGCCTCCTGGCCAACTTCCCCATTCGGTATTCCACATCTCAACAGGTTGTCCACAGGTCAGTCTGTTCTTAATGGAAGAAATTGACGAGAAAGAAACGTCTTTTGCCTGCATGATACTTCCCGCAGCGCGCAGAAAGTTATTACCAGCAATAGTAATCGCAGGGGCGACGCATCCCATGAGACCCCCGCTGCTACGCCTTGGGTTGCCATCAAAGGCGGTAACAAAGTTGCCGTTGCTTCCCTTGGGCAAGTAATAATCCGCAATAATCGTCTTACCTAAACCGAAACCATAGTAGTTAAGCAAGTTTGTAAGGGCAACCGACTCACAGCCAGTAGGAAGTTCCGGGTACTGCGAATAGCACGGGACATCGACCCAAGCGCCAACCATTGCGCCGGATGAACTGAACTTGTAGTCAGTAGAGCCGATCCAATACCAACCGTTGCTCAACATTACTCCCCCACGTGCGGCATCAAGGTAATACCATGTGCCCCCAAGGGAAAGCCATCCCGTTTTCATCGCGCCAGAAGCGGAATCCAGCCAGTACCAGTTGCTGCCATCGTTAAGCCAGCCGGTCGCCATTCGACCATCCGGGTTAAAGTAATACCAAGACCCAGCAATTTGCTGCCACCCAGTCAGAATTACTCCACTAGCAGAACAATAATATCGAGCACCCTGACTCTCAATCCAACCAGTTCTGGCATTACCGTCGTCGTCAATCAGCTGGATTCCCGAATCGGTCATGATGCCTTTAAGGTCAATTGCGCCGCTGGATGACGAATGATACATCCAAGACCCATCACCGTTTGACCAGCAATTAGCCATCATCTTGCCGGTACTATTAAATATGTATTCACATGATCCGATAGTTTGAACGCCCGTGGCCATGGCGTGCGTCGAGGGATCGAGCCAGTACCACGCACCGTTTAGGTTGAGCCAGCCGGAGGCGAGGGCGCCGGAGCCAGTCGCGTAGTACCAGGTCCCGCCGTCGAGGACCCATCCGGTCGCCATCGCGCCGGAGGCGCTGAAGCAGTACGCTGAGCCGTTGCACGCGTGGAGGCCCGTCACCATGGCGCCGCCCGCGTCGGGGTCGAGCCAGTACCAGGAACCGCCGGTGTAAAGCCAGCCGGTCGAGGCGATACCGTCAGCGAACCAGTACCAGGAGCCGTCGACGAAGCCCCAGCCGTTAAGAGGGCCGCAGCTGCCGAAGTAGCGGCGGACGCCCTGCGCATCAGTCTGGTAACCCGTCAGCATGGCCCCCGTCCGGGCGTCGAAGCAGTAGGGCACGCCGCCGACGGATACGGGGCCGCGCGCCAGCGCGCCGGAGCCCGTCGCGTAGTACCAGGTCCCGCCGTCGAGCACCCAACCGGTCGCCATCGCGCCGGACGAATTAAACCAGTACAGGGAGCCGTTGCACTCGTGAAAGCCCGTCGCCATGGCGTGCGTCGAGGGATCGAGCCAGCACCACGCACCGTTTAGGTTGAGCCAGCCGGAGGCCAGCGCGCCTGAGCCCGTCGCGTAGTACCAGGTCCCGCCGTCGAGCACCCATCCGGTCGCCATCGCGCCGGAGCCATTGAACCAGTATGCGGAGCCATTGCACTCATGGAGCCCGATGGCCATGGCGTGCGTCGAGGGATCGAGCCAGTACCAGGCCCCATTGGTATAGAGCCAGCCAGAATGCAACGAGACCGGATTGACTGAATCCACATAGAACCAGTTGCCGTCAAACGAATTCCAACCCAGATTCCATTTAACGGATTCTTGAGCAGGACCATCATCGATTGAATCGGAAGGAGAAAGAGTCGAGGGGACGGATTGCCTCTCAATATCAGTAGGGATAGAGGAGCTTATGGGTTCTGCGTTCGCGATATCAACCACACCGGGCCCAGCGAGCAGTAGGGTTGAAAGAATGATTAGGATTAATATTATTCGCTTTTTCCTTGCCATGTGCAGCCCCCAGTAGTAACCAATTTTTACATAAACATAGTCTACAAATGGATGGCTAAGAGCAATATGTAATTAGAAAAAAGCAATTAAAGAAGAGCTGCTAGCCAAGCCATACACCATTGCTAGCAAAAGAGTATTGCACCCCATCGATTTCTTGAACACCCGTAGTCATTGCGTGCGTCGTGGGGTCAAGCCAGTACCAGGCGCCGCCGACGTATGCCCAGCCGGAGGCCAGCACGCCTGATCCCGTCGCGTAGTACCAGGTGCCGCCGTCGAGGACCCAACCGGTCGCCATCGCGCCGGAGGCGTTGAACCAGTACGCGGAGCCGTTGCACTCGTGGAGCCCAGTGGCCATGGCGTGCGTCGAGGGATCGAGCCAGTACCACGCACCGTTTAGGTTGAGCCAGCCGGAGGCGAGGGCGCCGGAGCCAGTCGCGTAGTACCAGGTCCCGCCGTCGAGGACCCATCCGGTCGCCATTGCGCCGGAGCTGTTGAACCAGTATGCGGAACCGTTGCACGAATGGAGGCCCGTCGCCATGGCGCCGCCCGCGTCGGGGTCGAGCCAGTACCAGGAGCCCCCGGTGTAAAGCCAGCCGGTCGAGGCGATACCGTCAGCGAACCAATACCAGGAGCCGTCGACGAGGCCCCAGCCGTTAAGGGGACCGCAGCTGCCGAAGTAGCGGCGGACGCCCTGCGCATCAGTCTGGTAACCCGTCAGCATGGCCCCCGTCCGGGCGTCGAAGCAGTAGGGCACGCCGCCGACGGAAACGGGGCCGCGCGCCAGCGCGCCGGAGCCAGTCGCGTAGTACCAGGTGCCGCCGTCGAGGACCCATCCGGTCGCCATCGCGCCGGAGGCGTTGAACCAGTACATGGAGCCGTTGCACTCGTAGAGCCCGGTGGCCATTACACCGCCCGCGTCGGGGTCGAGCCAATACCAGGCTCCGCCCTGGCGCAACCATCCGGTATACGCTTTGCCGTCAGAGGTTGCGTAATACCAAGTGCCCTCTTTTAACTGCCAGTAATAAAGAGAGACATCAACATACGCGTAATTCATATCAACATTTCCGCTAATACCAGAAACTTTTCCGCGGCTTGTATACTGCCAAAAGCTGTAACTGGCGGTATAGTGACATTGGGAGTTGTATTGAGCAATCCAATGATCCCAAGAACCGCTTTTAAATACAGGGTCGGTCAATATATTGTTAAACCAATTTAGGTTTGCATAAATGCCTGGCTTATATCCAGCACTAGAAATCTTATTACAGAATGTCTGAGCTCTAGATGCAATTCCGGATTGACGACCATCTGCAATAATTGTCTTGTCCTCAAGATCGTAATACACCGGTAGCCTAGGATTGTGCCCCGATAGGCAGTCAATCACCATGGACGCCTCATCGGCTGCCTGTTGATTATCAAAAGCATATGAATAGACATAGACGCCGTAGGGAATTCCGAGTCGCTCGCACTCAGAAATATTTCGATTAAATTGATAGTCAACTCGACCGCCGAAAGACGGAGCGCCAAACCCAACGCGCAGAATAGCGAAATCGATGCCAGAAGCTTTAACTGCGTCCCAATCAATACGCCCTTGGTGCTCGCTGACGTCAATGCCCTGAGCTGTAACCCCATCGGGAAGAGCGTCCATAGACAATAAAGCTATTCCGTCTTCTTCGGAAGAAGCATCATCTGAAACTAATTGTCCACCCTCATAACGCCAAGAATTCTCAACCAGAGTCTGAGCAGCCTCTGCATCCGCAGGGCATACAAACATAGAAACGGGCGCAAAGAGCATCAGCACCAACAATGCCGAAAACAACTTAAGATGTTTGTTCATGTAAACCTCGTCATTCGCTCTTGATTGCGTCTAGCTTACAGCATAGCTATGAAAGATTCCCGAACATCTAACAGGACAAGATGCCATCTAGGACAATAAATAGTTGGGCGCAATGCTGCAAAGAAAAGAAGAACTTACCGGCAGGGTTGAACCCGCAGGCTCATTGCCCCCTCCTCTTGCCCCCAAGAATACCGACTTCAAATAAACTTTCAAACCAGATGTCAAAAAGGTAGGGGGCCCAGAGAGTCCCCTACAACTCGGAATTCTAACGAATCAGTATTACTTTCGATGGGCCCAAAGCGGTCAAACCGGAGATGCGATTTCCATAACCATCACTATGCCAGAACAAATTTTCGCTCGGCGAATTGCCCCAGAAAAAGCCAATGTGGCTATCGTCCGCATATGGGTTGTAAGGATTGAAGAACACAATGTCCCCCTTACGAGCCAAACCACTACGTAACAACTCATCAATAGAGTTGAAATAAGTCACGTTCGCACACGTATCGATAGCGTAGCCGTACCAACGATAAGCGTTTACGCAGCCGCCCCTTCCGGGACCTCCACTCCAAGGGGAATGGCTCTGCTCGGCGGCAATGGGAGCTAAATTCCCGCCCGCCTTCATATATGCATGCGATACAAATCCACCACAATTCATGCCCGTATAACCGTCCCAACGCGGATCACCCTTTGGGTACATGCACGTTTCCTGGCTGAGATGCGTGTCGTAGCGTGTTCCACGGTAATAGCCGTCGTTTTCGTGGCTCATAAGCCAATTGACCAAGCTGGACCTATTGACCCCCAAAACAGAACCAGACGTATTCAACCATGCACCACTTGCATTGAAGTAATAGTCAACGCCATCGATTTTCAGCCACCCGTTAGCAAACATGGCACCCGAAGGCTGGAGCCAGTACCACGTACCGCCGTCATTAAGCCATCCAGTTTTCATCTTGAATGTGGAGGGGTCCATCCAATACCACGCACCGTTGACATATTGCCAACCAGACTTAAGGACACCATTGGAAGATGCGTAGTACCAAGTATTGCCACTTTCGTCAGAAGCGTCTTTCGACATAATCCAACCAGACGCCACGTTAACGACACCATTCGCATCCGCATAGAAAACCGCATCTCCAATATGAATCACACCTGGCAATGAAGACGAGTCAGTACGATCAGCGACTACAGGAGATCCATCAGATGAAGTAGGCAACGGCTCGCTCAGTGCTCCAGACGAATTCGCCCATACCATACCATCGTTCAAGTTGATCCAGCACGAAGATGCCATTGCACCGGAATCATAAGAAAAATAGCGCTTGCTTCCTACCGCAAATTCACCAGTACGCATTGCGCCGGATACATCATCAAGGTAATACCAGGCGCTTCCGGACTTTATCCATCGCCCTCGTTGAATAGCTCCGTTTGATGCGGCGTAATACCAAGTACCATCAGCAAGTGCCCAGCCTGTTGCCATGGCACCTGAGCTCGTAAGGAAATAGGTGGACGAGCCCACTTGCACAAAGCCCGTGAGCATAATATGGCTTCCTGGATCCAGGTAATACCAAGAATTCCCTAGAAGTAACCAACCTCCATGCAGTAAGCCGTTGGAGTCAGCGTAATACCAGTTGTTGTCAATAAGTGCCCACTGGGAGGATAGCATGGCCCCTGAACTGTTAAAGATATAAGAGGTGCCATTGCATTCATTCAGCCCGGTGGCCATAGAACCGTCTGCAGGATCAAGCCAGTACCAACGACCCCCATCCGAGAGCCAGCCCTTTACCAGAGCGCCAGAGCCGGAAAAATAATGCCAGACAGAAGCATCAAGATGCCATCCGATAAGCATTGCACCAGAAGAAGAGAATCCATACGTGGCTCCCCCAATCTGCAGCATCGCATCGTGGACCATCTTGCCCTCATCATCCAGCCAATACCAGTTGCTGCCGTCTGAAAGCCAGCCTTTTACCATGGCGCCAGAACCGGAGAAATAACGCCAAGCAGAAGTGGAGCCCGTAGAATCTAGGTACCAGCCGACACGCATTGCGCCCGAAGAGGAGAAGGCATACGTCGCACCCCCGACTTGAACCAACCCATCCTGAGCCATTCGACCTTCGTCGTCGAACCAGTACCAGCTACCGTCTATATGTCTCCAAGAAGAAACAGCGATTGTTCCGTCGGACAAGCCCCAACGCCAAAAACCAGCCCCTTCTTCGGGTGATATCCACCCCTGATGCCAAATAATTTGATTCGAAACCTCGGAAGGGGTCTCATTATCCACCTGAGAGTTCTGCTCGACAGCGAAGGTCGATTCGCGCTGAGCATCAACGCCTGACTCGACAGAAGCAATAGCAACGTTAGATGCGGGACCTTCGTCAGTGTTATTCGAATCAAGGGCGTATAACATCGAGGGCGAACCCAAAAGGAGCCCAAAAGAAATGAGGCCCGAAAAAGCCAGCACTCCGAA
Organism: Collinsella aerofaciens ATCC 25986; assembly: GCF_964237925.1. GTDB lineage: Bacteria > Actinomycetota > Coriobacteriia > Coriobacteriales > Coriobacteriaceae > Collinsella > Collinsella aerofaciens_BJ. Next base: position 59,221 of record NZ_CAXSKI010000010.1, on the reverse strand, counting down.
TGACCATTTCTTCATAACAGCACGGTATCCAATCACGCAGCGGCCCCGTCGCTTCAGGGCAACGGGGCCTCAATCAAAACTAGCTCAGTAATGTGCTAGCCAATTTGCTGGCAGTTTTTGCACTCTCGTGAAGCGCCACGCCTCTGGGCCTCCTGAATAGAGATCTGCGAATAGCCCTTTGCGTCCTTACCAACGGTACGGCACTTATGCGTATGGTAAACATCGCTACCGTTCTTATACCAAACTAAACCGTAGCCCGGAATCCACTTGCCGTCCTCGCCGACATAGTAGGAGCCAACCCAGGCATTCGTAGCCATGGCACCGGAAGACTGGAGGTAGTAGTCGCCGACCCAGGCGTCGTGAGCCATAGCGCCGGAACCGCTAAAGTAGTACCAGGCGCCGCCGACCTGACGCCAGCCGGTGGCCATCGCGCCGGAATCGTCGAACCAGTACCAAACTCCACCAACGTTAGCCCAAGAGTTAGAGGCCATAGCGCCCGAACCTCCGAGCCAATACCACGTGCCGCCATTGCTGAGCCAGCCGGTTGCCATGGCGCCCGAACCGCTCGCATAGTACCAAGAGCCGCCTGCCAAGAACCAGCCAGTGGCCATTGCACCGGAGTCGCCGAACCAGTACCAGGAGCCGCCGAGGCTGCGCCAGCTGTTAGCGACCATGGCGCCCGAGCCGTCGAGGTAGAACCACGTACCGCCGATGTTGAGCCAGCCAGTGACCATCGCACCGGAGGCATTAGTGTAGTACCAGGTACCCGAATCGTTGATCCAGCCAGTCAGCATGACCCCAGATTCGTTGAAATAGTACCAAGCCCCGCCGAGATTATGCCAACCGGTCAATAGCTCACCGTCGGAGGTCGCATAGGACCACTTTCCGTAGATGGAGTCGTAGAACCAGCCACTATGCTGCATGCGGCCATCGGCGTTGGCACCAGGGGTGTTCAGGAAGTAGTTCTTGCCGTCAATCTGAACTCGGCCGTATGCCATATCATGGTTTTCGGGATAGAAGTAATACTTGTCCCCACCGATAGACTGCCAGCCCGACACCGCGGTCCCGTCAGCGCCAAAATAGTACCAGACAGCTTCGTATTCGTTATGCCACTGGTTCGTGACCATGGCGCCAGTTTCGGGATCGAAATAGCGAAGGTTGCCGTCCTCGCACCGAACGAGTCCAGTCTTCGGACGACCGTCGGAACACCATTCCGTAATCGGTCCACCGCCTCCGCCACCGCCAGCAATATCAGCAAATGAGGGCGCCGGGGCAACCGTCATGCAGGCAGCAGCAAATGCAACAACTCCCAGCACTGTTAGTCCGTGCCATCTTTCTCGAAGGTTTTTCATACGACATCCTTTTTCCGAGATTTAAGGCTCTCTTAAGTTATTTTTAAACTATCAATTCAGTATTTCAACGGGAAATCGATAAAAGGTGTCTTTGTGACTGCAATTTAAATATGAGTCGCCACACCTCAACCGTTACGCTAAATAGCTTCTAAGGCAAACTTAGCGCATGAGCGAACTGATTAAACGAGTGAACTGAATAATAAAGCAACAAAATACAAACCTTGGTCATCAATCACATCTACCGCGGGCCGATAACGCCCGCCTCATGTGCTGCGATATAATCAATCTCACTAGATGCCAAATCAGCAAGCCGAAGGAGCTGACGTGCTAACAATTCACTATGGTGATATGGAAAACGTTATCTACAACACGTCCGTTTACTTCGATAACGTATATTCGCCCCAGTGGTTTCAAGACTCCTTTGCCCAAAGGGTCATAAAATCCATCGACAAAGGCACCGTGGTAGGCCCCAATGCAATCGATACCAAGATTCTAGGCATCATTCCTCCCGAGAAACTATCCAGCGGCACCAAAACGCTACTGCTTATGTACTTTATGCCGCAGAATATATATAACGCCTCAAATTGCGGTGATAATTGCGCCTACTGGATTCTGAGGATCGCCGCGCAAAAGGATCTAACAATCAATCTCTACCACATAATGGATTTTGGAAACGGCAAATTCACGGTAACCATTGCAAATACGGGCGATATAGTCCACACAATGTTTGACCTTGTCCCCATAGCTGGAAAATGCCTAAGGGAGAACTCCTGATGCGCGGATCATACAAGGTAATTATTCAAAATAACCGGGTTCAGTTTAAACTGACCATCAATAGAAATCTGACCATCATCCAAGGTAACAGTGCTACAGGCAAGACAACTCTGCTTGATATGGTGGCAGCTCACGAAGAGCTTGGGGCACAAAGCGGCGTAACAGTAAGTTGCAAAGTGCCCTGTAAAACAATATCTGGAAAATATTGGCGTAGAGATCTCCAAGAGATTTCCAGCAGTATTGTTTTTATTGATGAGGGCAATACTTTTGTTCGATCAAGAGAATTTGCCCATGAAGCAAAGCGTAGCTCAAACTACTACGTAATTGTCGCCAGAGAGTCACTGCGCCAACTGCCCTATAGCGTTGATGAAATCTACGGTCTTAAGAACACCAACCGAACCACAACGAAGTATCCCGTTTACTCTCGTGTCTACACCTCTACATATCGTATTTACGGTGATACTGATTTTAGAGGCGAGAGGCCCGAGCTTGTCATTGTCGAGGACACAAATTCGGGCTACGAATTCTTCAGTTTGCTATGCAAAAAGAGCAGCATTAAATGCATCAGCGCGGGAGGCAAATCAAATATTTGCAACTGCATTATGGACGCACCGGAAAACGACATCCTCGTGATTGCCGACGGTGCCGCCTTTGGACCAGAAATTGCGGAAGCAGCTGCTCTATTGCGCCGAAAGAACATCAAGCTATTCCTACCGGAATCGTTTGAATGGCTCGTGTTGAAGTCGGGATTATTCAACAGCAAACACATTAAGGACATGCTGCTTAACCCCGCTGAACATATCGAAAGCTCAAAGTTCTTTAGCTGGGAGAAGTTCTTTACTGCAGAACTCATCGAATGCTCACGAGACACACGTTTTCGATATGACAAGAGCTGCTTGAACGAGGAGTACCTGAACCCCACCGCTCTTGCAGCTCTGGAGGATACTTTGCCGGACCTTGGCATTACTTCGCACTAAAACGAGAAGTACTCACTGTCGGAGGATAGGTTTGGTCCGAGCCACGGGTCGCCATCGAGGAAGAACTCAGGCCAGTGCTGCATGAACAGCGCCTGCTCACGCTTCCAGCGGCGCAGCTTTTCCTCGTTGGCCTCTTCCCTGCCGCGCGAGGTGAACTCGTAGTGGTACAGCTCGGCATAGGGCGTAAAGATGGTGCGGTAACCCGCCTCCCACACGCGCAGGCAAAAGTCTGCGTCGTTAAAACCGACGGCGAATTCCTCGTTGTAGCCGCCGACGCGCTCAAATACGTCGCGTCGCACCATCTGGCAGGCACCCGTCACGGCGCTAAAGTTGCCCGGGCGCACGGCACGGGCAAGATAGCCCTCGCGCTTTGCCGAGAAGTCCTGGTTGGCATGGGCAAGTGCGCCACGCACGCCAATCAAAATGCCGGCATGCTGCACCAGATGATCGGCAAAGTAGAGTTTGGCGCCCACCACGCCCGCATCGGGACGCTGCAGATAGCCCATCATCTCTTCGATAAAGTCCGGGCTTATGACCTCGGTATCGTTGTTCAGCAGCAGCAGGTAGTCACCCTTGGCGTGCTTCACACCAAAATTGATGATCTGAGAGTAATTGAACTCGCCCGGCCAGTACACAACGCGCGCGATGCCCTTGCCTTCGGATGCTGCAGCCACGCGCTCTGGCAGGGTTTCGTAATACGCAAACGTCTCCGGGGCTTCACTGTTGTTCTCCACCAAGACGATCTCGTAATTGGTATACGTGGCCTTCTGGGCGATCGACATCACACAGGCATCGAGCGTCTCAATGTGATCCTTGGTGGGGATCACAATGCTCACCAGCGGCGCAGGCTCCGGCAGCGCATGGCGCATGCGGTAGACAAACGGCGTCTCGGTCTCCTCGACCGTTCCGTGAACGCCCAGCGCGTTAAAGTGGCGCTGCAGCGCAAGACGACCCGCTTCAATGGCATACGGCTTGCTATCGGCAGAGCCATCGGCGGTCGATCCCGGATGCACGCGCCAGTGATACAGCACATGCGCAACGTGCTCAAAGCGCGCGCCGGCTGCAAGGCAGCGAAGCGTCAAGTCGTAGTCCTGGGCGCCCGCAACGTCTTCTGGGGACATACCAATGTGATCGATGAGCGCCTTCTCCACCATCAGGAAATGCGTCACGCAGTTATGGCTATAGAGCAGGTCGACGTTGAGTACGGTCTTAAAGACCGGCTGGCCCCACTCCCCCGTTTTCTGGAACATGTCCTCATCACAGAACAGGACCTGGGGACGCTCGCCCTCGGCCGCCTTGTTCAGCGCGGAAACATACTGGAATAACGCGTCCGGTTCCAGAATGTCATCGTGGTCCAAGAAAGCGATGTAGTCGCCTGTCGCTTGCTCGATACCTGCGTTGGTGTTGACCACAATGCCGCCGTTGCCGGGAAGCTCGATGCGACGGATGCGCTCGTCGTTGGCACCTGCCGCAAGGGTGGCCACCGCGTCCCATTCGGGCGAGGCGTCCATAAGCAGCAATTCCCAGTTGTCATAGCTCTGGGCTTGCACCGATTCCAGCAGCTCGCGCAGGTAGACCCGATCAGTCTTGTAGCACGGCACCACAATGCTCACGAGCGGTCTATAGGCAAAGGCCGCCGAAGCGACACGCTGGCACGCCAAATCGCCCGGCTTTGCGCGATGCTGCTCAAACCAACGTCGATAAGCTGCGTCGTCTGCACGCGCGTCCTTCATACGGTTCCAGCTGTCGTCGACCATGCCGTTGTACAGGCGACCATCCATGGCGCAAAACCCGCTTTGGATCCGCTCTGTGGGATCGCTCACGATCGCGACAAAATCTCGTATATCCTGAGGCATCTCAACGCTCAGATACGATTTATTGATGCGGCATCCGTTCTGCTGCGGAACATCGACCTGCGATTCAAACACATGCACGGTAACATCGATGGCATTCATATGCGTATCGAAGATCTGGAGCTCAGGCGCGCACTGGGGGTCTCCCGCCCAGGTAACCTCATAGCGCCACACCGCGCCGACGTCTGCCGGCAAATAGCGAATGGCATCGATCTCGTAGCGGCCGCAGTGTTCGCCACGCTGCGCATCGCGGATAAGCGCGCACAGCGCAGGCTTTGCTTTGTAGTTAATCTTGGATTCCAATTTGGCCACGCGGCTATCGAGATGAATAGAGCCCAACCTTTGGCCACCGGATGCAAAAACGGCATCCATCGACGAGCCATCCAAAAACGGAAGCACCAAAACGGCGAGCTCGCGCTCGTAATCGGAAACAGAAGGGCATAGCGCCAGCACACGGCCATGATCGACCGGGAGCACCAGTGACGGCAAACAAGAACCGCTCGTAGTCGCATGGGCAAACGCCTGAGAGGCCTCCCGCTCAATAAGCGCGGCGACATCCTGACCGGCAAAACGAAGCAGCACAAAAAGACGGCCCTGGCTGCGGCAAAGTGCCAAACGCTTGATACTCATCTACACTTCTCGCTTTCCCAGGGCGTTCGCTGCCACGCGCTTGCAGGCACCCAGGCGCCCAAACCTCAAGACATCGTAATCGAACATGAGCTTTTTGCACGCACGGACATTGGGGGCCTTGCTGGTAAGCGCCGCACGCACCATAGCAGCAACAGAAGGAGCGCATTGTGCGAGCGCAGCATCGCTGCCCACGGCAGAACCGGCAAGCGCCGTGGCAACGGCAGCAAACACCTTGCCGCAATCCGTACTCAACAGCCTGAGCGCATCGTACAGCACCAGATCGCAGAGGAAGTACGCCAGGTCATCGGCATGCTGAGCATCGAGACCGTCGCGCTGCCAGTCAGCCAGCACCGCAGAGTAAATCTTCACGTGCTCCAGCAGACGCGTCTCGTCGTCGTAGCGCATGGTGTCCATGAGCGAACCCTTGCGCGCCACGCGGTAATCATACAGCTTGTTCGAGATAAGCGCGGTCTTGTGCGAACGACCGTACACGGCAAAATCGAAGACCTGGTCCTCGCCATACTTAACGGTTTCGTCGAATACGATCCCGTTGCCCAGCAAAAACTCACGCTTGCAGGCGGTGCGCCATGCAAACGGGCGAGATGCTTCCTTAAACAGTAGGTCGGAGCTATAGCCTTCAAACGACACATCGCGCGGGCTCAGCACATAGTTAAGCCACGGATACCCCGCCTCAAGCGGATACGGATTCGCGCCAAAGGTCAAAACGTCGCAGTCCTCGCGCTCAAAGGCATCGACGATCACGCGGCATGCATCGGGCGTAAATCGGTCGTCGGAATCCAAAAACGCAACGATAGGCGCCGTGGACGCGGCGATGCCTGCATTACGCGCACTCGACAGGCCGCCGTTCTCCTTATCGACCAGCGTAAAGCGCGCGTCCTTTTCGCAATAGGCAGCCGCAATATCGCGCGAGCCGTCCGGCGAGCCATCGTTGACCAGCACGCCTTCCCAATCGGGCATGTCCTGCGCAAGCAGGGAGTCCAGGCACCAGGCCAGGCACTCCTCCACTTTATAGATGGGAACGACAACGGAAATCTTGGGGGTAGCCATAGTCACTCGCTCCTACTGTGCGGCCGGAACGTCATCGGGGTGCGGGTTGTCGCCGTAGGTGCACTGATACGTCAGCACACGCCAGACCAGCGGCAGGCCGCCAATCTTAAAGTAATGCTTAAACGTATTGAGCTTGCCCGGCTTCTTAAAGTCAAAGCGCGAATCGATATAGGCGCGGGGCGACTTGACCATCAGGCGCAAGTCGGTCTCGCCACGCGGATCAAACAGCGACAGATCAAAGCGACCGGCATCCCAGTCGGCCTTGAGCTCGGACGAGGCTTTCTTCCAAAACTGCTCGCGCAGTTCATCGACCAGGCGCTCATCGTTCCAACGGTACGTATCGACTTTCATGCGCATTAAAATACCCTGAAGCTGAGCCTTAAGCTCGGGGCGTTCATCCAAAAAGCGCTGCATCTCGGCGTATTCGTCGCACACGCAAAATACCTTGTTGGGCGAATTAACGGAGCTCTTCTCGTTGTCTTGGCGATAGCACAAAATGGGGTCCGCGATAAACGCAGCACGCTCGGCGCATGCCCAGACCTTAAAGTTAAAACCCGCATCCTGATACGAGGCACCCGGCGTGGGAAGGAAGCGAATCTGATTGTCGTTGAGGAACGCGCGCCGATAGATAGCCGACCAAATGGAAGGTTTGCGGTAGAAGATGCCCGGGCGATCGACGGGGCGATACGCGGCGCCCGTCATATGCTCGTCGATAATCCCAAACAGCTCACGTCGCTCGCTGGGCGTGGACCAATACAGATAAAAGTCGCCCTTTACCGCATCGGCATGCTCAGCATCGGCCTTGGCGACCAGCTTTTGAAGCGAATCCTCAAACATAAAGTCGTCGGACTCAAGGATGCCCACGTACTCACCGCGCGCCATCTCCAGGCCACGGTTCATCGAATCGCCGTAGCCGCTGTTGGCCTTGTCGATCATCTTTACACGGGGGTCGTGCTCCATGTACTCGCGGATGATATCCGGCGAGCTATCGGTGGAGCCGTCGTTGATGCAGATGATCTCGATGTCATTGAGCGTCTGCGCCACGGCGGAATCGAGGCACACGCGCAGATAGCGCTCGACATTGCAAATGGGGACAAGCAGCGAAACTTTAGGGGTATCAGAGTTCTGCAAGAGAACCTCCCGTTGAATAGCGTGTAACAGGGTTATTTTAGCAGCCGAGTTGCGGCGGGCGGCAGCGCTTGGAATTATAGAAAGCGCTCCAGGCAGGCTTTGAGACCGCGAGTCGAAAGATAGAACAGCGTGGCGTCTGCCATCGAAACGCCCGAGGTCGCCGCAACGAGCTTGTGGGCAACACGGCGAACGGCACCCTTAGCAGGCATATCCGCCCACTCCGTTCCCAAAAACGTCGTGAGGTCCATGTTGACGCGAGCCGCCACGCGATGGAAGTCATCGGAATCCAAGCGCGCCAAATCAAACACGATAAGGTCCAAAAACCAAGTTATCAGCTCGCCGGGACACAGGTCCAAAAAATCGTAGGCCGCCCAGTCCTCCAAGACCTCCTCGAGCATCCTCATGTGGGCGTCAAGCTTTTTGGCGCGAGCCTCGGCACTGTTGAACTCGTGCGTCGCCGATTCACTCTCCATCACGTAGTGGTAGAACTTGTCCGGCATGACGACGGTCTTGTGGGCAAGCGCATAAGCCGCAAATTGGAAGACGACGTCCTCGCCCAAAGCCAGACCGGGGGCGAAGCGAATGCCTTCGCGATTGAGCAGCTCGCGCGAAAAAGCCGCACGGCAGGCATAGGGCTGCGCATTCGAATGGAACAGCAGTTGGGGATCACGGGCGCCGAAGGTGCCAGCTTTGGGGCTCATGAGTTGCTGGACACGTTTGGGGGCAGCATCGGCAGGTTCACAGACGCCGCCAAAAACGGCGGCCTCGGCATCTGCAGATTCCATGGCATGCAGCACGCGCTCGATCGTCTGGGCATCGATGTAATCGTCGGCGTCCACAAAAAAGACGGTCTCGCCCTCGGCGGCATCGATTCCGGCATTTCGAGCACACGAGACGCCCGCGTTTTCCTGGTCAATCACCAGTACACGATCGTCGGCCTGCGCGATCCGGCGCAACACGTTCAACGAATCATCGGTCGAACCGTCGTTAACGCAGACAACCTGAATCGAGCGCTCGGACTGAGCCAACAGCGAATCGACACATCGCTGAATGGAGCGCGCAGAGTTGTAAACGGGGACGACAATGGTAGCTTTAGGACACGAGGCCTCTCCCATGCCGACCTACCCCCTCAGCGATTCGATGAGGAAGGCAGCAACCACGCCTGGGCCTCCAACCGAGGCGTAATACTTAGCACGCCCCAAGGCACCATCCGTCGCAAAACTCGAGTGCTCGTCAACCCAGCCCTCAGGATCTTTGAGGATGGCAGCGAGATTTGCGCGCTTCCACGGCTTGAGGTCATCAAGCGAAAAGTCCCCGGCGTCCAAGGCCGCTTGGAACTCCTTGGCCATCTGAACCAGGAACTCCTTATAGAACTTGGGCGCCAGGCGCACGTAGTTCCACATGTACGAATCGTACTTAATGAGCTGATTAAACTTGAGCATGCGCGCGACATCGCCGCTTGCGTGGTCGCGGGCATAATCCTCTCGAATCCAACGCTCAATCTCGGCATACTCGGTATTGACGCAAAAGACCTTAGCCGAAGAATTGACCGAGGAATTCTCGTTGTCCTGGCGATACGACAACACGGCATCATGCAGGTAAACAGCCTTATCGGCGCACGCGATCACCTTAAAGGCGAATGACGTGTCCTGAAAGGATGCCCCCGGAGTCGGCAAGAACTTGATGCCGTTGCGCTCAAGAAAATCGCGACGGTACACGGCCGACCAAATCGACGGCTTTTGCTTAAAGAACTGCGTCGTATCGCTCGGGTGCACTGGCTTGCCACAGTCCTTGGCTTTAAACATCTCGTGCAGCGAACGGCGCTCCTCGGGCTTAGACCAGTAGAAATCAAAGTTCGCCTTCGCAAAGTCGGCATTATTGCTATCGGCGGCCGAGACAAGTTTTTCGAGTGCGTCGGACGCCATAAAGTCATCGGACTCCAAGATGCCAACGTACTTGCCACGCGCCATCTCCAGGCCGTGGTTCATCGAGTCGCCGTAGCCGCTGTTGGCCTTGTCGATCATCTTGACGCGCCTATCGCGCTCCATATACTCGCGGATAATCGCCGGCGAGTTGTCGGTCGACCCGTCGTTAATGCAGATGATCTCAATATCCTTGAGCGTCTGCGCCAGGGCGGAATCGAGGCACTCGCGCAGGTAGCGCTGAACATTGTAAATGGGAATAAGCAGCGACAGAACAGGGCTGCCAGAGGCGTTAGTAGACAAATGTGCTCCTTAGGAAATACCTGTCGTTTCATGGTATCAAAGGGTCAGCGCGCCAGCGGGCGTTTATATAATCTATGGAGCCTCTTGCGGGCAAAGCAGCCCCACGTCATGCGGCGGGCCCATGGCAGGTTCCTGCGTTTTATTAAAAGCTTGCCGTCAAGGTGCGCCGACCCTTTACAATAGGACAGTCCCAAGGACGTATTCGATAGCTTCCGTGCAGCGCATGCGCGCCGCGCGTGAAAGGATATATTGCCCCATGTCTTCAACCCTTCCCGCTCCCATCGATAAGCTCGCCATCGTCGTCGTTACGTACAAGCGCCAGGAACTCCTGGCCAACCTGTTCGACTCCATGACCGAGCTCACGGCAACGCCCTGGCGCATCGTGATCGTCGATAACGAGAATTCGCGCGAGACCGAGGCCATGTGCACCGCATTCAACGAACGCCTGGCCAACCTGTGGGGCATCGACACCGAGCAGCCCGACGCGAAGGGCGGCACCGACCGCGTCATCTACGCCCCGCAGCTCGAAAACGGCGGCGGGGCGGGCGGCTTTTCCGCCGGCACCAAATGTGCCTACGACCTGGGCGCCCAGTGGTTTTGGGTCATGGACGACGACGTGCTCGTCATCCCCGAAGGCATCGAGCGCCTTGCCAAGTGGACCGACCGCTACGATGTCATCCAGGGTTCGCGCCTGGACTTCGACGGTGGCGCCTTCTTTTGGCAGTACCAGCTTATCCTTTCGCTTGGTATCCCCAACCCCATCGCTAAGTGGGACCTGGGCCCCGAGGGCTACCGCGCCATGAACCAGCTGTGCTTTGAAGGCGGCCTGTTCTCGCGTCGCGTGGTCGACAAGATCGGCCTGCCCGACGCGCGTTTCTTTATCTACGGCGACGATGCCTGCTACGGCTACGTGGCCAGCCAGCACTTCCCCGCCGCCGTGGTCGCCGACGTGGTTCTCAAGCGAGCCCGTGCCGTCTCTAACTGGGATATCGCGGGCAAACGCCAGCTCAACTCCACGAGCGACACCAACCGCTACTACATCATGCGCAACCGAGGCTTCCTCGCTCGCTACATGCAGATTTACGGCGACTACCACCCCATCTTGTTCCGCTTGGGCAACGCCGCGACCTTCTGCAAGGAGTTCATTCGTCTGGCAGCCGTCGACAAGTGCTTTAAGACCGGCATTCCGGCGCTGCGCCGCGGCATGAAAGACGCCCGCAAGATCATCAAGGATCCCGACTGGAAGCCCATGCCGCCCATGAAGGACACGGATTAGCGGGCACCCCCGCAGCATCGCCTGCCCCTACAGCCGCTGGCACACCGCTGCCACATGCTGCCCGTCAAAACCGAATCCCCAGCGCATACGGCCCACACCGGGTCGCGGCACGCGAATCTTGTCGATGCCGTCGCGCTCTATGTCGAGCAGCGCCTGAACGGCCAGCAGCTCCAGGCCCAGCGCATCCACACCGGGGTCACACATCAAGTTGATTGTTATCAGCGGACGCTCTTCGAGCATGCCGATCGTGTCTGCCACGTCAAACACAGAGCCCGTAGGAAAAACCTGAATGTCCCAGCGATTCGCGCCACGCTTTCGCCTCGAGGCAGGATTGGCATAGCCCGGCAATCCAAAGCAGAGTCCCTGCAAGAGCAGGTGATATGGCAGCGGCGCATCTGGGTCGGTCGAACCGATTCCCGCATCTCCCAGGATGCGGTCTAGCGCCCGCCTCACCGCATCCTCGTTCCCACGACACAACCCGTCGCGAAACGCATCGACATCCCGAATGTCTTCGGCAGCACACTCAAACCACTCAATAATCACCAGACGCAAGGCTTGGCGAAGCTCATTATTGGGCAACCGCAGAGCACGGAGGCGACTGCCATGTTCCGGCTCCTCAGTCATATCTGTCGTGAGGAAACCGGACAGATACAGCGCCGTCCACAGGTCATCATCAGACGAGGCCTCCGGCCCCGCAGTGCCCAAACAAAGCGGGGCCTCAACACATCCATGGGGCTCGAGCAAATCGAACAAGACCGAAAGACGCTCGAGATTCCACCCGGCAACTACCCTACTCAGGCAATCGGCATATCCATACAGATCGGCATGCACGGGCGCCGTGCAGCCTCGGTCCAGAAAACCGATCACGCGTGCCGGACTCGAGCAATAGGCCCTGCCAAACCGATACCCCTCGAGCCATTCACGCGCATCATCAAGATATTCCTCGCGCCCAGCATGATTCAAAAGAGCCTGGACCTCGGCATCCGAAAAGCCGAACCAACGGTCACACCAGGTCGAAAGCGGCGTCGTCAGACAATACGAGCAGCCATGCAAAGAAAGCGCCGCTTCGGCAGGGCCGGGACGCTCCCCCATCAAACACGTCAGCCGCAACGAATCGCGCGCAGTGGCAATGGCATCGAACAGCACGCGATCGAATAGCCCTGCCGGATCGGCGTCGGAAGCGTCCCTCGCGCTCGCACGGCGAGACCACGCCGCATCGTACCCATCAACGAGCAATACAACCTGCTCATCGCAGGCCATCTCCAGCAGCTCAATGAGCACACCGAGCACCGAGTCAACCTCGTCCGCGCTCGCCACGCCACGCGCGACGCGTTCGATGTGACGCACCTTATCTCGAGCTAAATCCGGAGCCTCCAAGAGCGCCAGCCAGCGAGCGCACTCGCCCGAAAGGGCATCGCGCACGACGCTGGCAACAGCGGGGCCACGCCTCGCAGCGCCAGAAAAGTCCAGCGATATCACCGGATAGCAAGCATGCTCATCCCGATAGCGCCCGCCGTCCGCATCCCAAATCTGAGCATCGGCAAACAAACGCTGACCAGAGCGACCGACCGCTGGACGCTCCAGAAAAGCCCTGAGCATCGACAAGTTCATGCTCTTGCCAAAACCCTCGGGTCGACAGCACACCACAACGGACGCGTCGCAGTCCAACACATCGGCAATAAACATGGTCTTGTCAACCAGCATGCAGCAACCAAGAACCTCCGCATAGTCGTGCACGCCAATGGGCAAAGCCGCATCGTCGGCACAGCCGATCAAACGCACGCCAAAGCCGTCAGCACAACCATTATTTGCCTGTTCAGACACCAAAACGTTCCCCCTAAATCGCAACACGATGCCAATTGTAATGACCGCCTCGCGCGTACCGATGTCGCCGCGCAAACATATCGGGCAACGGTAGCAACAAGAGGTATGAGGGGGCACAACTAATCGTTGCACAACAAAACGGGGCCCGACGCATTCGCACCGGACCCCGTCCCGACTCTTTAGTTATCTGGCAACCGAGAGGCTACTCCTCCGAGCCGTCCTCCCCAGAAGCCTTCTTCTGCTGATCGAGCTTATGCTTACCACTTACGATAGACGTAGCGCCCAGTGTGGCCAAGCTCGCGCTGGCAAGGCTCGCCATAACGATAAGGTCGCCCGTCTTGGGCATATTACCGCCCGAAGTCTTAGTCGTTGTAGTGGTGGTTGTAGTGGTCACCGTCTTGGAGTCATTTTGCTCCTGGTTCTGTTTGTCGGTGTTGCCCTTACTGCTGTCCTCGCCCTGCTGCTTTCCGTCCTCGGTCTTGTCCTTGTTTTTGTCCTTCCCCTCAGATTCAGACTTCTTACCCTCGTCCTTCTTCTGAGTGGACTTGTCGTCCTTCTCCTCAGAGCTAGAACCCTTATCAGATTCGGTCTTCTCGGAAGCCTCATCCTTGAAGTCGCCCTTTGCGGCCTCGGTCTTTTCCGTGGAAACCTGATCAGAGTTGTCCTTGTTCTGAGTCGAGCCATTATTGACGCCAGCCATCAGCGAAGAGCCCAGCGTAGAACCAAGCTGCACGGAGAAAGAGGGCTTCTTATCCGGCGAAGCAACGGGAGCGTCCGGCGCCTTATTCGAGTCGTCCTTGGAAGCATCGGAATCAGGGGTTGCGTCAGAGCCAGAGCCGTTGTTAGAGCCAGTGTCAATGGACGAATCACTCGAGCCGGTAGATGAGTTAGAGGTGTCAGCGTCGGTCGAACCAGAAGCGTCGCTGCCCGTATTGCCGGCAGAGCTTGAAGACGAATCGCCCGCAGCAGAGCCGTTCGAATCGGAGCCGTTCGAGGTAGAGCCGTCGTTGGTAGTGCCACCAGCAGAGCCATTACCGTCAGCATCGGTCGAGGGCGCATCCATCCTATCATCGTTGGCATCGTCACTCGAGTCGTCATTCGAATCAGGTGTCGGCGAGGGCGCCGGCGTAGGCTCGGGCTGCACGGGCGTCGCAGCGGCAGCCTCATCCTCGGCGATAAAAACCAAGCAGTCCTTCAGCTCATTCTTATAACGATTCTTCCAGCCCTCATGATACTGGGGCTGACTCGAAAACTTAGTGGCGACATTGTTGACCACACTATTGGAGAGCGCCGTCACAAACTCGCGGTCGGACATATCGTTGGAAAGATTCGCCCAGCGGAAAAAGTCCCTGCAGCCACCAGTGCCGCACATGTTGGTAATGCTCCACACCATGCCCTTGACGCAATCGGCGCGGCCCGAAATATCAATACCCAGGCCGCTCTTGAGCCACGCCTCGGTCACCGCATAGTACGAGTTGTACGCATACGCATCCTGCAGAGCCGAAAACTCAGCAGGATCGGTGTTATAAGCACCCTGGAAGGCCTCCTGTGCAATACGGCCCAGCTCGGTAAGCTGGCCGTTCTCGTACATGGCATTGCTCGCGTTGGAAATCTCGCTGCCGCGATCAATCGCATCCTTGAGCATGCCGTACTTGGCAGAATCGTAGTTGTAGACCTGCTTCATAAACGGAATGAGCGACCAACGACGGTCGAACTGGTAATAGCCCAGCGCGTTGTAGCCGTCACCATACGAAAAGCCCTGGTTATAGTTGCCATGGCTCTCGTACTTGGTAAAGTACTTCATCTCGGGAGTCACGTTGACAAACGAAACGCCCTGGACCGACCTCAGCACGCCCGAGAAGGACTGCTGGGTGTAGAGACCTTTGTCGATATCGGTGGCATCCGAGGCAACGCCCGGCGTGGGCTCCTCGGCGGCGGCGGGTGCCGGCGCGGAAACGGCGCCAAACGAAAGCGCCAGCGTCAGGCCCGCGACAATCGCGGAATGCTTGGGCTGCATAAAATCCTCCCTGCATTGGTGTAGTTAAAGTTCAGTTTGCAAAGATAAAAATAAGTATTGCAGCTCGCCCGTTGTTACACAACAACCCCTCGGTAAACGGCAACAACCCTCCGCGAAATCTTAAGGAATTAGACAAACTGGTCGTCGGGCGCCAACAGAAGCTCGCCGTAACGTTTCGTCAGCCCGTCTCTCAACTGACAGAAAGCGGGAATATAGACGTTCAAGATGCGCTGAATCAAATCTTGAGCGAGCTTGTTGTCGTAGATATGGACGTTCGTATTGCGGTCTCTGAGCATATCCAGCCAGGCTGCCTCATCAATAAAGTCGTAGAATCGGTAGGACTCCTTCAAGATGGCACGAGGAGACCCCGACGCGGCAAGCGTGGCGCCCTCATACTCGAGCAGACGCTTAAGGAGCTTCCAGCTCAGTTCAAATTGAAGATTGAACTTATTAATCAATCCACTCTGAACAAAATCATTGTTGAGATCCTGATTGGGCGCATCCTCAAGATTCGCCAAGGCGCTAACAAAGTTCTCATATTTTTTCATACAGAATCACACCATCCTTGGCAATCTCATCGAGCAATTGCTGCGATAGGGACTCGTCGAGATTGACGACATCTACATCTAAAAGAGTATCAAGATGTTCCTCGATCAAATATGAGAAACGGCCGAAATCCCGGCAACCTGCTACGGCGATGTCAATATCGCTCTTGGGCAAGTTGTCGCCTCGAGCACGAGAACCAAACAACACGACCTTCTCGGCGTCACATTCCCGAGCAAAAACTTCGATTTGCTTGTACACCTTGTCGAGAGATGCCATTTGCACCCCTACAGCTTAATGTCAAAGTTGATTTCGGGGACGGCGGCCAGGTCGGCCAACGTCACGCCGTCGACGTACTTTTCGATCACGTCGTCCAGGCCGCGCCAGAACTTGACGGTCGAGCACAAATCGCTGCGGGTGCAGCTGTTGTCGATGCCGTCGCACGCCACGGGCGCCGTGCTGCCCTCGACGGCGCGCAGGATGTCGCCGGCACGCACCTCGGCTGGATCCTTGGCCATCATGTAGCCGCCGCCCTTGCCGCGCACGCTCTTAAGCAGGCCCGCCTTCATAAGCGGACGAACCAGCTGCTCCAAATACTTTTGTGAGATATGCTCACGGTCGGCAACCTCGCGCAAGGCAATCTTGCCCTCGGCGTCGCCCAGCGCCGCGATATAGATCATCAGCCGGAGGGCATAGCGGCCCTTGGAAGAAATGAGCATACCTACCCTCCCATCGCATCTGGGACAACATAACCAGGTCTGTTTGTCCCAAATCTTAAGTAAGTGGGACAAACAAACCTTGTTATTTTGTCCCACATCTAGAAAAGTCGAGTGGATTAGTCGGGTTTTCCCTTGACTAACGCCGAACCCATAGTAACTTTATTCCGAGAAGATTCCTAGGGTTTAGTACACCTATGAGTACACCATATACAGAGAGGGACAGCATGAGCGCAAATCCGCTGCTTTCCATCGATGGTCTCACCGCCTCCGTGGACGAGAAGACCATCCTCCACAATGTCAACCTCAACGTCGCCACCGGTGAGACCCACGTGCTGATGGGCCCCAACGGCGCCGGCAAGTCCACCCTCGGCCACCTGGTCATGGGCGACTCCGTCTATACCGTCAACGACGGCCGCATCGTCTTTGACGGCCAGGACATCACCGAGCTCACCACCGACAAGCGTTCGCGCGCCGGCCTGTTTCTGAGCTTCCAGGCCCCGGTCGAGATCCCGGGCGTGCCGCTGTCGAGCTTTTTGCGTGCCAGCATCGCTGGCCGCCCCGGCCTGGAGATGAAGGGCAAGGAGTTCCGCCGTCGCGTCAAGGAGCTCGCGGCCGAGCTCAACATGGACACCGCCTACCTCAACCGTGAGCTGGGCGTGGGCTTCTCGGGCGGCGAGAAAAAGAAGGTCGAGATGCTCCAGCTTCTGCTGCTGCAGCCCAAGCTCGCCATCCTGGACGAAACCGACTCCGGCCTGGACGTCGACGCCCTTTCCACCGTCAGCCACGGCATGGACGCCTACCGCAAGAGCTGCGACGGCTCCATGCTCATCATCACGCACAACACGCGTATCCTGGAGCACCTGGATGTCGACCGCGTCCACGTTATGGTCAAGGGCCACATCGTACGCGAGGACGACGCCTCGCTGATCCCCTGGATCGACAAGAACGGCTTTGAGACCTTCGAGCGCGAGGCCGCCGAGCAGCGCGCCCAGGCCGAGTCCGCCGTTGCCGAGCAGCAGGCGTAAAGGGGCGACGCAATGACCAAGAACCGCACCGAGGTCGCGGACATCGACCGCAGCCTCTACGACTTCACCTATGGCGAGGAGGGATTCGAGCGCCTCGACGCCGGCATCACGCCCGACATCGTGCGCGAGATCAGCGCCAAGAAGGACGAGCCGCAGTGGATGCTCGACCTGCGCTTAAAGTCCCTCGAGATCTTCAATCGTTTTCCCGACCCGACGTGGGGCCCCTCCATCGAGGGCCTGGACATGGACAACATCGTCACCTACGTCAAGCCCAACACCGACCAAAAGCACGACTGGGAGTCGGTGCCCGACGACATCAAGAGCACCTTTGAGCGCTTGGGCATCCCCGAGGCCGAGCGCAGCTACTTGGCGGGCGTCGGCGCGCAGTACGACTCCGAGCTCGTCTACCACAACATGCAGGACACCGCGTCCAAGATGGGCATCGTCTACTCCGGCATCGAGGAGGCCCTGCACGACCCGCAGTGGGAGCCGCTCATTCACGAGAAGTTTATGACGCTCATCCCGCCCACCGACCACAAGTTTGCGGCCCTGCACGGCGCCGTGTGGTCGGGCGGCTCGTTTGTCTACGTGCCCAAGGGCACCAAGCTCGATTTCCCGCTGCAGAGCTACTTCCGCCTCAACGCCAAGGGCGCCGGCCAGTTTGAGCACACGCTCATCATTGTCGAGGACGATGCCGACCTGCACTTTATCGAGGGCTGCTCCGCACCCAAGTACAACGTGGCCAACCTCCACGCCGGTGCTGTCGAGCTCTTTGTGGGCAAGCGTGCACACCTGCGCTACTCGACCATCGAGAACTGGTCCAAGAACATGTACAACCTCAACACCAAGCGTGCGCGCGTGGACGAGGACGGCGACATCGAGTGGATCAGTGGCTCCTTCGGCAGCCATGTGGGTTATCTCTACCCCATGAGCGTGCTCAACGGCCGCGGCGCCCGCTCGAGCTTTACCGGCATCACCTTTGCCGGCGCCGGCCAGAACCTCGATACCGGCTGTAAGGTCGTACTCAACGCGCCCGAGACCTCGGCAACCGTCGAGACCAAGGGCATCTCCAAGAGCGGCGGCATCCAGACCTTCCGTAGCTCTATCGTGGCCACGCCCAAGGCCGAGGGCTCCAAGGCAACCGTGAGCTGCCAGTCGCTCATGCTCGACGACCAGAGCCGCTCCGACACTATTCCGGCCATGGACATCCGCGCCAAGAACGTCGACATCGGCCACGAGGCCACCATCGGCCGCATCGGCGACGACAAGGTGTTCTACCTGATGAGCCGCGGCATCTCGGAGGAAGAGGCCCGCACCATGATCGTCAACGGCTTTGCCAACCCGGTCTCCAAGGAGCTGCCGCTTGAGTACGCCGTCGAGATGAACAACCTGATCAAGCTGGAGATGGAAGGAGCGATCGGATAATGAAACAGGAAACCAACACCGCTGCTACCACCCTTGAGCATGTCAACGCGATGCCGGCAGCCACTTGGGGTTGGCTCAAGATGAACCAGACCAAGCTCGAGCTTTCGGACGAGCTTTCCGCCGCTCCCGCCGAGGCCGTTGAGGTTGAGGGCTTGGAAGAGCAGTTTGCTGGCACGGCCGACGCCTTCGATACCGCCATGGACGCCATGGCCGAGCGCTTCCCCGAGCGCCGTGCCTCCGCCCCCGGCGACGCCGCCGACCGCGCCCGCATCACGCCCGAGACCGAGCTCGACGTGCCCGCCACCTCCGTCTACCAGGCCGGCGCTATCAAGCTCGAGGAGGAGCTCTCCCCTGCCGAAGCCTTCGAGACCGGCATGGGCGAGGCTGCCTGCACCTATCTGATCGACCACGCCACCAAGTGCATCGTCATCGATGTGCCCGCATACCAGCACGCCACGGTTACCGTGCGCGTGAGTGGCGCCGACGCGGCGGCGGCCATCGCCGCTATCGATGTCGTCGCCCGTCCGCAGGCAACGCTCGACCTCGCTCTAGCCCTGGACTCCCCCGTCAGCGGCCAAGGCGTCGTGGGCTCCGTGCTGCGCGTGTGCGCTCACGAGTACGCCACCGTCAACGTGACCTGCACACAGACGCTCGATGACAGCTGGATCGCACTCGATGACACCGGTCTATTCCTAGACGAGGGCGCGCGCGTCAACGTGCAGCACACCGTCCTGGGTGCCGGTGCCAGCGCCACCGGCCTCGCCGGCGATCTGCTGGGCGACACCGCCAAGGTGACCATCGATACCGATTACCTAGGTGCCCGCGAACAGGTGCGCGACTTTAACTACGAGCTGCGCCACCGCGGTCGTAAGACCGAGTGCGAGATCGACGCCAACGGCGTGCTGACTGGCACGTCCAAGAAGGTCTACCGCGGCACCATCGACCTCGTGCACGGCTGCAAGGGCGCAACCGGCACCGAGCGCGAGACCGTGCTGCTCGCCAACAAGGGCGTCGACAACAAAACCGTCTCCGTCATCCTCTGCGACGAGGACGACGTCGCTGGCAACCACGGCGCCACCATCGGCCACGTCCGCGACGAGCAGCTGTTCTACCTCGCCTGCCGCGGCCTTGACCAAAACGCCGCCGAGGACCTGTTCATCCGCGCCAAGCTGGAGGACGCTGCGCTTTCCGCCACCGATGAGCGCACCCGCGCCGCCGTCGTCCGCCTGGGCAACAACTTGATCGATAACTTTGAGGAGGAGCTCGCATGATCGACACCGAGCACGTTAAATGCGATACCTGTACTGCCCCCGAGCCCATGGAACTCGACGCCAGCGACGAGGCCTCGCGCGGCTGGCCTACCGTCGACATCGAGACCAATCCCTACAAGGCGCAGTTCCCGCTGTTCCAGCAGCACCCCGAGATCGCCTTCCTCGATAGCGCGGCCACCGCGCAGCGCCCCGCCTGCGTGCTCGACGCCGAGCGTGACTTCTACCAGCGCATGAACGCCAACCCCCTGCGCGGCCTGTACTCGCTGTCCGTCGAGGCCACCGAGGCCATCGCAAAGGTGCGTCAGCAGATCGCCGACGTCATCGGCGCCCCCCAGGCCAACGAGGTCGTCTTCACCCGCAACACGAGCGAGTCGCTCAACCTGGTCGCCAAGAGCTTTGCGCCCACGGTCCTCGAACCGGGCGACGAGGTCGTCATCACCATCATGGAGCACCACTCCAACCTGATTCCGTGGCAGCAGGTCTGCCGTGAGACCGGCGCCAAGCTCGTCTACCTCTACCCCACCAAGACCGGCCAGCTCACCACCGAGGAAGTTCTTGCCAAGGTGGGCCCCAAGACCAAGATCTTGGCCGTGGGTCAGGTCTCTAACGTCCTGGGCGTTGAGAACCCGGTCAAGAACCTCGGCAAGCTCGTGCACAAGTACGGCGGCTATCTGGTCGTCGACGGCGCGCAGTCGCTGCCGCACATGCCGGTCGATGTGGCCGACCTTGGAGCCGATTTCTTTGCCTTTAGCGCGCACAAGGCCATGGGCCCCATGGGCATCGGCGTGCTGTGGGGCAAGATGGACCTGCTCAACGCCATGCCGCCCATGCTTACCGGCGGCGAGATGATCGACTCGGTCACCGAGCAGGACGCCGTCTGGGCGCCCGTCCCCGAGAAGTTCGAGGCCGGCACGCAGGACGCCGCCGGCATCTTCGCCACGGGCGCGGCGCTTGACTACCTGGTTAACACCGTGGGCTACGAAAACATCCAGGCACGCGAGCAGGCACTCGTCCACTACCTGATGGGCGAACTCATGCAGCTCGACTTTGTCCAGATTATCGGCTCCATCTATTGGGACAATCACCATGGCGTCGTGAGCTTTAACGTCAAGGGTATCCACCCGCACGATGTCGCGAGCATCATGGACATGGACGGCGTCTGCATCCGCGCCGGTCACCACTGCGCACAGCCGCTGCTCACCTGGCTGGGCGTCGAGAACCTTGCCTGCTGCCGCGCCAGCGTGGCCTTCTACAACGACAAGGCCGACATTGACAAGTTCATCGCCGGTCTGCATCACGTTTGGAGCACGTTCAATGGGTAATCTGTACACCTCCACCACATTTATGGAGCACAACTCGCACCCCGACTATAAGTACGAGATGGACGCTCCCACGCACGAGCACGACGGCATCAACCCCAGCTGCGGTGACGAACTCACCTTGCAGCTGCGCGTCGAGAACGGCGTGATCGAGGAGGCCTCCTTTACCGGTCATGGCTGCGCCATCAGCCAGGCCAGCGCCGACATCATGGCCGACCTCATCACCGGCGAGACGGTCGAGGAGGCGCGCCGCCTGGCGGGGCTCTTCCTCGCCATGATCCGCGGCGAACAGCTCTCCGAGGAAGACCTGGAAGACCTGGACGAGGCTGCCCAGCTCCAGGACATCTCGCACATGCCCGCCCGCGTCAAATGCGCCGAGCTCGCCTGGCGCACCCTCGACGGCATGCTCGAGGGGTAAACTAACCAGTAGCGTATGCCCCGAATCCAAGGTTTTTGATTGCCGAGCCGCCCGATACGGGCGGCTCTGTTTTTCCTAATGAGCGCCGGACGCACGAAGTCCGCGCGTCCGGCGCTCCGTCTGTCATTTACCACACAGCAGACGCGAACACGGGCGTTTTCCACAGCACCAAAGGCCTGCGGCAGGGCCCCGGACCCGCCAAGCAATGCGCCAAGCCCCGTTCTGCTGAGCTCCGACTCGCTTCGCGCCTGCCGCAGAAGGGTCCCATAGGATGCTGCGTGCATTTTTGCGAGTATTCAGCACGCCAAGCTGTGTGCATACGCATCGGAAGCGTTAATCAACGTCTCCAGGCGCATAAATATTGTGTTTTAGACCAGACATCGCGGTCTGACGGGACGCAGGCACATACTCCGGGGGTGCAACGGCAGGGATCAATAGCTTAGGGGCCCGTGTGTTGCAAGATTGTGGCAGTGCCGACAGCACCACGATGCTGAAAACTCCGTTTTTTGCACGGCGCAGACGGGGGTAGGCACGGGCAAACCCGGACTGAGCTGTTATTTTATGCAAGATGACGATTGTTCTATGCATATTAAGAAGTGCAGTTACCGTACCAAGCTTTTGAACGCTGGTTGCGGCGTATGGACGACCCCAGCTGCGGTGAACAGGCGACCCTACATCACGTTTCCGCCAGCCCGCATCGCCGTTCGCGCGCGGGCGCGCACGATACGAGAGACGGTACTTTTGCCAATCCCGGTATACCGCTCAATCTGACGCACTGTAAAGCCGGCATTGTTCAATCCAACAATAACGGTATCGCGCTGCGCCGGCGGTACAGTTTTAACCCCGTTGAGCGGAACCCCTAGCTCCTTCGCCAACTTGTTGGCAAAGGCGTGGCGTTCCCACTCCGTCTCTTTCATATCGCGCAGCGCCGGTTCGCCGCTGTCGGGCGTCGAAAGCGAATAGGCAGCAAAGGCCTCGGCAGAACCAAAAAGCTCAAGCACGCAAGAAGGATCGGAAAATCCCCTCGTGGCATCTGCCGCATCACTGTCGTAAGCGCGCAGATGCTCCGCAAAGCTGCTCCAGGGGTAACGCTCGATTAGGCTCATGCCCGCCTCCTGCGGATCGGCGTGAACGGAGCGAATAGCCTCCATCACCTGCCAGTCGGTATCGAGCGAGCGCCGGTCAAAACGGTTCTGGAACAGATGCCCTGTGCGCCCCGTGCGTTTATTGAACCGCCGCGCGTACGTCAAAAGCAGCCGGTGCATCGCCGCGCTCATCGCGTCCTCGTAATCTGCAAGCACCAGACGCACGTGATTGCCCATAAGGCACCAGGCGATAACCGTCACGCCCGCCTTGCGGCAGCACTCACGCATCAGCTCCAAGAACTCCCACCGGTCTTCATCGCCCTCAAAGATGAGCTGCTTGCCCGTACCGCGGGCACAGACATGGTAAAAGCCGGTAACCGTTCTCCAAACGCGCTGCATGGCGCTCCCTTCGCCGGGATCTGCTTGCCATCCAATACAGCACGATTGAAGCGTGCCATCAAAACATTCACGCAAAACAATTCGCTCGCGCGGCCAAAGGCAGTAAACAGGCGGCGAACGGCACCGTTGCAACAGGTCAACCCCCGCAACGCTTACAAGAGCTGCCCAAAAGCTTGCCAAAGACGGACCCCCTCTACGGAAGTTCGCGACCACAGAACATAGAGTTAAACCGTTTCAATTAAAACTTCCGGACTTCTCGCTACGAAAACTGAGCCGTTCGCCGAATATTCCGTGCATTTCGCGGTATTATAGGGGCTGCATGTCATGTCCCTTTCGAAGGGTCGCCCGGCAATCGCCAGCCACGGCCCCCAGACGGGACGCCAACACGATAGAGAGGAGAGGCATGCAGTACTCACAGGAAGTGGAGAACATGTGCCCCGTTGCCAAGGGTGCATACCACGGCCCCGCACCCATCCCCGAGGAGGGCAAGTGGGTCCAGGCTAAGGAGATTTCCGACATCTCCGGTCTTACGCACGGTGTGGGTTGGTGCGCACCTCAGCAGGGCGCCTGCAAGCTCACGCTGAACGTCAAGGACGGCATCATCGAGGAGGCCCTCGTTGAGACCATCGGCTGCTCGGGCATGACCCACTCTGCCGCCATGGCTTCCGAGATCCTTCCCGGTAAGACCATCCTCGAGGCCCTCAACACCGACCTCGTCTGCGACGCCATCAACGTTGCTATGCGCGAGATCTTCCTGCAGATCGTTTACGGCCGCAGCCAGACCGCGTTCTCCGAGGGCGGCCTGCCCGTGGGCGCCTCCCTCGACGACCTCGGCAAGGGCCTTCGCTCTCAGGTCGGCACCATGTTCGGCACCAAGGCCAAGGGCGCTCGTTACCTCGAGCTCGCTCAGGGCTACGTCACCCGCATGGCTCTCAACGACAAGAACGAGATCATCGCATTCGAGTTCCTGAACCTCGGCAAGTTCACCGACGCCGTCAAGGCCGGCAAGACCCCCGAGGAGGCCATCGCTGGCGCTATGGGCCACTATGGTCAGTGGGAGAACGCTGCCAAGTACATCGACCCGCGCACCGACGAGGAGACTCACTCCGTCGCCAGCGTGTTCCCGGTTCACGAGTAGAAAGGGAGGGAAATAACTATGACTGTTACGTTCGAAGGTTACGAGCGCCGCGCTGACAAGATCAACAAGTGCCTCGCCGACAACGGCATCGCCTCCCTCGAGGAAGCTCTGCAGATCTGCACCGACAAGGGCTTCAACCCGCGTGAGATCGTCAACAACACCCAGTCCATCGCCTTCCAGAACGCCGAGTGGGCCTACACCCTCGGTTGCGCTCTCGCTGTCAAGCGTGGCGCCAAGTCCGCTTCTGAGGCTGCCGCCATCATCGGCGAGGGCATCCAGGCCTTCACCGTTCCCGGCTCCGTCGCCGAGGACCGCAAGGTCGGTCTGGGCCACGGCAACCTGGGCGCTATGCTGCTCTCCGACGACACCGAGTGCTTCGCCTTCCTGGCCGGTCACGAGTCCTTCGCTGCCGCTGAGGGTGCTATCGGCCTGGCTCTAAACGCCAACAAGGCTCGCAAGAAGCCGCTGCGCGTCATCCTCAACGGTCTGGGCAAGGACGCTGCTCAGATCATCGCCCGCATCAACGGCTTCACCTACGTGAAGACCCAGTTCGACTACTTCACGGGCGAGCTCAAGGTCGTCGAGACCATCCCCTACTCCGATGGTCCCCGCGCCGCCGTCAACTGCTACGGCGCCGACGACGTCCGCGAGGGCGTTGCCATCATGTGGCACGAGAACGTCGACATCTCGATCACCGGTAACTCCACCAACCCCACGCGCTTCCAGCACCCCGTCGCTGGCACCTACAAGAAGGAGCGCCTCGAGGCTGGCAAGAAGTACTTCTCCGTCGCTTCTGGTGGCGGCACTGGTCGTACCCTGCACCCGGACAACATGGGCGCCGGCCCTGCCTCTTACGGCATGACCGACACCATGGGCCGTATGCACTCCGACGCCCAGTTCGCCGGTTCTTCCTCCGTGCCTGCGCACGTTGACATGATGGGTCTCATCGGCATGGGCAACAACCCCATGGTCGGTGCCACCGTCGCCTGCGCTGTCGCCGTCGAGGAGGCCCTCAAGGCCTAATCGCGCCCGCGCGATGCTCATATAGTTGAGCTTTGGAGCCGCTACCCACCCAGGTAGCGGCTCTTTTTGTTTGCGCTGTCGCAGGGTAGCTAATGCCGATATATCAGTTGGGGCGAAATACAAGATGTGATGAGATGGAGCGTCAGAGCGTCCATGACGCCCACCTGCCATATTTGCCCTTTACCGATTTGCCGAGTCTTTGCGGCCCCATTGCCGATCACCCGTGCGACAATGCGCCGGACGAGAAAGGAATCCGATGGAATCGACTGATGTACTGGTAATTGGATCTGGCATTGCGGGCCTTTGCGCCGCCATCGAAGCGGCACGCACGGGTGCAACCGTCACTGTGGCAAGCGCCGGCAAGACTATGAGTGGATCGAGCTTCTTCCCCGGAACCTGGGGCCTAGGGCTTATCGGACCCGTTAACGAAGACGACGAGCAGGACCTCATCGACACCATCCTGGCCGTCGGCGGCGGCGTTGCCGACCCCGAACTCGTCCAAGCGTTCGTCCACGGCATTCCCCAAGCGATTGACTGGCTCGAGCAAGACCTGGGCGTTGAGCTCCAGCGTCCGCAAAGCGCCAAGAGTGCTCAACAAAAGCAATTTATCCCCTGCTTTGACCACAAGACGCGCATGTGGCGCGGCCTCACCCGCAAGCCCCTTGAGGACGCTCTGACGACCTGGATCGAGTCGCTCGGCATTCGCCTGCTCCCCCGCCATGAGCTTATCGACCTTGTTGAGGACACGAACGGCAGAATAACCGGAACCGTACTCTACGACCTTACCGAAAATCGAATCGTGCCCTTTGCTGCCGAGGCCACGGTCATCGCAGCCGGTGGCACAGGCGGCCTGTTCGAGCGCAGCCTTACGTCGGCTGATGTGCTCAGTTCCTCGCAGGCCATCGCGCTGGCGCACGGCGCAACACTTACTAATATAGAGTTCATGCAGATGATGCCCGGCTTCATCGAGCCCAGGCGTAACTTGGTCTTCAATGAGAAAACCTGGCGCTACGTGCACGTAGACCAGCCGGTAGATATTGCCGACGACAAGCTGGACGACCTGCTCGAGCAGCGCTCTGGATATGGTCCCTTCACGTCACGCTTGGCCTCCCGCGCTATCGATCTCGTCATCGATCAGGCAGGTGTCGAAGGCCTGGCACTCCACTACGACTTCCCCCGCGAGGATGTCCCAGAGTTTGTGCAGACCTTTGCCACCTGGCTGCAAGACGAGCACGGCATCGCGCCGACCGACGAGATGCGCGTTGCGATGTATGCCCACGCCGCTAACGGCGGCATCAAGATCGATAAGACCGCGCACACGGGCGTTGAGGGCCTCTACGCTTGCGGCGAGGCGACAGGCGGCATGCACGGCGCCGACCGCATTGGTGGCTTGTCAAGCGCCAACGGCATCGTATTCGGACGTATCGCGGGCGCATCGGCAGCCCTTGCAGCGCAGAAAGAGCCTGAGGCGGCCCTGAAGGCGGATATCACCCTCCCCCAGTACGGCATTGCCGCAACAGATGCCGAACGCCTGACACACAGCCTTAGGCACACGATGAGCACCTTTTGCATGATCAACAGGACCGAAACAGGCCTATCCGAGGCCCTGCAACAGCTTGAAAGCCTGCAAGACGAAGCCACGGCTCTAAATAAGCCACATGCCAACGACAGCGAAATCGCTGCCCTCGCCCGCCTGCAATCGCAGATTCAACTAGCACAGGAAATGGTCAAAGCCATGCGCAAGCGGACCGAAAGCCTGGGTTCGCACTATCGAGCGGACTAAGCCGAGCACCCCTCCAGAGCAGAACACAACTTCTCGATATTAATGGGTCCCGTGAACTCAAAGCGACACAGGGCCCATTCGTGTCCGCGCGGGCAAATATACTCATTCTGAATACGGAGTCGACATAGTCCACGTAGACAAACGAACAGAAAGGAAGAGATATGGACAGCAGGGATATCGAGAAATGGCGTGTCGAACTTGACAGCTACGCCCATGTAGAAGACGGCGTTGAGTATTGGCTCGCACGCGATTTAATGGAACCCCTCGGATACACCCAATGGCGTAATTTTGAGACTGCAGTTAAGAGATCCATGGCATCGTGTGACACCAATAAAATGCCTGTTGCCGCCCATTTTGCTGAGGCCAGCAAAATGGTAGATGCCGGCATCGCCAAACGAGCCGTAAAAGACTACAAGCTGACGCGCTACGCATGCTATTTAATCGCCCAAAACGGAGACCCAAACAAGCCCGAAATCGCACTCGCACAGGCGTACTTCGCCGTGCAGACACGCCGTCAGGAGCTCATAGAGCAGCGCTTCGCAGAGATTCAGCGCTTGCAGGCGTGCCACTCGCTATCCGATTCAGAGAAACAGCTCTCGGGCATTGCGTTCAAACGAGGCGTGGACTCCAAAGGATTCGCGATCATCAAGTCGAAGGGCGATGAGGCGTTATTCGGCGGCAGAAGCACGGCGGACATGAAGCGGCAGCTTGGTGTGTCCAAGAGTGCTGCATTGGCGGACAAGCTAGCCGATGTTCTCATCAAAGCAAAGGACCTCACGAACTCGATGACGGCCTTCAACGCCGAGGAACACGACTTGTACGGTCTGGACCAGATCAAACAAGAACACGTCGAGAACAACACGAGCGTGCGTGGCAGCCTCATCGACCGCGGAATTGTTCCCGAGAACCTACCGCCTGCCGAGGATACAAAAAAGCTCGAGCGTCGCGTGAAGGCAGACGAGAAGAAACTCAAGGAGGGTACTGACGGTTTCACCGATCCCCAGGGTAGACTCAATCTGTGAAAGCGGCCGCGCCCTTTCGGGTTCGACCCCATGCGAGGTTAACAAAAAAACGACCAGCCTAAGCCAGTCGCTTTAACGATCTTTGGGTGGGCCGTCAGGGGGTCAGCCTGCTGCGCAGGCGGCCGCTGCGGCGCCAAGGCGCCTTGCGCGCTGCGCTGGTAAATGCTTACGCATTTCCTCAGCTCCGCGCCCTTTCGGGTTCGACCCCATGAAAGGTCAACAAAAAAAAGACGGCCAACCGAAGTTGACCGTCTTAACTTGCTTTGGTGGGCCGTCAGGGGGTCGAACCCTGGACCTTGGGATTAAGAGTCCCCTGCTCTACCAACTGAGCTAACGACCCAAAGCTAAAGTCCGTTGTGGCGGACTTTAGAGGAAATATCGTGTGGTGGGCCGTCAGGGGGTCGAACCCTGGACCTTGGGATTAAGAGTCCCCTGCTCTACCAACTGAGCTAACGACCCGATATCAACACGAAGCAAGAACTGGGGTGGGTAAAGGGACTCGAACCCTCGACCTACGGGACCACAACCCGTCGCTCTAGCCAACTGAGCTACACCCACCGTGTCCTGTGCGCTTCGCGCTCGACTATTATTGCAAGGAACGCCACGCGATGCAAGCCCCAATTTTCAAGAATTTTGAAAAGAGTTTTTCGAGACCATTTCGAGCAAATCCCACCGGTTTCATAGGAGTAAACTTGCCCCACTGCAAATCCTCGAAAGGACCGTCATGAAAGAACTCTCCAACCGCACGGCAAGATTTACCGATTCGGTCATCCGCCGCATGACACGCATCTCCAATAAGTACGGCGCTGTCAATCTCTCGCAGGGCTTCCCTGACTTCGATCCCCCGGCGCAGCTGCTCAACAGCCTGAGCACCATCGCCGCCGATCCCAAGCCGCTCTATCACCAGTACTCCATCACCTGGGGCTCCCAGGCCATGCGCGAGGCGCTCGCCGCCAAACAGGAGCACTTTATGGGCATGCCGGTGAACCCCAACGAGAATATCGTAGTCACCTGCGGCTCTACCGAGGCCATGATGGCCGCCATGATGACGGTCACCAACCCCGGCGACAAGGTCGTCATCTTCTCGCCGTTCTACGAGAACTACGGCGCCGACACGATCCTTTCGGGTGCCGAGCCCATCTACGTGCCGCTCAACCCGCCCACATTCGACTTTGACCGCGAGACACTCGAGGCGGCCTTCCGCGACAACGACCCCAAGGCCATCGTCCTGTGCAACCCTTCCAACCCCTGCGGCAAGGTCTTTACACGCGATGAGCTCACCTTTATCGCCGACCTCTGCAAAAAGTACGACACCTACTGCATCACCGACGAGGTCTACGAGCACATCGTCTACGCGCCCCACGAGCACGTCTATATGGCCACGCTGCCCGGCATGTTTGAGCGCACCATCAGCTGCAGCTCGCTGTCCAAGACCTACTCCATCACCGGCTGGCGTCTGGGCTACACTATCGCCCCTGCCGAAATCACCGAGCGCATCAAAAAGGTCCACGACTTCCTCACCGTGGGCGCCGCCGCTCCCCTGCAGGAAGCCGTCGTCACCGCCCTCAAATTCGACGACAGCTATTACGATGAGGTCCTCGACCTCTACACCGCCAAGCGCGACCTGTTCTGCCAGGGACTCGACAGCATCGGTCTTGAGCATAGCGTGCCGCAGGGCGCCTACTACGTCATGATGGACATCTCTGAGTTTGGCTATGACAGCGACCTCGAATTCTGCGAGGACCTCGCGTCTAAGGTGGGTGTGGGCGCCGTGCCCGGCTCGAGCTTCTTCCGCGAGCCCGTCAACCACCTGATTCGTTTCCACTTTGCCAAGCGAGACGAGACGCTTAACGCGGCGCTGGAGAACCTCAAGTCGCTACGTGATAAAATCAAGCCGCGCGGGTAAGGACGGCCCGGCAACTAAAGTAACCAAAGAAGCCCCGCACCGCCCGCCGCGTTGCGAGGCTTCTTTCTATAGCGCTTTCTTAAATGGTTTAGAGCTCTATACTTTAGTCACGGAGCAACTCGTCCCAGAGAAAGGAATACTATGGCAGAGCAGCAGCTTATCGGAGCGCTCGAGGCCGGCGGCACCAAGATGGTCTGCGCCACGGGCTATGCGGACGGTACGGTCCTGGAGCGTGAGCAGATCGCGACCACGACCCCGCAGGAGACCGTCGAGGCCGTCAACGCGTGGTTTGCCGACAAGGGCATCGCCGCGCTGGGCATCGGCGCCTTTGGCCCCACCGCAGTCAACCCTGCCTCGCCCCAATACGGCAAGATCCTGGAGACGCCCAAAACGGCATGGCGCTACTTTGACCTGCTGGGCACTATCCAAAACGAGCTCAATATCCCCTGCGGCTACGATACCGACGTCAACGTCGCCTGCCTAGGCGAGGTCACGTTTGGTTGCGCCAAGGGCCTTACCGATGTGGTCTACCTGACCATCGGCACCGGCGTGGGCGCCGGCGTGCTCTCGGGCGGTAAGCTCGTGCACGGCATGATGCATCCCGAGGCCGGCCACATCCTGGTCACGCGCGACCCGCGCGACACCATCGGCGAGCATAGCGCCTGCCCCTTCCACGACAACTGCCTCGAGGGCCTCATCGCCGGCCCCGGCGTTAAAAAGCGCTGGGATGGCAAGAGCGCCGGAGACATGGCCGATGACCCGGAGGCCATGGACCTGCTCGCCGGCTATCTGGCACAAGCACTCATGACCTACACGCTGTGCTACGCGCCGCAAAAGATCATCATCGGCGGCGGCGTGGCCGACCACACCCCCATCGTGCCGCTCGCACGCAAGAAGTGCGCCGAGATGCTCAACGGCTATATCGTCACGCCCGAGGTCAACGACATCGATAACTACATCGTCAACAACAGCCTCGAGGGCAAGCAGGGCATTATGGGCTGCCTGGCCCTGGGCGCACAGGCGCTTCAGTAGCAGACGCACCCACAGGGCGTGGCGCGCTCGGCAAATCCAACCTACGGAACGACGCCACCACGCCCCATATAAGCCCTCAAATAAAAAAGGCCGCCTAGGACCAAACATACGTCCTAGGCGGCCTTTTTGGCACATATGAGCGATCGTAGTAGATATCGGAGCACAACGCCCGTTGCCGCTCCACAGCAGTCGATCATCACATCGGTGATCATGCCGGCGCGTCCCGGCACAAAGAGCTGAATCGTCTCGTCGATCGAGGGAATCAGCAGCAGGAACACCGCCGTGGGCAGCAGCACGTCAAAGGTGCGCCGGCCCTCAAAATCAAAGGCGTGCGTTGCCAAGATGCCGAGCACCATATACTCGGTAAAATGCGCGCACTTGCGAACAACAAAGTTGGTCACCCATTCATATGGAAGTCCCACGCTGTGCAGGAAACCGCGGATAGCTTCCATGACCGTTAGGCTCAGCGAGCCCGACCCCGAGCCGGGAACCAGCGAATTGCCCCAGATCAAGAGCGCCATCAGGCAGGTTACAACCGCCCATTTTCGATTGATCTTAACCATGCAGAAGTTATGCCTCCGCACGGAGCGGCGCGAAGCTGGCGGTACCGCCCTCGATAACGCTCAGATAGGCACGGCCCGTACGCTTGGCGGTTGAGGACTGCAGGCGCTCGATCTCTTCCTCGAGGATCTGATTGACGCGCTCGTGACGACGGTTTTCCATAATGCCGGCGGCAATAGCCTCGGCCCGCTCGATGCTCTCGCGCGAGATACGGGCAGTATCCTCGGGGAACACAGCACTGTGACGGCCGACATAGGCGGGGGCAGCAGGCTGAGGGGCAGCGACGGGAGCGGGGGCTGCAACAGGAGCAGGCTCGTCAATCTCATCCAGAATCGCGGTGGCGGCGGCCCACATGTCCTCGTGGCCCGAGTAATCAGCCATGGGGACATCAACCTCGAGCGAGGCGTCCGGAAGGTCGCCGGTGTCGATGCGATCTTGGACATCAATCGATGCGGTGATGGCTGCAGGCTCATCGAGGTCATCAAGATCGATGTCCGCGGCACCGGAGATGATAGGCATGCTGGCGAGGTTTGCATTGTACGGCGCAGCCTCAGCCGCCTGCTGCTGGGCAGGAGCGCCCCACAGCGAGCTTTCGGCGGCACGGCGGGCGGCAACGGCCTCCTCGTCCGCAGTCATGGCTTCATCAACGTACGAATTGTCGGCAGAAGCGTTCGCGTCCGCCGAGGTAGCGTTGTAGGCGTTATTGGCTGCCGCGTTGGCAACGAGTGCCACGAAAGCCGCCGTGCTGCCCGCAGGAGCGGCCTGGGAACCAGACACAGCGCGTGCCGCGGCGGCGATGTCGTCGCGATTGAAGGAGCCGGTCTGCCCGCCGTTGGTGAGCTCGTCGATGGCGACTTGATAGACGTCGCGCGAGTGTGCAGGGTCGCAGCTCACCGGCGAATCGTCGTCGAGCATACTGTCGATCATGGACCAAGCCTCGTCCTCGTCCATAGCATCTGCGGCTCGAGCGATGGTAGGAACACCATCATCGGCATGACGGCGCTGGAACGCACCAGTCAGGCCGGAAAGGAATGCCGAGGTAGGCTGCTCCGCCTGAGCCTGAGAAGCAGAAGCCGCAGCGTAAGGAGTCGAATCCTGCTGCTGAGCTGGAATCGAGGCGGTCTTGAACTCGCTTTGATGCTGATTGAGATTGGCGGCACCGCCCATGGCATCGGGTTGGAACAGACGCTCTTCACGCTGCGCACGATACTCGGAGATACCCAGCGAGGCGGCATAGATACCCACGCCCGCCACCGCGCCCACGGCGAAGGGAACCGCACCCGCCACGACCGTCTCGTTCACAGACGAAAACGGCAGCGTCGCGGCATACATAACCACGGGAGCGGCAAGGCCGATCCCGCACGAAAGTCCTGCAAGGACTGCTCGTTGTGTTGCATCAGAAGAAGCCATGAGCTCTCCCCATCTTCCAGCACCCAAATCGCATCATTCAGTTGGCTGCGCGAGAGAAGATGAAGCGGGGCTATGCCCCAAAGCAACGGTATATGGTTCGTTTCATCTGCGTTTTCCGTCGCGAAGCTTAAAAGCTATTATGCGAAACCGCCCTGTCGATTGCAAGCGACGATGTCGGATTGAAACGGGAAACCTGCTGCTTGCCAGTCTTATGGTCGATAACTGGCGCCGAGTGGCGATATAAAAAGGGCCGAGGCGCAAGCCCCGACCCTTCATCGCGCCGGCAATAACGCCGCGTGCGGTTGACGACTTAGAACGTCTGCTCGTAGTCGCTATGCTTTTTGGCCGAACGCACCAGGAACTCCTGGTTGGTGTTGGTGCCCTTGAGGCCCTTGATAAACGATGCGGCCGCGCGCTCGGTATTGTTCATGCCGGCGAGGATGCGACGCAGACCAAAGACAAACGGGCGCATCTGCTCGTCGACCAGCAGGTCCTCGTTGCGCGTACCCGAGGCAACAGGGTCGATGGCCGGGAAAATGCGGCGATCGGCCAGGTCGCGGTCGAGCTTGAGCTCCATGTTGCCGGTACCCTTGAACTCCTCAAAGATGACCTCGTCCATCTTGGAACCGGTATCGATGAGTGCGGAGGCCAGGATGGTGAGCGAGCCACCGTTCTCGATATTGCGGGCTGCACCCAGAAAACGCTTGGGCGGATACAGTGCCGCCGAATCAACGCCGCCCGAAAGGATGCGGCCTGAGGCGGGCGCCGCCAAGTTGTAGGCGCGGGCAAGACGCGTGATGGAGTCGAGCACAACTACAACATCGCCGCCCAGTTCCACGATGCGCTTGGCGCGCTCGATGACGAGCTCTGCCACGCGAGTGTGGTTGTCGGCGGGCATATCGAAGGTCGACGCCACAACCTCGCCCTTGATGGAACGCTGCATATCGGTGACCTCTTCGGGGCGCTCGTCGACGAGCAGGCAGATGAGGTGCACCTCGGGGTTGTTAATCGAGATAGACTGGCAGATTTTCTTGAGGATCGTCGTCTTGCCGGCCTTAGGCGGGGACACAATCAGGCCACGCTGACCCTTGCCGATCGGCGACACGATGTCGATGGCACGACCGGTAATGGAATCCTTGCCATGCTCCATGCGCAGCGGCTCGTTGGGATAGACCGGGGTGAGGTCGCCGAACTTGGGGCGATTGCGAATCTGCTCAGGATCCATGCCGTTGACGGTCGTGATCTTGGCGAGGCCGGCGCGCTTGTCGCCGCCGCGCGAAGGACGCAGCGAGCCCTCGATGACATCGCCCGTGCGCAGACGCGCGGAACGGATGAGGTATGCGGGCACGAAGGCGTCGTCGTTGGACTTCATGTAGCCATGGGCGTGGATGATGCCGGAGCTGTCTGGGCGAATCTGCAGAATGCCCTTGATATCGCGGAAACCCTCGGCCTTTGCGGCGGTAGTGTAGATCTCCTCGACGAGCTCGGCCTTCTTCTTGCCGGTCGTCTCGATCTCGAACTCCTTGGCCTTCTCGCGCAGCTCGGCGACCTTCATGGCCGCGAGCTCCTCGCGCGAAAGCGTGGGCTCAGTCGGAGCGGCATTGCGCTCCTTATTGCGCTGCTTGCGGTCGCGCTGACGGTTGCGGCGATCGTTGTTACGCTCGTCCTTGCGCTCGTTGCGGTCATTACGCTCGTCGTTGCGCTTGTGCTGACGGCGGTTGGGGCGAGCGCTCTCTTCGGTCTCGACGGGGGCGGTGCCATCGGTTGCGGAGGCGTCTTCGTTAGCCGAAGCATCATCGCTGGCCTCGGCATTGGAATCGCCCTGCGGCTCGGCCTCGGCATGCTGCTCGACGGCCTTGGCCTTAGCGGACTTCTTGCGACCGCGCTTGGGCTTCTCGGACGCAGACTGTTCGACGTCTTGGGGCTCGGCGGCATCAGTCGATGCATCGGCGGTCGTCTCGGCGGAAACCTCGGACGCACCCTTCTTGGCAGCCTTGGCCTTGGACGTGCGCTTAGCAGCAGTACGATGGCTGCGACCAGGACGGACGTCGGCGGGCTCGACATCGGCAGAAACGGCCTCGGAAGTCGTAGCATCCTGGACGGGCGCGTCGGCAGCGGTTGCAGGCTCGGCGGTCGCCGCAGCATCCCGAGCGGCGGCGGCTGCGGCTGCGGCCTTCTCGGCCTCGACGAAAGCCTTGGGCTTGCGACCGCGACGGTGCGGGCGCAAAGCCGGATCGACAACGGGAACTTCGCTGGCCTCGACAGGCGCAGCGGGCTCAACAGGCGATGTGCCCTCCCCTGCCGCAGAACGGACCGAAGCCTCAGTGAGCTCGGGGGTTACCTGATCGGCAACCTGCTCGGCCTTAGCAGCCGTGCGACGGCGTGTGCGCGGTACCGGCTTCTCGGTCGGCTGGTCGGCGACAGGGGTCTCGGTGGCGGCAGGCGTCTCGGGCACAGACGGAGCTGCAAGCTCGGTCAGAGCCGCGGCCTCGCGCTCGGCAGCACGACGGCGGGCGCGCACCACCTGAGCCTCGCTAATCTGCGCCAACGCACGTGCCTGCGCGACCTCATCGGAAATCGGCGCCGAGGAGTCAGCTGCAACGGTGCGCTTGACGCGCGTCGTGCGCGTGGTACGGCGCTTGGGCTTGGTGACCTCCTCGCCGTCAGCAGCAGGCTTGGCCGTGCGGCGCGTACGCTTGGGCTTTGCCGGAGCAGCCTCCTCACCAGTTGCAGGCACGGCCTTCTCAGCCGTTGCAGCCTTAGGCGTCTCAGGAGCCGACGTTTGCGCGGGCGCCGCGACTTGGTCCGACGCAACCGGTGCAGCGGGAGCGGCTTGCGTCGTCGTTATTTCGTTTTCTTGCTGTTGATCAGACACAGTGTTTGCTCAACTTTCTTTTCAAGCCCTGTGATCACATGCTCCCTGCATAAACCTTCAGGGCGGCTAAACAGTCTAGTTCCGTTCAAAACGACGGACATCATTGATCTGTATCGAGATGATTGCGCCATATACGCAGCGTTAGTGTAACACAACCGCCGCCACCTGCAACTTAGTCATTGGGAACGCTCTTAAACGACTAGTCAAAAGGGACACTCTTTGGTTTAACACCCACAAATCTGACTGCCTCCGCCAAAACTATGGCGGTTTACTACGATGAATCGCTCAACCGCGACCACTCCGAAACTTGTTGAACTAAAACCGCAGGTAGATGCCTTGCACTTTTTGCGAAAAGCCGGCGTGGTTGGAATTTCTCATTTCATCGTAGTAAACCGGCATAGTTTCGTATTTCCAGCAGTTCCAAATTCGTCAATACGTCGGCGTTTGCAAAAAGCCCGACCTCCGTGGGAGATCGGGCTTTCAAGGCTTAGTTAAACCAAGTCTGTACGGTCAAATGACTCGCAGATTACATCTGCTCGGGCGCGGAAACGCCAACAAGGGTGAGCACCAGGGCGAGCGTCACGCGGACGGCGTCGCAAGCGGCCAGACGGGCACGCGAAAGCTCGGGGTCGACGGGACGGCCCTCGCTCGGCAGAACCTGGCAGGCAGCGTAGAAGCTGTGGAAGTCGCCGGCGAGTTCCTCAGCAAAGTGCGTCAGACGGAACGGGGCGCGGTCGCGAGCGCAGCTGGCGATGAGGTCGGTGAGCTCGTTGAGCTTACGCGAAAGGGCGAGCTCGGTCGGGTCGGTCAGCAGCGAGTAATCGACGTTCTCACCGATGGCCTTGGCGGCGACGGCCTTCATGCCCATCTCGTCAGCCTGCTCGGGCGTAACGTCAGCGGCACGGCGCAGGATGGAGCACACACGGGCGTGAGCGTACTGCACGTAGTACACCGGGTTGGAGTTGTCGCGTTTCTTAACGGCCTCAATATCGAAGTCGACCATCTGGTTGGAGCTCTTGGAGATGAGCGTGTAGCGAGCGGCATCGGAGCCGACCTCGTCGACGAGCTCCTGCAGGGTCACCATGGTGCCCTTGCGCTTGGACATACGGACGGGCTTGCCGTTACGCAGCAGGTTGACGAGCTGGCCCAGCAGAACCTCAAACTTGCCGGGGTAACCGAGAGCGTCGCAGACGCAGCGGACGCGCTCGATGTAGCCGTGATGGTCGGCGCCCCAGATGTCGATGACGTGGTCGACGCGCTGGAACTTATCCCAGTGATAGGCAACGTCGGAGGCGAAGTAGGTGTACTCGCCGTCGGACTTGATCAGGACGCGGTCCTTGTCATCGCCCAGGTCGGTGGAGCGGAACCACAGGGCGCCGTCCTTGGTGTAGAGGTAGCCCATCTTGTCGAGCTTCTCAAAAGCGCGGTCGACGGCGGAGGTGCCGGCGGTCTCGCCCTCGGTGTCCTTCACATACAGCGAGCGCTCGGAGAACCAACGATCGAAGTCGCAGTTAACGGCATGGCAAAGGTCGCGCATGTTGTCGACCATCTTTACATAGCCGCGCTCGCGGAAGCCCTCCATGCGCTCCTGCGGATCGGCGTTGACCCACTTATCGCCGTCGGTGCGCCAGAACTCGGCGGCCTCGTCGATGATGTAGTCGCCGCCGTAGGAGTCCTTGCCCAGGGTCTCGGCAAAGTTATCCTGGTACGGATGGGTCTCGGGATGCTCGTCGTTCTCGTCGGCAACGAAAGCGTCGCGGTCGGCGATCAGCAGCTTGTGAGCCTCGTCGATATCCACGCCCTGCTTGGCGATGATGTCGGCAAGCTGCATATAGCGCGTGCTGATGGAGTTGCCGAAGGTGTTCATCTGAGAGCCGTGGTCGTTGATGTAGAACTCACGCTGGATGTCGTAACCGGCGTGGTCCATAACACGGCAGAGCGAGTCGCCCAGCGCGGCCCAGCGGCCGTGGCCGATGTGCATGGGGCCGACGGGGTTGGCGGAAACGAACTCGACCTGGGTCTTCAGGCCACCACCGACGTTGGACTTAGCGAAGTCCATACCCTTCTCGCGAGCCTCGCCAAAGATGGCATTCTTGACGGCAACGGAGAGGTAGAAGTTGATGAAGCCGGGGCCTGCGATCTCGACCTTCTCGATCGCGGGGTCCTCGGGCATATGGGCAACGATGGCCTCGGCGATCTTGCGCGGGGCGCAGTGGGCCAGCTTGGCGGACTTCAGGGCCATGGTAGAGGTCCACTCGCCATGAGAAGTGTCAGCCGGTCGCTCGATAGCGCAATCGTCAAGTTCAAATGCGGAAAGGTCGCCGGCCTCCTGGGCCGCAGCAAGCGCAGCGCGTACCAGCTCTTCAATCTTCTCGGGCATAGATCCTCCTTGTGTTAAAGCCCCCGAGCTCTTGGTCACTCGTAGGGCAAAAGCCAGAGTTTGTAGCACTCTATCACAAGCGACGGGCACTGTCGCAGGGTAAAGCCAATCGATATTGCATATGCACAAAATTGACTACAGCTTGTATGGAGTCACTCAAAGATGCCGGTCTGCCTGCAGATTATGCAGGCGTTGAAAATGCATAAAGGTGTGAATGAGCTGCGTC
Source organism: Collinsella aerofaciens ATCC 25986 (assembly GCF_964237925.1). Lineage (GTDB taxonomy): Bacteria > Actinomycetota > Coriobacteriia > Coriobacteriales > Coriobacteriaceae > Collinsella > Collinsella aerofaciens_BJ. Next base: position 20,534 of record NZ_CAXSKI010000010.1, on the reverse strand, counting down.
TGTTATCGAATACTCTTACCTATCAGAGTTGTGTGCTTTTCCTGCATAAAGTAAGGGTTTGCGCACGTCAGCGTGTTATTCTAGACATACGTAAATTCGTATAAGTTGGAGGTAGCATGTTCTCAATCGGTCAACACGTCATTCATCCGGGCCAGGGAGTCTGCACCGTCGTCGGTTTTAGGGACGACACACCGCAGCCCATGCTGCTGCTCGAGACCAAGCAGGGACATGCGCAGACGATCCTCATGTACCCCGTGGCGCAGGCCGACCGTTTGCACGCCGCCATCTCGCAGCAAGATGCCGAGCACCTGCTGAGCCACTATGACGAGCTGGAGTGCGACACCTTTACCGAGCGCAACAGCTCGCTTGAGGAGACGCACTTTAAGCAGCAGCTCAAGCTGGGCGCGCCCGAGACGGTCCGCGTGGCAAAGACCATGATGTACCGCATTCGCCAGGCCGAGGAAGCTGATAAAAAGCCCAGCTCCTACTACATGCGCGTACTCAAGGAAGCCAAGCGCCGCTCCATCGAGGAGTTCGCCGTGGCCTTGGGCGTCACCGAGGAGGCCGCCGAAGCCCGCCTAGCCCAAGCCGCCCTCAACTAACCCAACCGCGCCAAAACCACCACAAAGGGGACAGACACCTTTGTGGTGGTTTTCTTGTTCTAGTAGTATTCATTCTTATCGATACCCACGAGCACAAGGAGTCTCCTATGGCAGAGCCGCTTACCGCCGGAATCACCCGCGACCGCGCGTTCGAACTGCTCAACGAGCACAACAAGGACCCGTTCCATATCACCCATGGCGAGACGGTCGAGGGCACTATGCGCTACTTTGCGCGCGAGTTCGACCCCGAGAACGAGGAGTTTTGGGGCATCGTCGGTCTGCTGCACGACCTGGATTGGGAGGAGCATGAGGACGACCCCATGAACCACACCATCTATGCTGCCGAGATTCTTAAGGGCGAAGGTGCGTCTCCAGAGCTCATTCGCGCCATCCAGACGCACACGTCCGACTTCAACACCTCGCTGCCCAAGCCCGAGCTGCAGATGGAAAAGATCCTGTTTGCCTGCGATGAGCTCACCGGCCTGATCGGCGCTGCAGTCATCATGCGCCCGAGCAAGAGCGTTATGGACTTTACGACCAAGTCGCTCAAGAAGAAGTTCAAGGACAAGTGCTTTGCCGCCGGCTGCTCGCGCGACGTGATTTCGCAGGGCGCCGAGATGTTGGGCTGGGAGCTCCCCGAGCTCTTTGACCGCACCATCGCGGCCATGCAGTCCTTCGCCCCCGACCGCGATACCTTCCAGGCCTAACCGCCCACGCCACCTAAAACCACCACGAAGGGGACAGGCACCTTTGTGGTGGTTTTCGTTTACGAGGGGTTTAGGGGCGGACCTGGCCGGTGCCGCGGAGCTTGTATTTGTAGGTGGTGAGGGCCTCGGCGGCAAAGGGGCCACGGGCGTGGAGTTTTTGGGTCGAGATGCCGATCTCGGCGCCCAGGCCAAACTCGCCGCCGTCGGTGAAGCGCGTGCTGGCGTTGGCGTACACGGCCGAGGCATCGACCGCATCCAGGAAGCGCTCGCAAGCATCCGTGTCCTCGGCAACGATGGCCTCGGAGTGCATCGTGCCGTAGCGGTTGATGTGTGCGATGGCCTCGTCCTCGCTCGCCACGACCTTCACGCTCATCTCGAGCGCCAGATACTCGCGACCCCAGTCCTCCTCAGTCGCGGCAACGTAGTCATCACCCTCGGCAAGCCCGGCATCGGCGCATGCGGCGCAGGTTGCCTCGTCGCCGTGAATGAGCACGCTGTGGTCATGCAGCACGGTCACGACCGCGGGCAAAAACGCATCGGCCACAGCACGGTCGACCAGCAGCGACTCGGCGGCATTGCACACGCCTACGCGCTGGGTCTTGGCATTAACGATAATGTTGAGCGCCTTATCAAAGTCGGCGGATTCATGCACGTAGATGTGGCAGTTGCCCGTGCCCGTCTCGATCACCGGCACAAGCGACTCGCGCACGCAGCGCTGGATCAGGCCTGCACCTCCGCGCGGAATGAGTACGTCGACAATACCGCGGAGCTTCATGAGCTCGCCGGTGGCCTCGCGGTCGGTGGACTCGATCATCGACACGGCCTCGCGCGGGAAGCCCTTGGCCTCGAGCGCATCGGCCAGCAGCTCGGCGATCATGGCACACGAGTGATAGGCCAGCGAGCCGCCGCGTAGAATGCAGGCGTTGCCGGTACGGATGCAGATGCCTGCGGCGTCGGCCGTCACGTTGGGGCGCGCCTCGTAGACCATGGCGACCAGGCCCAACGGCACGCTCACGCGGGTCAGGTCCACACCGCTCGCAAGCACGCGGTGGTCGAGCACGCGGCCGACGGGATCGGGCAGCTCGGCGAGCTTTTCCAGGCCGGCGGCCATGCCCTCGACGCGCTCAGGCGTCAGCAGCAGACGGTCGAGCAGACCGGCCGAAGTGCCCGCATCGCGTGCGGCGGACATATCGAGCTCGTTAGCGGCGACGATGGAGTCAACACCGTTGCGCAGTGCTGCGGCCATGGCGCGCACGGCCTCCTGACGCTGCTCATCGCTCGCCGTGGCAAGCGAGGCCGACGCTGCCTTGGCGGCAACGGCAAGATCGTGGACATACGTGGCTATATCGACCGACATGGGCGGCCCTTTCTCCTAGAAGTTTGCAACCATGGTAGCCGATTTGCGCATGGCCTCGCCCGCGGCGGTAGAATTGGTCAACCCGAAACACCGCAACGAACGGAAGACTCACATGGCCCTCATCACTTCGTACCACGTCCCCGGCCTTTATGTCGAGGACCACAGCATCGACGTCCCCCTTGACTGGCGCGGCCTGGAGCCGATGCTCCTGGCCGTCGGCAGCACCATGCGCCGCGGCGCTATGCCGGCACCAATCGCCGGCGCGCCCGAGAGCATCAAGCTCTTCTACCGCGTGGTTTGCGCGCCTGACCGCATCAACGACGATCTGCCGCTGCTCCTGTTTTTGCAGGGCGGCCCCGGCGGCGAGAGCCCGCGTCCGCTGTCGCCTACAAGCGACGGCTGGATCGAGGAGGCCGTCAAGCACTTCCGCGTGGTCCTTCCCGACCAGCGCGGCACCGGACGCAGTAGCTGCGTGGACGGACGCACGATCAAGGCACTGGGCGATCGCGCAACGGCCGCCGGCGCCGATACAGCACGCTCGCAGGCCGACTTCCTCAAGCGCCACCTCGCCAGCTCCATCGTGCGCGATTTTGAGTACCTGCGTCTGGTGGGCTTTGGCGGCAAGCCCTGGGTCACGCTCGGCCAGAGCTACGGCGGCTTTTTGACGTTGAGTTATCTGTCGCTCTTCCCCGAGGGCGTGGCGGCGAGCTTTACCTGCGGCGGCATCCCCCACGTGCCGGCGAGCGCCAGCGAGGTCTACGCGCACACCTTCCCGCGCATGGCCGCCAAGACGCAGCAGTATTACGACCGCTACCCCGCCGACGTCGAGCGCGTGGCAGCCCTGGCCGATGCGCTCGAGGCACAGAAGCCCGTGCTGCCCGACGGCTCGCCGATGACGGTCGAGCGCCTACAGCTCATGGGCAGCGACTTTGGCATGAAGCCGAGCTTTGAGCGCATGCATTGGACTATCGATCACGCTTTTGTTACTGACGACGGTACGCTGAGCTGCGGCTCCTCGGTATCCGACAGCTTTTTGATGCGCGCCTTCGAGCGCACCAACACACGCACGAACCCGCTGTACTGGACACTGCAGGAGTTTATCTACGCCGACGGCGACACCATGCCCATTCGCTGGGCCGCAGCAGAGGAGAAGGCCCATCGTGCCGAGTTCGACACACTCGCGCGCCCGCTCATGTTTACCGGCGAGGCCATGTTCCCGTGGATGTTCGAGCAGATGCCCGAGCTCAAGCCCTTCAAGCCCGCCATGGACCTGCTGATGGAAGACACCAGCTGGGACAAGATCTACGACCCGCAGCGACTGGCGTGCAACGAGGTGCCCCTGCAGGCCGCGGTGTATTTCGACGACATGTACGTGGATTCGGGCCTGCAGCTTGATACGCTCAGCCGCGTGGGCAACTCGCATGCCTGGGTGACCAACGAGTTCGAGCACGACGGCCTGCACGGCAGCGTGGTATTCAAGCACCTCTTCGACGAGGCCCTCAACCGCGGAGACCTGCGCCGAATCTTCTAGCAAAGGAGTGTCCCCACCTGCCGGCACAAAAGAAACGTCCCCAGGTGCCGGCACGAGAAAGACAGCGCTGCGGGAAACGATCCGCAGCGCTGTCTTTCTTTATGCAAATACGATCAAGTTATCCCTGTGTATCGCCGGCTTCTCGGCCAGGTTAGCGAGCAGGCGGTTGCTGGCGATCTGGTCCTGGCGGCGACCGGCAGCAAGTTCCAGCACGTCCGAATCGGCCTCGGCGATACCGCGGGCGACAACCATACCGCTCGGGTCGCACACGTCGAGCACATCGCCCTCGGCAAACTGGCCATCGACCTCGCGAATACCCACCGCAAGCAGGGAAGAGCCACGGCTGACCAGCGCCTTCGCAGCACCATCATCGACCGTCACCGAGCCATGCGCCTTGTCGCCCAGTGCGATCCACAGCTTGCGGGGTGCGATGTCCAGACGCTCCGCCGGCGGATCGAACAGCGTGCCCACGCTCTCGCCGCGGGCGAGGCGCACGAGCGCATCGGGCTCCTCGCCCGAGCAAATCACGCTCTGAATGCCCGCCGTCATCAGGATGCGGCTCGCGCGAATCTTGGTAATCATGCCGCCCGTGCCCACCGATGTGGAAGAATCGCCCGCCGAGGCAATAATCTTGGCATCGATCTTATGCACGACAGGAACAAACTCGGCCGTGGGGTCCTCATGCGGATTGGCAGTATAGAGGCCATCGATGTCCGAGAGCGTCACGCACAGATCGGCAGAAACCAGGCAGCTCACAAGCGCCGCCAGTGTGTCGTTGTCGCCGAACTTGATCTCATCGACGGTAACGGTATCGTTCTCGTTGACGACCGGCACCACGCCAAGCTTCACCAGGCGCAGCAGGGCGTCGCGCGCGTGCAGGTAGGACGTACGGCGCGCCGTGTCGTGACGCGTGAGCAGCACGAGCGAGGTGAGCAGGTCGCGCGCATGAAACTCCTCGTCGTAGGCCGACGAGATAATGCACTGGCCGGCCGAAGCGCAGGCCTGCAGGCTCGGCAGGTCGCCGACCGGCTTACGGTCGAAGCCCAGCACGGGATAGCCACAGGCGATAGCGCCCGAGCTCACCACGACCAGACGCCAGCCGAGCTTGCGCAGCGCTGCGGCCTGATCGGCAAGCCCGCCGATAAAGGCGCGGTTGACCTTGCCGTCGGCGCCCACCACCGTGGACGAACCGATCTTTACCACCATCGTTTTATAAGAAGTCGTCATACGTCAAACCAATCGACTGTTCAGCGAACGGGCGAACGGGCGAGCGAGAAAATGATACGTTTTCCTCCGTCGCATGCGGATCATTTTGCCCAGGGGAAAGCCGAGGCCGCGGCCATGTTCTTGCGCACGAGCTCGTCGCGCACCTGAGCCAGGCCCTGCTCCATGCCCACCACATAGGTCTGCGGGTACAGAAAGCGCTTGAAAGCTGCGTCCAGATGATCGAGCGCCCAAGCACAGCGCTCGCGCGCGTCCTGGATGCTCTCACGCGGAGCCACCGCACTGCCATCGCGCACGATCGGCACCAGCAGCTCGCGATACTCAAGTTCGGACACGTCGGTCACCAGGGCGGCATCATTCACGGCCACGAGGGTATTGCCGCGCGCGGCGCCCTCCCCCGCCAGATGGCCCTCGTCGTAAATCATGTCGCAAACCGGGCCGCCAAAACCGTCGTAATAACGACGCACGCGTTGCACGCCCGGGATCGTGCGCTTGTAGGGCTGCTCGGAGAGCTTGACCACCGGCGTCCATGGATCTGCCTCGCTCGCACGGCGGGCGGAAAGCTTGTACACGCCGCCCAGCGCCGGCTGGTCATAGCAGGTCGCAAGCTTGGTACCCACGCCAAAGCTGTCGATGGGCGCGCCCTGGTCGAGCAGCGACTGAATCGTGTACTCGTCCAGATCGTTGGAAACCGAGATCCCCACATAGGGCAGGCCCTCGGCATCAAAACGGCCGCGAACATACTTGGAGAGCTTGGCGAGGTCGCCGGAGTCGATGCGAATGGCCGACAGGCGCTCGCCCACCGCTTCCATCTCCTTGGCAACCGTAATGGCATGTTCGCAGCCCTCGCGCACGTCATAGGTGTCGATGAGCAGCGTGCAGTTCTTGGGGCTCGATTTGGCAAAGGCACGGAAGGCCTCGAGCTCGGAATCGAAGCTCATCACCCAGCTGTGCGCATGCGTGCCAAAGACGGGAATACCGTAGCGGCGGCCGGCGAGCACATTGGACGTAGAGGAGCAGCCGGCAACGTAGCTCGCGCGCGCAACGGCCAGGCCGCCATCGGGACCCTGGGCTCGGCGCAGGCCAAACTCCGCCACAGGGCGACCGTCGGCGGCGAGCACCACGCGCGCCGTCTTGGTGGCGACAAGCGTTTGGAACCCGACGATGTTGAGCAGCGCCGTCTCGAGCAGCTGGCACTCGAGCGCAGGACCGGTGACGCGCACCATGGGCTCGCGCGGAAAGACGAGCTCGCCCTCGGGCACGGCGTCGATATTTACATGCGCACGAAAATCGCGCAGGTAGTCGAGGAATGCGGACTTGAACATCGCGCCGCCGGCCGGGGCCTCAAGCGATGCGAGGTAGTCGATATCCTCGGGCGTAAAGCGCAGGTTCTCGACCAGCTCGGGCAACTCGGCGGTGCCGCACATGACGGCATAAGCGCTGCCAAAGGGATGGTCGCGGTAAAACGCGGTAAAACAACCCTGCTCATTGGCCTTGCCGCTCTCCCACAGGCCCTGGGCCATAGTGAGCTCGTACAGATCGGTGAGCATTGCAATGTCGGTGGGATGCGAGATGTCGGTCAAAGCCATGGGGCGACCTTTCGGATGTGTGGTGCAGAATTTGAGGGCTGGACGAGAGCAGAGCATGCGGACATGACGCCCGATGCAAATCGGTTAGAGCAGGCCCATGCTGGTCAGGATCGTGTAGCCCATAAAGATGACAAACGCGATGAGGGCAAGGACAATGATGATTTTTTGAGCCGGCGCCATGCCAGGGATCTCGTTCTCGCCCGTAGGTTCCTTGGAGGTAACCATGCGCTGGGCAAAGGTCATCTCGTCACGGCTCGGCTTGGGCTCGACGGACTTAAGACGAGCGGCCTTTTTAGGCTGAGGTTTGGGCGCGGCAGGTGCAGGCTTCGCAGCAGCGGGCTTGGGTGCGGGCGCGGGCTTGCGCTCGGATGCGGCGTTCGAGGCGGCCTCCTCGGCCTTCGCACGCTCGGCACGCAGGGCAGTCAGCTCCTCACGCTCGCGACGGGCCTCTTCCCGAGCCTCGCGGCGGGCCTTCTCAGCGCGGAGCTCTTCCAACTCGGCGCGCTCCTCGTCGGACAATGGTTGGGACTCAAGCTCGGCCATGGTATAGCCCTTTCTTTTAAAAAAAGCCGCCGACACAATGTCAGCGGCTTATCAAATCCAAGGGTGGAGACGAAGGGAGTCGAACCCTCGGCCTCTGCCATGCGACGGCAGCGCTCTCCCAACTGAGCTACGTCCCCAGGACAAGTCGATATTTTACCTACGGCTCGCCAACTGTCAACGCCCAATAACCAGTCTTTTTGGGGCGCGGCTATTTTGACAACTTTTCGAACAGGCGATCCTCTCGATGATTTTTTAATCCCCGTCCCAGAAAAATCATCGGCGAACGTGCTACTTTGCGCTGGTAAGGACGCCGGTGGTGTCGAAGGCCGGGGTGAAGCTCTCATCTACAGCGCCGCCCTCTTGCCAGAACATCGTCGTAAAGCCCAAGTCATCGGCATGGTCGAGCACCTGCTCGTACTCCTCGCGCGTCACGGCACGCGCCAGATCGCCGCCCTGCTCGCGCATGAGGGCATTGGGCGTGTACTGGTTCATGACCGAGATCGGCACGTCGCCCACCGTCTGCCACACCAGGTCCAGAACGCGGCACGAATCGTCCGCATGCCCCGGCAGCACCAGGTGGCGCACGATGATGCCGCGCTTCATGAGCCCGTCCTCGTCCACCAGCTCTCCCCCGCGGCGCTCGATCTCGCACGCCATCTGTGCCAGGCCCGACACGGCCACGCGCGGGTAATCCTTAATATGAGAAAGCGACTGCGCAAGCCCAGCATCGGCATATTTAAAGTCGGTGAGCCACACATCGACCAGGTCGCCCAGCGCCGCCACGGCACTCGCGCGCTCGTAACCACTCGTGTTGTAGACAATCGGGATGTCCAGCCCGCGCTCCCGCGCTGCGACAATCGCGGCAGGCAATAGGTGCGCATAGTGCGTCGCCGTCACCAAATTGATGTTGTTGGCACCCTGGTCCTGCAGTTCCAGCATAATCTCGACCAGGCGCTCAGGCGAAATCTCAAGCCCAAAATTGCCGGTCGAGATCTCGTGATTCTGGCAGTAGATACATTTAAGCGAGCAGCCGCTAAAGAAGATCGTGCCCGAACCGGCTTCGCCCGAGATAGGCGGCTCCTCCCACATATGAAGCGCCGCGCGAGCGACCTTAAGCGTGTCGTCGGCACCGCATACGCCACGCGCACCCTCATCACGCGCCGCACCGCAACGGCGCGGACACAAATGGCAGGCGGGCGAAAAAAGTTCGGTCAACGACGTCGGCATAAAAACATGCTCCAAAACAACGATTCAGCAGCTCAAACATTAAGGCCCGGACCGCGCAGACGGCTCCAAGCCTAAGGCGCCGTAATCGTCCGACACGATTTTTGTAATGTCAAGACTGGAATCGATAAAGTGCCGCTTTATGATGTAGGTATTCCGCCCCCCGCGGAGCAACTGGGTGAACCGTCGCGTTTATTTAGGGAGCCCACACAGTCGTACCTAGTACAGGTATCCTTCGTTGTTAAGGACGCTGGAACAGTCGATGAGGGCACCCACCTGTTTTAGGTGGGTTCATTTTCGTAACGTGGGGGGTGGTTTTCTTTTGCCGAAAATCACCATTACAGTCCATATGAATCCCCGCCGGCATCCCGACAAGCTATCGACAACATCCCAATATCTGGTAAGCGCGTGATTATCGCTGCGTGCAATTCCATGCACCCCCCTTGGTCGAGTATTATGGTTCGGCTATGCCCTTTGCGCATGGCGTTCTTCTGACCTTTTCCTTCGACGCTTGGCGGTTTTTAGATTCATGGCTTCATCCCCGAGCTACATACCGTACCTATGCGTGGCAGCGGCGGCCTTTATCACGACCTTCCTCGCGGTGCCCCTGGTCAAGCGCTTGGCAATTAAGCTCGATGCCGTCGACTATCCTTCTAAGCGCCGCATCAACACCAAGCCCATCCCACGTTTGGGCGGAGCGGCGGTGTTTTTGGGCCTGGTCGTTGCCTGCATTGTGCAAATCCTAGGCACCTGGTACCTAGGCTGGCCACCCGTCCTGGTGCCGCACCCGCGCCTTCACATTAGCTATCCCATGCTGGCGCTCTCCTTTACCGTCATCTTTGCGACCGGCGCTATCGACGACGTCTTCCAGCTCACGCCCAAGCAAAAGCTGGCCGGACAAGTCCTCGCCGCGCTTATCGCCTGTATCGGCGGCCTAAAAATCGGCGTCATCGTCAACCCGTTTGCCCCCGGCGAGATCATGCTCGGATGGCTCGCCTACCCCATCACCGTGATCTATCTGGTGGCATTCACCAACATCATTAACCTCATCGACGGCCTCGACGGCTTGGCCACGGGCATCTGCGGCATCGCGTCATTCACCATGTTCTCAATGGCCGTGCTCTCGGGCCGCATCGACGCCGCCGCGCTCTCTATTGCGCTCTTTGGCGCCTGTCTAGCCTTTTTGCACTACAACTTCAACCCCGCAAGCATCTTCTTGGGCGACTCGGGGTCGCTGCTGCTGGGCTTTGCGCTGGGCTCCATCTCGCTGCTCAACGTGAGCCGCACCGCCGCACTCACCTCGCTTATCATCCCGCTCATCGTTGCCGGCGTGCCTATCATCGACACGTTTAGCGCCATCGTGCGCCGCAAGCGCGCCCACATTAGCATCGGGCAGGCCGACAAGGGCCACATCCACCACCGCCTGATCCAAGAAGGCTACAACCAAAAACAGGCTGTGCTGCTCATCTATGCCTGGTGCATTATGCTTTCGGCCGGCGCCGCCGCCATCAATCAGGTCGAGGTGCCCATGCGCGTGCTCATCTTTACCGTGCTTGCCATTGGCTCGGCGGCCTTTGCCAAGCACCTGCACCTGTTTGAACCCGTGCTGCGCCACCATTACAACAAGCGCACGCACGAGGACGAACTGGTCACCCCCGACGACCCCGCCTTTAAGCAGGAGGAGCAGGCAGCTGAGGAACGTAAGGAAGAGCGCCACCACAAGCTCTAGGGCAAGCTGCCGAGGATGTGCCAAGGCACCGTTGGCCAAGCGCGGCCGCGCCGCGCCCATCGCACAAGCCACCCCTCTCCCGCCCCTCGCCTACTTACGCCCCGCCCCTCCAATAAACGCGTTATCATCTTGACCCATGAACATACGTTAGGAGCAATCATGCCAAACGAGAACAGCTACGAAGTCGCGCTGCAAAAGAGCAACGCCATTCGCGAGGGCCTGGCCAAGACGCCCGAGAAGTTCACCATGCTTACCGGCGACCGCCCCACCGGCCGTCTGCACCTGGGTCACTACTTTGGCACCCTCAAGGGCCGCGTGGAGCTGCAGAACATGGGCGCCAGGACCAACGTACTCATCGCCGACTACCAGGTCATCACCGACCGCGACACCACCGAGCACATCCAGGACAACGTGTACAACATGGTCATGGACTACCTTGCCTGCGGTATCGACCCCGACAAGACCATGATCTACGCGCACTCCGCCGTGCCCGCCGCCAACCAGCTCATGCTGCCGTTCCTGTCGCTGGTGTCCGAGGCCGAGCTGGCGCGCAACCCCACGGTCAAGGCCGAGATGGAGGCCTCGGGCCACGAGCTCACCGGCCTTCTGCTCACCTACCCGGTGCACCAGGCCTGCGACATCCTGTTCTGCAAGGGCAATGTGGTGCCCGTCGGCCGCGACCAGCTGCCGCACATCGAGCTCACCCGTACCATCGCCCGCCGCTTTAACAACCGCTACGGCAAGGTATTTCCCGAGGTCGAGGCGCTGCTGTCCGAGACCCCGCTGCTGCCCGGCCTTGACGGTCGCAAGATGAGCAAGAGCTACGGCAACGCCATCAATATTTCGATGACCGCCGAGGAAACGGCCAAGCGCATCAAGAAGAGCCAGACCGACTCCGAGCGCATGATCACGTTCGACCCCGAGAACCGCCCCGGTGTGTCCGGCCTGCTTTCGACGGCTGCAATCTGCACCGGTCGCTCCGAGGTCGAGATTGCCGAGGAGATTGGCATGGGCGGCTCCGGCCAGCTCAAGAAGTACGTGACCGAGGCCGTCAACGAGTACTTCGCACCTATCCGCGAGCGTCGCCAGCGCTACGAGAACGATCTGGACTATGTGAAGGACGTCCTGCATGAGGGCAACCGTCGCGCCAACGAGATCGCCGAGCAGACCCTGGCCGAGGTTCAGGACGCCATGGGTATGGTGTACTAGGCCGATCTGCTGACTTGAGCTTTCGATTGCTATAGGGCGGGCGCTACGGCGTCCGCCTTTTTTGGAGCGGACCGCTTCGGCTCCGTCCATCGCACTCCCCCGACAAACAGGAACAGGCCCGCTGGCAGTTAGTTGCCAGCGGGCCTGTTCCCGAAGTACACCGTTGAATCGCACAGAGGGGAGGAATGCGAATCAAACTCAACAGGGCAGGCTTTTTCATCGCCTATTGCCTGCTCCGTTGCTGAAACCAATATAGTTCACCGTGGTTTACTTTGCAGCATCAATATCCGCCGCCATAGCTTCTCCATAAGTTAGCCCAAGTAAACTAAACCACCACAAAGGGGGCAGGCACCTTTGTGGTGGTTTTGGCCACGGCAGAGCGCTAGAGCCCTGCTGGCCAGCGACAGGCGGGCAAGTCGACGTGCATGTCGTCCTTAAACGCCACACCCTCCCCCAGCAGAAGCTCACGTTGAGCATCGGGCCCGCCAAAGGCAAAGCCCTCACAGATACGGCCGTCGGCAAACACCACGCGGTGACAGGGAATCTCGCCGGGGCGCGGATTGCTGTGCAGCGCGTAGCCCACGTACCGCGCACTCCGCGGACGACCGGCGAGCAGCGCCACCTGACCGTAGGTGGCGACCATCCCCTCGGGAATCTGCTCGACCACCTCGTACACCCGTTCAAAAAAGCCCTCAGACGCCATTGCTCGCTCCCTTCCACCCGGAAAAGCATAAACCACCACAAAGGTGCCTGTCCCCTTTGTGGTGGTTTATGGCAGATCGGTTAGTTGGCGGGATGGAAGAAGGCTACGGCTACGGCGCCGGGGCCTACGTGGGTACCGATGGTGGCGCCAATGGTGTGAACGGGCAGTTCGCCCTCGGTGTGACCAGCCCACAGCGCAGCGCTGTCCTCGATATACTTCTTGAGCACCGCATCCGAAAGACCCGTATAGCCGAGCGCCAGCGGCATGGAAAAGTCGATGCCGCCCGCCTTTTCGACCTTTTGGTTCAGCAGGTTGCGGCCGTTCTTGGAACCGCGCGCCTTGCCCAGCTGCACGATCAGACCGTCCTCGACAGCCACCACGGGCTTTACGTTGAGCAGCGTGCCCACGGCGCCGGCCGCAGCAGACAGACGACCGCCGCGCACCAGATACTCCAGCGTCTCGAGCAGGCCGATAACCACCACACGGTCGCGCACGGCCTCGACAGCCGCCGCGATCTGAGATGCACTGCGGCCCTCGTCCACCAAGCGCAGCGCATATTCGACCAGGACGCGCTCGCCCAGGGTGACGTTGTTGCTGTCTACCACGAACACGTCGCCACCTGGCGCCTCGGCAAGTGCGGTACGGGCACTCTGATTGGTGCCTGATAGCTTAGCGCCCACGGTAATAATCACAGCCTCATCGCCGGCTTCACGAACCTCGGAGATGGCCTGCGAAAACGCGTACGGGTTGACCTGGCCGGTCTTGGGCAGCTCATCGCGCTCCACGAGCATCTCGTAAAAGCGCTGGTGATCGATGTCGATGCCATCCATGTACACATCGGTGCCAAAGGTGACGGACAGCGGCAAAACGGCCAGTGCCGGGTGCTCGGCCGGCGACATATCGCTTGCGGAATCGGTAATAATGCGGACGGACATAGCGAATCCTTTCTTGCGCAGGTCCCGCGCAGGGAATTTTGACAGCAAGGCCCCGGCACGGTATACGCGCTCAAACAGGACTATGCAGTTGTTAATTGGAAGCAAAAGCCTTGGCGGCCCTACAGCTCGCGCAGGGTGTTGAGAATCGTACGCAGCGACGCATACATCTGCTCGCGCTGCTCCACACCCATAGCCTTACCGGTGGTATCGAGCACCTCGCGAATGATGCGGTCCGCCTCGCTCATGCTCTCGCCGCCCAGAGCGGTCAGGCGCACCGGAGCACGATACTTAACGGCGGCATCGCCCGAATCATCGACCTCGACGTAGCCGCCCTCCTCCAGATGCGCGAGCGTACGCGAGACGGCGGCGCGGGTCACGCCTGCCATGCGAGCCAGGTCAGCGCCAGTCAGGCCGTCCTTGCTGCGCTCAAGATAGTACAGGCACATCACGTCGGAGCCCTTGAGGCCCAGCCTTGCGCCCTCGGATGTCTTAATGCGCTGGATCTCCTTGTAGAGCCCACTGATCAGTCCGACAAAGTCCTCGAAACGTGTCTCGTCGTTCTGCTGCATGGGAGACGACCGCCTTTCGCTTGCATAATGCTTACGGGTAAACATCTTAGTCGCATAAGGCGACACCCGTACCCAAATACCCCATTTGTTAACCCATCAACATAAAAACCACCACAAAGGGGACAGGCACCTTTGTGGTGGTTTGGGGCATCAATAGGTTCTAGGCGCCGCTACAGCTCCACGCAGGGATTGTCGCGAGTCACAAGCGTCTTAACGACAACCGTCGCTCCCAGATAACGCTCGAGCAACTCAGCGAGGCGATCGATCGCGGCCTGGCATTCCCCCATCCGCTCGGGCTCCACGCACTCAATCACCAGGAACGCATCGGCCGAATCATCGGACAGCGCCGTGCGAACGCCGTCGCGCCAGTTCCAGCAGCGGCACACAGCGCCCGCATCGTCGATGTAGGCGAGCTCGCCGGGCAACGTCGGATCGTCCGCCTCCTCGCCAAGCGGCAAGAACGCATCGCCACCGTCGGTCACCTTCAAGCGAAGGTCTCCCTCGATCGCATGCAGATCCTCGCCTCCCACGGGCAGCGCGTAGGTCAGCGACACCGTGTTGTAAATATCCACCGCGGGCGTAATGTGGCCCACCGGCTTGCCTTTGAGCACGCGTTTGAGCAAGTTCTCGATCGAGCAGCGCGCGCCTTTCTTGGTCTTGAACAGACGATAGGCCTCGCGCCATGCCTTGACCGGTGCGTTCTCGCTGATAGTGTCGCTGGTCAGATGACGCTCCGCATCGATATTGGCGCGGTCGAGCAACGCCGCAATCGCATCCACGTCCTCTTGAGGAATCTGAGCCGTGGGCTTCATGCCCTCCACGACCACAACACCGACCGCTGCCTGCGGAAACAGCTCCCAGAATGAATCCTCGGCAATAAAGCTCTTCATACGCTCTCCCTTCATTGTGCGCGCCCGAGTGAGGGCGCCTAAACAAAAAGCGCCCTTACAACGGCCACCTTCAAAGTCCTACGGTGCCGTCACAAGAACGCTTGCGCTGTCCCCATCCGGAGAAGGGGACGATATGTCAGGCGTATTGTAACCCGAGTCATCCACACGAGCAAAACCACCACAAAGGTGCCTGTCCCCTTTGTGGTGGATATGGACTCACGGCGAAGCTAGTGGCGGAGTCCCAGCAGGCCGCGGCCGCGATGACGGGCCTCGGCGGACACCTGGGCGTGCGGGCCGGCGGCTTTGACGGACTCGGGCAGGTGCGAGTACTTCTTCTCGAAGTTCTCCTCGAACATCACCGCCAGGTTGTGCGCGGCCTCGTCGTAGCGCGCGGTGCTCTGCCAGTATTGGCGCGGCACCAGGATGCCATCGGGCACGCCGTGGCACGTCGTGGGAATGTCGACGTTAAAGATGTCGTCGTGCACGAACTCGCTATCCTCGATGGTGCCGTCGAGGGCGCGTGCGACCAGCGAGCGCGTGTAGGCAAGCTCGATGCGATGGCCCACGCCGTAGCCACCGCCAATCCAGCCGGTGTTGACCAGGTACACGCGTGTGCGGCCGTCGGCAATGCGCTCGCCAAGCATCTTGGCGTAAACCATGGGGTCGAGCGGCATAAACGGCTCGCCGAACAGCGAAGAGAACGTGGGCGTGGGCTCGGTGACGCCGACCTCGGTGCCGGGAATCTTAGCCGTAAAGCCCGTCACAAAGTGGTACATGGCGGCGTCGGCCGTCAGGCGCGAGATGGGCGGCAGCACGCCAAAAGCGTCGCAAGTCAGGAACAGCACGACACTCGGAGTGGTGCCCATGCCCTTAGTCCACGCGTTAGGAATGTGCTCCACGGGATAGGCCACGCGCGTGTTGTGCGTGATCGAGATGTCGTCGTAGTTGGGCTTGCGGTTCTCGTCGAGCACCACGTTTTCGCAAATGGCGCCAAAACGGACGGCGTTGAAGATCTCGGGCTCGTGGAAGGCGTCCAGGCCCTCGCATTTTGCGTAGCAGCCACCCTCGATGTTGAAGATACCCATGTCGGACCAGCCGTGCTCGTCGTCGCCGATCAGCAGGCGCGTGGGGTTGGCAGAAAGCGTGGTCTTGCCCGTGCCGGACAGGCCAAAGAACACGGCAGTCTCGTGCGTGACGGGATCCATGCTGGCCGAGCAGTGCATGGGCAGCACGTCATCCTCGACGGGCAGCAGATAGTTCATGACGCTAAAGATCGACTTTTTAATCTCGCCGGAGTAGCCGGTGCCGGCGACCAGAATCACGCGTTCCTGGAAGTTGATGACCACGGCGGCGCTGGAGTTGAGGCCCTTGATGGCAGGATCGCACTGGTAACCGGGCGCTGCGAGCACGCAGAAGTCGGGCTCGCCGGTGCGCGCGATTTCGCGGGCGAGCGGACGGGCGAGCATTTGCTTAATGAAGAGTGCCTGGCTGGCACGCTCGCAGGCAACAAGCAGGCGACGCGTGTGGTTGCGGTCAGCGCCCGCCATGCCGCGCGTGACGAACACGTCGCGCTCGTTGAGATAGTCGACGATGCCGGCCTTGATGGCCTCATAGCTCTCGACGGACAGTGGGCGGTTGACCGCACCCCAGGCGATCTTGTCGTGAACATCGGGGGTGTCAACGATAAAACGATCGTTGGGCGAACGACCAGTGCGCTCCCCCGTCTCGATCACGAGCGCGCCATTAGAAGCCATACGGCCCTCTTTGCGACGAATAGCGTGCTCGACAAGCTCTGCCGCCGGCAGGTCCACCAGCAGACGGGGTTGATTCTCGGCGGGATCTTCAACGAGCGTAATACCAAAGTTGGACAGAACTTCTGCAGGGGTAACACCAGGCATGGGGCCTCCTTTAAAAACGCGACACGTGGACGCGACGCGCACTTTACTCACGTAAAGCCCGTTGTACCCGATATGCAAAAACGTTTTTGCGGCAAGGGCGGCAAGCCCGCCCAACGGTCAAAAATCGCAGGCAAGCGGCCTAGTCATTGGGGACGTTTTTAAACGCCTAGTCATTGGGAACACTCTTGAACAGGCAACATTCAAGGAGCGCCCCCGGATGCCGGCACTTAGGGACGTTCCCAAAGTGCCGGCACATAAGGAACGTCCCTAAGTGCCGACTACAGCGGCAGGCCTTGGCCGAGCATGGCTATGGCGCTCATCAGGACCAGCATGCCGGCAGCGTAGGGCAGCACCGCGCCCAGGAGTTCGGCATCCTTACCGCGCACGTGCACGGCGGCAAGACCAATGGCGAGGGTCTGCGGCGAGATCATCTTACCAGCGGCGACGCCCAGGGCGTTCAATGCGACCATCCAGTAGTCGCTCACACCCAGCGCAGTGGCGGCCTGGCTCTGAATGGGACCAAACAGCATGCCCGAGGACGTGCCCGAGCCGGTCACGAACGCACCGACTGCGCCGATCCACGGAGCCAGAATCGGGTAGAGACCGCCGGCGACCGCAATGCAAAACGCACTGATCGACGAAATCATGCCGGCATAGCCCATCACCTTGGCGCAGCCCAGTACCGAAAGCATCGTGATCACCGTCGGCGTCATCTGCTTCACAGTCGCGGCCAGCACCTCGCCCATCATGCGCGGCGAAGCGCCCTGAATGGCACCGCCGACAAACGCCGCCAGGAAAATCCAGACGCCTGGCGTGTTGATCCACGAAAACGTAAGCATACCGGGATTCTCACCGCAATACACCTGCACATGGCTCGCAAACGGCGCGAGCGCAGCATGTACAGCGGGCACCAGATTAGACGTGCCCAGCAGCAACACAAAGATCAGGATGAAGCACGACCAGGCCGAAAGCGCCGACTTAACGGTGAGCTGTTCGCCGGCCTCGATATTCATATGGAAGCGTGCGTCCAGATGCCCCGACTTCTCGGCACGCATGGCAAGCGCAGCTGTCAGCGCGAGCGAAACGATGGATCCTACGACCACGGCCAGCTCGGGGCCCACAAACATGGCAACGACCAGAGCCGCGCCGACAAACGACACGCCGGAGAGCAACGCCACGCCGGCAACACCGTGCAGACGCTCGCCCACACTCGCGGCATTGCCCTGGTCATCGGCAACACGGCCCGCAACCAGCACAATAAATAGCGGCATCACCACAAAGAACGGTGCGAGCTGCACCAGCTGAACGGTCGCTAGGTGAAGGGAATCCAAACCCACCAGGTCGGCAACGGACACCGTGGGGATGCCGATGGAGCCGTAGGGCGTGGGCACGCCGTTGGCCAGCAGGCAGATGAGCACGGCAGGCACGGCCTCAAAGCCCAGGCCCGCGAGCATGCCGGCGGGAATGGCGACAGCGGTACCGAAGCCGGCCATGCCCTCCATAAAGCCACCGAAGCACCAAGCCACGAGCAGCGCCAGCAGACGGCGGTCGCTGCTGATGGAGGTGATCATGCTGCCGATCACGTCCATGGCGCCCGTACGAACGCACAGGTTATACGTGAACACCGCGGCGATGATCACTAGGACGATGGGCCACAGAGCCATCAAAAAACCTTCGAGCGAGGCGGTCGCGATCTGCGCTGCCGGCAGGTGCCACCATGCGAAGGCAAGCAAGCACGAAAGGACAAACGATCCGATAGCGGCCTTCCAAGCTGGCCATTTAAAGCACAGCAGCATCACGACCAGCCAAATAATCGGCACAAGAGCCAGTAAGAATGCGGCGACGTCCATAGGTAGAAGCTCCTTGGTACCGCGTGGGCGGCATCGGGGGTGTCACAAAACTTCAACAGGATACCGCACGTTTACCGACAAATTACAGCCGCCCGCCGAAATTATTGAACAATCCGTTCAAAAACACGAACGAACACCGTCGCGTCTATACTAAAGCGCAGCAATAGAAAGGACTCCGCTTTGAGCATCACGCCCCTCGATAGCATTCGCCGCGCCATCGCCCGCCGCAACGGCGTCTCCAACCCCGCTGCATCGAGAGACGGCGCCGCGAAGGCCCAGGGCGGCCGCATCGAGAACGGCCTCTTCCCTGCCTCGCACACTGCCGAGGAACTCGCACGCATCCAAGAGCTGAGTCAGCGCAACGCCGGCGGGCCCGATAGCAGCCAAGCCACACGTCGCCGGCGCGAACGCGATCGCAAGCCCGGCCCCGTCCGCCGCATGGTCAACGCTTGGTGGAACCGTCTGCTCGGCGCCGTCTACGGCGGCGGCTTCTCCATGCAGGAAGCGGAATACGAGGAGCACGCCACCAGTCGCGACTATCTTTGGAACACCCTGGGCACCGCCGTATGGGGCATGGCGTTTCCGCTGCTCACCATTGTGTCGACGCAGCTCGTGGGCGCCGAGGAGGCCGGCAAGTTCTCCATCGCCTTTGTTACCGGCACGCTCATCATGATCGCGTGCAACTACGGCGTGCGCAATTTCCAGGTCTCAGACATCGACGAAAAGACGTCCTTTGCCTCCTACCAGCTCAACCGCTGGCTTTGTGGAGCGCTCGCCCTAGGCTGCGGCCTCATGTACAGCAGCGCCCGCGGCTATGATGCGCAGATGGCGACGATCGGCCTGGGCGTCTACCTGTATAAGGTCATCGATGGCGTCGCCGACGTGTACGAAGGCCGCCTGCAGCAGGCCGACAAACTCTACTTGGCTGGAATGAGCCAAACGCTACGCTCCGTCGGCGTCATCGCGGTCTTCAGCGTGGCGCTGTTCCTCACGCGCAGCATGCCCATCGCGGCCATGGCCATGGGTGTCACCGCGATCGCCTCGCTCGTGCTGGTCACCGCGCCGCTCGCCCTGCTCGAGACCGAAAAATCGCGCCGCGTGAGCCTGCGCGAGGTCGGCCACCTGTTTGTCCAGTGCGCCCCGCTCTTTGGTGCACTGTTCCTGTTCAACCTAATTGAGAGCATGCCCAAGTTTGTGATGGAAGGCACGCTGGCATACAAATATCAGCTGTACTTTAATGCCCTGTTCTTTCCGGCGCAGGCTATTTTGCTGAGCATTGGATTTATCTATAAACCGCAGCTTCTGCGCTTGTCGAGCATTTGGGCTAATCCTCGCAAGCGTCATCGCTTTGACCTGATTATTGTTGCCGTTATGGCGCTGATCGTGGTCATCACCGGCGTGTGCGCCGCATTTATGGCAGGTCCCGGTATTCCCCTCATGAGCTTGATGTACGGCCTCAGCTTTGAGCGCTACCGTACGCTGGCGTTGCTGATGGTCGTCGCCGGCGGCGTCACCGCGGCCATCGACTTTATCTACGCCATCATCACGGTGCTACGCCACGCTGGAGACGTCACCAAGATCTACCTGATCTGCTTCGCCGTAAGCGTGGTGCTGCCGGTGATCCTGATTAAGCTGCTGGGTCTGATGGGCGCTGTAGTGAGCTACCTAGCCATCATGGCCCTACTCCTGGTGCTGCTGATAATCGAGTACGCCCACATCCGCCAGCGCATAGAACGCGACCGCAACCCATACGGCGCCTAATTAGCTGCCCGGTCACCGGAATTTGCGATGGAATCACCCCGTCTGGGGTCTCGTTGCGGACAATATTCATCACGCAAAACTAAGTGAGTAGACTTTTACCGAATCTCCGACCACACCAACAGAGCACAAGTCTGTGACCTGCACTGATAATTGTTCTCGGGGGAAGCGGGCACTGCGGGGCGCGGCAACGGCGCGCGATTTCCGCGTCGCAGC
>NZ_CAXSKI010000009.1:0-90546 GCF_964237925.1 Collinsella aerofaciens ATCC 25986 | reverse complement strand
TCGACCTTCTCCCTGCTGTACATGCGAACCTCCAGTCCGGACCGCCCCGCGGTCCAACTTTCTGTCCGCACCCCCAAACGGGAGATTATCCACTCTCATAGTCATCAAGGCCCGCAAGCTCTTATTCAGCCGCCTCGCGCAGGGCCGACATCGTAGCCGCATATTGCTGCTGCAGCGCATGCATTCCCTCGCGAGCGCCGTCAACGGCATCGGCGCCGCGCAGTGCTTCGGTCACCACAACCGCCGGCTCGTACAGATTATCGAATCCCAGGTTCTGGCTCACGCCCTTGAGCGTATGCGCTGCCATAAACGCACCTTCGGCGTCTCCTGCCGCCATGGCGGCCTCCAGCTTGTCCATGCTCTCGTCATCCAAAAATTTGAGGGCAAAGCGGGCAAGCATTTCCTCGCCCATCAGCCGAGCGCACGCGTCATCATAATTGGCGCCAATCTTCTCATACGCCTCACGCATGGAAATCATGGATTAAAACTCCTTTGGTCAAACTAAATCGTGGGAAACGCGACGACATCGGCGGGGCGTGCCAACGTCTCGGCAATACGGTCTTGCACCTCGAGCAGGCAGTCGAGCAACAGCGGGTTAAAGGTGCCGCACTTACCGTCCAGGATCATCTGGATCGCCTCCTTGTGCGGGATAGCGTCCTTGTACACGCGCACGCTCGTCAGCGCATCATACACGTCGGCCACCGAGACCACTTGCGCGGCAATGGGAATCTCGTTGCCTTTAAGGCCATCGGGATAACCCCTGCCGTCCCAGCGCTCGTGATGCCAACGCGCAATCTGGTACGCATATTCCATAAGCGCATTGCCGACGTGATGGCGGCCCAGCTCAAGCAACATGTCGGCGCCCATCGTGGTATGCGTCTTCATAATCTCGAACTCCTCGGGCGTAAGGCGCCCGGGTTTGTTGAGAATCGCATCGTCAATCGACATCTTGCCGATATCGTGCAGCGCCGAAGCCAGGGCAATCGTAGAGCGTTCCTCATTGTCGAGGGAGATGGTGTCGCTACGCTGGACCAGACAGCCAAGCAGCAGCTCGGTCAGCTTCTCGATGTTCGTAACGTGTCTGCCGCTCTCGCCGTTGCGAAGCTCCATGACGCCGGCCATGATGTCGATGAGCATGCGACTGTTCTTGACGCGCTCGTTGTACTGCTGGGACAGCAGGCTCGTCAGGCGGCGCTGTTTGGCGTATAGGCGGATGGTGTTGCTTACACGGCGGCGCACGACACGGGAGTCAAACGGGCGGCTGATATAGTCCGAGGCGCCCAGCTCGTACGCGCGCAGAACCACATCGTCGGAATCTTCGCTCGAGATCATGATGACAGGTAGTTTGTCAACAACCGATCGGCGCGACAGATCGGCCAGCACCTCAAAGCCGCTCACGTTCGGCATGACAATGTCCAGTAGCACGAGCGACAACTCATCGCCATAGCGGTCGACCATATCGAGCGCCGTACGACCGTTATCAGCCTCGAGGATGCAATACTCGTCCTTGAGCATCTCGTTGAGAATGACCCGGTTCATCTCGGAGTCATCGATAATAAGCACCAAAGGCTTTTCGCTTTGGAAGGCCTCGATGGAATCGGCATCGCTCACGACCGTACCGGCTTTTGTCTTAGCGCGACTCAGTAACTGGACAGCGCGGCCAACGCCCTCATCGACCGTCTCGCCATGAATGCGAACGCCACCAACACATGCCGTCAATCTCACGTACTCATGGCCCGGAATAATCGTGGCATGAACGGCGTCGGATACCTGATGCAGGCGACGGGTGAAGTCATCGGAGGGAATATTGGGCATGACGACCACAAACTTGTCGCAGCCATAGCGCACAAGCTCGTCAGTCGAACGAATTCCGCTGCGTATGGCCGTCGCCACAGCACCGAGTGCAAGGTCGCCGGCATGACGGCCACACGTATCGTTGAAGACCCTAAAATCATCAAGGTCGATCACCGCAACGCCGGCATTCATGCGGGCGTTGCGGAGCTTTTCCTCGTAATATCGGCGATTGCGCACACTCGTCAGCACGTCGGTGTAGACAAGGTCCTCTTCTGCAGCCTCTTGCTCATTGATCGGACGCACCATCAGCAGGACGTGAGGCTCGCCCTCGACCTTCAGAGGGCGCAGGCGAGCGCGGTACTCAGTACCATCACTGAGCAGTTTCTCCGACACCTCATCGGAGTCTGCCAAGGCCTCAAGACTCGACTGGCGCAAACAAGGACACCGATCGCCGGCGAGCAGGCAGTTAGGCTCGCTCTTAATCTGATCGACCGACAGCAAACGCACCACGGGGTAGGTCTTCGCGACGCGGGCGACCTCGGCGGCAGCCTCCTCGTCAGTTAGATTTGCCTCGTGATTATTGAGCATATGGGGCCCTTTCTATCGTCACACACGGCAACGGTGCATACCAAATGGTACAAGGGTAACATCTAACAGCTGCAGGCAAACGCGCGATTATCGTTGCATTTTATGACCTAGCAAACGGCGGTAATGGAGCCGCGAGCGCGCGGTTATGGGTGCATTCGTTAACAATGAAGAAACGCTAACAGTCCCCTCCCCACAGGTCATCGAACGAGCTAACGCCCCAAGACATCGCGAACGGCGTTTGCCGCCGTAACGGGGCGATCGCGCAGACCGTTATGCGCGCCCGGGATCGTCACGAGGGGGCAATCGAGATATTCGGCAGCCGCTCGCGTACCAGCCTCGCGGGGCGTACCGACCGAAAGCTCGCCCAAAAACACGGCCGACACCGCCTTTGACGCGCGGGCGCGCTCCCAGTCGGGAGCATATGTCATATTTGTTTCGTATTCATTGGCCATGAAGCAGCGGCCATTGCGCAGGGCATGTTTGGCTTCCGCTTCGGTCGTCCCAGGGGCCTCGGGGTCCAAGTCGCCGAGGGCTCCCAAGAAAAGCCGGAGCGCCCTTGAAACCTTTCCAGCCGCAATCATATCGAGCAAAACCGGAGCTGCGCCCATGCCGACGCCTTCGGCCGACACAGCTGGCTCGTGCAGAATCGCACGGGCGACGAGATGGGGTTTGGTGCGAAGAAGCTCCAGCGCCACCAACGTACCGGCGCTGTGCGCAAGCACATTTGTCGGAGCGCCAACGTGTTCGATCACAGCTTGCAGGTCGGCGGCCTGGGCGGCAAGATCATAGCTGCCGTCTGCCGCTTCGCTGCTGTCACCACAGCCGCGGCGGTCGTAGGCAATTACGCGGTAGTTGCGGCTGAGCTCACAAGCGATGCCGTCGAAAAATGTGCCGTCGACACAAGCTCCGTGCACGCACACCAAAGCAGGAGTATCAGGCGACACATCCGGGCCGGCATATTCGCGACAGGCGATCGTGGCTCCCGCATTCTCGACCGTAAAATCCATGTTGTGCCCCCATCATCAACGCCCATCCAGTTGCACGTCAGTACGGTTGGATGGACCCGCATTGCCTTACGCCTTGTTAACAGATTAACTGTACCCGACCCAAGGCTTTTCATGGCACGGCATCATGAGCGACGTGAAAAAACGAAACTTGTAAAGCAAGAGCCCGCACCTTGTTTTGGAGCCGATGCTATGCTTAGGCACAATTGTCTTGAGGAGCATATGCCTATGTCTACGTTTTTAAATGCCAGCCCCATCTTTGGGCCCGTTCGCAGCCGTCGCCTTGGTCTCTCGCTCGGCGTCAACATGATGCCGGCCAGCGGCAAAATCTGCACGTTCGACTGCATTTACTGCGAAAACGGCCTCAACGCCGAGCGCCCCTGCCATGAGCCGTACAACACAGCCGCCGTGGTACTCGACGTGCTCGAGGCAAAGCTGCGCGAGATGGCAGCCGAGGGCGAGCTCCCCGATGTAATCACGTTTGCCGGCAACGGCGAGCCCACCGCCGCGCCGGAGTTTCCGCAGGCCATCGCCGGCGCCGTCGCGCTGCGCGACGAGCTTGCCCCAAACTCCAAGATCGCCGTGCTCTCCAATGGCACGCGCGCCGACCGCCCCGAGGTGCACGACGCGCTCATGATGATCGACGACAACATTCTTAAGCTCGATACCGTCGATCCGGCGTTTATCCAGCTGCTCGACCAGCCTGTTGGCCCCTACGACGTCGAGCACCAGATTGAGACGTTCGCAAGCTTTGACGGTCACGTTATTATCCAGACGATCTTTTTGACCGGTGAGTATCTGGGCAAGCCCATCGACAACACCGGCGAGGAGTACGTTGCCCCCTGGCTCGCGGCACTTGAGCGCATTCGCCCACAAGAAGCGACCATCTACACGGTGGCTCGCGAGACGCCGGTCGCCGGCCTTGCCAAAGCAGCGCCCGAGGCCCTCGACGCCATCGCCGCGCGCGTGCGCGCCCTCGGCATTCCCTGCCAGGTGAGCTACTAGCGCGCAGCTGCCCTGTGAGTGGGCTATACTAGCTGCGAATGAAAGGAAGTTAGCCATGTTTGACAATGGACCCGTGCCCGGCCGCAACGACGTCTGCTGGTGCGGCAGCGGCAAAAAATATAAGAAATGCCATAGCGCCTTTGATGAGCGCCTCGAGCGCTTGTGGGAAGAGGGCTGGGAGGTTCTGCCCCGCACGCTCTACAAGACGCCCGCCGATATCGAGGGCATCAAGCGCTCGGCCGCCATCAACGTGGGTGTGCTCGATTACGTAGGCGAACACATCGCCGCGGGCATGACCACCAACCAGATCGACCAGATGATCTACGACTACACCGTCGAGCACGGCGGCACGCCGGCCGATCTTAACTACGAGGGCTATCCCAAGAGCGTGTGCACCTCGATCAACGACGTCGTCTGCCACGGTATCCCCTGCGATGCGGATGTGCTGCACGAGGGCGACATCATCAACGTGGACTGCTCCACGATCCTGGACGGTTACTTTAGTGATTCGAGCCGTATGTTCTGCATCGGCGAGGTCTCGGCCGAGCGCCAGCGCCTGGTCGACGTCACCCGCGCCAGCGTGGAGGCGGGTCTGGCGGCCGTCAAGCCATGGCTACCGCTGTCCGTGATGGCCGAGGCCGTGCAAAAGACGGTCGAGGACGCCGGCTTTAGCGTGGTGCGCGAGTACGGCGGACACGGTATCGGTAAGGAGTTCCACGAGGACCCGTTTGTGGGCTTTACCACCGAGGCGCCCGATGTGGACACCATCATGGCTCCGGGCATGGTCTTTACCATCGAGCCCATGGTCAACGCCGGAGCGCCCGACATCAAGATCAGCAAGGGTGACGGCTGGTGCGTGCGCACCAAGGACGGCAGCGATTCGGCCCAGTGCGAGGTACAGCTCGTGGTGACCGAGGACGGTTACGAGCTGCTCAGCTGGTAGCTGTGGATGCGCCGGATGCCGACGGGCACGCCCGTCTTGCATCCGGCGTTTTATTTGAGCGTTTTGCCTGATAAAGCCTGCCAAAAATGAACCTGTCCCTTTTTGGCAGGCTGAACGGAGAGGACTGCTTGTGAACATCCTGGTTTTGTTGCCCGTCAACGATCGTCACCGCGCGATCCTCGAGTCGAGCGCTCCGGGCGAGGACTTTATCTACACGAGCTCCGACGCCATCACGCGTGAGCAGGTCGCCAACGCCGACGTGATCTTGGGCAACATTGACCCTGCCCTGCTTACCGCGTGCAAGCACCTCCAGCTGTTGCAATTGCAGACCGCCGGCTATGACGATTACTTGACCGCCGGCACCGTGCCAGCCGACGCCAAGCTTTCCTGCTCGGTGGGCGCCTACGGCCAAGCCGTGAGCGAGCACATGTTTGCCATGGTCCTTTCCATGATGAAGCGCCTGCCCGACTATCACGACTTGCAGCGCGAGCATCGCTGGGAGGATTTAGGGCCGGTCACCTCGCTCAAAAACGCCAATGTGCTGGTGCTGGGCGCGGGCGATATCGGCGGCCACTTCGCCACGCTCTGCCGCGACATGGGCGCGCACGTCCGCGGCATCAAGCGCCATCCACTCGTCTACCCCATTGTGTTTGAGGACATGGACGGCATGGACGCCCTGTCCGAGCGCCTGGCCGAGGCCGACATCGTCGCATCCTTTATGCCCAGCACGCCCGAGACCCGCGGCCTGGCGAACGCCGAGTTCTTCGCCGCGATGAAACCGGGCGCCTTCTTTGCCAACGGCGGCCGCGGCGACCTTGTGGTCGCCGACGACTTGGTTGCCGCCTTGGAGTCGGGACATCTCGCCGGCGCCGCGGTCGACGTCACCGACCCCGAGCCCCTGCCCGCGACAAGCCCGCTGTGGGATGCGCCCAACATGCTCATCACACCGCACGTCTCTGGCTGGTTCCATCTAGCCGCCACCCTCAACAACGTCGTCGACATTGCCGCGGAGAATCTGCGTCACCTGCAGGCCGGCGAAACTTTACGTTGTTGGATCGAGCACTAATCTTGTTCCGCCGTTTTACCAAACGCCGGAACCCCTCGACGCTGCGAGCCCCATGGGTTCCGCCGTTCTAACGAACGGCGGACCGGTCGACGCTGCGAGCCCGCCGTTTGGCCAATCTGCCGTTCAATTTCAAAGGCGCGACCAGAAGGTCAGCGCCTTTTCATTTCACGGCACCTTGGCTCAAACGGCAGGCTCTCGCTGACTTTTGCTCAACCTGTGGGGTCTTCAAATTGTTAGAGCGTTGCTAAGTAATTCTTTGCGTCTTCTACGCTCATTGCTGCGACAGGCGCGTGTGAACAGAGTTTGACATCGTTGGTGACCAGTAAATCTGCTTGGGAGCGCATCGCTGCCGCAATGATTAAATCGTCTTCGTAATCGCTATGGAGATTACGCTGCTTGCTCGCCATCCATATGTCACTCAGGTCGCAGGGTACCGGCGTGGCAAGTTGCGACAACACGTCGAGGCAATCCCATGCAAGTGATGTCGCCGCCACGGCGGCATCTTGGGATAGTGAGCCATGCTCGCGCCGATACCATGCCTTATGTTCGCTTGAAATCAAATAGAACAGATCTTTGGACGATGTCGCCGCATACAGCAAATCCACCTGCGCCGTGCATGCATCGCGTAAAAACTCAATCGCCACCGAACGACCACGTCGTGAGGGAATGAAGTAATCGAGCCACACGTTGGTGTCAACCAAGATACGCCTTGGAGCCTCACTCATAGAGCCAGCTCATCTCCTCGCCATAGCGATCCGCATAGGCATTCCGTTTGAGCTCTTCGTCGTCCGATGGCTGAGCCCTGACCATATCGATTCCCGACTCGCGGCAAGCGGCAGCGAACAGCTTCGACCCCTGATCCATGAGCTCGAGCTTACGTTTGGCGGCCTTTTCGCGCTCGCGCTGTTCCGCCCGGGCACGACTGGGCAGCAGGATATCCTCGAGCGCGCCGGGCCGATCAGCCAGAGATGCCGCAAGTTGCCAGAGCGCACGCACCGCTTGGCTCGGCGTCATACCGGCCCTGGAGAGAGCGGCGTCCCCACTCCTTTTAAGATCGGCATCGAGACGCACGTTGATCTGAGCGGCTGTTGTGGTCATGACCCCTCCTTAATACTTCAAAACTATCATAAAACTCTATGGTAGATACGTAAAGCATGTATAGCATTTATAAGCATTAGCCGTACTCTGTACACAAAAAGCCGCCGAGGCACACTGCACCTCGGCGGCCACATATCACAGATCTAGCTCGGTTTCACCCTTTGCATTCGCCCAGATAAAACCTGCCGAAATCAACATCCCTCTTTGGCAGGTTTTAGAGCTCCGCGCTTTCGGCTCCGTTGATATGGAGGTCGCGCTCGTAGAAGGCGGTGAGGGCGCGGATGGCGTACATCACGTCGCGCACGCCGCCGGTCTCGTAGCTCGAGTGCATGGCCAGCTGCGGCAGGCCCACGTCCACGGCATGCATGCTCGCCTGCATGTTCGACAGGTTGCCCAGGGTGGAGCCGCCGGCCATATCACTCTTGTTGGCGAAGGCCTGCGTGGGCACGTCGGCGTCATCGCAAATAGCCTGGAACACCGCGCGGCTAAAGGCATCGGTGCAGTAGTGCTGGTTGGCGGCTTCCTTGATAACGATGCCGCCGTTGAGCACGACCTGGTTGCGGGCATCGCACTTCTCGGCGTGGTTGGGATGCACGGCATGTGCGTTGTCGCAGCTCACGAGCATCGAGGCGGCAAGTGCGCGATGGTACGACTCGTCATCGAAGCCCAGCGATCCGTTAATGCGGCGCAGCGCATCGGCCAAGAACGTCGACATGGCTCCCTGCTTGGTCTCGGAGCCAACCTCCTCGTTATCAAAGCAGCAGAAGACCGAGATATCGCGCGCGTTCTCAGCACCCAAAAATGCCTGCAGCGAGGTATAGGCGCAGGCCAGGTCGTCGAGCTTGGGCGTCGAGATAAACTCGTCGGCCCAGCCCCAAATGCGCGCATCCTGACGATTGACCAGGAACAGATCGCGACCCAGAATCTGCTCGGGCTCAACGTCCAACTCGTCGGCGATCAGAGCATCAAAGTCGCCCTGCTTAAGATCACCGGCGCTGATGAGCGGGCACAGGTCGACGGCGCGGTTGGGCGCAAAGCCCTCGTTAACGCCACGATTCATATGGATGGCAAGGCTCGGAATGATAGCGACCTCGCGCTCGGTGGCAAGCAGGCGGCTCTCAATACGGTCGCCTTCGCGCACCAACACGCGGCCCGCGAGCGCCAGCGGGCGATCGAACCAGGTGTAGTCGATCATGCCGCCGTAGGCCTCGGTGTTCAGGCGCAGCGCCTCGCCTGCGCCGTCGAGCTCGGGCACGGCCTTAACCTTAAACGTCGGCGAGTCGCTGTGCGACGCCGTCAGCTGAAAATGGTAGTCGCCGGCAACGCCGTCCTCGCCCCACGTCGCGGCCAGGTCCTCGCCCACCTTAAAGGCAACAACGCTCGAGGTGTTGCGCTGCGTGTAATAACGCCCGCCCGGCTCGATGTCCCACGCCGCATTCTCGGGCAGGTAGGTAAAGCCCGCCTCGTCGAGCTCGGCCATAATGGTCGCCGCCGTATGGAACATGCTGGGGCATGCCTCGATAAAGTCGATAAGGTCGTTGGCAGCCTCGATATCGTCGGCCGTCACGTGCACGCGCTCGGGCGCTTCCTGATCCGTCATGCTCTCCCCTTTCGCTGGGTTGATGGTCCCCTCCAGCATACCCCGCCACGCCAGCGCCGCACTCTTCATTCCGCGTTTAATCCCGCGCCGCTCGCCAAGTTGAGCCATAATGCCCGCGCACCTTTTGCGACAATTACGCTAACAGGACGAGAGGAGCCGTCATGAAGCCACGTAACATTGCCATCGCCTGCGGTGTCGCGGGAGTCGCCGTCGGCCTTGCCGCTGCCACCGGTATCGTTTATCACAAGCAAATCAAGTCCGCCGCGTCGCTCAAACGCTTGACCGGCTACGCGGATGGCTATGACCTGTACGCAATCGACATCGCCTACGACTACGATCTTGATCGCATCATCGCCGCTGGCGTGCGCGACGACCAGGCCTACATCGATGCCGTGGTGGCGCAGGTGCTGCCCGGTGTGCCGGTACATGTCCAGGCGCCCCAGTTTGCCTGCAGCGCTTTTGTCGCCGTAGATGCCGAAGGCCGCGTGCGCACCGGTCGCAATTACGACTTTAAGGACGACACCTCGGCGCTGCTGGTGCGCAATCACCCACGCGGCGGCTATGCCTCCATCGGGTTTGCCGCCCTTAACAACCTGGGCGATAACACTCCGGTTGACTCCGTCGCCGGACGCGTCGCCGCAGTCATGGGCCCGTTTGCCCAGCTCGACGGTGTTAACGAATGCGGCGTGTCCATTGCCGTGCTCACCCTGGATTCCAAACCCTGTGACCAGGACACGCAACGTCCCGCCATCAATACCTCGCTCGCCATCCGTCTGGTGCTCGACCGTGCCGCCACCACGCAAGAAGCTGTCGACCTGCTTTCTGCCTACGACATGCACGCCATGGCAGGACGCGATTACCACTTCTTTATAAACGACGCCGCCGGTGACGCGCGCGTAGTAGAGTGGGATCCGCGCGATCCGGACCGCGCTTTCAAAGCGACTCCCGTACGCCAGGTTACGAACTTCTACGCCTGCTATGGCGACGAAGTGCTGCCCAACCAAAAGAATGGCGAGCTGGGCCATGGTAAAGAGCGCGCCGTCGCAATCGCCGATGTCCTTGACGCCCATGTCGGTGCCCAGGACGAAACGATTGCCTGGGAAGCCCTGCGCGCCGCAGCGCAAGAGCCCAATCCGGAAGACATCACCAGCAATACGCAATGGTCGGTCGTCTTTGACAATACCGAACCCGCCGCCGCTATTACACTGCGCCGTCACTGGGGAGATGTCGACGCCTTCGCACTGTAAGGAGCCAGGCCCGTCGACCTTACGCTCGCCTGACGTTGTTTACATTTCTATACGCTTGAGCTAACTCGTTTTGCCCCCGTACCAGCAGTGTGCGGGGGTAAACTTATGCGCATGTTATAACTTGCCCGGAAGGATTCATCATGCTTAGGATCGGTCTTCTTACCAGTGGCGGCGACTGCCAGGCGCTCAACGCCACCATGCGCGGCATTGTCAAAACGCTTATGACCAATAGCGAAGAACCTATCGAGATCTATGGTTTTGAGGACGGCTACCAGGGCCTTATCTACAGCAGGTTCCGTGTCATGACGCCCGCCCATTTTAGCGGCATCCTTACCCGTGGCGGCACTATTCTGGGCACAAGCCGTACGCCGTTCAAGCGCCTGGATATTCCCGAGGCCGACGGAGTCGAGAAGGTGCCGGCAATGGTCCACACCTATCATAAGCTGCAGCTCGACTGCCTGTTTATGCTGGGCGGCAACGGCTCCACCAAGACCGCCAACCGTCTGCGCGAAGAGGGCCTCAACGTTATCGCCCTGCCTAAGACCATCGATAACGACACCTGGGGCACCGAGTTGACGTTTGGCTTTACGAGCGCCATCGACGTCGCCACCAAGTGCATCGACGACATCCACACCACTGCCTCGAGTCACGGCCGCGTGTTTGTCATCGAGATCATGGGGCACAAGGTTGGCTGGATTCCGCTGTATGCCGGCGTCGCGGGCGGTGCGGACGTCATCCTGATCCCCGAGATTCCCTACGACATGGATAACGTCATCAAGACCATCGAGCATCGCATGAAGACTGGCAGCCGCTTTACCATCGTGGCTGTCGCCGAGGGTGCCATCTCCAAGGAGGACGCGGCGCTGTCCAAGAAGGAGTACAAGAAGAAGCTCGCCGAGCGTACGAGCCCGTCGATTGTCTACGACATCGCCAAGGAGATCGAAGCCAAGACCGGTCGCGAGACCCGCGTCGCCATCCCCGGCCACACGCAGCGCGGCGGCCAGCCCGACGCCCAGGACCGCATCTTTGCGACCCAGTGCGGCGTCGAGGCCGCGCTGGGCTGCCTACGCGGCGAGTTTGGCTACATGATTGCCCTGCGTGACGGCAAGATGTGCCACATGCCGCTCGAGGATGTCGCCGGCAAGCTCAAGTATGTCGATCCCCAGAGCGACCTGGTGCGCGAGGCCAAGGCGTTGGGCATCAGCTTCGGCGACGAATAGCCTCGGCCGAAATCCATCCCATCGGGCCCTCCGACCCCGCCCGACGTATTTCGATTTGGCTCCTCCCTTGACTCCGTCAAAGGTCGCCAATCGAAATCGTCGGGCGGGGTCGGAGGGCCCTGCGTTTACATACTCGCCGAGGTTATTCGTCTTCTTGCTGCGGGTGCCTGGTCTGAAATTAAGTTGCGGTGAAATAGTTCCTGCTTAGCCCGCAAATGGCTGAATCTAAGAACTATTCCACCGCAACTTTTGACCCGGGGCTCTTGGCTGCTACTTGCACTGACATTTGTCCTGAAATGGCTGGTCGTTAGGGGTTGCTACCGGTAGTTGCGGTAGGGTTGGGGCAGATTCTAACTAGAAATGGTGGTCGCTACCGGTTGTTCTCGGCATACTCGGCTCATTCGATTACGGTCACCATATGAAAGGAACTGTCATGGATCTTGCGATGGCGCAGCGGCTCGTTGATCGCCGCAAGGCTGCCGGGCTTTCTCAGGAGGCGCTTGCCGCCCAGCTGGGTGTGAGTCGTCAGGCTGTCAGTAAATGGGAGCGCAGCGAATCCTCGCCCGATACCGATAACCTTATTGCGCTCGCCGCGCTGTATGGCGTGTCGCTGGATGAGCTGCTGTATGGGGAGGCGATGGCTAGCGCTGATGATGAGGCTCAGAACAGCAACGCCGGCACCAAAGCTTCAGATAAGGCTGAAGAGGCTGAGGCTTCTGCTGAGCACGCTGATTGCAGCGATAAGCCGCTTGTCGATATTTCCCTCGCGCGCGGCATCCACGTTATTGATCCCAACAAAGGCAAAGAGGTTCATGTTGGCTGGAGTGGCATTCATGTAGCTAACGAGCGCAAGGGTGAAGAGGTCCATGTGGGGCCGGGCGGATTGCATATCGATACGCTTGAGGACGATGGACATAGTGTGCATATCAATGACGACGGCACCGTCACCATCGACGGCGAGACGTTTTCCAGCTGGAAGGAAGCATACGACAAGCTCGACCATCATGGCAAGCATTTCCACACCAAGGTCGGACGTACATGGAACAAATTCCCCTTCCCCGCGCTTGTCGCCCTCGCCTATCTGGTGCTCGGCATTGTCTACGGCACATGGGCTACGGGACTCTTCCTCGTCTTTTTGATTCCCGTCTATTACGCGCTTGGCGACTTTATCGACCAACGCCACTTATCTAAGCTGATCGATGTCGTCTATTCAGTCAGTGCCGAGGCATGGTTCCTCTACATGTGGCTCTGCCTGGAACAACCCCATCCCGCCTGGGTAATCCTCATCACCATCCCGGTCGTAAAAGCACTCATGCGTTGGTGCCGCAAACAATGGAAGCATCGCAAGCAATAGATGCGGCGTTTGCCCAGATAAAACCTGCCAAAATAAACCTGTCCCTTTTTGGCAGGTTACTCGGCGCTCTTGAGGGCGCCGACCATGTCGATCTTGTTGAGCGTTCGGTTGGTGACGAGGTTGACGATAAACGTAAAGACAAAGGAAAGCACTACGGCGAGCACATAACTCAGCGGCTCGACCTCAACGTCAAAGTAGAGCGACGGCATCTGCAGAATGTACGTAAAGCTCTCGGCCAGCAGGCTACCCAGCGGCACGCCCAGCGCGGCGCCAATCGCCGTGAGGATCAACGTCTCCTTGTTGACGTAGTGGTGCACCTCGCCACGGCGGAAGCCCAGCACCTTGATGGTCGCCAGCTCGCGCTCGCGCTCGGAGATGTTGGTGTTGGACAGCGTAAACACCACCACAAACGACAGGCACGCCGCCATAAAGGTCACAAGTACTACGACGGAATTGATGATAGTGAAGTTCGCCTCATAATTTTCCCAATGCTCGGCCGTGCTCGAGATGGTGAGCCAACCGTCGCTCTTAAGCTTCTTGCTAAACGCAATCTGGTCAGAAGATGAGCCCTTAAGCAGCGCAAAGATGCCGTTAAGACGCGCGCTTCGGTCGAACGCGCGCTCATAGGTGCTCTGCGTCATATAGAGCGTGTTGCCCAGATAGTTGAGCGAAATGTCGCTAACCTTGACCTTGGCGACGTTGAGCGACGAATCCTGGACGTGTGCTGTGTCGCCCGGCTGAATCCCCAGCACCAGTTGCGAGCTCTTGCTCAAGTACACGTCCCCGTCACGCAAGGCGAGCGGTTCTTTGGACTCATCCTCCAGGCGCACGTAGTCACCCAAGTCACCCGTGCGGTCGTCGGGAATCACAATGAGCTGTACGGTCTCGCTCTTGCCGCCAAACGTAAAAGTGACGTTGTCGGTCATGATCGGCAGCGTCGAAGTCACGGTCACGTCGGAATCCTTGGCCGCGCTTCGCTCGTCGAGCGCCGCGCACGTCTGCGTAAAGTCATCGGGATTGGCAACCGCCAGCAGGTCATAGCGCGTGATATGCCCGTACTGTTTGGGCGAAAGCGCCACCGACGTATCGCGGATGCCCATGCCGCAGATCACGAGCGCCGTGCAGCCGGCGATACCGAAGATGGTCATAAGGGCACGCTTTTTGTAGCGGAACAGGTTACGCGCTGCCACCTTGTTCAAAAAGCCCATGCGGTGCCAGATAAAGCCGATGCGTTCAAGCAAGATGCGCGAGCCGGCACGCGGCGCCTTGGGGCGCATGAGCGAAGCCGGCGTCTCGGCCATCTCGTGGCGGCAGGCGATAATCGTGGCGCCCACCACGCCCACGGCAAACAGCGCAACCGACACGAGCGACGACACGATGTCGTACGAAAGCAGCATCTGGGGCAGAGAGTACATGTCATCGAACACCGTAAACAGGAACAGCGGCAGCCCCACAAAGCCGATGATGTTGCCGAGCACGCCGCCGATCAGACAAGCCCACAGCGCATAGTCCACGTATTTGGACAGGATACGTCCGCGCGAATAGCCGAGCGCCTTGTACAGGCCAATGAGCGTGCGCTCCTCCTCGACCATACGTGTGGCGGTGGTAAGGCTAATGAGCACGGCGACGATAAAGAAGATGAACGGGAACACCGTGGCGATGGCCTCAATTGACGAGCTATCGCTCTCCACGCTTGAGTAGCTTGCGATATTGCCGCGGTCCTGGATGTACCAGGTGCATTCGCCCAGATCGGAAAGCTCGGCGCGGGCATCGGCAAACTGTTGGTCGGCGGCGGCGCGACGCTGGTCCAACTCGGCCTGCGCCTGCGCGCGTTCCTCGCTGCCCTCGGCCATGCGGTCGATGCTGTCCTGCTCGATCCCAAAGAGCAGGCCGGCCTGGCGCTCGGCCGCATCCAAGCTTGCCGGCGTGTCGACCGTCAGCTCCTGAGCGCGCGCATTCTCACGCTCCTCGCGGATCTTCTCGATATTGCCCTTGACCTCATTGATCTTTGCCGCGTAGGCATCCGAATAGGAATTGAGGCTTTTGGCTCCCTCGACGATCACGTGGACCGCGGAGTAGGAAGAAGATGTCGCAGCGTCCTCGCTCACGTAGAACTTATAGTCCGCAGTCGAAGCAGCGCGAAAGGCGTTGACTGTCGAGTCGGAGCTCACGTCGGTAGGATCGAGGACCTCGGCCGTAATGGTGTAATCGCCCACGGCAAACTGATCCTTGGCGCTTTGGTTCGACGAGCTCGCATCGTTGGCGGCAAAGCTCACCGTATCGCCGATTTTCTTGCCCGAAGCCTTCAGGAACTTCGAAGTCACCGCGACCTCATCGGCGCTCTCAGGCAAATCGCCGTTCACGAGCACTGGCTGATCGATGTTCTCCTTGGAGAGACTTTGCACGACCACGCGCTCGCGCGTTGTGCCCACGGCGGTATAGGCAGTCTCGGTATAGATGCCCTCGGCCGTCTCGACGCCGTCGACCTCTTGGATCGCAGCAAGGTCGTCGCGCGTAAGGCCATAGGTCGACTGCACGTTAATGTCATAGACATTCTGCTGGTCAAAGTAGGCGTCGACCGAATCGCACAGATCCTCGCAGCCCGCCTTAAGACCGCACATCACGCTCACGCCGAGCGCGGTGATCACGACGATAGACAAGAAGCGTTTGAGGCTGCCGCGAATCGTGCGGTAGACACCGCGGCGAAAAACCGTCGGCACCATATCGTTTGAGCTTTGGGCAGTGCGGTAGGTCGTAAAATCCTGCTCGCGCTCCGTGTTCCGCGCGTCGCGGCGTAGGCTGTTTTGGCGGTCCTGGTCCATGGGCGCTACCACTCGATCGTCTCGATAGGCACGGGATTTTGCTGGATCGTCTCGCTCTCCACGCGGCCGCTCTTAAAGCGAATCAGGCGATCGGCCATGGGCGCCAGCGCGGAGTTGTGGGTGATGATAATGACCGTGATGCCCTGCTTGCGGCAGGTGTCCTGCAGCAACTGCAAAATCTGCTTACCGGTTTTGTAGTCGAGTGCGCCCGTGGGCTCGTCGCACAAAAGCAGCTTGGGGTTCTTGGCCAGTGCGCGCGCAATGGACACGCGCTGCTGCTCGCCACCCGAAAGCTGCGCCGGAAAGTTGCCCAGGCGCTCACCCAGGCCAACCTGGCAAAGCGTTTGCTCGGCATCGAGCGAATCGGGGCAGATTTGCGCCGCAAGCTCAACATTTTCGAGCGCCGTCAGGTTGGGGACCAGATTGTAGAACTGGAAGACAAAGCCGACGTCGGCACGGCGGTATTCCACGAGCTGCGCCTCGTTGGCGGAGCTCACGTCGCGCCCGTCCACCGTTACGGTGCCGGAGGTTACCGTGTCCATACCGCCCAGGATGTTGAGCGCCGTGGTCTTGCCGGCACCCGAGGCGCCCAGGATAATGGCGAGCTCACCGCGCTCGACCGTAAAACTCGCGCCGTCGAGTGCGTGAATGCGGGCGTCGCCCTCGCCGTATGCCTTGATGACGTCTTTGAATTCGATATAAGCCATCGATTAATTCCCATCTGGTCGGATAACTCTTTAGTATTACCCATTTCCCACCGACCAAAAAGGGACAGGTTTATTTTGGCAGGTTTTATATGGGGAAACGGCAGCTATAGATGAGGCGCCGGGGAGGCAGAGAAATCATCGACGGGGTCAGGCCGACCGCCAAACACAACGCACGTATCTCTATCTGTCAGCCAAATCATTCGAACAGCTGTTCGTTTCTATGATATGATTCCGCTATCTAAGCAGGCCAATACGCAGAAAGGCGGCCAACATGGCGTTCGACTTTAAGAAGGAATGCAAGGAGCTCTACAAACCTGCAAGCAAGCCGAGTATCGTAACTGTCCCGCCTATGAGCTACGTTGCCGTTCGCGGCAAGGGCGACCCAAATACCGAAGGTGGCGAGTATCAAAACGCCCTGCCGCTGCTTTACGGCATCGCCTATACCGTCAAGATGTCGAAGAAAGGCTCGAGGAGTATCGAGGGCTATTTCGACTTTGTGGTACCGCCGCTCGAGGGTTTCTGGTGGCAAGACTCCCCGAGCGGCAACATCGACTATGTACGCAAGGACGATTTCAACTTTATCTCGTGCATCCGCCTACCCGATTTCGTCACCCAAGATGACTTTGACTGGGCAGTCGCAGAAGCCACGACCAAAAAGAAACTGGACTTTTCCGCCGTCGAGCTGCTTAAAGTTGACGAGGGTCTCTGCGTTCAATGCATGCACACCGGGCCCTACGACAACGAACCGGCGACCGTAAACGCTATGCATGAATACATGACCGAGCAGGGCTATGTCCCCGACTTCTCAGACTCCCGTTTACATCACGAAATCTATCTCTCCGATCCACGCAAATGTGCACCGGAGAAACTTAAGACTGTGGTTCGTCATCCTATCAAGCGCGCTGAATAGCGTGGAACGTCATTTCACGCGCTAGGTTTAAGCCAGCCAACCAGCCGCCTCCTAGGCCGTCCGGTAATTATCTTGACGCGGCCCGTCGCATCTTATATCCCCTAGGGGAAATTGCGTCCCGTTCTGAAGCCTCAAACTGGGACACGGTTTCCGCCAGACGCTCCAAGAGGAAAGTGCGTCCCACTCCGCAGCGTCACGCTGGGACGCACCCTCAGCCCACAGCCTCCTCCGTCGACGTTTCCCCAGATAAAACCTGCCAAAATAAACCTGTCCCTATTTGGCAGGTTCTAGAGGCGGACGGTGAAGGTGATCTGGTTGCCGTGGCCGCAGACGGAAGCGCTCCCGCCATGGGCCTCGGCGATGGCTCGCACCACGGATAGGCCCACGCCCGAGCCGCCCGTCTTGGAGCTGCGCGATACGTCTGCACGATAGAAGCGGTCAAACAATCGGTCCAGGTCGCCTTCGGGCAGCTCGTCCACGGCGTTCGATACGACAAGCTCGGCGGCGCCCTTACCCCGACCGCGCGAGGCTGCGCGCAGGCTCAGCTCAATCACGCTGTCCTCGCTTGCGTAGCGCGTGGCGTTGTCCAGCAGCAACTCAACCACCTGCGCTACCGCTGCAGTGTCGGCATGAGCCCGCACGCCGCTCGCAATCGAAGTCGACAGACGCTTGCCGCGCGAAACCGCCACTGATTCAAACGGCGCCGCAGCCTTGTCCACGGACTCCGAAAGATCGATCGATGTCATGGTAAAGCCGGCCGAACCCTCGTCCATACGCGCCAGGAACACCAGACGCTCCGTCAGCGCCGTCAGCCGCGCGACCTGCTCGTGAATGCTCTGCGTCCACTCGCTCTCGCCGCTCTCGATCTCTTGTACCTCATTGGCGGCATCAATTACAGCCAGCGGCGTCTTAATCTCGTGGCTCGCGTCGGTAATGAAGCGCTTCTGCTTGCTATAGCTCTCGACCATCGGCCGAATTACAGCACCCGAGGCCACCGTCACAATCGCCAATACCGCCAGCCAGCCATTGCAGCTGATCGCTACGCTCGCGCTCAAAAACGAATGAAAGCTTGCAAGCTCGCGTGAACAGTCGACGAATACATAGGTTGTCTCGTCGCCCTGAACCGTAACCGTATAGCGGTAGTTACCAGAAAAGCCCGAGGTCAAACCCTTGGAATACAGTCCTGCAGCGATGCGTACGGCATGCTTGGCGCCCACCGCGGCAATGCGGGCGGTATTGACATCGACCACCTGCCCATCGACAAGCGTCACCGTAAAGTAGCGCGTGTCGAAGGGAGACTCCGCCGTCATACCTTCAAAATGCCCCACGCGAACGACCTCTCGGTTACCGGCAGCAACTTTACCGGCACCCATATCCTGGCTGAGATCGTTGGCGGGCTCATCCTCCCCATCAATGCCGCCCTTGCCTGCCACGATGTAGTCCAGGCGCGCATCGACCATTTTACAGACATGCGAATAATTAACGATGTTGATGCCGGCAATGATGAGCGTGAGCACCACGGTCACGGCGCCCATGGCAACGAGGATAAACTTGCGACGCAGGCGGCGGCCCAATGCGTCAACAGCATTTGCCCGCCCTGCACCGCTCGAGGCAGCACGAAACTGTTCC
Source organism: Collinsella aerofaciens ATCC 25986 (assembly GCF_964237925.1). GTDB lineage: Bacteria > Actinomycetota > Coriobacteriia > Coriobacteriales > Coriobacteriaceae > Collinsella > Collinsella aerofaciens_BJ. The sequence continues at coordinate 71,559 of NZ_CAXSKI010000009.1, read as the reverse complement.
GTCATGCGCTTACACCGCGTGCGCACGCTCACGCCTGCTCGCCTTCCTCGACAACCTCGAGTGAATACCCCTGGTTGCGCGATGCGCGGATGGCCACGTTGGCACCCAGCGCCGTCAGCTTTTTGCGCAGGTACGAAATATAGACCCACACCACGTTGGCACCTTCGGGCGCGTCCTCGCCCCAAACATCGAGCATCAGACGCTCGGTGGGCATGCGCGTGCCGGCGTTGCGCATAAAGAGTTCCATAAGCTGAAACTCACGATTGGCTAGGTGTTCCTCGCCCAAGGGACCTATAAGCGTGCAAGCCGCCGTGTCGAGGCGGACGTTGCCCACACTGAGCGTCGTGGCGTCAATTGCCGTCACGGCACGCGTCATGGCACGAATGCGAGCGAGCAGTTCCTTGGCGGCGAACGGCTTAGTCAGGTAATCGTTGGCGCCGGCGTCCAGGCCCTCGACCTTATCGGACACCTCGCTTTTGGCCGTAAGCATGATGATGGGCAGGCGTTTGCCGGCCTCACGCGCGCGCTTGAGTACCTCGATACCATCCATGCCGGGCATCATGATGTCCAGGATCGCGGCGTCATAGTCGTTGGCGAGTAGATATTCGAGTGCCGTCAGACCGTCGAGCGCGGTATCGACCTCGTAGTCGCTATGTTGAAGGATCGCGGTAAGGGCGCGGGAGAGGCCAGGTTCGTCCTCGGCAAGCATCAGCTTCATAGTTGTTCCTTTGGCGCACGGCTCTACAGGTTTCGATACTGCCGATAATAGCGCACCGTCAACCGCCTTAGCGCAGCCTTAGCCGCTCAACCTGCGCGTTTTTAAATACGCAGGATATGGCTTAGCCAAACTTAAGGCGCACATGTCGAGCGCTTTGACGCATGCCGGGCGCGAAGGGACAGCGACTCGTCCTTTCGCGGCGCCCTAGTTATGCAAAGTGCCCTGACGTTACTCCTCGTACGCGCCCTCAAGCCGAAGCAGCCACTCCTTGCGGTCGAGGCCACCGGCATATCCGTTGAGCGATCCGTCGGCGGCAACTACACGATGGCACGGCACGATGATCGAAATAGGGTTGCGAGCGACCGCAGTCCCCACGGCACGGGGAGACACAACGGGCGCCTCGTTTCCCGGTACACGATGTCGAGCCGCAACACGCTGGGCGATCTCGCCATACGTAGCGACCTCGCCACGCGGAATAGAAAGCAGCTCGTACCAAACTTCACGCTGAAACGCCGTGCCGATCATATGCAACGGCGGCGTAAACCGAGGTTCCTGCCCTGCAAAATAAGCATTCAGCCAAGCCCAGGAACGCTCAAGCACCGAAGACGCCGCACCATTTGCCGGACTCACCGACGACATGCCGCCAGCACCAGAAACTGCATCGGCGCCTTCAACATGTTCGGGATCTTCTTTGAGAAGCGTGGAGCCAAAATGCTCCTGCCCCTCAAACCAAAGTCCCGTCAGACCGCGGCCATCAGCGGCAAGCAAGATTTCGCCCAAAGGCGAAGCAAACGTCGTCGTGACCACCAGCGGCTCCTTTCAAAACTCCGCAACATAATACCGCGAATTGTGCAGACAACCCCAATCGACCCCAAAGTCCCCGCAGGCAGCAGGCGCAACGCGCCGCAGCTGCCGGCCGCGCCCCACAGTCCCCAAAGGCGGCAGGCGCAACGCGCCGCAGCTGCCGGCGGCGCCCCACAGTCCCCCAAGGCGGCAGGCGCGAAGCGCCGAGGCCGCCGCCGGGACCAGGGCCCGCAACAGCCACGCGCCCTAACATCAGCCCAGCGGCCCCAACCAACAACGACCACATCGCAGGCCGCTCGCAACAGCGTCACCGCAGGCGGGGGCCGGGCTTAGCTTTCAGAACACTCCGCAGACCAGTGTGGCGCCTTGTCAGCGGCTCCGAAGGAGCAGGACAAGGCGCCACACATGGTCGAGGACGTTCTGAAAACTAAGCCCGGCCCCCGCCGGACAGGTCAACCTACTCGCAAAGCAGCTTAGCGATCTGGACGGCGTTGGTTGCCGCGCCCTTACGGATTTGATCGCCGCAGCACCAGAAGGTGATGCCGCGCGCAGCCTCGGGGTTCGAGATGTCGCGGCGCACGCGACCGACCCAGATCAGGTCCTGGTCGGACGTATCCATCGGCATGGGGAAGCGATCGTGAGCATCCTCGGCGCTCATGTCGTCAACGAGCTTCACGCCCGGAGCGGCAGCCAGCGCGGCACGGGCCTCTTCCACCGTGATGTCGCGCTCAAACTCGAGCGTAATGCTCTCGGAGTGCGAGCGCAGCACGGGCACGCGCACGCAGGTGCAGTTCACGCGCAGCTCGGGCAGGTGCATGATTTTGCGGCCCTCGTTTTGCAGCTTCATCTCCTCGGAGGTAAAGCCCTCCTCCTTGACGCCACCGATCTGCGGAATCAGGTTGCTCGCCAACTGGGCGGCAAAAGCGCGCGGCTCGGGAATCTCCTCGCCACGGCCCAGGGCGGCCAGCTGAGCTTCGAGCTCGGCCATACCGGGAGCACCGGCACCAGAAGCCGCCTGATACGTCGAGACGATCATGCGCTTCACGCCGGCAAGCTGATGCAGCGGCCATGTGGGAACCAGGCCGATGATGGTCGCGCAGTTGGGATTGGCGATAAGGCCGTGATGCCATTTGATATCGTCGGCATTGATCTCGGGCACGACCAGCGGCACCTCGGGATCCATGCGGAAGGCGTGGCTGTTGTCGACCACGACGGCGCCGCGCTTGACGGCCTCGGGCAGCAGCTCCTTGGCGATATCGTCGCCGGCAGCGCCGAGCACGATGTCGCAGCCCTCAAAGGCCTCGGGGCAAGCCTCTTCAATCACAACCTGCTCGCCGCGGAACTCAACGGTCTTGCCCGCAGAGCGCGCGCTCGCCAGCAGCTTGAGCTTACCGACCGGAAACTCCTGCTCGTTGAGGCACTCGAGCATCTGGGTGCCCACGGCTCCCGTCGCGCCCAAAATAGCAACCGTGTACTGTTTCATGCTTCCCCCTTTAAAGGTTGTGGCTTTTGCCCGCACGCCGAGCAGGCCGATTATTGTTGCCAGTGTATACAAGAACGGGGCGGGCACGAATCCCGCCCCGTCGAAACGAAACCGAAACGAAACGCCCCGCCGTAGATTTCTGGCACTTGTCCCAAAAATTCACCGGGATGGCAGCTACTTGTGGAGCGTGGCCAGGGCGGGATCGACCGGCGCGGGGACCTCCAGATCGGAGACCTTCACAATGCCGTTCTCGTCGGAGAAGGCACGGTAGATGGTCTGAATCGCTAGGTCGAAGTCCTTCTCCTCGACACCGATAATGATGTTGATCTCGTCACAGCTCTGCGAAATCATACGCACGCTCACGCCGGCCTGGCCAAGCATGCCAAACAGGTGACCCGAGATACCTGCGCGCCCGCGCAGGTTACGGCCGACGGTCGCGATAAGCGCCAGGCCCTCGACAACCTCGATCTCGAGCGGCTCGACCTCCTGCTGAATGTCGCCCACGAGCGAGTACAGCGAGTCGTGCACATCCTGCTCCTGCACCACGGCGCCAAAGCGGTCGACACCGGTGGGCATGTGCTCGACGGAGACGTCATAGCGTTCGAACACCGAAAGCGCACGGCGCATAAAGCCAACACGGGGCTTGGTGCGGTCGCGGGCGACGTTGATGGCGACAAAGCCGCGCTTGCCGGTCACGCCGGTAATGATGGGCTCCGCCTCGCCCTCATCAGCCGTCTCGCTAATGATGGTGCCGGGGTCCTGCGGTGCATTGGTGTTCTTGATGACCAGCGGAATACCCGCCTCACGCACAGGGAACACGGCCTCCTCGTGCAGGACGCTTGCGCCCATGTACGAAAGCTCGCGCAGCTCCTCGTAGGTAACGCGCGCAATGGGCTGAGCCTCGGGCACAATGCGAGGATCGGCAGAATAGAAGCCCGAAACGTCGGTCCAGTTCTCGTACAGGTCGGCGCCTAGGCACTTGGCCAGGATCGAGCCGGAAATGTCGCCGCCGCCACGGTCGAGCAGCTTGATCTGGCCCTCGCGCGTCGCGCCGTAGAAGCCAGGCATAACAAAGCCGCCCTGCTGACCGTACTCTTGCACCAGCTCGGAGGTGCGGTTCATGCTGAGCGTACCGTCGTGATGGAACGCCACAACCGTCGCGGCGTCCAGGAACGGCAGGTCCAGGTACTCGGCCATCAGGCGAGCGGTGAAGTACTCGCCGCGGCTCACGAGCTCCTCGGTAGAGTAGCCGCCCGAGCGGGCGCGCTCGGCAAAGGCCGCAAACTCCTCGCGGATGGGATAGGTGAGTCCTAGCTCGTCAGCAATATCAAAGTAGCGCTGGCCAATGTCCTCGAGCAGCTCCTCACACGACACGTGATACTTAACGTGCGCGTTAACCAGGTAGAGCAGGTCGGTCACCTTGGTGTCGCCCTTAAAGCGGCGACCACAGGCGGAAACCACCACAAAACGGCGAGCCGGGTCGGCATCGACGATGGCCTTGATCTTCTTAAAGTGTTCGGCGTCGGCGACCGACGAGCCGCCAAACTTGGCAATCTTAATCATGGGCTGGAGGTTACCTTTCTAAAAAGCCTCTGCAAACCTACTTTGCGCGCTCTGATACCATGGTTTCACCGATTGGGACCAAGGCATCCGAGGAGCAGTGTTATATGGGAACTTATCATAGTACACGAGGACGCACTTTATCGTGCTCAAGTAAGGTGGCAATCCGCACCGGCATCGCTCCCGACGGGGGTTTGTTTGTCTCGGACGAGCTTGGCACCCAGCAGGTCGATATCAGCTCGCTTGCAGATAAATCGTACTTTGAAATCGCTCAAGATGTGTTGGGAATGTTACTGAATGATTACACGGCCGAAGAAATTTCGGCGTGTGTCGACGAGGCATACCGCGGCACGTTCGCGAGTGAAGAGGTTACGCCGCTCGTCAAACTCGACGCAGCGCCGGGCGCTGACGCCCCTCAGACCTATGTGATGGAGCTCTTTGGCGGCCCCACAAGCGCCTTCAAGGACGTCGCCCTACAGATGCTCCCCCGCCTCATGGCCCGCACTTCCGCCAAGGACGGCGGCGCCGAGCGCATCATGATCGTCACCGCCACGTCAGGCGACACCGGCAAGGCCGCACTCGCCGGCTTTGCCGACGCCCCGGGCACGGGCATCACCGTCTTTTATCCCGAGGGCAAGGTCAGCCGCGTCCAGAACCTGCAGATGTCCACGCAGGAGGGCGATAACGTCGCCGTCTGCGGCATCCGCGGCAACTTCGACGATGCCCAGAGTGCCGTCAAGCGTATCTTTGCCGATAAGGAGCTTGCCGAGCGTCTTGAGGCCGCCGGCACGGTGCTTTCGAGTGCCAACTCCATCAACGTCGGCCGCCTGGTGCCACAGGTCGTCTACTACTTTGCCGCCTATGCGCAGCTGCTGCGCGCCGGCGCTATCGAGGCCGGCGACGCCGTGGAGTTCTGCGTACCGACCGGCAACTTTGGCGATATCCTGGCCGGCTACTATGCCAAGCGTATGGGTCTGCCCGTCGCCAAGCTCATCGTCGCGAGCGACAAGAACAACGTGCTTGCCGACTTCCTGACCACCGGCGTCTACGACCGTAACCGCCCGTTCTTCACGACCATCTCGCCGTCGATGGACATCCTCATCAGCTCTAACCTGGAGCGCATGCTGTACTTCCTGTCCGACGGCGGCTGCGAGCTCGTTGCCGGCCTTATGGAGCAGCTGGCACAGACTGGTCGCTACGAGGTGCCCGCCGAGCTGCTGGCCAAGATTCAGAGCGTCTTTGGCTGCGGCTGGGCCAGCGAGGACGAGGTCCGCGTTGCCATCAAGAGTTGCTGGGACGCCAACGGCTACGTGATCGACCCGCACACCGCTTGCGGCTATCACGTCTTTGAAAAGGTCGCTCCCGCCGAGGGCGCCAAGGCTCGCGTGCTGCTTTCGACCGCCAGCCCCTACAAGTTCCCGCGCGCCTGCTGCGATGCCCTGGGGCTCGACGTTCCCGAGGACGACTTTGAGGCCATGCGCGTGCTCGAGCAGGCCACCAACACGGTCGCCCCGACCCAGCTCGCCGAACTCGAATCCAAGCCCGTCCGTTTCGAAGACGTCTGCGATGTCGATGAGATGGCGAGCTACGTCGAGTCCGCAGCAAAAAAGATGGCCACCAACTAAACCCCTTATTAAGCGCCGGCGAAAGCCGGCGCACCTTCTTTTATCAGATACCCACCGGGATGATGACGAACTGACATGCGGGTCTGTCTGTTTAGTTCGTCGCGAGTTCCGCACGAGCCGGAAAGCACTTAATGTGCTTTCCGAGCGAGCCAGGACTGCCCGAGCAGCGAACTAAACCGCCAGACCCGCCCAGGAGGACCCACATGATCAAAATCACCGTCCCAGCAACCAGCGCCAACCTAGGCATCGGCTACGACACCCTCGGCATGGCCGTCAGCCTCTACTCGCACTTTACCTTTGAGCGCGCCGATAAACTCGCCATCACGGGCTGCCCCGAAGAGTTCCAAAACGAGGACAACCTGGTCTACGTCAGCTTTGTCGATGCACTGGCCGCATGGGGCGAGCCGGCTTTTCCCGTTGCCATCGACATTCAGACTGACGTTCCCGTCGCCCGCGGCCTAGGCTCCAGCTCCACCTGCGTCGTCGCCGGCATTATGGCCGCCGCCGCACTGACAGGCCACACCGTCGACCGCGCCGAGCTTGTTCGCATTGCCACCGAAGTCGAGGGCCATCCCGATAACGTCGCCCCCGCCATCCTGGGCGGCGCCGTCTGCTCCTTTACGCCGACCGATTCGCTCCCCCAGTGCCTGCGCTACGAGGTGAGCGATCGCCTGCGTTTTATTACCGTGATTCCGCCCTACGAGGTACACACGAGCGAGGCGCGCAAGGTCGTGCCGCAGGAGATTCCGCTCTCCACCGCCGTGTGGCAGATGGGCCGCATCGCCGGTATGACGCGCGGCTTGGAGACTGGTGACCTCGACCTGATTGCCGCCGCCAATGACGACCGCATCCAGGAACCCTATCGTCGCCGTCTGATTCCCGACTACAACGCCGTGCGCGACACCTGCCTTAACGGCGGCGCCAAGACCATCTGGATCAGCGGTTCGGGCTCGACCCTTATGGCGGTGACCGACGACACCATCGTGGCAAAATTCCTGCAGGTCAAGCTGCGCGAACAGTTCCCCAAGTGCGACACGCATATCCTCACGTGCGACACGGAAGGCGCTCAAATCGAGTACCTGTAGACATCCTCCTCATATACCTGTCCGGGACGGTCGGGATGTTCCCTCAAAATCGTCCTCGCGCATGAAGGCCCCTTGTCCTGCTCCTACGGAGCGACGGACAAGGGGCCTTCGCGCTGCGGAATGATTTTGAGGGAACATCCCGACCGTCCCTGCGCCTACCTTGCTGAGGATGTCTACAGGGACCCACGCTTTGAAGGGGCGCCAGGCTGATAGTTGATTTTTATTGGCAGGGGCTCTTGCTGGTAAGGGGCACTTACTAGAGGCAAGCCTCGGCAATGCGGCGCTTGAGTTCATCGATGCCGGTGCCGGTCTGGGAGCTCGTGATGATTACATTCTCGGCCGGGACGTTGAGCTGCTTTTTGATAGCGGCCGCCTGGCGGGCCTGTTGGGTACGGCTGAGTTTGTCGGCCTTGGTGAGGCAGACGATAAAGTTGAACTCGTTGCCCTGTAGGTAGTCGATCATGTCGTGGTCGAGCTTGCTGGGGTCGTGACGAATGTCCACCAGCGACACAACCAGGTTAAAGCTGCGCTCGGAGTCGAAGAAGTCGCCGATCAGCTCGGCCCAGCGGTCGCGCTCGGCCTTGGAGCGACGCGCGAAACCGTAGCCCGGCAGGTCCACAAAGTGCACGTCGTCGGCCTCGAAGAAATTGATGTTGCTCGTCTTGCCCGGCGTGCTCGAAACCTTGACCAGGTTCTTGCGGCCAAAGAGTTTGTTCATGATAGACGACTTGCCCACATTTGAGCGGCCAACGAAGCTCACCTCGGGACAGGTGGACTCGGGGATCTGCGAAACCTTGCCGTAGCTGGCGACGAACTTGGCAAGCTGGTAGTTAATTGAATCGGCCATGGACACTCCTTGGTCGTAGGTTCTTACAAAACGGGCGTGCTATTGCGCGGCAGCGATACGACGAACGATGTCAAGCGTGATGCCGCTCGCGGTGCGAGCGTACTCGTCCAGATCGAACTCGCGCTCGCAAAACGCGTCATATGCCTCGTCACAATTATCGCTGATAGCGCGCAGCACCAGGCAATCGACACCATTCTTGGCCGCGATGTGCGCAATTGCCGCGCCCTCCATCTCGACGCAATCGGCATGCGTGGCCTCAATCGCAGCGTTACGCATGGCGTCACCCGTAACAAAGCGGTCACCCGTGGCGATAGTGCCACACAGGAACTGCTTGGGGTCCTTCTCCGCAGAATTCTCATCCGCCGAGGTATCCACAAATCCATGCTCGGCAAGCACGGCGGCGGCAACATCAACCAACGCCGGCGTCGAGACAAACTCCTCGAGCCCCGGCGCGGACTCGGCGATGAGTGCCGTATCGGTATCCAGATAGCGCAGGCACTTGCCTATAACCACGTCGTTAATATGGAGTTTAGGGTTTAGGCCGCCCGCAATACCCGAGAACACAACGGCCTGCGGGGCGTATTTGCTGATGAGATGCTGCGTTGCCGCCGCGGCGTTTACGGTTCCCATGCCAGCGGTCGTAGCAACAACGGACAAACCGTCGAGCTCGCCGCTGACAACGGTCAAGCCCGCCTCTTGTACCACACGAGCGCCGTTCAGTTCTTCTTTAATCTGCGCAACCTCTTTTTCGAGTGCACCGATGATTGCGATGGTAGGCATACCATCCCCCAAACCCGTGAAAACTGCTATCCACGGTATGGTACCAGCATTTTGGCTCAACCGCGCAATACGAAGCCGCTAGACCACCGCAGCGCGGGTATCGTAGAGGAGCAAAATGACTTGCTAGCCGATGGCGTTTTTTAGCTCCGCGCGGCGCTTTTTCATGCCCGTCATGACAGCGTTGCGCAGCTCGGGCATGCGCGCGGTATCCATCTGGGGCACGCCCTCGAGCTTATAGGGAATGCCCAGTTGCTCGTACTTGACGACACCCATCGTGTGATACGGCAGCATTTCCAGGCCCACCACGTTGTGCCATGGAGCGATGAGGCGACCGAGCTTCTCGCACTCCTCCACCGTGTCGGTAATGCCCGGCACCACCACGTGGCGGATAACGACCTTAATCTTGCGACGCGCGAGCTCATCACCAAACGCCAGAATGCGTGCGGGATCGCAACCGGTCAGCTTTTTATGCTCGACTGGGTCGGCATGCTTAATATCGAGCAGTACCATGTCGGTCTCGTTGAGCACGGCATCGAACTTCTCGGGATGCGCGGGATCGAACGCATAGCCGCAGCTATCCAAGCAGGTGTGCACACGACCATCGTGGTTATTGTGCATGGCGTGGAACAGGTCGGCCAAAAACTCAGGCTGCAGGAGCGGCTCGCCGCCGGACACCGTAATACCACCGCTGCGGTAAAACTCATGGTTACTCTGGAACTCGTCCATAAGGTGCTCGACGGTCACCATCGTGCCGCCGTTAACCGACCAGGTATCGGGGTTGTGGCAATACGCACAGCGCATGGGGCAGCCTTGGACAAACACTACGAAGCGGATGCCGGGTCCGTCGACCGTCCCCATCGTCTCGATCGAATGCACGCGGCCAAGGGCAAACGCAGAGTCCTCGGGACGAGCGTCCACACCCTCAAGCGTCATTTCTGCCATTCGCGCTACCTTGCCTCTCCTTGGATGCAACCAATTAAAATGCCAGAGCCATTCTAGCCCATGTGCTTGCGTTTAAACGTCTCGGGCTAGAATGGCACGTTTTAATCTATCCCCCATCACCATGGCTGGGGTCTACGTCGAGATGTCAGGCTGAAGAACGCTCGCCTGCGGCCTTTACGCTTTAAGCGTGAGCACCGCACCGAAGGCGGTCGGGCCGCAGTGGCTCGAGATGACGCCGCCGACCTGAGTCCAGGTAATGTCCTTAAAGCCCAGGTCGTGCGCATAGACTTCCATGTCGTCGCGCAGCTCCTGGGAAAGGCCTACCGAATACGCCAGGCCAATGTGCGAGTAGTCGATCTCGCCCTTCGCAACCATGTGGTCAATAAAGGCGCGGGCGCACTTGAGCATAGAGCCGCGGAACTTCTTGGTCGCCACGAACTTGCCGCCCGTCACCTCAATGCAGGGCTTAATCTTGAGCAGATGTGCGCCAAGGAATGCGACGTTGGACAAGCGACCGCCCGCCTTAAGGAAGGCAAGATCGGTAGGAACAAAGCCCAGCAGCACGCGGTCCATGACGGAGTTCGCGAAGGCGAAGATCTCGTCGACGGTGGCATCGGGGTGAGCCTCGATGTATTTGGCGGTCTCGACGACAACAAGCGACTGGCCCACCGAGACAAAACGCGTGTCCATGGAGTAGACGTAGTCGCGACCCTTGGCGGCGATCTTCGATGATTGATGCGAGCAGGTCGTGGCCTCGGAATATGCAAGATGCAGAATGGTCGCGTCGGGTTGCTCGGCATGGATGCGGTCGTACACATGCGCAAAATCTGCCGGCGCACAGCCGCTGGTCTTGGGCATCACGCCAAACTCGTTGCAGCGCGAATAAATCTCGAGCGGATCGATCGAGCCGTCCTCGACGGTCTCGTCACCAATCGTGACATGCATAGGCACGCGCACGATGCCGTAGCGCTCGCAGAGCTCTGGCGTCACATCCGAACCAGATTCAACCACGATTATGTACTTGCCCATTATTATCACGACCCATCTCGACGTTGGCTTTTTAATATGTGACACACGCCCGCCGTCCTGCTACAGAACGACCCCCAAGCGCCAAAGAGACGCCGCCCTTTGCACATAACAAAGGACAGCGTCTCCCTGGAAAACTCCGTGCTTATCTGAGATTCTACACGGTTTATTAAGGAGTGTTACTTATTCCGCAAACGGTCACTATATGCGGTAAGCGGTAGTTGGCCGCGACAACTGCGACACATTCCGTCCAGCAAATCCAATCGTGCTCCACGCACGGTTAATGCACGAGGCGGTAGAAATTCATCGATGCCGCACCCTCGGCGTGCAGCTCCATCGCCGGAACCGCCGGCGAATAGGTACGGCTCGTAAGTGCCGCCTCGCCACCGTTGGCAAAAATCTCGACCATCGTAGTGTCCGAAAGCACGCGCAGGTCGCGAAGCTCGCTGAGCTCGATCGACCTCTGGTCGCGCCCATAGCCTTCGTCACCCATGTCGAGGGTAAGCATCCCGTCCGCATAACGCACAAAGACACCCTTGCGGATTTCGAGCTCGGCCATCTTGGCGCCCTCACAGGAAACCACAAGATCAAACAGGCGGCCCGGCTCCTCAACGGTTTCACCGCCTGTCGCGCGAACGCAGTCACCGCGCATCCTCTCAATCTCGTGCGCCGGCTGCTGGCAGAGCTTACCATCGCGTATGCTCAGCTCTCTCGGCACCGTCAACGCGCACTGCCATCCGCGCGCCACCGTCGGGTTTTCTGCCGTCGCGTCGGGGCAACCCGACCATCCGATCATCAAACGCCGGCCTGCAGCATCCTCAAAGGACTGCGGAGCATAGAAATCAAAACCGGCATCGACCATCGGGGGCATGCCCTGCCTGACGATTTTAAAGCTCGGCGCCTCCCAATCGGCCTCGATGGGGAACCACACGCACTGATGCGGATTGCGGTAACGCCAACCATCGGCAGGCACACCCTGCGGACAGCAAACGAGAATAAGCTCGCCATCGAGCTCAAGCAGATCGGGGCACTCCCACATAAAGCCAAACTTCTCGCCCAACTCAATGCGCGTCGCATAGCTCCAGTCCTCAAGATTGCGCGAGGTATAGACAAGCACGCAGCCACGGTCGTCTTTCGTACGAGCGCCCAGAACCATGTAGTAGATACCATCGTGCTCAAGGATCTTGGGGTCGCGCACGTGCGTACCGATATCGTCGGGGTAATCGACCGGTCCAACAGCTATGCACTTCTCGCCCAATTCGTCGGGATTCTCGGCAACCATATGAATCTGGTTTTGCTCACGGCCCGTCAACACGTAGTCGTAATCATCGCGGTCAAAATGCTTAACGTTGCCGGTATAGAAGTAGTGAATCTTGCCATCACGTACAAAGGCAGAACCAGAATACGCTCCACTCGAATCCAAATCGGAATCGGGGAACAGCACGGGGCCGTGATTCTCGTACGTCACAAAATCCTTTGTCGTCAGATGGTTCCAAAGCACTGGACCGCCATGCGCAGCATCGAACGGATCGTATTGATGATAGATGTGATACGTATCACCAATCTGAACCAAACCATTGGGGTCGTTGAGCCAGCCAAGCTCAGGCTCCACATGGAACAAAAGCCTATCGGGGTCGGACGCGATGCGAGCCGCCGTCTCATCCTGTCCGGCACGCCACTGCTCATAGTCCGCACGCATCACCTTGTTTTTTTGATTAAACATCGCCATTGACCTTCTCGTCTATAGGAAAGGACGCTCGACTCACACGAGCCGAACGCCCTTCCCCAAATGGACTTATCCGCACATTACGCTGAACGGCTCAACTAGAAGCTAACGTCGAAGCCAGCGCCAGCGCCCTCTTCATCGGTGGTCGGCACGCCCTTTGCCTTGTTGTAGGCAAAGATCAAGACGATCGGCACGATGAAGGCGATGAGATTGCCAGCCACATACCACACGAGAGTCTCGGGTGTGACGATGAGCAGGCCAAGCACACCGGTCAGACCCTGACCGATGGCGCGCACCTCAAAGAGCTTCACGAAGGCACCGCCGCAGCCTGCACCGATGCATGCGCAGATGAACGGGATGATCGAGTAGCGCATGTTTGCAGCGAAGATAGCGGGCTCGGAGATTCCGACCAGCGTCGGGATAAAGGACGACATGCAGATGTTGCGCTCTTTGGAATGCTTCTTGTGAATGAGGTACATGCCGATGGCGCCGCCACCCTGGGCGATGATGGAAACCGACCAGATGGCCTGGATGTAGTTGAAGCCAGTCGTGGCAACGAGGTTTGCCTCGATACCCTGGATGAACTGATGCGTACCGGTAACGACAAGCGGCTGCAGGAACGCGGCGAAGACAAAGGCACCAAAGACGCCCATCCTGTTGTACAGGATATCGATTACGCCGGCGAGGACGTCGCCGATCAGGTTGCCGAGCGGGCCGAACACGGTGAACAGGGCGACGTTAGCAAGAATCAGGGTAACGGTCGGGACAAAGACGAACGAGACGACCTCGGGGATGTACTTCTGGGCAATCTTCTCGACCTTGGCCATAAACCAGGCAGTCAGGATTGCAGGGAACACACCGCCCTGGAAAGCAACCATGGGAATGGAGAGCGGACCAAAGTTCCAGTACTCAGCACCCGTCGGGTCCATAACGAACGTGTTACGGTTCATAAGGCTCGGGTGAACCATGACGATACCGACGAGGATGCCCAGGATCGGGTTACCGCCAAAACGCTTGACCGCGCTGTACATAACCAGGACAGGCAGGTAGTCAAACGTGGTGGCGATAATGGCAAAGAAGCTTGCGAGGTTCTTGAGGAACTCGCTGTGGTCGGCAAGGCTGCCCTCCATGCCAAAGAGGCCGTTGGCAACGATCAGCGACTTAAGGCCGATGATGATAGCAGCGCCGACGAAAGCGGGAATGATGGGGATAAAGATGTCCGAGAATACCTTGAGGACCGAGAAGAACTTGCCCTTCTTGTCCGCCTCGGCGCCCTTGACCTCGGAAGCGCTGATCTCCTTAACGCCCGTCAGAGCCATAAACTCATCGTAGACCTTGTTGACGGTACCGGTACCGAAGATGATCATGAGCTGGCCGCTGTTGTACAGCACGCCCTTGACGCCATCGATGTTCTCGAGCTCGGCCTTGTTGTACTTGCTCGTATCCTTGAGCACCAGACGCAGACGCGTAACGCAATGCGTGGCGCCCTCGATGTTCTCCAGACCGCCGACGTTATCGACGACTTGCTGAGACACTACTTTGTAGTCCATGTTCCTCTCCATTCCTTTACGAAATCATAAGACGTTTTGATGCCATTACAGAGACGCGATCGTTGCATTTGCGCACTTAAGCGTACCGTCGGTGACCGTCAGCGCCACACCCTGGCCCTGCTTATTGCAGAATCGAGCGTTAAGCGCAACATCATCGACAAAGATGGTCGCGATATCGTCGTCAACGACCAGGCGCACATGATGAGTGCCCTCGCCCTTAAAGAACAACGGACGCTCGAGGCCCATGTTGTTGACCTGGAACCACGGATACTGGGGGGCCGCCGTAAACTCGAGCTTGCCCTCACGCAGGTTGGCGCGGAACTCATAGGCAAGACCGGACTCGGCGTCCTCGGCAAGCTTCACCGAGAAGCCGGCAGCGTCACCGGCGAGCTCGATGTCGGCGTCGAGCATATAGGTGGAACCGGCATCCGCGGCGAGCACCTGCTCGACCTTGCCCGACTCGCAGGAGAGCTCAAAGGCCTCGACTGCCTTAGCCTCGCCAAAGGCGCCAAGCATGCTGTCAGGAAGCTTGGTGCCGAGCGTTCCGTCGGCACGCTGAACGATCTCGAGGGGCATAAAGGTGCCACCCCACAGGTAAGAGCTGGGGTCGCCGCCCTCGTCACGCGTAGGAACCCAACCAAAGAGAACGCGGCGCTCGCCGTCAAATGCGGTACGCGCGGCATAGTACGCGCGGCCATCGAAGGAATCGTCCGCAGGAGTGATCCAAGGACCGTTGATAGAGCGAGACATGCGATAACGGGTCTTGTTGCCATCACTGTACTCGGAGAACACCAGATACCACCAGTCGCCCATCTTAAAGAGATCAGGCATCTCGAACATGGTGTACAGGCCCGGATTCCACCAGTCGCCTTGGAACTCCCAGGTATCCAGGTCCTTGGAGGTGAACTTGACCAGACGACCGGTCATCAGACGCTTGTCCTCGCCCACACGCGTGCCGAGGATGAGCATGTACTCTTCGTTCTCCTCATCCCACAGCACAAAGGGATCGCGCCAGTTGCGGTCATCGTAACCCTCCTGGGGCGGAAGCAGCGTCTCGGCGATGTTCTTCTCCCACTTGACGGCGTCGTCACTCGTTGCGTGAAGAAGAACCTGCTTCATCAAGCGTGCCTTGACCTTATCGCGATTGCAACCAGTGTAGAGCGCATGGTACTTGTCGCCCACCTTAAACACCGTGCCGGCATAAACATACTGGTCGACTTCCTCGTCGCCGCCACGCTCAAGGCTCTCGCCAAAGTCTTTGTAATTGACGAAGTCCTTGGTTGTCGCGAGTGCCCAGCCAAACGGCTCTCCGAAAGGTCCGGGGTTTCGCGTGTCACGCTGATGATAGAGATAGAACGTGCCGTCCTCGCCGTACGGCATGATGTCGCCTACCCAAATTCCCTCAGGCTGGTAATACACCTTGTGCATCCGAGACTTCCTTTCTCACGAGATACTAACTCGGTACAACTGCAAGATATGTCAATCGTTTTCATATGTCAAACGTTTTCACACCAATACGTCTTTTCGCAGTTCCAGTCGTCGGCAAACGGTTGACATATGCCGGCGAACGGTCATCAGAGGTGTTTGAGGAATTCTTTTGGCACGGGATGAACTACGCGGTTTTACCCTCAATGAGTTCAACGGGGAGCTTGATATTCGATTCGGGCTTTTCGCCGTTAATAAGAGCAATGATGGATTGCGCCGCGAGCTCTCCGATGCGATCGATATCTTGGCGTACGGTTGTTAAGTCAGGCATAAACGTCATAGTGCGGCGGGCACCATCCGCGCCCACGACCTTAATATCGCCCGGAGCGCTCAAGCCGCGCTGCTTCATCACGTTAAGACAGATAGCCGCCATCGTGTCGTCTCCCGCAAAGATGCCGTCAATATCGGGGTTCTCATCGAGGATCTTCGCAACGACCGCGCTCTTTTCGTCGTCGGGCTTAACGAACTCAACCTCACGGACAAGCGCGGGCAAACCGGCCTGCTCAACAACATCGAGGTAGGCATCGGTACGCTTATTGGCAGGCATGCGCATGCGGCTATTGCTGCGCAGGCACAGGATGCGTGAACATCCGTCATCGATCAGGCGACGCGTGGCAAGTTCGCCGATGCTATAGCTGTCGCTCGCAATCTGAACAGAGGCTTCGCCAAGGTCGCAGTCGATACCAACCAGACTCAAGCCCATCTCGGCATACGCTTCGGCACCGATATTAAGCGAGTTGACGATGACGCCATCAACCATATTGCGTCGAAGCATGTCGATATAAGAGCGCTCAAGCTCGGGTCGATTGGCGCTATTGCACAGCAGCATCTTAAAACCGTTTTCGGCCAGGGTATGCTCAATGACTTGAACCACTTGGGCATGAAACGGACTGCTGACATAGGGGACGATCATACCGATAAGATTCAGGCGACCGTTGAGCATGGCACGGGCGATATCGTTGGGCGTATAGTTGATGCGCTTCATCGCGGCATGGACCTTATCGCGGGTCTCTTGGCTAATATAGCCGCGATTATTAAGCACGCGAGATACCGTAGTAGGCGAAACCCCCGCCACCGCTGCAACTTCCTTGATGCCAGGCTTAGCAGAATCCTTAGAACGAGCGCCCTCGCGAGCCATAGCACCCTCCCCCATCAACATGTCAAACGTTTACATACGAACAAAGCATACCCCAACAACAGCGGGAAGACGGTAACAGCACAAGTAAGTAAACGACTCATCCAAATAATTAGGAGAGTTCCGCCTAAAGGGTGACTACACAGGACCCCCGCCGGGCCGCTTTGGGTTACTTTCCAAAACATTTCCGCAGGACGCAAAGGGCTCCGCCGCGCGAAGCGCGCAGCGGAGCCTCTTTGCATGCCCGAGGACGTTTTGGGAAATAACCCAAAACCGGCCCCAGTAATCCTACAGGAGTTGAACCCTTTAGAACTTGTCGTGGAAGGTACGCGCAATGACCTCGTCCTGCTGCTCCTTGGTGAGCGTGTGGAAGTTCACGGCGTAGCCGGAAACGCGGATGGTCAGCTGCGGATACTTCTCGGGGTGAGCCTGAGCGTCGAGCAGCGTCTCACGGTTGAAGACGTTGATGTTCAGGTGGTGGCCACCCTTCTCGGCGTAAGCGTCGAGCATGTGGACCAGGTTATCGGCCTGAGTCTCGGAAACTTCAGAAACCTTCATAATGTGTCTCCTTCGATCGATAGGCGCCGGCCGAAACCGGCGCACTAATCAGTAATCGTTATTGTTAGTATAGCACTAACAATAGTTACTCGCCCAGCTGATCAAGGTCGATATCGCCAAAGAACACCTGATCCTCCTTGCCGAGCGCACTCGGGATGATGGAGAAGGTGTTGGAGATGCCGTCCTGAGCATCGCGGAACGGGAGCTTGGAAACCGAAGACAGCGAAGCGATGGCGCCGTGGCTATCGCGCTTGTGCATGGGGTTAGCACCCGGGGCGAACGGCTGGCCAGCCTTGCGGCCGTCGGGCGTGGAGCCGGTCTTCTTACCGTACACGACGTTGGAGGTAATGGTCAGAACCGAGGTCGTGGGCACGGAGTTGCGATAGGTGTCGTTCATGCGGATGTACTCCATGAACTGGTGCACAACGTCGTGAGCGATCTGGTCGACGCGGTCGTCGTCGTTACCGTACTTGGGGAACTCGCCCTCGGTCTCGAAGTCGACGATGATGCCGTTCTCATCACGGACGGGGTGAACCTTGGCGTACTTGATGGCGGACAGGGAGTCAGCCACGACGGAAAGGCCAGCGATGCCCGTAGCGAACCAGCGGTGCACGTGCTTGTCGTGCAGAGCCATCTGGATGCGCTCGTAGCAGTACTTGTCGTGCATGTAGTGAATGATGTTCAGCGAGTTGACGTACACGCCAGCAAGCCACTTCATCATGTCGTTGTACTTGGCCACAACGTCGTCGTAATCGAGCGTATCGCCCTCGACGGCGCGATACTTGGGGCCGACCTGCTTCTTGGAGACCTCGTCAACACCGCCGTTGAGTGCGTACAGCAGGCACTTGGCCAGGTTGGCGCGAGCGCCGAAGAACTGCATCTCCTTGCCGATGCGCATGGAGGACACGCAGCAGGCAATGCCGTAGTCGTCGCCGTGATAGACGCGCATGAGGTCGTCGTTCTCGTACTGGATCGAGGAGCTGGCGACGGAAGTCTTGGCGCAGAACTTCTTGAAGTTCTCGGGCAGACGGGTCGACCACAGAACGGTCATGTTGGGCTCGGGGCTGGTGCCCATGTTCTCGAGCGTGTGCAGGTAGCGGTAGCTCATCTTGGTAACGAGCGTACGGCCGTCAACACCCATGCCGCCGATGGACTCGGTGACCCACTGCGGATCGCCGGTGAACAGGGCCTGGTACTCGGGGGTACGGGCAAACTTGACCATGCGGAGCTTCATGATGAAGTGATCCACGAACTCCTGGATCTGCTCCTCGGTGAAGGTACCGTTGGCAAGGTCGCGCTCAGCGTAGATGTCGATGAACGTGGAGGTACGGCCGATGGACATAGCGGCGCCGTTCTGCTCCTTAACGGCAGCGAGGTAGGCGAAGTACATCCACTGGATGGCCTCCTGCGTGTTGGTAGCAGGGTTGGAAATATCGAAACCATAGGTCTCGGCCATCATCTTAAGCTCGCCGAGGGCGCGGATCTGCTCCTGCAGCTCCTCACGATCGCGGATGTTGTCGGCGGTCATGACCGTCGGGGTGGAAGCCTTCTGGGCCTCCTTGTCCTTGATCAGGTAGTCGACACCGTACAGGGCAACACGACGGTAGTCGCCGATGATGCGGCCGCGGCCATAGCCATCGGGCAGACCGGTGATGATGTGGGCCGAGCGGCAAGCACGCATCTCGGGGGTGTAGACATCGAAGACACCGGCGTTGTGGGTCTTGCGCTCGAAGGTGTAGCGCTCGACAACGTTCTCGTCGACCTTATAGCCGTGCTGGCTGGCAGCCTGGCAAGCGATGCGGATACCACCGTTGACGTGCAGAGCGCGCTTGAGCGGCTTGTCGGTCTGGAGGCCGACGATGGTCTCCTTCTCGCGGTGGGCGTTATCGATGTAGCCAGCGGGGTGGCTCACGATACCCGTAACGATCTTGGTGTCCATATCGAGGACACCGCCCTGCTCGCGCTCCTTAAGCAGCAGGTCGAGAACCTCGCCCCACAGCTCCTTGGTACGCTCGGTCGGGCCGGCGAGGAACGACTCGTCGCCCTCGTAGGGGGTGTAGTTCTTCTGGATGAAGTCTCGGACGTCAACCTCTCCCGTCCAAATGCCTTCCTTGAAGCCTTCCCATGCCTCCTGCATTGTGTAACCACGCTCCTAGTTACGTGTAATGCGGCGCTCTCTCACACCGCTGCTTATTGAATTCTTGAATGTTCGGCTTGCACTACCGGCTTCTTCCGTTCTTCACCACACGTTGGTGTAGGGAAAACGTTTATCCACCTTGGAACTACAACCCAAAACCCAAGATTTCACCCGTTTGAGAAGGATAACATAGCCACCCCCTTCATCATGGCTATTATATGTTTCTTTTTTTATACCATTAGGACGTTTTTAACAAATCCGCAGGAAATGCGAGCGTGAACAACTACCGTTCACCGATTTGTTTGGTTTTTTCCTTGCCTTTGTACGACGTTCACTCTAGCTGTTATGCCAGCTTTATCAGGGTAAAGTGTCCCAGAGACCCTACAGAAACTGCAGGGCGGCCACGGGATTCCCCGTGGCCGCCCTGTGGCGTAGCTAGTTTTTAGCTTTGATTGCCGCTTGGCATTAGGCGGCTGCGGCGGCCTTGTCGGTCGTTGTCTTGCTATCGCCGTTGCCCTGGCCCTCAAAATGCTTGTAGCACCAGCTGGTGACCAGCGGGGTCAAAATAGCCGTCACGATTGCGCAGGCAGCAACCTGTGCCGTAGCCGTCGCGAGCACCGCACCGCCATACAAGGCCTCGTTGACGCTTGCCATGGCAGCAGGCGTGGCCACATTGGCTCCGGCGCAGCTCGAAATGGCCGCACCTGCGACACCCGTACCGCCCGTGAGCTTATCGACCGCGATAACGGGAATTGCAAAGACCACCGAGCAGATCACGCCGAGCAGAATACCGGGGAGACCGCCATTAATGAGCTGGCCAAAGGTCATGGTCGAGCCCATGGCAAAGAAGACGAGCACGATGACGGCGGAAAGTGCCGGTGCCATCATCTTCTTAAAGCTCGGGAAGAGGTTGCCCAGAATAATGCCGACGACGATCGGTAGGATGGCGCCCACGAGCGACCAGCCGATCGGAGCCTGACCGGCAGCGCCGAGCACGATCATCGTGACCGGAGGGCCGACAACCAGCGTGGTGATGGCGACGGCGCCACGCTCGGCCTCATTGCCCATGGTGCCCATCAGACCAGCGTACATAGCGTTGTTGGCGCCGGTGCAAGCCGCCAGCATCACCATAGCAGAGATGCCAAACAGGTTGTCGTTGAACACATAAAGGATGAGCAGCGACACGGCAACGACCACGATCTGCTTGACGGCGATGATGATGGCGCCGCGTGCAGCGGCGGCAGGAGCACTCTTAAACGAAATCGTCGTACCGACGATGAGCAAAAAAGCGCCCACGAGCGGGCCTGCGCCCTGCTGGGTCATACCAAGCGTAAAGCTGCCGAGCGTTTTGAACAGGTCGGGGAATAGCGTGTTGAGCAGGCAGCCCAGCAAAAGCGGCACCAAAATATTGGCACCCGGGATGGAGGACATCTTAAAGAACGGCTCCTTTGCCGCCGGCGCCTCCACCGCAGTCGATTCACTCATATATATCTCCTTTGGATGCATGCGAATCGTAGCCGCACGCGCCTATGTCAGAAAGAAGGCGACGGTCCCGAGTCGCAGGAGCCGTCGCCGAATAATCATCGCGGGGTATTACCCGTCCAGGACGATGCCGCCGTCGCAGTCACCGATCTCGCCGTTCACGAAGCTGGCGAGGTCGGAAGCGAAGAACAGCACCATCTGCGCAGGCTCGCTGGCCTGGGCAGCGCGGCCCAGAGGAATACCGTTGATGATGCGCTGAGAGTTCTCGTCAGAGAGAATCGAGGTCATATCGGTCAACGTGAGCGACGGGCACACGGCGTTGCAGCGAACGCCAAACTTGCCGCCCTCCTTGGCGACCGCCTTGGTAAGGCCGTTGACACCGGCCTTGGAGCTCGCGTAGGCAGCGGTGCCAAGCAGGCCGCCGCCGATCTTGCCAGCAACGGAGCTCACGTTGACGATAGTGCCGGCATGCGCCGCCTTAAAGTGCGGGTACACGGCGTTCATCATAGTGAAGGTACCGTTGAGGTTGATATCGATAGTGCGGCGCCACTCGGTGTCATCGATCTCGTCGAACTTCTTGGTGCTGATGACACCGGCGCAGTTGATCAGGATGTTGGTTTGCGGCAGGTCCGTAAAAATCTGCTCGACGGTCTCGCGCGCCTTGGGTGCATCAGCGACATCGAGCTGATAGAACTTGTTGCCCTCGCCAAGCTCGGCCACCGCGGCCTCGCCCTTAGCAGCGTTCCTTGCGATGAGCGCGACGTGTCCGCCGCCCGCGACGATGCCCTTGGCGATCTCGAGGCCAATGCCCTGAGTGCCGCCCGTGACAATCGCGGTCTTGCCCGTGAAGTCAAATGCCATGACTCCATCCCCCTTTAATTTAGGTGTCTCCTTGCGGGAAGTTGGAGCATCGCACGTGGCGATTATATGAGTCCCAGTCGTCATGGTGGTGACAACCCCTCGCCTAACCGCGTGTATAATAGTTATTTGAAACGCTTCATCAATTGAATGATTTTAAGTCTTAATGAGCTCTTAATATTGCCCACTGTATGAGGCCCGCGTATTGGGGTATCATCTTCCACCGAAAATAGTTTCTAGTGTTAGGGGTTTTCGGTGGAAGATACCGATTTCCGTGAGCTTGGGAGTCAGCTCCTTACCGAGTTCGGCAGCATGCATCAGCGCATTTCGCGCTTTGCGGACAAAGCCCTCGGCGGCGAGATGGCCGTCATGCGCGCCCTCATGCGCGCCGGCGGCTCGCTCACGCCGAGCGAACTCGCCGATCGTGCCTGGGTCTCGAGCGCCCGCATCGCCAATATCCTGCGCGCCCTCGAGGCCAAGGGCTGGATCGAGCGCGAGCACTCAAAGACCGACCGTCGTCGCGTACACGTCACGGTGACCGACAAAGGATTCCAGGATCTCGAAATCAAACGTCGGGAATTCGAGGACCGCACCGCGGCCTTCCTCGAGCAGCTTGGCGAAACAGATACCCAAGAGATGGTGCGCCTTCTTAGACGTGCCAACGAAATTATCGACCGCAATCAAGAAAGGAGAGATGCCGAGTGAGGATTCTCAAGCTCTTTAAAAAACATGTCCCGGCACTGTTTGCAGCTATCGTACTTATCGTAATCAGCTGCAACGCCGATCTGGCACTGCCTACCTATATGAGCGACATCGTCGACGTGGGCGTGCAGCAAGGCGGCATCGCCTCGCCCGTGCCCGACACCATTCGCGCCAAATCGCTCGACGACCTCGAACTCTTTATGAGCACCAAGGACGCCAAAGCTGTGGAGGCCGTGTTTGGCAAGGCGGACAATAACGGCATTCGAACGTACAAGGGCACCGAGGAGGAGCGCGCCGACGGCGGCAAGATTGCCGACATCATGAGCCTCCCCGAGACTGTCGTCCTTTCGTTCAACCAGGGCATCGATGCCAACTCCATGGGCGACATGACCGGCGCATCTACCGAGGCAAGCGATGGCGGCGCCGCTCAGGCCATGCCCACGCCCGAGCAGATGGCGGCGATGACGCCCGAGCAACTCGCCGAGATGCAGCAGAAGGCCGCTGCGGCGCAGAACATGCAAAAACAGATTGATGCCGACGGTGGCAAGATCACCATGAAGAGCCTGCGTCTAGGCGTTGAAGGCGGCCTAATCGACCAGGGCAAGCTCGTCGAGGGCGCCAACGATATGGCGGACAAAATGGGCTCCATGTCGGGCTCCATCGTGACCCAACGCGCCGTGAGCTATGTGCAAGACGAGTACAAGGCGCAGGGCATCGACCCCGCCGACGTGCAGAACGCCTACCTGGGCCGCATGGCGACCACGATGTTTGGTCTGTGCCTAATCTCGCTCGTCGCCACCATCCTGACCGGTGCCGTGGCTTCGCGCACCGCCTGCTCCATCGCCCGCGACCTGCGCCGCGAGACCTTCAACAAGGTTATGCACTTCTCGCCGGCCGAAGTGGGCAAGTTTAGCCAGGCCTCGCTCATCACCCGCTGTACCAACGACATTCAGCAGATCCAGATGGCCGCAACCCTGTTTATCCGCATGTGTCTGATGGCCCCCGTCATGGGCATCGTCGCCGTCATGCGCGTCCTGGCCAACCATACCGGCCTAGAGTGGACCATCGCCGTGGCCATCATCGCGGTCTCGGCCGTCGTCGGCGTGCTCATGGGCCTCACCATGCCCAAGTTCAAAAAGATGCAGAGCTTTGTGGACCGCGTGAACCTTACCGCCCGCGAGCTGCTCGACGGCCTTATGCCCATCCGCTCGTTCAACCGCGAGGAGCATGAGCTCGAGCGTTTTGACAAGGCTTCGCTCGACCTGATGACCACGCAGCTCTACACCAACCGCGCCATGAGCTTCATGATGCCGCTCATGATGCTCGTCATGAACTGCATCACCGTGCTTATCGTCTGGTTTGGCGCGCAGGGCGTGTCCGACGGCGTGATGCAGGTCGGCAACATGATGGCGTTCATCTCCTACACCATGCAGATCGTCATGGCGTTTATGATCCTCACCATGGTTTCGGTCATCCTGCCCCGCGCCGAGGTCGCAGCCGAGCGCGTGGAAGAGGTCATCACCTGCCCCACGAGCATCAACGACCCCGCCTCGCCCAAACTGCCCGCTGCCAGCGCGCCGCGCGGCGAGCTCACCTTCCGTGACGTGAGCTTCCAGTATCCCGATGCCCGCGCAGACGTCATTAGCGGCGTGAACTTCACCACGCATGCCGGTCAGATGCTCGGCATTATTGGCTCCACGGGCTCGGGCAAGTCCACGCTTGTGCAGCTCATCCCGCGCCTGTACGACGTCACGGGCGGCAGCATTTCGCTCGACGGCATCGACGTGCGCGACATGACCCTTTCCGAGCTGCGCCGCCGCATCGGTTATATTCCGCAGCAGGGTCGTCTGTTCTCGGGTACCGTCGAGAGCAACCTCAAGTTTGCCGGCGACATGGTGAGTGACGAGGATATGCGCCAGGCAGCACGCGTCGCCCAGGCGGAGGACTTTATCGCCGAGCGCGAAGACGGTTACGACTCCCCTATCAGCCAGGGCGGCTCCAATGTTTCGGGTGGTCAGCGCCAGCGTCTGGCCATCGCCCGCGCGTTGGCCAAAAAGCCCGAGGTCGTGGTGTTCGATGACTCGTTTAGCGCCCTCGACTACAAGACCGACGCGCGCCTACGCGAGGAGCTGGCCAAAAACGTTACCGACGCCGCGCTCGTGGTCGTGGCCCAGCGCATCGCGACCATCATGCACGCCGACCAGATCATCGTGCTCGACGACGGCCACGTAGTGGGCACCGGCACGCACGAGGAGCTGCTGCGCAGCTGCCCGGCGTACCTGGAGATCGCACAGTCGCAGCTTTCCGCCGAGGAGCTGGGGCTTACCCAAGAAGAAATTGCAGCCGTCATGGAAGGAGGCGAGCGCTAATGGCAGACGAGACCAAGACTCAGATTCCCAAGCCCACCCGCCAGCGTGGTCCCATGGGCCGCATGGGCGGCATGCGTCGCGGCGAAAAGGCCAAGGACTTTAAGGGCACCATGAGGCAGCTGCTCGGCTATATCGGCCAGCACAAGATTGCCGTGTTTGCCGCCGTCGCCTTTGCCGTGTGCTCGGTCATCTTTAACATTGTGGGACCCAAGGTGCTCGGCCAGGTTACGACCAAGCTGTTCGAAGGCCTGGTCGCCAAGGTCAACGGCACCGGCGACGTTGACTTTGACTGGATCGCCAAGACGCTCGGCTTTTTGCTCTGCCTGTATCTGGCGAGCTCTGTCTGCAGCCTGATCCAAGGCTGGCTCATGACCGGCGTCACGCAAAAGATCTGCTATCGCATGCGCAAGGAGATCGCCGCCAAGATCGCTGTCGTTCCGATGAGCTACTTCAACGGTCACAGCAAGGGCGATGTGCTCAGCCGCATCACCAACGACGTCGATACGCTGGGTCAGTCGCTCAACCAGAGCGTGACCCAGCTCATCACGTCGGTGACGCAGATTATCGGCGTGCTCGTCATGATGCTGTCGATCAGCCTGCCGCTCACCGGCGTCACCGTGCTCACGCTGCCGGCCGCTGCGATTATCCTGACCGTGATGATTCACTTCTCGCAGCCGTACTTCCGCGAGCAGCAGCAGGTTCTGGGCGCCGTCAACGGCATTATCGAGGAGGATTTTGCCGGCCAGAACGTCATTCAGGTGTTCGACCGCGCCGAGGCCTCGATCGAGGAATTCGACCGCCAAAACGACCGCCTCTTTATTAGTGGCTGGCGCTCGCAGTTCCTGTCGGGCCTGATGATGCCGCTCATGAGTTTGGTGGGCAACATGGGCTACGTGGGCGTCGTCGTGGTGGGCGCACAGCTCGCGCTGACCGGCAATGCCACGCCCGGCGACATCCAGAGCTTTATCCAGTACGTTCGCAACTTTACGCAACCCGTGCAGCAGCTGGGCAACGTGAGCAACACGATGCAGTCGATGGCCGCCGCCACCGAGCGCGTCTTTGAGTTCCTGGCCGCGCCCGAGGAGGAGCAGAAAGCCGACGCGCAGATTCCCGAAAAGCGCCCCGGCCATGTGGAGTTTGATCACGTCAAGTTTGGCTATACGCCCGACAAGACCATCATCCACGACTTTAGCTGCGAGGCGCAACCCGGCCAGACCATCGCCATCGTCGGCCCCACCGGCGCCGGCAAGACCACGCTCATCAAGCTGCTGCAGCGCTTCTACGATGTGGACGGCGGTTCGCTGCGCGTCGAGGGCGTCGACGTGCGCGACTGGGACCGCGCGGCGCTGCGCGGCGAGTTTGCCATGGTGTTGCAGGACACCTGGCTGTTTAACGGCACCATCCGCGAAAACATCCGCTACGGACGCCCCGATGCGACCGACGCCGAGGTCGAGGCCGCCGCACGCGCCGCACGCTGCGACCACTTTATCCATACGCTCGCCGGCGGCTACGACTTTATGATCAACGAAGAGGGCACTAACCTGTCGCAGGGTCAACGCCAGCTCGTGACCATCGCCCGTGCCATTTTGGCCGACCGTCCGGCGCTGATTTTGGACGAGGCGACTTCCAACGTCGACACCCGCACCGAGGAGCTTATTCAGCGCGCCATGGATGCGCTGATGCAGGGCCGCACGAGCTTTGTCATCGCGCACCGCCTGTCCACGATCCGCAACGCCGACGTAATCTTGGTAATTCGCGACGGCGACATCGTCGAGAAGGGCACACACGACGAGCTACTCGCCCAGGGTGGCTTCTACGCCGACCTGTATAACTCGCAGTTCGACGAGGCGGCGTAACAACCGGCGGCAAACAACCGCAATGCCCAGAAAACGGGGGCGCAGGACAGCCTGCGCCCCCGTTTTTGCTCTGCGGCCCTCAAACCGTCTCCCCTGGGACCTGATTGGCAGCCCCTTCGAGGCCCCGTGGGCAAAAAAGGGCAAATATGAGTACTGTTACCTTTTTAGTAACAGCCAAAACAGCCCCAAATGCCGTTTTCACGGCTTACACGCGTCCCTAAATTGATCAAACAGCCCTATAGCGGACTTATATGTGTTTGCGTTAATAAACATATTTTGCTGTTATGTCTATTATTTTGCGAAGGCAATATGATACTAAGATAGCAACCGTACTCATATTTGGCATTTTTTGCCCACAGGGCATTTCCTGGGGAACTGACAACAGCCTTAGGGTCCCGCGCGGCGCCGCTCCCTCCCGGCATTCGCCGACGTTTGCCCAGATAAAACCTGCCAAAATAAACCTGTCCCTTTTTGGTAGGTTTCGGGGTGACAAAGGCTTGCACTTTAGCGTGCGACAGCGGATAATGCCGAGCATTCGACAATACGCTTATTGCTCTTTCTATAGATTGAGGAGGCCCCTATGGCCATGGAATTCAAACGCAGGCTGCCGATACCCATGGAGATCCGCGAGGAAATGCCACTTTCTGCCGACCTTACCGCCAAAAAGCAGGCATTTGACGCCGAGGTCGCCAAAGTCTTTACCGGCGAGGACGCACGTAAGGTGCTCATCATCGGCCCGTGCTCTGCCGACCGCGAGGATTCAGTGCTTGAGTACATGAACCGACTGGCCAAGACCGCCGAGGAGGTCAAGGACAAGCTCATCATCATTCCGCGCGTCTACACCAATAAGCCGCGTACCAAGGGCACCGGCTACAAGGGTCTTCTGCACAACCCCAACCCCGAGGCTCCCGACGACCTGCTCGAGGGCGTCAAGGCCATCCGCCATATGCACCTGCGCGTTATTGAGGAAACGGGCTTCTTCACCGCCGACGAGATGCTCTATCCGTCCAACTACCAGTACCTCGTTGACCTGCTGAGCTATGTGGCCGTGGGCGCACGCTCGGTCGAAAACCAGGAGCATCGCCTGGTGTCGAGCGGCATTTCGGTACCCGTCGGCATGAAGAATCCCACTGCCGGCTCTACTACCGTCATGCTCAACTCCATTTACGCCGCACAGGCGCACCAGAGCTTCATCTTCCGCAACTGGGAGGTCGAGTGCGACGGCAATCCGCTCGCGCACGCCGTTATGCGTGGCTACATCGGTCTCGATGGGCGCACCTACCCCAACTACCACTACGAGCACCTGGAACGCCTGGCCGAGCGCTATACCGAGCATGCCGGCTACGCCAATCCGGCAGCGGTCATCGACTGCAACCATGACAACTCGGGCAAGCGTCCGCTGGAGCAGTATCGCATTTGCAAGGAGGTGCTCGACAGCTGCCGCCGCAACGAGTCCATCTCCAAGCTAGTCAAGGGCTTTATGATCGAGTCCTACCTGGAGGACGGCAACCAGCCGGTCGACGGCGGCGTCTTTGGTAAATCGATCACCGACCCGTGCCTGGGCTGGGAAAAGACCGACTACCTCATCCACGAGATCGCGGAGCGGGTGTAGGTTACGGCGTTTTACCAAACGCCGTAACGGCTCGACGCTGCGCGGGCCGCACCTGGACAATCTGACGTTCAACTTCAAGGGCGCGACCAGAAGGTCGGCGCCCTTTCGTTTGATGTGGCAGTTAGGGACGCTCCTTTTCTGCCGGCAGTCAGGGACATTCCTTGGGGTAGTCATTGGGGACGTTCTTGTTTGACTAGTCGTTTAAGAACGTCCCCAACGACTACCCGGGGGAGTTGCCTTCCCTCGTGGCGGTCTTCTAGCAGAAAAACCAAGTGAGTAGGCTTTTTGCAGGAGGCCAAGCACGCCCCAAAACGCCACAGCTCTGACCTGCAGTTTTATAGATCATTTGTCACGATGTGCTCGGCAGGTTCAAAAAAGTCTACTCACTTGTATCTGAGACGCACCAGATTGGCAAAAACCGCCGCGAAAGGGCCCCTGGTCCCTTCGCGGCGGTCATACACCTCTAATTTTGCGACGGTTTTGCCCGCTTGTTACTCGCTGTAGCGGGTGGCGATGGCAGCTTGTACCATGCCGGTGCTCATGAGGTAGGTCACCAGGAAGTAGCCACCGTATGCTGCCAGGAAGATTGCACAGGTGAGGCCCACGGTACCGCCAATGCTCATATTTCCGAAAATGCTCACCAACTCGATGATCACCTTAAGTGCCACAAAGGAGTGCGCCAGGCCCACTGCCAGCGGGAACAGGAAGAATACCGCTTGCTGCGCCATCACCGAATGGCGAATCTGGCGGTCGTCGCAACCGATCTGTGCCAGTACACGATAGCTGCGGCTGCCGTCGGCCACGTTGGAGAGTTGCTGGATCGACAGAATCGCCGCGCATGCAACGACCAATACAAAGCCGATGTAGATGGCTAGATAGCTAATAAGACCGTTCATTTGCGCTGCTTGCGCGTACATCTCGGAGCGTGTGATGAAGGTTCCCCACGACCCCGGCTCCTTGCCGTCAACGAGCAGATTGTCGAGCACAGTGTATTTAATACTCTCGTCTGCCTCGGTCGTATCCATCCCCTGTTTGTAGTTAACGAGCAGGCTACTGGAATACGGCTGCAGATTAAGTTGGGACAACAGCTCGTCGGCAACGACAACGGTACCCGGATTACTGCCCATCGCCGAGTTGGCGATGGCCGCCGCATCTTCGTCCGACTTATCGGTTGCGGGCTTGAGCGTATGCCCGCCCAAGGTAAGGGCATGGCCGCCAGCCATATACTTGGTGTACAGGTCGACCAGCTCGCCGCCCATATCACACGTGAGCAGATACTGGTCGTGACCGATGTGCACCGGCTCCTCGCCCATCATCTGACGCAGTTTGTTGTACTGGCTCGCCGGCGTCACAAACAGACCCATCGTATCGGCATTGCTACCCCCGAACGCCTTGGGAAGCTTTTCGCCCATGGCCTTGCACATTTCACTTGGAGTCACCGAAGGATCCGAACCGCCAAGCGGGTAACTCAGATACGAATCGATCTGCACATGCTCACCGGCAACATCGGCAATATTGACCTTCTTGCCGGTCTCGTCGTTGTTGTCCGCCGACTTGCCCTTACGATCGCCGTGCCATGGATCGCCGTGCCATGCGGAGTACAAATCGACCGTACTATCGGCCAGCACCATGCGATCGGCTTCAGACGGATTGATGTACTCTTTGTAGTAGTCGAGCGTATCGGGCGTGTAATAGACATACGTCTGTGACACGTCAACAGGGTTATAGCGCTCCAGGTTTTCGTTCATCACATTGGCAATCGACATACCGCACGTCACCGAGGTGATGGCCAAAAACAGGAGCATCGCGATGACGCCCATCGAAAAGCACACCGTGTTGACCTTGGCCGCAAGCTGGCGCACAGTAAACATGTTGAGGCCGCGCCAATACACGCCGCGCAGGCTCTGCAGCAGCTTGATGAGCATGCCCGAGAGTCCCCAGAACAGGGCAAAGGTGCCCACGGTAACCATAGCGGTCGTAATGCCAAACTGGTTCATGGCCTCTTGCAGCTTGCTGTCCGTCGCGGTTAGCGGGAACCCATCACGTAGCAGACGGTAATAGGCCACGCCCACAAGCACCACGCCCACGGCAAAGATGGCAATCGCAATCCAGGGGTTGCGCGTCTTGATGCTCTCGTTGCGACGCTCGGCACCCATAAGCTCGATGAGTTTGGTACGACGCACGGCGCGAAGGTTCAGCAGTAGCGTGAGCACAAACATTACGAGCATGCAGGCAAGGGTCAGATTGAACGCATGCACCGAGAAAAAGAAGTGGAAATTGGCAATCTGTGTCTTAAAAAGCGAGGCCGTAAAGAACGTCATGAGCTGGGAGAGTCCCACACCCAGCACAATGCCGGCGACAAAGGCCACGACCGAAACGATCACGGTCTCGAGCGCCATGATCGTGGCGACGCGCCCGCGCCCCATGCCGAGCACCTGGTACAGGCCAAACTCCTTCTTGCGGCGTTTCATGATGAAGTTATTGGCATACACCATCAAAAAGGCCATGACACCGGCCAAAAAGTACGTCAGGTCGCCGAGCATGCTGCCCATTACCTGCGCCAAGCCCTTTTCATCGATTCCGGCGATGTCGACCTGCATCGAGATGGTGTTAAAGGCATAGAAGACCGTGACGCCCAGGGTGAGCGTCAAAAGGTAGACGAGGTAGTCGCGGCCGGCGCGGCGGACGTTACCCCAAGCGAGTTTACAGAGCATCGGAGCCCTCACCGCCCATCATGGCAACGACCTCCATAATGCGGTCGAAGAACTCTCGGCGGTCGGTGTCGCCGCGGCGCAGCTCGGTGAAGATCTTGCCGTCGCGGATAAACAGCACACGGCTCGTGTAGCTGGCGGCAAAGCTGTCGTGCGTGACCATGAGTACGGTGGCTCGCAGGCGGCGGTTAAGGGCCTCCAGGCTCTCGAGCAGCAGGCGAGCGCTCTTGGAATCGAGGGCGCCGGTGGGCTCGTCGGCCATGATCATGGTGGGGTCGGTGACGAGTGCGCGAGCCGCGGCAACGCGCTGCTGCTGCCCGCCGGACATCTGGTAGGGATACTTGTCGAGCACCTGACTGATGGACAGGCGCGCTGCCACATCCTGCACGCGGGTCGAGATCTCTGCCGAGTTTGTGCGGGCAATGGTGAGCGGCAGGGCGATGTTCTCGCGTGCCGTGAGCGTATCGAGCAGGTTGGAGTCCTGGAAGATAAAGCCGAGCTCCTCGCGGCGAAACTGCGAGAGCTTGGCCTGCTTCATGCGCGTCACGTCCTGCCCGTTGATGCGGATCGTGCCGCTCGTGGCGCTATCGATGGTCGACACGCAGTTGAGCAACGTCGACTTGCCCGAGCCCGAAGCGCCCATGATGCCAACAAATTCACCGCGGTTGACGGTAAAGCTGACGTCGTTGAGCGCACGGGTCACGTTGCCCAGCGCTCCATATATCTTTTCGAGATGCGCGACCTCCAGTACCGGGGTCGCCATGTGCGTGGTTTGCATACCGAGTCCTTTCTTGCGATTAGTCTACGGCATCTATAGTCGCAAGAAGACGAGTCGGCTACCATCGATATGGCTTACGCTTGCCTTACCGTTGTGTAAGGTAGGGGTAGTCTTTTTGGGACGGGGCTTTTTAGCTACCCCATCCGAAGCCTTCGAAGCATGAGGCCGCATTTGACATAGGGCAGCTAAAAAAGCCCCGTCCCAAAAAGACTACCCTGCCACTTGTTGATGTTGAGGGAGGACTCCTGTTGAAGACTGTTCATGTTGCCGCTGGGATCATTCGCAAGGAAGGATCTGACGAGCTGCTTGCCGTGCAGCGCGGCTACGGCGACATGCAGGGACTTTGGGAGTTCCCCGGTGGCAAGCTCATGCGCGGCGAGTCGCCCGAGGACGCCGTACGCCGCGAGCTTATGGAAGAGTTGCAGGTCAAAGTCACCAATCTGCGCGATTTCTATACCGTTGAGTACGACTACCCCGATTTTCATCTCTCCATGGAGTGCTACTACTGCTCGCTGGCTAAAGAGTCTGGCGAGCCCCAGAAGCACGACCGCCAGCTCGATATCCGCTGGATTCCGCGCACCTCGCTTGCCACCGTTGAGTGGATGCCCGCCGACAAGGGACTCATTGATGCCCTAATTGAGTTGAAGGAAGACCGGCTTGAGGCCAACGGCGTTGCCAACGACGCCGAGGCCACCGCGACCGACGAGCCCGCCACCAAGCCCAAGCGCGCACCTAAGCGCCGCAGCAAAAAGCGTCCAAAGCCCGGTCTGTTGGACGGCATCGACACCTCGGACCTTTCCGCCGACGAGCGTGAACTCGTGCGCCGTCGCGCCGCCATCAAAAAGTCCATGAAGGGCAACAAGCGCGCCAACACCAAGCCCGAGCTGCTCGTTCGCCAGTGCCTGCGGGCAGCAGGCCTTACGGGATATCGCTTGGAATGGAAGGTTCCCGGCAAGCCCGACATCGCCTTCCCCGGGCGCAAGATCGCCATCTTCGTCAACGGTTGCTTTTGGCACCGCTGCCCCAAGTGCAACCCGAGCCAGCCCAAGCGCAACGTTGAGTTTTGGGAGGCAAAGTTCCGTCGCAACGTCGAGCGCGACCGCGCTGCCGTGGCAGCACTCACTCAAATGGGCTGGACGCCCATCACCGTCTGGGAATGCGAGCTCAAAAAAGGCCGCATCGACGCCACGATGGAAAAGGTCATCGAGCAGGTGCGCGCCGCAGAGCCGCAGCGCTAGGAACGAGCCATCCACACGCCCCGCACAGGCGAGCCACATCCGCACCACAAACCTTAGAAAGTCCTTAAGCTCAAAACCTTTCAAGAGTGTTACTCGATACTTCTGACCTGCAGTTTCATCGTAAAACCAAACCAGGTTAAGCCTTTCTTTAGCGCTTCTTTGCAGCAGCCGCGGCATAATACTGCCAGCGCACGGGACCTAGCAGCACACCCCATGCGCAACCTTTTGGTGGACATCGAGGAGGCCGCATAAGCATGCATTCTTCCAATGCCGTAGCACGGCAGCCATCCCTAAAACATGCAGACCTTTTCTCCTTCCCCCCGACACAGAGAAACGGCCTCCTCGACTCCCCCACCACAAAAGCCAAACGCTCAACCGACCAGAGCCTCAACCTGCGAGCATCGTTCGAAAAGCTCCAAGCATCCCTAGACAAGGCGTTCCCCGAACAGGCAAGAGCAATCTAAGCCCATCGCGCTTTATACTGATGCCATGCGAAACATGGATCACATAGAATTGCACCGCGGAGGACGCGAGGAAGCGTTTCCCGAGACCGCCGAAGACTGGCCCTATATTGCCGAACGCGCAGAATTCGCTCGCTATCCGGGCAATTCCGTCCCCTGGCACTGGCATTCCGAGGTTGAGCTTTTCTACATGGAGCAGGGAGCGATTGACTATCGAACGCGCGCGGCTCATGAGCACGTACGCTTTGAGGAAGGGTCCGCCGGCTTTATCAACGGCGGTGTTTTGCACAGCACGCTGCAATCACCCAATTCGGCACCAGCCATTCAAATGTTGCATATCTTTCAGCCGTCGATGCTCGGCGATCCCGCGGGACGCCTTCAAAAGCGCTATATCAATCCTTTGCTGCAATGTCGAGGCGTCGATGTGCTCAAATGGTCGCCCACCAATCCCGACGATATGCCCTTTATTGATTTGCTGAAGAGCTCCTTTAGCCACGACCTTCAACGGCCGCAGAACGAGATGGCGCTTCGAAATAGTTTGTCAGAGCTCTGGATTCAGATTAACGCCAAGGCCGAACCGCTCTTTTCCTCCGACAACGCCTCTTGGATGACCAACCGCGACGTACAGTTCAAGGCAATCCTGGACTATATCCGCGCAAACTATGCAGCCGCTATAGATGTGCCCCAGATGGCATCTGCAGCCGGCGTAAGCGAAAGAGAGTGTTACCGCATTATCGAAGCTTGCGCAGGAACGACCCCGGCGGCATATCTGCGTGCATACCGCGTAAACCGTGCTTGCGAACTTTTGGCACACACCACGCGAACGGTCCAGACAGTCGCGCGCCAATGCGGCTTTGCGACAGCAAGCCATCTTGGCCAGGTATTTAAAGAACAAATGGGATGCACTCCTTCGAGCTATCGAGCAGCGAGGCAGAATCTCGATAGTACCAGGCAGAAATCCCGCTAGCCCTTCTTCTGTCACTGCATCAAACTTGCAGGCAAACAACGGATAGGAGCTACTATATGAAGTACTTTGACCATATCGTGTTTGACGTTGATGGGACATTGGCAGATACAGAAGAAAGCGTGCTGTCATCGCTTGGCCAGATTGTCCAAGAAGAAACCGGCAAAACGCTCCCCCGACACGAGCTTGAATTTGCCCTCGGCATACCCGGCAAGAACGCCCTTGAGAAACTTGGGATCTACTCACAGGCAACTTTGGATCGCTGGTGCCAAGTTGCCGCCAGTTTTAAAAGCACCATCAGCGTGTTTCCAGGTTTGCCTGAAGTCATCGCAACACTCGCCGATAGCGGCTGCAAACTTGGCATCATCTCCTCACGTGCGCGCGACGAATACGCAAAAGAAATTGCACCCCTTGGTTTCGATAGGTATTTTGAGCACATCATCCTTGTCGAAGACACAACCGAACATAAACCGGCACCCGCACCCATGCTCGAATATCTCCGGCGTACGGGCGCGAATCCTGGCAACGTCGTCTACGTTGGCGACACTGTCTACGACGAACAATGCGCAACTTCGGCAGGGGTCAGTTTTGCCAGAGCAGCATGGGGATCACACCAAGACATCCCAAATGCCACCTACAACCTCGAAACCCCCAACGACCTGCTAACCCTAACAACCAAGTAACCCACGCGTCCCACCCTTTCAGCCCCAACGCCACAAGGGCGATTGAGCAGGACGGTTTGGGCGGGTCCCGTACTTAGTTTCCAAAATCATTCCGCAGCGCGAAGGCTTCTTATTATTTTTCCGCCCTAACGCCACAAGGGCGACGACCTCGAGAAGGTCAACTTGGGAGGGACGAGGGCTTAGTTCCCCAATCTTTCCGCAGGGGGCAAAAAGCCTCGCCGCACGAAGTGCGCAGCGAGGCTTTTTGCATGCCCGAGGACGATTGGGGGACTAAGCCCTCGTCCCTCCCCGGGATATGTAGCGAGCCGGAGTACCCTTGCTGTTACTCTGCTTTGCCCACGGAGTTGAGGTTGGTCATGCGGATCTTAACCAGCTCGGTGATCTCACGCATGCCCTCCTTGGCCGGCTTCTTGGGATCGAAGCAGGCGGGGTTCTCGGCCATGTAGGCCATGAAGCCCTTGGTGTAGGCCTGACGCAGCTCGGTAGCGTAGTTAACCTTGCAGATGCCGTTCTTCACGGCCTCGGCGACCTGCTCATCGGGCACACCGGAGGTGCCATGCAGAACCAGCGGCACGTCGACGGCGTCGCGGATGGCCTTGACCACGGACTGCTCGATGTGCGGATCGCTCGTGTACACACCGTGGCTGGTGCCAACGCCAATAGCGAGGGAGGTGCAGCCAGTGCGCTCGACGAACTCCTTAGCCTCGGCAGGATCGGTGTAGGGGCTCTCGCCCTCAACCGCGGGACCGTCGTCCTCCTTGCCGCCAACCTTACCGAGCTCGGCCTCGACGGGCACGCCCATGGCGCAGCCAGCGTCGGCGACGGACTTGGTCAGGGCGATGTTGTCCTCGAAGGACTCGTGCGAACCGTCGATCATGACAGAGGTGTAGCCCGTGCGGAAAGCCTGCATGCAGCGGTCATAGCCATCGCCGTGATCGAGGTGCAGAGCGACGGGCACGGAAGCGCGCTCGGCGGCAGCCTTGACCATACCGTAGAAGTAGTCCAGACCAGCGGTCTTGATGGTGCCCGGGGTGGTCTGCATGATGACGGGGGACTTGGTCTCCTCGGCGGCGGCCAGAACGGCCATAACAAACTCGAGGTTCTCGACGTTGAACGCGCCGACGGCGTAGTGGCCAGCCTGAGCGTCCTTGAGCATCTTTTCGGTGGTAACAAGTGCCATGAGCGTTTGCTCCTCTCCCTCGCCCGCATCCGGACATCGGGCGTAGTTGTTCACAAGGCGTTTTACCTTGCGTTTTGCTGCGCTCATTGTATGAAAATCGATGGTGTCGCACGCATGAGATATCACCGGCACACAGGTCAAGACGCTCGTTTTTGAAAAGCAAACGGAAGAGATTCGCACCGGATTCCTCTATACGACATTGCAGTTTTCAAGCGAATCATCTTTCTTTTATAGAAAAGATAAGTAATCGAAAGGTGTTTTCTTACTCAAAAAGAAAATGAACGAAAATGGACTCAACACAATTCCTGCAAATTTCAGTTGAGGATGGAGCAGCTATGGCCCATGTAACAACCCGAGCCTTCGCCGATGAGCGTCGTGCCGCCATCATGGAGATGCTTGAGCATAACGCCTCGGTGCAGGTGGCAGAAATTGCCCAGACCTTTGGCGTGTCCTCTGTCACCGCTCGCGCCGACCTGGACGCACTCGCGGAGTCCGGCAAGCTGCGCCGCACGCATGGCGGCGCCGTATCGCTCCACAAGCGTCTGACTGTTTCCACGCAGGATCGCCGCATCAATGTCAACGTCGCCGCCAAGCAGGCCATCGCGCAAAGCGCCATCGAGCTCGTCAATGACGGCGACACGCTGCTCGTTGACTCGGGCACCACGGCGCTCGAGTTCGTCCGGCTCCTCGATCAGCGCGACGGCATCACCGTTATCACGGCCGACATTACCATCGCCGATTACATCGACGAAAGCATGCCCTCGGTCGATGTCGTCATGCTGGGCGGGGCGCTGCGCAAAGGTCATCGCTATCTGTACGGCCCGCTCACTATGCAAGCGCTCCAAATGGTCCACGCCGATCTTGCCGTCATGTGCCCTGGAGCTTTTGTTCCCGGCTGCGGCTTTACGACCGACTTTCCGCAGATGGCCGAGACCAAAGCGGCTATGGTCGGTGCCGCCCGTCAAAGCGTCGCCCTTATGGACGCCAGCAAGGTTAACGGACGCGGCATGTACCGCTTTGCCGAGCTGACCGATGTCGACACCATCGTGATGGACCGTGATCCCGATGGCGCCGTCGCCACCTCAATCGCCGAGACCGTCGACGACGCCCGCCCAAATCTCGTCATCGCCGGCGCTTAAACAAAAACCACCACAAAGGTGCCTGTCCCCTTTGTGGTGGTTTTGCTCGTTAAAAGCGAAATATCGCTACTTGGAAAGCTCGTCGGCGAGGACCTCGATCTGAGCGCGCGAGGCGTCGTTGAGCGAGCCCAGCACGGTCACCTTGTTCTGCGCCAAGGTGATGTCCTTCATGCCCTCGAGCTCCTTGGCCATAACCTTGGCAGCGGTGGGCGCCCAGGAGCCGGCCTCGACGAGTGCCACCGTACGGTTCTGATAGGCGTGCTCGGCAAGCGTATGGATAAAGGTGCTCATGAACGGGAAGATCTCACCCTGATAGGTGATGGAAGCGAGCACCAGACGGTCGTAGCGGAACGCATCCTCAACGGCCTCGGCCATGTCGTCGCGAGCCAGGTCAAAGACGGAGACCTTCTGGCCGCGAGCCTCAAGCGCTGCGGCGAGCTCCTCGACGGCAGCCTTCAGATGGCCATACACACTCGCATAGGCGATCGTGATGCCCTCGTCCTCGGGCTGATAGCTCGACCAGGTGTTATAGGTGTCGAGGTAATAGCCCAGGTTCTCGGTCAGTACGGGGCCGTGGAGCGGACAGATGATCTGAATGTCCAGGTCGGCGGCCTTCTTGAGGACGGCCTGCACGAACTTGCCGAACTTACCGACGATGCCAAAGTAGTAACGGCGCGCTTCGCAAGCCCAGCCCTCGGGATCCTCGATGTCGTTGGCGCCAAACTTGCCAAAACCGTCGGCACTAAAGAGCACCTTGTCGGTGGACTCGTAGGAGAAGAGCACCTCGGGCCAGTGAACATTGGGGGCACCGACAAAGGTTAGGCTGTGGCCGCCCAGGTCGAGCACGTCGCCATCTTTGACGACCATCTTGCGCTCGGGGAAGTCGGTGCCAAAGTAGTTGACCATCATACGGAAGGCGCCCATGCTGGCAACAATCTGCGCCTGGGGATAGCGCTCCATAAAGGCGGCGATGCCGGCGGAGTGATCGGGCTCCATGTGATGGACGATCAGGTAGTCGGGCGTGCGGCCATCGAGCACGGCCTCGAGGTTGCCGAGCCACTCGTCAACAAAACCGCCGTCGACTGAATCGGCGACAGCGATCTTTTCGCCCAAGATAACGTAGCTGTTGTATGCCATGCCGTTCTCGGACACATCGTACTGGCCCTCGAACAGGTCAATGTCGTGATCGTTAACGCCAATGTAGCGGATATCCTTGGTGATCTCCATCAGGCAAAGCCTCCTAGATAGACAAAAGAGCCCGTCTATCATAGCACTCGTCTTCATAGCCACGGCTATCTGCCAGCATCCTTATCGATTGTTATTGAGGCGGAATATATCGCCATTGACCTGCAAAAACTATGTGCGCGGAGCTGCCGTGGTATGTCGAACGATAAGCTGGCCGGGAATACGAATGGCAACGGTTTTGTCCGTTGCCCCCGCCTTGGGAACCGCGTGCTCGAACACCTCGCGTCCACGCTGATGCAAATCGAATCGAACGGTCGTGAGCTCGTTGTGTGCCACAAAATCATCGAGCGAATCGTCGACGCCCACCACGCTCACGTCCTCGGGCACGCGCAGACCGCTATCGCGCAGCGCTGCAATCGCGCCATTTGCCATCTGGTCGTTTGCCGCGTAAATCGCCGTCATGGTGCGATCGTGCTCGGCCAGGTACCTGCCGGCCTCGTAGCCGCTGTTGGCAGACCAGTCGCCCTCGAGCGGCTCTGCCGGCTCGATGTGTTTACGCTCGAGTGCATCCTGCCAACCGGCGCGACGAAATTGCTCGTCGACCGAGAATGACGGGCCGCCAATATAGCGAATCTGCTCGTGCCCTAGCTCAAACAGGTGATCCATAAGCAATAGCGAGCAGCCGTAATGGTCGGAATCGACCGTGGTCACCCGCGGGTGCGCGTACATGGTAACGATGACCGTGCCAATGCCCGGCAGTGGATCAAACGTCTCAAAATCGGGCGCCATGCGACTCATACCGATGATGATGCCGTCCACCGGCAATGCGGCCATACGACGCGTGGCCTCGGCAAGCGAAAACTCCTCGGTCTTGGACATCTCGACCAGCGTGATGGCGCAATTATGCTCGCGAGCAGCGCTGGCGATGCCGTCGATCATTGAGAGGTTGCCAAACTTGGTGACATCGTTGACGCACAGGCCGACCGAATGATAACGGCCGTCGCGCAGCGAGCGACCGGCATAACTCGGACGAAAGCCGAGCTTTTGCATAGCGGCCTGCACGCGCTGGCGCGTCTGCTCGTTAACGTTAGGCAAGCCGTTGGCGACGCGCGAAACCGTCTGCTGCGAAACGCCGGCAGCGCGGGCGACGTCGGCCATGGAGACCGGACGCGAACTGGTATCGTTGGACGGGCGCCTTGCCACAGGATCACCTTCACCCTTGCGAGATCTGAATAGCGTGAATGCCGGCCCGGGCAGAAATACATCCCGCGCCGAGGCCCGCTATCGTCGGACGCATGTTAACGTACTCTACTTTTTCTATCTGCATCTCTTCTGCTTTATAAGTCCATACGGCAGTACCGTTCACGGCTGAATTTCTACCGATTACCAGATTCTCAAAAAGTGATAAGCGATGTGTTATGAGTACGTTAACATAGCCCGTAACGTGCGGTATTGTGAACACTTGGTTCATGCCGCTTCAAGTTGTTAACGTACTCATAACGACGCAAAACCCACCCGTGCGCGCCAAGGAAAGGACTCCCATGACCACCCCCGACGAAAAGACATTCGCCACGCTCACCAAGCTGTTCGAGGAGGAGTTTGGCCCCATCGGCGACCGCCAGGTGCTCTACGTGCATGCGCCCGGCCGTTCCGAGATCAGCGGCAACCACACCGACCACGAGGGTGGCCACGTTATCGCCGGCTCGCTCGATGTCGCCGTCGACGGCATCGCCGTGGCAACCGATTCCAACAAGGTTCGCGTAGCCGACGAGGGCTATCCCACGTTTGAAATCGCGCTCGACACGCTAGACGTTCAGGAGTCCGAGAAGGGCACGTCCGCAAGCCTCGTCCGCGGCATGGCACACGAGATCGCAGCCCTTGGCGTTGAGCCCCACGGCTTCGACTTCGCCTTCACCTGCTCCGTCCCCTCGGGCGGCGGCCTTTCCAGCTCTGCCGCCGTCGAGGCCGCATACGGCCGCGCCATGGAGACGCTCTGGGGCGCGCCCGCCATCGAGCCCGTCACGCTCGCTCAGATGAGCCAGCGCACCGAGAACAGCTACTACGGCAAGCCCTGCGGTCTGATGGACCAGGCTGCCGTGTGCCTGGGCGGCCTCGCCTACATGGACTTTGAGGATCAGGCCCAGCCTAAAACCCAGAAGCTCGAGCTCAACTTTGAGGATCACGGCTATGCGCTCGTGCTCGTTAAAGTGGGCGCCGACCATGTGGCAGCTACCGACGACTACGCCGCCGTTCCGCGCGAGATGCAGGACGTCGCCGCCGAGTTTGGCAAGGCACGCCTATGCGAGGTAAACGTGGCCGACTTTGACGCCAAACTCCCCGAGCTGCGCGCCAAGCTGGGCGACCGTGCTTGCCTGCGCGCCGTTCACTACTGGTACGAAAACGGCCTGGTCGACAAGCGCTGGGCTGCCCTGAACGCCGGCGACATCGATCAGTTCCTGGTCCTGACGCGCGAATCCGGCGCCAGCTCTGCCATGTACCTGCAGAATGTCATTGCCAAGCTGGGTTCCGAGCAGCCTTCGATGTATGCCCTGGCACTGGCCGAGCATGTACTCGACGGCCGTGGCGCCGTTCGTATTCACGGCGGCGGCTTCGGCGGCACCATCCAGGCCTTCGTGCCGCTCGATCTGGTCGACACTTTCATTGCCAAGATGAACGGCTGGCTGGGCGAGGGTTCTGCCCGCCACTACGCTATCTCTGACAAGGGGGCTTACGCGGCATGGCTGTAATGACTGACGTGCGCGAGGCCGCGCAGAACCTGATCGAGTACGCTATCCACCGATCGATGATCGGCCAGGACGATCGCATCTGGGCGTATAACACCATTCTCGAGTGCATCGGTGCTACGGGCCCGGCGCTCGACATGGCCTGGGCGCTCCAGGCCGAAAAACTCTCGCTCTTGCACCCCGACACCCTGCCCAACTTTGACCTTGAAGGCACACTTGCCGCGCTTGCCGAGGCGGCTGTTGCCAACGGCGCCGCCGAGGACACGGCATCGGGCCGCGACCGCATCGCCATGCG
Organism: Collinsella aerofaciens ATCC 25986; assembly: GCF_964237925.1. Taxonomy (GTDB): domain Bacteria; phylum Actinomycetota; class Coriobacteriia; order Coriobacteriales; family Coriobacteriaceae; genus Collinsella; species Collinsella aerofaciens_BJ. Next base: position 29,841 of record NZ_CAXSKI010000009.1, on the reverse strand, counting down.
CATCATGGGCGCGCTCATGCCAAGGCCTTCGGTTGTAAACGAGGAGTTCAACGGACGCATGGGCGTCAACGAGCCCCGCGCCGCGACCGACTGGTTCTACGGCCTGTGCTGCGACGCCGGCTACGTGCGCCGTGCCGCCATCGCGCGCAACATCAAATGGAGCACCCCCACCAACTGGGGCGACCTCGAGATTACCATCAACCTGTCAAAGCCCGAAAAGGACCCGCGCGATATTGCCGCGGCCGGCGCCGCCAAAAACACGGGCGAGAAGTATCCCGCCTGCCAGCTCTGCATCGAAAACGAAGGCTATCCCGGACGCTCCGCTGCAGCCGACGGCGGCGCCCATCCCGCCCGCCAGAATCTGCGCGTTATCCCCATTAAGCTCGACGGCGAGCGCTGGGGCTTCCAATACAGCCCGTACGCGTACTTTAACGAGCACTGCATTGCCATGAGCTCCGAGCATCGCCCTATGCACGTTGACCGCAAGGGCCTGACGTGCCTGCTCGATTTTGTGGACCTGTTCCCGCACTACTTCATTGGCTCCAACGCCGACCTGCCCATCGTGGGCGGCTCGATTCTGTCGCACGACCACTTCCAGGGCGGCGCGCACGAGTTCCCCATGATGCACGCCGCCGAGGTCTCGCAGTTTAGCGTGCCGGGCTTTGACCAGGTCATCGGTACCGTGTTACAGTGGCCGCTTTCGGTGCTGCGACTACGATCGCACGACCGCGCCCAGCTGCTCGACGCCGCCGAGAAGATTATCCTTGCCTGGCGCGAGTGGACCGATGAGTCGGTTGGCGTCATCGCACACACGGCCGACGGCGTGGCCCACAACACCGTGACGCCCGTCATCCGCCGCGTCGACTCCCGCGGCAACGCCGGCGGCGAAATCTACGAGGCCTACCTGGCGCTTCGCTGCAACATCACGACCGACGAGCATCCGCTGGGCGTATTCCATCCGCATGCTGAGTACCACCACATCAAAAAGGAGAACATCGGCCTGATCGAGGTCATGGGCCTGGCCATTTTGCCGCCGCGCTTGGTTCCCGAGCTCGGCGCTGTCCGCGAGCACCTGCTGGCGGCCAAGGCAGATGCCAGCTACGACCTTGCCGGCGCGCTCGAGGGCGACGACCTTTGCCGCAGCCACGCCGCATGGGCTGAGGACGTCTTTGCCCGCCGCGCCGACGAGCTTACGGCCGACAACGCCATCGACATCCTGCACGAAGAGGTCGGCGTGGTGTTTGGCCACGTGCTCGACAACGCCGGCGTCTTTAAGTGGGACGAGGCAGGACGCGCCGCCCAACAGCGCTTTATCGACTCGCTATAGCATGCGAGCTCGAACGCACGCACTCAACAAATAGCGTCTACACGACAACGGCGCCCGCCGGCAACATCACCGACGGGCGCCGTTTTTGAGTGTAGTCATTGGGGTCATTCTTAAGGGGCGTTCTTAAACGACTAGTCATTAAAGAGCGTCCCCAATGACTATTTGCGACCAAGGCAACGCCGGTGTCTTGGCAACGACAGCGAAAACGCCCCTAAGCGAGCAAGGTGACGTGAAAGAGGAGGGCATTGACCTTTTGGTCATGCCCGACGATTGAACGTCAGATTGCCGCTTAGGGGCGTTTGCAGCGTCGCGCCGTTACGCGGTTTGGTAAAACCGCGTAACCCTACAGTTCAGTCACGACAACGCTGTTGTAGACCTCGTCCCAGCGGTCCATGACCAGGTGGCCGGTCTTGGGATCCATGGCGTTGAGCTTGCCGCAGGCATTGGCAGTCTTGAGCACCGTAACGTCGTTGGCGCCAGCAGCAATCGCATGCGCAAAGCCGGCGATGGTCGAGTCACCGGAACCCGTCGCGTTCACAGCCGCAATCGCGGGCGTCTTGGCGCGGAACGCGCGACCCTCATGGAAGCCCACCGAACCGGCAGCGCCCATCGAAACGACGACCCAGGGAATACCGGCAAAGCGGTCATCGGCGGCAAGCGCCTCGCGCAGGGCATCGACATCATCGGTCGTAAAGGACGTACCCAGCAGACCGTTAATCTCGGTCAGGTTGGGCTTTACGAGCTCAGGCTTAGCGTCGGACTCCAGCGCGGCCTCCAGCGATGCACCCGAGGTGTCGAGCAGCACCTTGGCGCCCGCCTTCTCGGCGATCTTGACGAGCTCGGCATAGTAGCCGGCATCGACGCCACGCGGCAGCGAGCCCGAAAGCGTCACAACGTCCGCCTTCGCTGCAAGCTCGGCAAACTTGGCCGTAAAGGCCTCGAGCTCGGCCGGGGCGATCTGCGGGCCGCTCTCCAAAAGCTCGGTCTGATTACCCTCGTGCAGAATATTCAGGCAAATGCGCGTCTCACCGGCGATGGGCACAAAGTCGTTCTTGACGCCGTCGGCATCCATAAGCTCGGCCATATAGGCACCCATGTGGCCGCCGAGCAGACCGGTCGCGAGCACATCGTCGCCCAACTGCAGCAGCACACGGCTCACGTTGAGGCCCTTGCCGCCAGCGGTCTTTTCGGGCGTCACACGGTTAACATCGTCGATGATCAGCTTGTCGAGCTGATAGCGCGTATCAATCGACGGGTTCATGGTAACGGTCAGAATCATATTGAACTCCTGTTTCCGGGGCACGACACGCGCGGCCCCAAACATACGATAGCTCGTTAAAGGATCTCGATCTCAAAGCCGCGGGTAACGGTCTCCCCCGGCTTGGCCACCAGGCAGCCGCGCTTGTGCTCCAGAATATCGTCCTCGTCGGAGCAGGTGGACAGGCCGCCCCACGGTTCCACGGCCACAAAGTCCCCCTCGGGCTTGCTCCACACAATCAGGTACGGCATATCGGGGAACGTCAGGCGCACGCCCTTGTCCTCGGTTTTCTTGGTAAGCGTAACCACGCGGCTCTCGAGCACGTCAAAGATGGTCTCTGCGAAGTCAAAGAGTTCGTGGGTCAGCGGCAGGTCATGGCCAACCATCGGGTTCTTGCTGCGATGCTCAACATCAATCAGGCCCGTCGAGGGAACGGCAGTACAGAGCTCGGCGGCCTCGCGCTGCTCAAAACGGAGCTCGTAGTCGTCATAGGACTCGCCCTCGTCAAGCGGGCACTTAAAGCCAGGGTGACCGCCCACAAAGAACGGCATGTCCTCGGTGCCCTCATTGGTCACCTCGTACGACACGGCCACCTTCTCCGCATCGATCGTGTAACGAGCAACGATCTTAAACGGATACGGGTACTGCTCGAGCAACTCGGCATGGTCGGCAGAGCTTAGGCTCAGCGCGACCATGTTGTCGCCCTGCCCCTCGAGCTTCCACTCCTGTTTGCGAGCAAAGCCGTGACGGGCGAGCTTAACCTCGCGGCCGCCCATGGTCATTGCGCGACCGTCACGAAGGCCGCCGCAGATCGGGAAACAAATGGGTGCCTGGCCCGACCAGACCGCCGGGTCACCCTGCCACAGGTACTCACGGCCGTTGGCCGTAATAGAAGTGAACGATCCGCCAGCCGTGCTCAGTGCTACGCGGATAGAACCGTTATCAAGAACAAACTCCATAGGAGCCTTCCCTTTCTTACGACAGCCCGCCAAGTCAATAGGGCTGATAGAAAACCGGCTCGCGCCCCCTCACAGAAACGCGAGCCGTCAACGGACTAGTTAATTACGCCGGATACCCGCTAATCGTGGTATTCGCCGCGGTCCCACTTCTCGAGGAACTCGTCAAAGAAGTGCGGGTCAGCCTGAGCCTCGGCATCGGCCTTATTGCAGGCATCGATCTTGGCGATCAGGGCATCGTGCTCGGGGGTCTTCTCGTAGGGCTCCTCCAGGAAGGCAAGCATGATATCGGCCATCAGGAACTCGCCGGTGATCTTGCCGCCAAAGCCCACGATGTTGGCGTTGAGCTCGCGACGGGCATACAGGGCAGAGGTCATATCGCGGACCAGGGCGCAGCGGGCGCCGGGAACCTTGTTGACGGCGTTGGTGATGCCGATGCCGGTGCCGCACAGGGCCACGCCAAAATCGGCCTTGCCGCTGGCGACAGCCTCGCCCACGGCCTTACCGTAGATGGGATAGTGCGTACGGGTGTGGCTGTAGGTGCCGCAGTCGAGCACCTTGTAGCCAGCCTGCTCCAGGCGGTCGGCCAGATAGATCTTCTCGTCCGTAACGATATGGTCGCAACCGATTGCGATGGTCTTCTTCATCAGAACGTCCTTTCGTCTGAATTCACAAGTTGAGGTAGAAGTTCGAGTTCTCGGTGGCTCTCGTTAGGCCATCTTGTTGAGCATGTCGACACGGATCTGGTGACGGCCGCCGGCGTACTGGGCACGCAGGAACTCGCGGGCGATCTTCTTGGCGACCTCGGTGCCCACAACGCCCGGGCCCATGGTGACCATGCGCGAGCCGTTGTGCTCGCGGGTCATGTAAGCGGAACGCTCGTCGGAAATGTTGGCGACGACCATGCCCTTGATCTTGACGGCGGCCATATAGGAGCCGACGCCGTACTTATCGAATGCGAAGCCCTGGGAATCCTTGTGCTCCAGCAGGTCCTTGGCAACGGCGGTCGCGGAATCGACAAAGTCCGCGGCAGGGGTCTCGGAATAGTCGACGACCTCGTGACCGTCGGCGATGAGCATCTCCTTGATGGACTCCTTCATCGACATACCGTCGGCATCGGAAGCGATTACAACCCTCATGACATCCTCCTTGAGAGATACGCAGGTGCGTAGTTTCTGTTTGGAAGTGTTGAATCGCGTTCAGGTCCGGGCATCTGAATGTGCGGTTCTTCACTGTTCATGTTTATTTGAACACATTCGAACATCAACTGCAAGAATTATTTGTTTGTCTTTGTTCTTTTTTGAACAAATACCGTTCGCGGATGATTGCTGACCGTTTGGAATCGGGGAAAGCCCACCCTGCCACGTATTCAACAAACAAAAGGGCGGCCGAGAACGTGTCTCGGCCGCCCTTCGGCGGTATTCCCCGGTATATACAGCTGTTTTAGCTACTCGGACTGCCCGCCCTTTTTGGCGTGCTTGGACGGAGCGCTCAGAAAGCGACCCGTCAAATAGTTCGCCGGGCCGGAAATATCAATCCCCAGCAGGGTGTGCCCCAGCCACAAAAACGCCGCGAGCACCAGCAATGGAATCACGCACGAGGTCACGATCATCACGATGACGCCTTCGATAAGGTCGGTCACCTGCTGCACGATCTCGTCGGTCATCTGCTTGGCACCACTGGTTACCGACGTGACCAGGCTTGAGGCACCGTCGGCAAGCTGCTCAAGCACGTTCTTGGACTCTGTGGACTCGGTCTTTTTCTTGCTTGCTTTGGAGCTATCACTATTTGCCGTACCCGCAGCGTCGGCCGCCTTTTGCTCGGCCGCTTCGATGCTCACTCGATACGTTTCGTCGACCTTTTGCGACACCCATACGCTTGCAGGCACCAACGCCATGCCGATCGTGGCGACCACCAGCACGCGAGTCGCCACGCGGCGCAGGACGGCGCTGGTGCTCCAGCGCCCGTGAATGCCGAGCGACACCGCAAGGAGCACCAGCGCAAACGGGATCAGGATGCCCAGGCCAACCGACCACAAAATGGTCAGCAGGTATTTCTCGAGGTAGAGCACGGCAAGCACGATGCCCAAGTTACCCGAAAGCTGCGCGAGCTGCTCGGCAACCGGCGTTCCCGTATCGCCCGGCAGCGCAGTGATACCCGCAGATAGGGCGACGCACGAGGTCGTGAGCGCCAAAACATTGCCCTTCTTTTGATCGATGACCTCGATGGTGGAGTCCCAAGTCTTGGTATCGGCGAAATGCGGACGAGCTACAAAGCCCGACAGCAGCGCCAGTACCACGAGCGCAACGATAAAGCCAATCTGCAGCTTTTTGTTTGCGCACACGACATCGGACAGACTGGGCTGCAGCTCGGTTACCGTCGTGTGCTCGGTTATCTGGACAGGACGCCCATGAGCCATCTCGTGCGCGTCTCTTTTTTGTATTGACCCGTTATCCGGCATTTGGATACCTCCTCAGTCCGGGGCTTAATGCGAAAGGAAGTATACCCACCGAGCAAAAAACGAACGGGAAGACGAACAGAGCGCACCAAGACTGTCCCCAATGACTATCTCCGGATGAGTTGCGGTGGAATAGGGATTGTTTTGCGCCCGCCGGCCCCTATTCAGTCCCCATTTCACCGCAACTTGGAGGAGGACAGAAAAAGCTCTGCCGCGGGTAGCGGCAGAGCTTTTGGAAGGGGACTTGATTGTGCGGACTCGTTAGGCGAGCTTGGCCTCGAGCTCGGCGATGCGCTTGTAAGCATCGATGGTAAAGCGGGCCTGCTTCTCCAGAATCATAGTGGTCATGAGAGTGTCCTGAGCGTGAGCCATGATGAAGGTCATCTCCATCTCGCCACCGCCGGCCTCCTGCGAAAGCAGCTTGGTCTGCGTGTCGTGGGCACCGATGAGCGCATCGCTGGCATCCTTGTGCAGCTGTTCGGCCTTCTCAAAGTCACCCTCGCGAGCAGCATCGAGCGCTGCAAGCAGATCGGTCTGGGCGTCACCTGCATATGCGACAATCTCGAATCCAACCATCGAGATTTCTTCTTTGGTTGCCATATTGCGTTCCTTTCACATATGAACCAATGGAGAGCATCGCGTCCGGGCATACGCGCTGCGTTGTGTATGACAGAAACAATAACATTCAAACAAAAAAGAACAGCGTAAAACGTAATTTCGAGCTATGAACGGTCGCTTTTCGCCCGTGAACGGTTTTTAAACCAATCTGAACAATATCGAACACAATTAGCGGCAACCCAAACAGACCTGCGCCCTAGCGTACATCGCGCACCGTATCGCCCTCGACGAGCACGCCCGGAAACAGCATGTGCTCCACACCGGGCGCAACGCCCTCGGCGCCGGCAATCTTGTCGACCGCCCACATGCCGACGCGCTTGTTGTCAAAGCGCACCGTGGTCAGGCGACGGTCGGGCACGATATCGCCCAGGCTGTCATCAACACCCACCACACTCACGTCCTGGGGCACGCGCTTTCCGCGCGACTCGAGCCCGCGAATGCAGCCGTAGGCCATGGCGTCGTTGGAAGCATAAATGGCCGTACAGGTCGGATCATCCGCCAGGGCCTGACCTGCGGCATATCCGCTCTGCGCCGTCCAATCGCCACGGATAAGTCGCGGTGGCTCAATGCCATGCGCGCGCAATGTCTCGCGCCAGCCTTCCTCGCGCCGCATGCCCGAAAGCGAGCGCTCGGGACACGAGATAAAGTGCACGGTCTTGTGCCCCCGCCCCAGCAAGTACTCGACCACCTGGCGCGAGCAATCGAACTGGTCGTTATCGACCGTTGAACAGAGCGGGTGCTCCAGCATCGTAACGAGCACCGTCTGCATGCCGGGCAGCGGCTCGAAGGTGCCAAAGTCCGCCGGCATGCGATTCATGATCACGACCATGCCATCCACCGGCAGCGCGCTCATGCGCGACGATGCGCTCTCGAGGGTATAGGGATGTCCATCTACTTTAGTGAGGGTGATGGCATAGCCATGTTTGTCGGCCGCGGCGGCAAAGCCCTCCATACGGTCGAGGTTGCCGGTACCGGTAATGTTGAACATGGCGACGCCGACGGTCTTAAACTTGCCACGGCGCAGCGATCGACCGGCGAAATTGGGGCGATACCCCAGCTCGCGCATGGCGGCACGCACGCGTTCCTTGGTCTCGGGGCGCACACTGGGCGAATCGTGCACGGTGCGCGAGACCGTCTGCTCCGAGACGCCCGCGAGGCGCGCCACGTCTTTGACGGATACCGATTTTTTAACAGCGGCCATAGGTCGATCTTTCTATGTCAACGATGCCATTGGTGGCACCCTACGCAGTCAAATGAAACGTCTTCAAGTATATCTAACGCCTCCCCCACCATACGCTCACCACCCAAAACCTACCGTTCACCGACATTTTTGCTTCCCCGAACGGCTTTTGTCGCCCAAATGTTAACGTTGCCATTGTGCAAACACAGAGCCACCGGGCGGCTCAAACGTTTACGCGTAAGGAATCGACGGTTCGCAGGCACAGGAACCACCGGTTCGCGTCTTTTTTTGTGTCACAAAATGGCAACGTCAACATTTTGGCAACCGAACGTCAAAAGCTACCATCGTTGCTAACCCACCGACTCTTAGGAGCATTGCATGGAGCAACTCATCGCCATCATCGAAAAGGGCCAGCCCTTTTTCAACGCGATCGCCCGCAACAAGTACCTCAAGGCGATCCGCGACGGCTTTATCTCCGTCATCCCCATCATCATCTTCTCGTCCATCTTCTGCCTGGTAGCCTCGGTCCCCAACATCTGGGGTTTCTACTGGCCCGATGACATCAACAACGCTCTGTGGAAGTGCTACAACTACTCCATGGGCATCCTGGCCATCGCCTGCGCCGCCACCACAGCCAAGCACTTCGCCGACGCTCAGAACCGCGACCTGCCCAAGAATAACCAGATTAACTTTATCTCATGCATGTGCGCGGCCATCATCGGCTTCTTGCTCCTTTCGAGCGACACGGTCGCCACGGACGCCGCCAGCGGCTTCAACACCACCTACCTTGGTTCCAAGGGCCTGCTGACCGCCTTCATCGCTGCGTTTGTGACCGGCATCATCTACAAGTTCTTCATTAAGCGCAACATCACCGTCAAGATGCCCGAGCAGGTTCCGCCCAACATCTCGCAGACCTTTAAGGACATCATCCCCTTCTCCGTCTGCATCACCGTCTTTTGGGTTTTTGACATCGTCTTCCGCGCTGCTTTTGGCTTCTGCTTTGCCCAGGGCGTCATCCAAGTGTTCCAGCCCCTGTTCACCGCTGCCGATGGCTACATCGGCCTCGCTGTGATCTACGGCGCCATGAGCCTCTTCTGGTTCGTGGGCGTCCACGGCCCCTCGATCGTCGAGCCCGCCATCGCCGCCGCTCTCGTTGCCAACATGACCGACAACCTGGCTGCGTTCCAGGCTGGCCAGCACGCTTCCGCTGTCCTGACCCAGGGTGCCCAGTACTTCGTCGTCTGCATGGGCGGCACCGGCGCCACGCTCGTCCTGGTCTTTATGTTCTGCTTCCTGGCCAAGTCTCAGGAGATGCGCGCCGTCGGTAAGGCCGCCATCGTCCCCGTCTGCTTTGCCGTCAACGAGCCGCTGCTGTTCGCCGCGCCCATCGTGCTCAACCCCGTCTTCTTTGTCCCGTTTGTCTTTGCCCCGATCGCCAACATCTGGATCCTCAAGATCTTTATCGACTTCTTGGGCATGAACGGCTTTATGTACACCCTGCCCTGGACTGTCCCCGGCCCCATCGGCACCATCATGGGCCTGGGCTTCCAGCCGCTCGCCTTTGTGATGCTCGCCCTTATCCTGGTCGTCGACTTCGTTCTGTACTACCCGTTCTTCCGTGCCTACGACGCCCAGAAGTGCGCCGAGGAGGCCGAGATTTCCCAGGAGGAGCTCGCCGCCAAGAACGCCGAGAAGGCCGCCAAGCTCAACGATGCCTTCCAGGGCAAGGCCGATGCCAAGAGCGTTGCCGCCGGCGCTGCTGCCGAGGCCGTGAAGGCCGACGCTCCCGCCGTTGTCGCCACTGAGACAACGGCCGCCAGTGACCTCAACGGCAAGCGCGTGCTCGTGCTCTGCCAGGGTGGCGGCACCTCGGGCCTGCTCGCCAACGCGCTGGCCAAGGCCGCCAAAGAGCGCGGCATCAATCTTGAGACCGCTGCCGAGGCCTATGGCAACCACGTTGACATGCTTCCCGACTTTGACCTGGTCGTCCTGGCCCCGCAGGCCGCAAGCTACCTGGCCGACCTGCAGAAGGACTGCGAGCGCGTGGGCAACAAGTGCGTCGCCTGCCGCGGCAAGCAGTACATCGAGCTCTCCCAGAACGGCGATAAGTCTCTCGCCTTCGTCTCCGAGCAGCTTTCGAAGTAAGTAACGCTCAGGGCCAGCCGACCATCCAAGACCGGCTGGTCCTTCGATTTAAACGATTGGATCATCATGTCCGTTAACCCCGCTAGCGTCACCAACCCGCCTGCGCAGTTTCCCGAGGGCTTTGTCTTTGGCGGCGCCACTGCTGCTTACCAGGTAGAGGGCGAGACCCGCACCCACGGTAAGGGCAAAGTCGCCTGGGACGACTTCTTGGAGGCCCAGGGGCGCTTTTCCCCCGATCCCGCTTCGGACTTCTACAACCAGTACCCCGTCGACTTGGAGCTGTGCGAGGAGTTCGGTATCAACGGCATCCGCCTCTCCATCGCCTGGAGCCGCATCTTCCCCAACGGTACCGGCGAAATCAACCCCGAGGGTGTCCAGTTCTACCACGACCTCTTCGCCGAGTGCCACAAGCACCACGTTGAGCCGTTTGTCACGCTGCATCACTTCGATACGCCGCTGTCCCTCTTTGAGAAGGGCGACTTCCTCAACCGCGAGACCATCGACGCCTTTGTGGACTTTGCCACCTTCTGCTTTAAGGAGTACGCCGACCAGGTGACCTACTGGTTCACCTTTAACGAGATCTGGGCCGACGCCTCCAACACCTACATCGAGGGCACCTTCCCCGGTGGCGTCAAGGCGCATCTGGCCGAGGCTTTCCAGTGCGAGCACAACATGATGCTCGCCCACGCCAAGGCCGTGCTGGCCTTCCACAACGGCGGCTTTAAGGGCAAGATCGGCGTCATCCAGTCGCTGGAGTTTAAGTATCCGCTCAACGAGAACGACCCCGCCGACATCAAAGCCGCCAACAACGAGCACGTGCTGCAGAACCAGTTCTTGCTCGACGCCACCTTCCGCGGCGACTATGCCCCCGACACCCTCGAGTGCGCCAACCGCCTGGCTGCCGTCTCGGGCGGCACCATCGAGATCCTGGACGAGGATCTGGAAATCATGCGCGAGGCCGCGCTCTACAACGACTACCTGGGCGTTAACAACTACCAGTGCCGTTTTTTGAAGGCTTACGATGGCGAGAACGACCTGCACCACAACGGTACGGGCGAGAAGGGCACCGGCCGCTGGCGCGTTAAGGGTATTGGCGAGCATGTGAACAAGCCTGGTATCCCCACCACCGACTGGGACTGGATCATCTATCCCGAGGGCCTGTTCGATCTGCTCGTCTACATTAAGCAGCGCTACCCCAACTACAAGCAGATCTTCATCACCGAGAACGGCATGGGCTACAAGGACCCCTACAAGGACGGTTTTGTGGACGACCAGCCGCGCATCGACTACATCGAGCAGCACCTGCGCTGGTTGCTCAAGGCCATGGAGGTGGGTGTCAACGTGGGCGGCTACTTCCTGTGGAGCCTGCAGGATCAGTTCTCCTGGACCAATGGCTACAACAAGCGTTACGGCTTCTTCTACGTTGACTTTGAAACCCAGAAGCGCACGCCCAAGGCAAGCGCATACTGGTATAAGCACGTGGCGCAGACCCGTCGTCTGGACTAGCGGCTTGCGACGAGCGGTTGGCGGAGTTGCACCGCCCACATAACCTGTCCCCATTTCTCAGCCGGGGGCGGCACGTCACACGGCGAGCCGCCCCCGACCTTTTTGTTCAGGTCGGAAGCCGTTCGTCTCAATCTGTAACATCTAGCTGAGTTTTTTGGTCCTAGCTGTTACAGATTGAGACGAACAGGATTGCTCTTTCCGAAGAATCTAAATCTGTAACACGTAGCCCGCTTTTGACCGTCTACCTGTTACAAATCGAGACAAACGGAGTAGGACCTAACCCCGTATGTCCCTAACAGTCGAGCGTTCGACCAGCGTGCTCGGCACATGAATCGCCTCGATAGACGAGCTCTCTCCAATCGCCGCCTCAAACGCAAGCTTACCGACACCGCGCAAATCAAATCGCAGCGTCGTCAGCCGATTGTGAGGAACAAGTCCCTCGAGTGCGTCGTCGATACCAACCACGCTCACGTCGTCGGGCACGGACAGGCCCGCGTTCTCGAGCGCGGCGATAACGCCCAGCGCCATCTGGTCATTTGCCGCAAGCACGGCAGTCGGCGCCTGCGACCCGCCGGCAAGCACCTCGGCCGCAATCCGCTCGCCCATGGCGTACCCACTGTCCGCACTCCAATCGCCACGCAGCATCGGAGCGGCATCGACATGAGCACGACCCAGCGTATCGCGCCAACCGGCCTCACGAAAACGCGAGGAAATCGAGTTTTCCGGACCCGCCACAAACCGCATATTCGAGTGACCATGTTCCAGCAGATAATTGGTCAACAGCTCGCACGAACCATACTGGTCGGAGTCGATCGTCGTGCAGCGCGGATGCGCATACATGGACAGGATGACCGTTCGCATTCCCGGCTGGGGAACAAACTCCTCAAAATCGGGAGCCATGCGGTTCATGTTGAGAATCATGCCGTCGACGGGTCGCTCGACCATGCGGCGCGAGGCATCGGCAAGTGCATAGGGCTTGTCGCCGCCCATCTCGATCATAGTGACGGCAAAATCGTGCTCGCGCGCCGCTTGCATGATACCCTCGAGCGTCGCCAGGTTACCGACACGTGTGATGTTGTACATGCACAGGCCAATAGAACGATACGACCCGCCGCGCAACGCCGCTCCAGCAAAATTGGGACGAAAGCCCAGCTCTTCCATGGCGGCCAGCACACGCTTGCGCGTCTTTTCCGCCACGTTGGGCATACCGTTGACCACGCGAGACACAGTCTGGCGGCTCACGCCAGCGAGCGCCGCAACCTCTGCCGCGCTCGCCGAACGACCATTCCTTGTCTGCTGATCCATGCCTTCCACGCTAACCTGCTTCCCAACTATTCCCCGCGCCCATGGCGCATCGTACATACATTGATAACGTGCTCATGATACCCGAGCCATATACCACAACATGAAAACTTCTGTCAATCAAAACCGCTTACCGAACAAATACAACCGTTCGCGGCTGTTTGAAGTTGTTTTGTTTCTATACATCCCAGCCGGATGTTAACGTGCTCATTGTCAAATGTTCACGTGCTCATTTTGGTTCTAATCATTTTAAGATAGTGTTTATCGGGCTTTTTCACCGCTGAACGCTAACCAGGGAGCCTCCTAAGCGCAAACGCACAATATCGAACAGCGAGACGAGAGGGTGTATGCATATGTCTTTGCTAAACCGCGTACAGCAGCTGCCGAAGGGCTTTGTTTGGGGCGCCGCAACCGCCGCGTACCAAACGGAAGGTTCCACGAAGGTGGCAGGCAAGGGTAAGACCATGTGGGACGATTACCTTGTCGCCCAGGGTCGCTTTTTGCCCGACCCGGCCAGTGATTTCTACAACCGCTACGAGGAGGATATCCGCCTTTCTGCCGAGCATGGACTCAACGCCATCCGTGTGTCCATCGCCTGGACCCGCATCTTCCCCAACGGCGACGATGCCGAACCCCTCGCCGAGGGCGTTAAGCACTACCACGAGCTGTTCGCCTGCTGCAAAAAGTATGGCGTCGAGCCCTATGTGTCCCTGCATCACTTTGACTCCCCCGCCGCCCTGTTCAACCAGGGCGACTGGCTCAACCGCAAGACCGTCGACGCCTATGTGCGCTATGCCGAGTTCTGCTTCCGCGAGTTCCGCGAGGTCAAGAATTGGTTCACCATCAACGAGCTCATCAGCCTCTCGCACTCCCAATACATCCAAGGCAACTTCCCGCCCAACCATCACTTTGATGTGACGAGCGGCATCCAGAGCCAGCACAACGAGCTCGTTGCCCACGCCCGCGCCGTCAACCTGTATAAGGATCTTGACGAGACCGAGCACCTGGGCGGACGCATTGGCATGGTCAACGTCCTGACGCCGGCATATCCTGCCACCGACTCGCCCGCCGACCAGCACGCCGCCGACCTGTACAACGCCTTCTACACCGACTTCATCATGGACGGCGCCTTCCTGGGTCACTACTCCGCGCGCACCCTCTCACTCATCAACGAGATTCTGCGTGCCAACAACGCCACACTTACGGTTGAGGACAGCGACATGGAGGAGCTCGCCAAGGCGGCGCCCCGCAACGATATGTTCGGCCTCAACTACTATCAGTCGGCGTTTATCGCCGCCTACGATGGCGAGTCAACCAACAGCTTTAACGGCACCGGAGACAAGGGCACCTCGTGCTTTAAGTTTAAGGGCGTCGGGCAGCAGGTCGATATGCCGGGTATCCCCACCACCGACTGGGATTGGCTCATCTACCCGCAAGGCCTCTACGACACGCTCAAGCACATCAGCGCCACCTATCCCAACCTCCCCGTCATCTATATCACCGAAAACGGCCTGGGCCACAAGGACCCCGAGCCCGACGCAAACGGCATCGTCGCCGATCCCGAGCGCATCGACTTTGTCGACCAGCACATGGAGAAGGTGCTCCAGGCGCGCGCCGAGGGCGTCGACGTCCAGGGCTACTTTATCTGGAGCCTGCAGGACCAGTTCTCGTGGGCCAATGGCTATAACAAGCGCTACGGCCTGTTCTACATCGACTTCGACACGCAAAAACGCTACATCAAGCAGTCGGCACTCTGGTACAAGGAGCTCGCCGACACTATGGCGGACGCGCAGTAGCGCATCGCCTCGCTTTCCCCCGAGAAGGGAGCGGCCCTATGCGATACAAACCCAGCCGCTCCCCTCTCTCCCCCTGGGACCGACCCCGCCTGCACCCGGGCTTTTAGCAAGCGGGAGACCATATAGGTTTTCAACGTCCATGCCATTAAGATTTCATGCAAAGAGGAGCGTGAACTATGGAATCGATCGTTAAGTTCTTGGAGAAAGGTCAGCCGTACTTCGACAAGGTCTCTAAGAACATCTACCTTCAGGCCATTAAAGACGGCTTTTTGGCAGCAATGCCCATTATCCTGTCTTCTTCTGTCTTCCTGCTTATTTCGACCCTGCCGGGCGTTGTCGCCACGGTCGGCGGCTTTACGCTGCCCGACTGGTGGAACGTCGACGTCGTGAACTTCTGCAACAAGGTTTACAACTTCACGATGGGCGTCGTGGGCATCATGGTCGCCGGCACCACCGCAAGCGCGCTGACCGGCTCCAAGAACCGCCGCATGCCTGCCGGCAAGGCCATCAACGCCACGAGCACCATGGTCGCCGCCATGTGCGCTATGCTCATCTTGGCCGTTACCCAGACGAGTGCCAAGATCGACGGCGCCGATGTCTCGGTGTTCTTTACCGACAACATGGGCACCAAGGGCCTGCTGAGCTCCTTTGTCGCCGCATTTGCCACGGTCAACATCTATGCCTTCTGCATTAAGCGAGACATCACCATCAAGCTGCCCAAAGAAGTCCCCGGCGCCATCGCCCAGAACTTCCGCGACATCTTCGCCTTCAGCTTCTCCATCCTGTTTGTCGCCGTCATCGACGTTATCTGCCGCACCTGCTTGGCCGTCCCGTTTGCCAACGTCATCTCCACGCTGGTGAGCCCGCTGTTCGCCGCTGCCGATTCCTACGCCGGCCTCGCCCTCATCTGGTTCATGATCCCGCTGTTCTGGTTCATGGGCATCCACGGCCCCTCGGTCGTTAAGCCTGCCCTCAACGCCGCGCTGTTTGGCAACATCACCACCAACCTCGCCACGCTGCAGGCCGGCGGTCACCCCGCCCTCGCCCTGACCGAAAACTTCGGTAACTACATCGGCGAACTCGGCGGCACCGGCGCCACGTTCATTGTCCCGATCATCTTCCTGCTCTTTATGCGCTCCAAGCAGCTCAAGGCCGTCGGCAAAGCCTCTGTCGTACCCGTGATGTTCGCCGTCAACGAGCCGCTGCTGTTCGCCGCGCCCATCATCCTCAACCCGTACTTCCTGATCCCGTTCCTGTTTGCCCCCGTGGCCAACGTCCTCATTGGTAAGTTCTTCATCGACTTTTTGGGCATGAACGGCTTTATCTATGCCATGCCGTGGGCACTCCCCGGACCGATCGGCACCTTCATCGACACCAACTTCCAGCCGATCTCTCTGGTCCTGGTTGTCGTCCTGCTGGTCGTTGACTTCTTGATCTACTACCCATTCTGCAAGGCCTACGACAACGTCCTGTGCAAGCAGGAGGCCGAGACCCTGGCCGAAGAAGAGGCCGAGGAGACCAAGGCCGTCAAGACCGCTGCCGCCCCCGCCGTTGAGGCTCCTGTTGTCGAGACCGCTTCTGCCACCGAGGCCTCCGCAGCTCCGTCCGCCCTTAAGGGCAAGGATCTGAGGGTTCTGGTTCTGTGCGCTGGCGCCGGCACCTCTGCACTGCTCGCCAACGCGCTTAAGGAAGGCGCCGACGAGCTGGGCATCGACATTACCGCCAACGCCGGTGCCTACGGCAGCCACTACGCCATCATGGACCAGTACAACGTCATCGTCCTGGCTCCGCAGGTTCGCACCTATTACAACGAGATGAAGGCCGACACCGACCGCCTGGGCATCACGCTGCTGTCGCCCAAGGGCAAACAGTACATCGACCTCACTAAGGATCCCAAGGGCGCCGTCGCCTGGATCGAGGAAAACCTCGAGGCATAAGACGCTGACACCACCTGCCGCTTGCAGACAATAAATGGCCCGTGCATCGATGTGTGATGCGCGGGCCATTTTGTTTAGACCGCACCCGTCCTCCTGTTCATCTCAATCTGTAACATCTAGCCGAGTTTTTCGGTCCTAGCTGTTACAGATCGAGATGAACGCACAGGCCAAGCCGAAAATCTCAATCTGTAACATGTAGACCACTTTTGACCGTCTAGTTGTTACAGATCGAGACAAACGGAATAGGCCGAGCACGTCTACGCCCGCAAGTCCTTTACGCTGGAACGCTCGACCAGCACACCCGAGACAAGCGTACGGCTTCTGGAGCTCGGGGCTTCCAGACCTGCGACGACCTCATTAAGCGCACGGACGCCCAGCTCGCGGTGGCGGAACTTCACCGACGTCAGAATCGAGTTGGGAATCGTCTTGTAGAGCTCATCGTCGAAGCCGATCACGGACACGTCGTCGGGCACACTGAGCCCTTTGTCACGTAAAGCCATCATCACGCCGTTTGCCATGCAGTCGTTAGCCGCAAGGACCGCCGTGCAATCGGGTTTATCGGCAAGCACAAGGCCCGCAGCATAGCCACTATCCGCATTCCAATCGCCTTGCAGAGGCTCGGGCGGCTCAATGCCACGCGTCTCGAGTGCCGCACGCCAACCTTTCATACGGCACTGGCTCGACAGCGACTCTTTCTTACCAGAGACGAAGTACACATTCTTGTGTCCGCGATTCAAGAAGTACTCGCATGCCATGCGCGCGCCGCCCTCTTGGTCGTCACTGACGGTAGAGCAGGTAGGATGTTCCATCGACGTGATAATCACCGTCTTGAGGTCTTTCGGCGCCTCAAAGGTATCAAAGTCATCGATCATCTGGCGCAGGTTGAAAATCATGCCGTCGACGGGAAGCTGCGACATCCTACGTGCCGCTTCGGCAAGGGTCATCTTCTCCCCCGCCCGCTTTTTAATCATCGTGAGCGCAAAGCCTCGCTCTGCGGCGGCATCGGCGATACCGTCAATCATGTCCACGTTGCCGCCCGACAAGTGGAACAGCACCACGCCGATGCACCCGTAACGGCCCAACTTGAGTGAACGCGCGGCAAAGTTCGCCCGGAACCCAAGCGCTTCCATGGCAGCATGGACCCTATCGCGTGTCGACTCTCGCACGCTATCGGGCTCGTTGATCACACGCGACACCGTCTTGAGAGAAACGCCCGCGGCAATCGCCACATCGTTCATCGAGACATTTTTCTTGTCCATCGTTGCCACTGCTTCTCCACTCGGTTCTCTATCGCTTGCTTTTTGCGTTCTAGCATACACTACCTGCCCGACTGACAAATCAACCGTTTATCGGACGATATCGACCGTTCACCTGTAAATCCTTGTTGCTCTTCGAAAAATGTCTTACGTTGTCATTAACGAAATGACAACGTTGTCATTTCGCAATGCCTTCCTTGAGCAGGAAGGTTTCCGGGCAGTCCTGACCATCCATCGACGACCAGTTCCATCCACATGCATCGCGCATCAAGTAGCAAAGGAGCTTTATGGACGCCATCGTAAAGATGCTCGAAAAGCATCAACCGTTCTTCGAGAAGATCTCGAGGAACATCTACCTCCAGGCCATCAAAGACGGATTCCTTGGGTGCATGCCCATCGTCCTTACCTCTTCGATCTTTCTGCTGATCGCCACCCTTCCCGGCGTAGTTGGAATCACGTTGCCCCAGCCGCTCATCGACTGGTGCAACAAGCTGTACAACTTCACCATGGGCGTCATGGGCATCATGGTTGCCGGCACCACCGCCAAGAACTTTACGGCTTCCATGAACCGTCGCATGCCCGCCGGCAAGGTGCTCAACGACGGCTCCACCATGGTTGCCGCCCAGTGCAGCATGCTGCTGCTCGCTGTTACGCAGTTCACCACCAAGTTCAACGGCTCCGAGCTTTCTGTCTTCGATTGCACCAGCATGGGTACGCGCGGTCTGTTCTCGGCCTATATCGCCGCGTTCATTACCGTGTGGGTCTATAAGTTCTGCGTCTCGCGCGATCTGACCATTAAGCTGCCCAAGGAGGTTCCGGGCGCCATCGCCCAGAACTTCCGCGACATCATCCCCTTTGGCGGCGCTGTCATCATCTGCGGCATCATCGATGTTGTCGTGCGCAACCTCATGGGCGTTCCGTTCTCCGAGCTGCTCATCAAGCTGCTCTCCCCGCTCTTCACTGCGGCAGAAACCTATCCTGGCCTTATCCTTATCCAGGCAGCCACCGCGTTCTTCTGGTTCATCGGTGTCCATGGTCCCTCGATCGTCCAGCCGGGCATCGACCCCATCCGTCTTGCCAACCAGGCTGAGAACCTGCAGGTTCTGCTGGCCGGCGGCCACCCCGCCCACTCCCTCACCTTTAACATGTCGCTCGTGGGTGAGTTCGGCGGCACCGGCGCCACGTTCATCGTGCCGCTTCTGCTGATTCTCTTTATGAAGTCCAAGCAGCTCAAAGCCGTCGGTAAGGCCTCGATCGTTCCTGTTGCCTTTGCTGTCAACGAACCGCTGCTCTTTGGCGCGCCGATGATCCTTAACCCCTACATGCTCATCCCCTTTGTTGCCGCCGGCTGCGTCAACGTAAGTGTTGCCAAGTTCTTTATCGACAACGTGGGCATGAACGGCTTCTCCTTCGTGGTGCCTTGGGCTACCCCTGCCCCCATCGGCATCTTCATCACCACGAACTTCCAGCTTATCGCCCTGGTATTTGTCGCGATCATCATCTTGCTGGACGCCATCATCTACCTGCCGTTCTTGAAGGCATACGATAAGCTGCTCTGCGACCAGGAGGCCGAGCGCGCCGCCGAGCTGGGTCTCGAGTCCGATGGTGCTGCCACCATCACCGCCAGCACCTCTGCGCCCGCTGTCGAGCAGACCGCCGCTTCCGTCGAGCCGACCGCCGCTGCCGCCGACAGCAAGCCTGTCGCCGATCAGCCCGAGCCCGCCTCCGACGCATCCGCTAAGAAGGATGTCGATGGCCTGAAGGTCCTCGTCCTGTGCGCCGGCGCCGGCACCTCTGCCATGCTCGCCAACGCCATCAAGGAAGGTGCTGCGCAGACCGGAGAGAACATCGCTTCCTCCGCAGGCGCCTATGGCCAGCACACTGCCATCATGGATCAGTACGACGTTATCGTGCTCGCCCCGCAGGTTCGTAGCTACTACAACGACATGAAGGCCGACACCGATCGCCTGGGCATTAAGCTGCTCGCTCCCCGCGGTAAGGAATATATCGACCTTACTCGCGACCCCGCTGGCGCCATCAAGTGGCTCCGCGAGAACCTCGACTAGTTCCTCCCTCTGTTGGTGCCCGGATTCCCGGTTCGGGCACCTCTCCCTATTCGTATCCCACAGAAAGGATGACTCATGACCAACCCCATGCAGTTCCCCGACGGCTTTGTGTTTGGCGGCGCCACCGCTGCTTACCAGGTTGAGGGCGAGACCCGTACGCACGGCAAGGGCAAAGTGCCCTGGGACGATTTCCTGGCTGCTCAGGGTCGCTTCTCCCCCGATCCCGCGAGCGACTTCTACAACAAGTACCCGGTCGATATCGACCTGTGCCAGCGTTTCGGCATCAACGGTATCCGCGTCTCCATCGCTTGGAGCCGCATCTTCCCCAACGGCACTGGCGAGATCAACCCCGAGGGCGTCGCCTTCTATCACGAGCTTTTCGCCACCTGCAACAAAGCTGGCGTTATCCCCTATGTCACGCTCGATCACTTCGATACGCCCGAGGCCTTTTACCAGAACGGCGGCGAGGGCTTCCTGACGCGCACGACGATCGACGCCTTTGTCGAGTACGCCAAGTTCTGCTTTGCCGAGTTCACCGAGGTCAAGCACTGGTTTACCTTTAACGAGATTCCCGCGACCGCCGAGGGCAGCTTTATCGTCGGCAACTGGCCGCACGGCGAGAAGTATCGCCTGGACAAGGCCTTCCAGCTCATGCACAACATGATGGTGGCCCACGCCAAGGCTGTCGTCGCCTTCCATGAGGGCGGCTTTGAGGGCGAGATCGGCATTGTCCAGAACCTGGAGCCCAAGTATCCCCTCGATCCCAACAGTGCTGCCGACTGCGAGGCAGCTCGCATGGCCGATGTCATCAACAACCGCTGGGTGCTCGACGCCACTTTCCGCGGCCACTATGCAGCCGACACCATGGAAGCCGCAACCAAGCTGGCCCATATCGCCGGCGGCGAGCTCGACGTCCGCGACGAGGACATCGCCGCGCTGACCGCCGCGCTCCCCTACAACGATTGTCTGGGCGTCAATACCTACAAGTGCCAGTTCCTGCGTGCCGCCGAGGGCGAAAACGACATCAACCACAATGGCACCGGCGACAAGGGCTCCTCGCGCTGGTTCCTCAAGGGCGTGGGCGAGTCATGCGTGCGCGAAGGCGTACCCACCACCGATTGGGACTGGATCATCTATCCCGAGGGTCTCTACGACCTACTGCTCCGCATTAAAAACGATTACCCCAACTACAAGAAGATCTACATCACCGAGAACGGCATGGGCTATAAGGACGACTTCGAGGATGGCTTTATCGACGACGCCCCTCGTATCGACTACATGCGTCAGCATCTCGCGTGGATCCTCAAGGCAATCGACGGCGGCGTGAACGTCGACGGTTACTTTGTGTGGTCGCTGCAGGACCAGTTCTCCTGGACCAACGGCTACAACAAGCGCTACGGCCTGTTCTACATCGACTTTGAGACCCAGAAGCGCTATCCCAAGGCGAGCGCGTACTGGTACAAGAACGTCGCGGAGACCGGCCTGCTCATGGCCTAACTTTTGCCGCATACTCCCTGTCGGCCGCATGCGAATCCCTCCACGGGTTCGCATGCGGCCTTTTTTGTTTTGGCTCGACCCGAGCAGGCCGTTTGTCTCGATCTGTAACATCTAGTCGAGTATTTCGGCCCTACCTGTTACAGATCAAGACAAACGAGCGGCCCGAACTTGAAGATCTCGATCTGTAACACGTAACCGAGTATTCCGGCCCTAGCTGTTACAGATCAAGACAAACAGAACGCCCGAGCAGAAATATCTCAATCTGTAACACGTAGCCCACTTTCGACCGTCTACCTGTTACAGATCAAGACAATAAGATAGTCAAATCCAAACTTTCCAAGCAGTTATGAAGCATGGTTTCTAGTTTTCGGTATCACGAACATACTTTCGGTATCATTTAATGGTATTATGATATCGAAAGTATGTTCGTGATACCGAAAGGAGCCGCATGCGCCAGTTCGATTACACCACAGTCCCAGCGGAACTCGAAGCAACTCCAATCACCAACCTCCTCCTCTCGATACGCGAGCATAAAGGCCGACAGCTTGCTCTGAGTCAAGTCAAACCCGAGCTTCTATCGTCCCTAATGGAGGAGGCTAAGATCCAAAGCACCCGATCCTCCAACGGACTTGAAGGAATTGTTACCACCCAAAAAAGACTCAAAGCGATCATGGCGTATTCCGCCAAGCCAAGCTCCCGCGCAGAGGAAGAAATCGCTGGATACCGAGATGTG
This sequence comes from Collinsella aerofaciens ATCC 25986, assembly GCF_964237925.1. Classification (GTDB taxonomy): domain Bacteria; phylum Actinomycetota; class Coriobacteriia; order Coriobacteriales; family Coriobacteriaceae; genus Collinsella; species Collinsella aerofaciens_BJ. Next base: position 7,806 of record NZ_CAXSKI010000009.1, on the reverse strand, counting down.
CTGTCGCTTATTCACGAGCAACACGATTCCATTCCCGTAACGCCATCGGTCATTCTGCAGTTGCATCGTGACCTCATGGCGCACACGGCAATCTCGTATGGAGGCCATTGGAAGGATAGCGATAACGAAATCGTCTCCATTGACGATCAAGGTAATCGATTTGTGCGCTTTAGGCCCCCTTCGGCTCTAGCAACCCCGGGACTTATTAAAGAAGCCTGCCAGTCCCTCAACGATGCTTTATCTCGCCAAGTTTGCGATCCCCTCCTTATATCGCTCCGCTTTATCTTCGATTTTGTTAGCATTCATCCCTTCAACGATGGCAATGGCAGGATGAGTCGGCTCCTTACAACGCTGCTGCTCGAAAAGACTGGATACGACGTTGCGCGTTACATCAGCATCGAGCGACTTATTGAAGACAACAAAGCGCTTTACTACAACGCCCTCGCTGCAAGCTCCACTGGATGGAATGAAAATCAAAACACCGAAGTACCCTTTATCCGTTTCATGCTCGGAACAACCCTGGCCGCCTACCGTCAGCTCGAGCAGCGTACCTTAATTGAATCAAGCACTCGTCCCATGTCGAAGCAAGCGCGCATCGCTGTTCTATTTCAACAGAGACCCGGCGTCATTAAGAAATCCGACATCCGGTCCAACTGCCCCGATATCAGCGAGGTAACCGTTAAACGAACCCTCGGTCAGCTTGTTAGTTGCAGCGCAATCGAAAAAACAGGAGCTGGTCGTTCGACGGGCTACATACTCAAAGACGCCCATGCTCTAGAACTATTCTTACAAGCCACAATACCCGATGGCGAGGCCGCAATAACAAAAGAGGCTCCAAAGGATAAACTCCTTGAACGTGTAAACCACGCCGAGGATGAAAGCAGAGAAGGGCTCTATGAAGACTACGATTCATTCTCAATGGACATAAAGACGAAATACGGAGTCTAGTCATATCTCAGAATAGCCTCATCCTTGTTGCCCAAAGTCATTTACGCGTCATTTTAAAGCGGTACCCCTGCGCCGGCAGGGGGGCAGAAGTATCGCCTGCCGATCTTGCTGGAATCGGCGATCAGATAGCGCGAGTCGGCCTTGCTAAAGGCGAGCTGCTGGATGCGGCCCTCGTCCATGTTGGACGTAGACACGTCGCCGTCCAAAATGCCGTTTGCGCCGATAAAGGCTGCGTCGATCCCCAGTGCGCGCAGGGTATCCTCGGCCATGGGGCCCACAAAGGCGGCGGTGCGGCGACGGTACATGCCGCCCACCGGGCACAGCTCGCAATCCTCGCGCGCCTCGAGCAGGCTAAAGGCCGAAAGCGAATTGGTCACATAGATGGAAGACAGTTTGTCGGTGACTCGGAGAGCGCCAATGCGATCTCACGACGGTTGCGCGCATTGTCTCAATTAGATACTCAACGAAATACGGCCCCGCAGCTCAATAAGCTGCGGGGCCGTACCATACACCGACGAATCAACGACGAAGTGCATCCACTATTTGGCCAGCTCCTGAACGATCCAGTCAATTGCACCTTCGGGATCGTTGGTAAGGTCGATATACTCCTTGCCCCTTGTGGTGAGCAGTTTAATTCCAAGGCGATCGGTATCGGCCTTCATAGCGTCATAGTACATGCGTGCCTGGGGCGCCAGAACAATCACGTTGTACTGATCCATCGTCTCATAGTGGCTTCCGTACGCACCGGACTGAGAAACCAGATCGATACCCTTAGCAGCGGCACCTTCGCGAAGAGCATTTGCCAAGAGAGTCGAAGTGCCGGCACCCTGGCAAAGCACAAGCACGCGGATCTGCTCCGCCTTGTCCTTTACCGCCTCGAGAGCTTTTGCGACATTTTCCTGTGCGGCAATAGCATCTGCATCCGAGGTTCCTGCAGTCTCCTTTGCAGACTCTTCCAAACAAAGCTGATGGTCATACGCCTTGCAGAACGGATAGTAAATCACAAAGTCGACGACCAACAGCACTGCCATCAATACGAGAGAACGCAGATCGAGACCCGTGGTGAGGAACGCACCAATTGGGCCGGGAAGCGCCCACGGCATGGTATACATGGGGGCGTTCATTCCAATGACGTCAATGAAAAATTTACCGATAATGGCGTTGACCATAGGAGCCACTAGGAAGGGCACGAACATATAGGGATTGAGAACAATCGGCATACCGAAGATAACGGGCTCGTTAACTCCAAAAATCACCGGGATAATCGATGCCTTGCCCATGGCTTTAAGCTGCTTGGAGCGCATAAACATGATCAGGATAATAGGAACGATGAACGTGCAGCCAGAACCGCCCAGACCGCCGATGAAGCTTGTAAAGTCCTGCGTGAGAGCAATTGACGGATGTCCACCTGCTTGGAAAACCTCAAGATTGGTAACGGTATTGCCGTAGAGCGCAGCATTAATCGGACTCATGACAACCGAAGCACCGTGGATACCCATAAATTGGAAAAGTGCGACCGCGCCTTCGATAAGCGCCATGCCAGGATAGGTGTCGACCGCGGAGAACAGCGGCGAGATGAGAGCGGATACCAAATTGGCGAACGGCACAGCAAGCAGCTTGCGGCTCGCAAGATCGATAAAAGCGCACGCAAGGATCGAAAACCCAAATGCAAAGATATCGCGAAAACTCTGCGCAATAGAGCCAGGGACCTCTTTGGGAAGCTTGATCGTCACATTATGGCTAATGCACACCTTATAGATATTAACGGTCAAGAATGCGGCTACGAACGCAGCGAGAAAACCCTTAGTTCCCATATAGCCGGTTTCAAAAACAGATGTATCTGCTCCGCCAATCGAGACAACATCGTTCGTCACCGATAGCAAGAGCATGCCGCACATGGCACAAACCATGCACGAGGTGGGGTTGAGAGATTTACCCGAAGGCATGCGACGGTTCATCGACATGGCAAGTGAGCTCGCCGTGGTGCCGGCCACCATAATGCCAAGAAGTCCCATGGTATATGCATAGATTTTATTGAAGAAATCCAGCACCTCAGACGGAAGCGTGATGCCTACATAGGCAGGGAGCGTCGAAAGAAGAAGGAACAGGCTCGAGAACAGCACAATTGGCATATTCGAGAGAAAGCCATCCTTAATCGCCACCAGATAAATGTTCCTCGAGATTTTGTCGAATAGAGGCTGGTGTTTTTCAAGGAATTTGACGATAGCGTCCATAACACATCCTTTCATGATTCCCGGGCACACAACGATTTATCCGGACTCAACCGTCGTCGTCCCCGTTTGTATCCACTTATGTAAGTGAATACGTTCTTGTGCGAAATGTAATATCATTTGCGCGATTTGTCATAACCAATTCTTTTTCCGCTTTTTCGGTATGTCAAGAATTCAAATACTTATTCGGTGAACGGTAGTTGATTAATATAAGGTTTTCCCAGCTAAAGGCTATTTTTTTCGAGCAGTACAATAAGTTTGCAACCGTTCACCGATTGGATATAACATATTGAATATATTGTTGTAACAATATTAGAGATAATGTCACAAGCCTGTCGTTCTAGTCAAAGGAAGTAACAATGCCCAAACGATTACTGAACATGTCCGCATCCGATTTTGCCGCCACGTCACCCATGGATCTAAAACAGGCAATTCTGGCTTCCGAGGGACGTACCATCATGGCGGAAAACGTACCCTCTTCCCAATTTCTCGGCGGCGTTACTAATGCAGAAATCGAACGTGCCGCAGGTGCCGACCTGCTTCTGTTTAACGCGCTCGATGTGTTCGATCCAGTTATTGCCGGTATTCCAGATGATCTCAATGAAAACCCGGTCACTTGGGTGAAGCGAGCATGCGGAAGGCCCATTGGCGTCAATCTGGAGCCAGTTGATAACGAGGCAGAGATGTCTGAATCCCGAACGGAAATCCCCATGGGTCGTCGCGTCTCTCCCAAGACCTTAGAAAAGGCTAACGAACTCGGATTTGATTTTATCTGCCTGACGGGCAACCCTGGAACCGGCGTCTCCAACGATGCAATCGCCCATTCGATTAAACTCTCCAAAGAGCATTTCAATGGCCTGGTCATAGCCGGAAAAATGCATGGAGCGGGCGTTGCGGAACCTGTCATGACGCTCGAAATTGCGCGCAAGTTTGTTGACCTCGGCGTCGATATCCTTCTCGTGCCAGCCCCCTACACCGTCCCTTGCTTCCAAGAAGCAGACCTGCGCGCCATCGTAGACTTTGTACGATCCCACAACGTAGGCAAGTCAATTGAAGAGAAGGTTCTCGTCATGGCGGCGAACGGGACGAGTCAAGACTCCTGCGACAGCGAGACCATTAAGAAAATAGGCCTTGCAGCAAAAGCAGCCGGCGCTGACCTCCAACATATCGGGGACTCCATGAACGGTATTTGCCTGCCCCAGAATATCTTCACGCTCGGACAAGCCCTTCGTGGATACAGGCATCAGATCGTCATGCTGAGCCGCTCTGTGATACGTTAAGGTTACCTTGCCCACGTTACATCCCGACTGAGGCAACCATCAGGTATAACCAACATGCAAACTGAGGCTCTAATGCTCGATACACACGAAAAACGGCCACTCTATTTACAGCTCACCGACGCGCTGCTCAAGCAGATCGTCGATGAATATCAAGCAGACGATAAACTTCCAACAGAAATGGAACTCTGCGACGAATACGCCGTAAGCAGAACAACCGTCCGACTTGCCATGAGTGAGCTGGAGCGTCGTGGAAGTATCTATCGAATCCAAGGTAAGGGGTCGTTTGTTGCACCGAAACGCGTTAGCGAGCTCAATTCACTTTTAGACTTTGACTTTGCAAGCCATTGCGATGGCGTTGATCCAGATGCCATTACCAAACATTTCGGCGGCCTCACATCAGGTCGTCCAATTTCCGTAATGATGCTCCAACAATTTGGATGTCAAAGTCGCGATGAAATTCAGCGTCTTGAATTGACCTACGAACTTGAAGGCAGCTTCATAGGCGCTGATACGTTCTTCATTTCAAAGTCGCGCGTTCCGAATAACCAGTTAGATTTTCAGGCATTTAGCAGAATCATGGACGACTTGTCCAAGTCTATCCAATCTGTTAGGGAAAGCTATAGAGCACGTCAGCTTAGCGATTCCGAAGCCAGTAATTATGGTGTTGCAAAACTTCCGGTCATCGAACTGACTCATTATGCTTACGACTCCGGAGGCAAACTAATCTCAATTGTCTGCCGCACCGTCTTAACTGGGCGGGTCCCTTATCAAAACTTTATTTTCAAGTCCTAATGTTCTTTTTCTTTTGTCTCGATCTGTAACACGTAGCCGAGTTTTTAAGTCCTAACCGTTACAGATCGAGACAAACAAGGTAGACCACGCCGAATTGTCTCAATCTGTAACACTAAGACCGGTTTTGGACGTCTAGATGTTACAGATTGAGACGATTTGATAGTGGAGTCCTTATTTGCGCGTCATATCGCGTAGCGCTGACGCGCTGGTTTCCACAATGACAGGAGGTAAAAGTCCTCCCGCATCACCCGTTGGCAATCCCGTAGCGATAACTAGCAAATAACCTGCGTGTGCTCCTCGATGGCGGCACGATCTTCGGCGGCGATGCCCGGCTCGCACACCACGGCGTCCAAATTGTCCAGGCGGCAGAAGGTATAGAAGTCGCGCTTGCCGATCTTGCTGGAGTCGGCGATCAAGTAGCGTGAATCGGCCTTGCTAAAGGCGAGCTGCTGGATGCGGCCCTCGTCCATGTTGGACGTAGATACGTCGCCATCCAGAATGCCGTTGGCACCGATAAATGCCGCGTCGATGCCCAGCGCGCGCAGGGTATCCTCGGCCGTTGGTCCCACAAAAGCGGCGGTGCGGCGACGGTACATACCGCCCACGAGGCACAGCTCGCAGTCTTCGCGCGCCTCGAGCAGGCTAAACACCGAAAGCGAATTAGTCACAATGCGCAGGCGAAACGCCGGCAGCATCGAGGCCATCTGCTCCACCGTAGTACCCGTGCCCAAAAAGATGGTCGAGCCTTCCTCGATAAGCTCCACAGAACGGCGCGCAATCTGCAACTTTTCCTCGGCATGCTTCGTGCGCTTTTCGCTGTGCGAATACTCATGGCGCAACATAGCGTGCGGGCGACTCTGTGCACTACGGGCTCCACCGTGCACGCGCTCGATCTCGCCTAGGCTCGCGAGCTCCTCAAGATCGCGACGAATCGTCATGTCCGAGACGCCCAGTGCATCCGAAATCTCCTTGACCGAGACCGTGCCCTGCTCTTCGAGCAGCTGACGAACCCTATCCTGTCGCTCTGCCTTAATCACGATGAATCCTCGCCGTTCTTTGCGCGCATATCATTCAAACAGTAACGAACAAATTGTATCAGACTCGTGCGCGTCAAAAATGAATGCCCGCACAGCTCCAATCATCACTTTTTTGAGAAAAATACCCCCTGCTTTAGTGGGGTGTAGTGATAATCTCGCCTGTTCGCGCTACAGTTTGTCGGAAATACCTCGATGTTAGGAACCAAATGATCACTTCCGAGCTTTTCGGCACCGCGCCGTGCGGTACCCCCGTTCATCGTTACACCCTCAACGGGCCCGAGATCTGCGTTCGCATTATGGACTATGGCGCCACCGTGCTGGGTATCGATGTGCCCGACATTCCCGGCAACGTGCGCGATGTGGTGCTGGGCTTCGATAAGCTCGAGGATTACTTTGACAACCCCGCCTGCTTTGGCGCGACCATCGGCCCCGTGGCAAACCGCACCGCGGGCGCCACGATCACCATCGCCGGCACGGACTGGCATATGCCCGCCAACGAGGGCGCCAACAACCTGCACAGCGATCTTGAGCATGGTCTGCACAAGCGCGTATGGGACGTTGAGCTCGACGAGACTCACAACGCTGTGCGCATGACCACCTCGCTTGAGGACGGCGAGCTGGGCCTTCCCGGCAACCGCACCTTCACGGCCGTGTTTACCGTGACGCGCACCGGCGTCTTTCGCATCGAGTATGGCTGCGAGAGCGACCGCGCCACCTACGTGTCCATGACCAACCACACGTACTTTAACCTTGCCGGTCATAATGCCGGCATGGACTGTGAGCACTTCTTTGTTGCTAACGCCGCCCACTACCTGCCCATCAACGAGCAGAACATCCCCACCGGCGAGATCGCTCCAGTCGAGGGCACGCCGTTTGACTTCCGTGAGCTGCGCCCCGTCGCACCCGGCATGGAGGCCGACGACCCGCAGATTAAGCAGGCACGCGGCTACGACCACTGCCTGTGCATCGATGACTATCAGTACGGTCGCAACCTGCGCCGCGCCCTGCATGTCGAGGAGATGTGGACCGGCCGCGAGCTGGACTACTACACCACAGCCCCGGGCGTGCAGCTCTACACCGGCAACTGGCTGGGCGACGAGCACGCCAAGGACGACGCCAACTATGGCTGGGGCGCCGGCTTTGCCCTCGAGGCAGAGATGTACCCCGACACGCCGCACCAGCCGCTGTTCCCGCAGGGCATTGTGGGCCCGGGTCACCCATACAGCAATGTGATCGAATACCACTTTATGAGACACTAGGCCCACAACGCGACATATTGCACAGCAACGCCCGCCGGCACCACCGCCGACGGGCGTTTTTTCATCTTTTGGGCTCAATTTCGCTGTGACTGTATGAGTGACATATCAAAACTATGCCCATTTACTACGTTTAGCCCGGGATGCTCGACCATGCACCGGTTTTTGCTAAATTCGCGAGCCGCCTACCTGCACTGATAATTGTTCTCGGGGGAAGCGGGCACTGCGGGGCGCGGCAACGGCGCGCGATTTCCGCGTCGCA
>NZ_CAXSKI010000008.1:0-131052 GCF_964237925.1 Collinsella aerofaciens ATCC 25986 | reverse complement strand
ATCGCCTGGGAGAACGGCTGGATCACGACAGCCGAGCTGGAGGAGGCCGCGAAGGCCTACGGCAAGTCGGTCTACGGGCAGCACCTGAAGAAGGTCGCCGCCGGCGAGATCGTCAATAGCCCACGCGAGTACTAGCGCAAGCTTGTTTTCTTTTAGGGGTCACCGTTTATCTGGTGGCCCCTTTCGTTATGATTACGTTGACCATAAAGACAATATGATTGGGAGTGGATGTGTTAAGCGTCTACTTTGGCGATATGCCAGAAGCGATTTACAACACAGCGACATATTTCAAAAACTCTTACCGGTCTTCTTGGATTACGGATCCCTATGCAGTCTCGATAATTAAAGATGTCGATCGATCGGTTGTTGTCTCCGAAAACGTCATCGAAAGCCCTGTGCTTGGATCCATCTCCCCACTCCAGCTTTCTGGTGGCGTGAAAACGCTGCTGCTTATGAGATTTGATCGTAAGCATATTTTTAACGCTTCTACCTGTGGTGACAACTGTGCCAAGTGGATTCTCGACATGGCGAAAGACCGCAAGCTCGTTGTGAATCTCTATCATGTGATGGACTTTGGTCGCGAGGATTTTAAAATTAAAGTCGTGAATAGCGGCCGAATCGTTCACAACATGGCCGATTTGATTCACGAGTCGATTCCGTATCTGTAGGTGCTGCTTATGAACGGTTCGCATCTCGTTAAGATTTCCCGCCGCAGGGGAACCAAGTACACATTTACCATTAAACGGAACATTACTATTGTGCGTGGGGATAGTGGCACGGGTAAGACGACACTGTTTGACATGGTCGCAGACTACATGCGAACGGGCGAGCAGTCGGGTGTTTCCTTGCAATGCGATTGTCCCTGTGTCGCCCTGACCGATTATGATTGGCGAAACCAGCTTTCGTCCGTTCATGACTCGATTGTATTTGTCGATGAGGGCTTAAAAGAGATCCATTCTGATGAGTTTGCCCATCATGTGCTGTATTCCTCGAATTATTTCGTGCTGATCTCAAGGGCTGATTTCCCCAATCTTCCGTATAGCGTGGATGAGATTTACAAGATTAAGACGAGCGGAAAATACCATTCTTTCGTCCCTGTTTATCAAGATCGCGGGAATCATCGTTATGCTATTTCCCGGTCGGCGCCAAAACAGGACTTTTCTATCCTTCTATGCGAGGACAGTAAGTCTGGTTTCCAGTTCTTTAAACGGCATTTTGCTGACAGTGAGCTTACCTGTACTTCGGCCATGACGAACAGCGCGATTTTGGGCTGGTTGGATCAGCATCTCGACGATCGCGTGTTTGTTGTCGCGGACGGGGCGGCATTTGGGTGCTATGCGGACCGCGTCCTTAAGCTGCAAGACATTCACCGCGATACTGTTACGGTTTGTCTTCCCGAGTCGTTCGAATGGCTTCTGCTGAGCTCCGGCGTAATTTCAGGGCTAGATGTTAAGACGGTTTTGGAAACCCCAGAAGCCTTTGTAAACAGTGAGAAGTTTAAAAGCTGGGAGGATTTCTTCTATAAGTACTTACGTGAAATAACTGGGGATTCGGTTTTTCACTACGACAAAGACTGCATTTCGGAGGCGTTTTGTACAGGAGGTAATTCTGCGAAGGTTATGGCTCTTATCGCATGCCGAAATGTCCGATAGTTTTGTTGAATAGCGTCGCGGCGTCACTTCCTGCGGCATACTAAAGAAGCTGTACATGCTTCAGATTGGATTTTCATGTCTGAGATTTTCGAACCCAAGAATATCATCGTCACTGGCGGCTGCGGCTTCATCGGCAGCAACTTCGTGCACTACGTGGTCGACAACCACCCCGAGGTGCACGTCACCGTCCTGGACAAGCTGACCTACGCCGGCAACCCCGAGAACATCGCGGGCCTGCCGTCGGACCGCGTGGAGCTCGTCGTGGGCGACATCTGCGACGCGGAGCTGCTGGACAGGCTGGTGCCGGGCCACGACGCGATCGTGCACTACGCCGCCGAGAGCCACAACGACAACTCCATCGCGGACCCCGAGCCGTTCCTGCGCACCAACGTGGAGGGCACCTTCCGCCTGCTGGAGGCCGTGAGGAAATACGGCATCCGCTACCACCACGTCTCCACCGACGAGGTCTACGGCGACCTGGCGCTCGACGACCCCGCCAAGTTCACCGAGGAGACGCCGTATCACCCGAGCAGCCCGTACTCGAGCACCAAGGCGTCCTCCGACATGCTGGTCCGCGCCTGGACCCGCACCTACGGCCTGCGCACCACGATCTCCAACTGCTCCAACAACTACGGCCCCTACCAGCACGTGGAGAAGTTCATCCCCAGGCAGATCACCAACATCATCGACGGCGTGCGCCCCAAGCTCTACGGCCGCGGCGAGAACGTCCGCGACTGGATCCACACCGAGGACCACTCCTCTGCCGTCTGGGACATCCTCACCAAGGGCCGGATGGGGGAGACCTACCTCATCGGCGCAAATGGCGAGAAGAACAACATCACCGTCCTGCGCATGATCCTCGAGGCGATGGGAAAGGACCCCGAGGACTTCGACTGGGTCGCCGATCGCCCCGGCCACGACCGCCGCTACGCCATCGACTCCACCAAGCTCCAGCGCGAGCTGGGCTGGAGGCCGGCCCACACCGACTTCGCCGAGGGGCTCAAGCGGACCATCGACTGGTACGTCGCCAACGAGTCCTGGTGGCGCCCCGCCAAGGAGGCCACCGAGGCCCGCTACCGCGCACAGGGCCAGTAAGACTGCATTCCGGCGAACCGCACCGCGCGGGCGCCCCCGGTTATACAACCTCTTCGATAGGAGCTTTTCCCACATGGCAGACATCGCATTCGAGAAGGACCTCTCCGTCGCCGAGACCGGCATCGAGGGCCTCAAGGTCGTCGACCTCGCCGTCCACGGCGACTCGCGCGGCTGGTTCAAGGAGAACTGGCAGCGCGCCAAGATGACCGCCCTGGGCATCCCGGACCTCAGGGTCGTTCAGAACAACATCTCCTACAACGACAGCCGCGGCGTCACCCGCGGCATCCACGCCGAGCCCTGGGACAAGTTCATCTCCGTGGCGCGCGGCAGCGTCTTCGGCGCCTGGGTGGACCTGCGCGAGGGCAGCGAGACCTACGGGAAGGTGTTCACCTGCACGCTCGACCCGTCCAAGGCCATCTACGTCCCGCGCGGCGTGGGCAACTCCTTCCAGGCCCTGGAGGACGGCACCGCCTACACCTACCTGGTGGACGCCCACTGGTCCCTCGAGCTCAAGAAGACCTACACCTTCGTGAACCTCGCCGACCCCGAGCTCGCCATCGAGTGGCCGATCCCGCTCGATGAGGCCACCGTCTCCGAGGCCGACCTCAACCACCCGATGCTCAGGGACGTCGTCCCAATGGCGCCCAAGAGGACGCTCGTCACCGGCTGCAACGGCCAGCTGGGCCATGCTGTGCGCAGGCTGGCGGAGGAGCGCGGCGTCGCCAAGGACTTCGACTTCTGCGACATCGACACCTTCGATATGTCAGACCCGGACGCCTACACACAGTACGACTGGTCGCTCTACGGCACCGTGATCAACTGCGGCGCCTACACCGCCGTGGATAGGGCGGAGACCGCCGAGGGCCGCGCGACCGCCTGGAAGGCCAACGCGACCGGCCCCGCCCTCCTCGCCCGCACATGCTCTGATCACGGGATCACCCTCGTCCACGTGTCCAGCGACTACGTCTTCGACGGCACCGCCGAGGTGCATGACGAGGACGAGCCCCTCAGCCCGCTGTCCGTCTACGGCCAGACCAAGGCCGCCGGCGACATCGCCGTGGCCGGGTGCCCGCGCCACTACATCATGCGCTCCAGCTGGGTCATCGGCGAGGGCCGCAACTTCGTCAAGACGATGAAGGGCCTGTCCGACCGCGTCGCCGACCTCGAGGACGGGCTCGAGCAGGTCACGGTCGTTGACGACCAGCTGGGCCGCCTGACCTTCACGCGCGACATGGCCGAGGCCATCTTCCACGTGCTGGGGACGCACGCCCCCTACGGCACCTACGACTGCACCGGCTCCGGCACCGTCAAGTCCTGGGCCGATATCGCCCGCGCCGTCTTCGAGGCCGCCAACGGCAACGGGGACAGGGTCGTGCCGGTATCGACCGCCGACTACTACGCGAGCGCCGAGGGCCCCGTCGCCCCGCGCCCGGTCCACTCCGCGCTCGACCTGTCCAAGCTCGAGGCTGCCGGCTTCCACATGCCCGACTGGGAGGAAGAGCTGGGGGAGTACATCAAGACGCTCTAGCCGCTATTAACTTTTCGAGAGTAAAAGCCGCCGTTCTTTAACGGCGGCTTTTCTTGTTGGTGGCTATCTGCGCAGTGGTGCCAATAGTATTTTGCGGAAGATCTACCTCTCGCTTGGCATGGAAGTAGGGTGGCCGGGCTGGTCGTCGTAGGCGTATTTGCTGTACACGTTGACCTCCCACTGCTTTTTTTCGACCTTTGCTACAGAATCTAGGATGAAGCCGGTCGCAAGGCTCAGGCCGCACAGGAACATAAACGAGGCGGCGAGCATAGCGGTGGGGAAGCGCGGGACGAGGCCGGTCTGGAAATATTCGACAACGATGGGCATGCCCAGGGCGAGGCCGAATACCGCGAACAGAAGCGCAACGAGGCTGAAGAACTTCAGCGGGCGGTAGTCCTTGAACAGCGTGCCAATCATCGCAACGACTTTAATGCCGTCGCTTACGGTATTGAGCTTGGACTCGGAACCTTCCGGACGGTCGCGGTACTCGATGGGCACATCCTTGATGCGCCAGCGGTGGTCGACGGCGTGGATCGAGAGCTCGGTTTCGATCTGGAAGCCCTCGGAAAGCACAGGGAAGGTTTTAACGAACGGGCGGCTCATGGCACGGTAGCCGGTCATGACATCATCGAAGCTGTAGCCATAGATCCACTTGATCATGGCACGGACCAGATTGTTGCCAAAGCCGTGGAAGGCACGCTTGTTCTCCTCGGCGTAGGTGCCGTTGGAAAGGCGATCGCCTACGGTCATGTCGGCCGTGCCGTTAAGGATGGGCTCGCAGAGGGCCTTGGCCGCCTCGGCGGGGTAGGTGTCGTCTCCGTCGACCATCAGGTAGCAATCGGCGTCGATATCGCGAAACATCTGGCGGCACACGTTGCCCTTTCCCTGACGGGGCTCAAAGCGGACTGTGGCGCCGTGCTCGGTGGCAATGCGTGAGGTATCGTCCGACGAGTTGTTGTCATAGACATAGACCGTCGCCTGCGGAAGCTCGCGGTGAAAGTCATCGATGACTTTGCCGATCGTGAGCGCTTCGTTGTAGCAAGGGATGATGACGGCGATGGATTCAGAATTCACTTAATGCTCCTTATACATTCAATCCTAGAAAGTATAGCCGTTTGGGCCTGGCATCCTAAGATGTGGGTTAGTTCTCCAGTTTTGTTGCGCGAATCGTTTGCATGGCCGTCGGGTCTATACTGTTCGTTTGTCAACGATTACGAGTAAAGGAGTTGCATCCGTGTCGGATCAGACAAAGCAACAAGAAACTCGCAGTCTGCCTGCGACGTTTGCTAAGAACGAATTTGAGAAGGACGCGTTTATCCTTCGTCAGCTGGTTACCAAGGATTTTAAGATCAAGTATCGCCGTAGCGTTCTGGGCGTCGCATGGTCGGTGCTCAACCCGCTGCTGATGATGATCGTCATGGCCATCGTGTTCTCGACGATTTTTGGCCAGGGCCGCAATGGCTCAATGACGCCCGAGATGTACCCGCTGTACTTGATCGTGGGTAACATTACCTTTGCCGTCATGTCTGAGTCTACTAACCAGGCCCTGACGTCGATCGTGGGCGCTGCCCCTCTGCTCAAGAAGGTTAAGGTGCACCGCTGGGTTTTCCCGGTGCAGAAGGTGCTCTTCTCGCTGGTCAACTTTGCCTTCTCGCTGGTCGCCGTCGCCATCGTCATGCTGTGGTTCCGCGTTATGCCTTCTTGGCACCTTATTCTGCTGCCGGTTTGCCTGCTGCTGCTTATGTGCTTCTGCATGGGCCTGGGCATGATGCTCTCTGCCCTTACGGTCTTCTTCCGCGACGTTATGCATCTGTGGAGCGTCGTCATTACGGCGTGGACTTACATTACGCCCATCTTCTGGACGACTGACTATATTGCGCAAATGCCGCATCTCGTGCGTATCTTGATGTATGCGAACCCCATGTTCAACTACCTGCAGTTTATGCGCGATATCTTCCTGTTCCAGACTACGCCCTCGCTTATGACGTTTGGTATGTGCGTTGCCTGGGCGGTTCTTGCGCTTATTATTGGCTATACCGTGTTCCATAAGTCCGAGCGCAAGTTCATCCTCTACATCTAAGGAGTGCTGTGATGACTGAATCTGTTGTTGATTACAGCGAGCAGCCTCTGGCTGTCGAGGTCGACGACGTCACCATGATCTTTAACATGGCGTCCGAGTCGCTGACCAACCTCAAGGAGTACTTCATTAAGCTTGCCAAGCACGAGCTGTTCTTTGAGGAGTTTAGGGCGCTTAAGCACATCTCGTTTGATATTCATCGCGGCGAGGTTGTGGGTCTGGTCGGCACCAATGGCTCCGGCAAGTCTACGATGCTCAAGATTATCGCTGGCGTTCTTGAGCCTAGCGAGGGCAGCGTTAAGGTGCACGGTAACATCGCGCCGCTGATTGAGCTTGGCGCCGGCTTTGACCCCGAGCTGACCGCCCGCGAGAACATCTATCTGAACGGCGCCCTGCTCGGCTATACCAAGGAGTTCATCGATGCCAACTTTGACGGCATTATCGAATTCGCTGAGCTGCAGAACTTTGTCGATATGCCGCTTAAGAACTTCTCCTCGGGCATGGTGGCGCGTATCGCCTTTGCAATCGCGACGATTACCGAGCCCGATATTCTGATCGTTGACGAGACGTTGTCCGTCGGTGATGTGTTCTTCCAGCAGAAGTGCGAGGACCGTATCCAGCACTTTATCCAGAGCGGCGACGTGACGGTTCTGTTCGTTTCGCACTCTATGGAGCAGGTTGAGCGCATCTGCCAGCGTGCCGTTTGGATTGAGAAGGGTGACCTTCGCATGGACGGCCCGGTCGATGAGGTCTGCAAGGCGTACCGCGAGCAGTTCAACTAGGTTATAATTACTTGCGCCTGACAGGCTTGCGCTTGCTTGGGCGTGCGGTTATTTGCTCCATTAGCTCAGTTGGATAGAGCAGGGGACTTCTAATCCCAAGGTCGACGGTTCGAATCCGCCATGGAGCACCATCGTTTATTAAGCCCAGACCGCTTGGTGGTCTGGGCTTTTTCACATGCCGGTGTTCTTTATTCTTGCCGGGTATACGTTTAGACCGAAGCCGTGGCGTGAGCTGCTGTTGTGCTGCTGATGTGGATTGGTTATACGGCGCGCCTAAGGGGGCTGGAGCCGAGCGTGAGCGAGCCTCTGCTGTTTATTGGAGCCGGTGTTGCTTGGCTTGTCCTTGCCGCGCTGAGTGGGGTGAGCTTTCGAGCCGCCGCGTGGATGGGTTTTTGGTTGCGACAGTTGCCGCTCTTGCCGGTAGCTACTGCGTGTGCTGGGTTTCGATGGCGTTGGAGAAGTTGAAAGACGTGCCGGTTTTGGGGTCCTTTGAGCGAGCGCTCGTGTTCTGCGGACAGGCCAGTCTTGCCATCTTTGCAATCCACGCGGTCGATTGGTTTATTCCTTGGCAGACCATGCCTCTGCTTATGACGCTGCCAGCATCGTGGCTCTTTGCGTCGATTGTGCGCCGCAGGTGCGACATAGGGTTGGTGTACGTGATCAAGAAGGCGTAACAAAAACGGGGAGGACCAACTTGGCCCTCCCCACTATATCTAGTCTGTCTAGTCTGCCTTCAGGCACTCGGGCAAGACGTTTGCAACTGCATTCATCGCCTGCGGCCTCAGGTACTGCTCATTGAGCTTTGCCTTTCTGTAGGCGTAGCGAGTGTCTGCCGAGTACTTGATCAATACGTCGGTGAAGAATCGTTCCCAGCTTAGGTAGTCGCGGCTTTCGATATAGCTCGAAGGATCCTTGAGGATTTTTGGAATGTCGTTACTGGGAATGAGGCCAGATTGCAGAAGTGTCCACTCGAATGATTCCGGGAGGAACAAGCGAACGTTCTTGTAAACGCGCTGTCCGAGCACCTTTTCGATGTAGGGACCAAACGCTGCGCCGTCTCCAATGGCAAGAACGTTTTGCTCGGGGCATTCGTGAATTGTCCGCTTTAGATTTGCTACGCCGGTGGCGGTATAGCAGGGGATTCCGAGCCGGTTGCAAAGAGCGTCGTAGAATTGATAGCCAGATTTGCTATCCTCGACAACTACGGCGTCGGGTACCTCGAATCCAACATTTAGATCCTGATACAGCATGCTTGCCGTGTGGTCATATAGCGGCTTGGTCACCGAGTAGAAGCGCCTGTCGCTCTTGCGGCCATTGATTGTTTTACTCGTCGTGTTGACTAACTTCAGGATCTCATCAACGCTGTAGGGGAGCTCGTTGGCATCGCGACGAGATATCAGAACAAAATAGTTGGACGAGCCGTTTACGGTTTTGGCGAAGTCCTTTGAGTAGATAAACTCGTTGCCCTCATCTAGAAAGACGATTGAATCTTCGATGATCGAAAGCTCGCGCTCCCAGCGTCTGCCGGAAAGCGTTTCGCAAGGCACGTCGCAGCTGAGTGCAACGCCGCTTTCCGGTCCTCGGTCGTTGTAGTCGCGAATCATCGAGATGAGCGTCGTTTTGCCCGTGCCGCTGTTGCCGCGGATGAAGGAAATATTGCGTTTAAAGGTGAGCGTGTATTTGACTTTTGCGCGCTCCACGACAACGGTGTGTGATCCTTTCATTACTCATCAACATCCAGAAAATCATTGGTGGCACCGACGAACTCCTGCATGTTCCTGACGATGCGGCCGTCGTTATTGATGCGAATCTCAAAACGCTTCCAGGGAAATTTCATGATGTGGTAAAGGGTCACCAGCACATCCTGCTCTTTGCCAATTTTGAGCAGCCAGCGGGCGCAGTTATCTCCGCAAGTGGATGCATTGAACACCATGTTTGGTAGATTGCGCACCAGCAGCAGCGTCTTAACGCCGCCGGACAGTTCGAGTGGGGTGATCGAGCCCAGCTGCTTGCTTACGATGTTGTGGGGGCCGATGAGCTCTGATCCGTCCACGCTTTTAATGATCTGTGCGGCCATAGGGTCTTCGAACCATGAGTCCAAGTATGAGTTCCTAAAGTAGGTCTCGGTATCGTAGATGGAACCGGGGTAATCTCCCAGATGGATGCTTAGCATGCGAGTCTCCAGACGTTGTGTGGCTGCAACGATTATATGCCAGTAATAAAGTGCCGCCAGTAGCGAGGTTGCTGCTGGCGGCACTGGCATTACTGGCGTGCGAATCGGGGTTGATGGATTTGCGCGCGAGACTACTTTTCGAGTCGTTCCCTCAACAGCTCTAGCGCATGTGCGTAGCCCTGCAGGCCCTCACCGGTGATGGTGGCGAAGCAGGCCAGGCGGGCGTAGCTCACCTGGCGGAAGTCCTCGCGGGTCTCGACGGCGCTGATGTGGACCTCGACGGCAGGGATGGCGACGGCCTTGAGGGCGTCGAGGATCGCGACGCTCGTATGCGTATAGGCGGCCGGGTTTATGACGATGCCGTCGACCTTGCCGTAGGCCTCCTGGATCTTGTCGACGATGCTGCCCTCGTGGTTAGACTGGAAGACCTCGACCTCGTCGAAGCCCTGTGCGGCGCCCGCTTCCTGGCAAATCTGGACCAGGCGGTCGTAGTTGTCGCTGCCGTAGATGCCCGGCTCGCGAATGCCGAGCATGTTTAGATTGGGGCCGTTGATGACGAGTGCTTTCATGGTTGCTTCCTTTGCGGTTGAAAAACCACCACAAAGGTGCCTGTCCCCTTTGTGGTGGTTTTTGTTAGAGAGCGGGTGGGAGGGCGTCGAGGACGGCGCGGGCGGTGTTGGCGGCGCAGTCGCGCGAGTCGATGATGTAATCGGCCCAGGCACGGTAGCGCGGCATGCGCTGTTCGGCCAGCTTGTCGATGCCGTCGCGGGCGGTGATGGGACGACCCTTGTGGGCGAGCTCGTCGAGCTTGCGGTTGAGCATTACGATCAGGCTGTTCTGGTGCAGCAGCGGATAGTTCTCGTCGCGCGTGACGACGCCGCCGCCGGTGGAGAGCACCAGACCGCTGCGCTTGGAAATGTCGGCCAAGGCAGCCGTCTCCTGCTCGCGGAAGGCCGGCTCGCCGCGCTCGACGATAAAGTCGGCGCAGGGCATACCGAGTCGCTCCTTGAGGGCGCGATCCAGATCGATATGCTCGCGCCCGGTGAGCAGGGCGATCTGCTCACCCACACGGGTCTTGCCCGAGCCCGGCATGCCGATTAGGGCGATGTTTTGCTCGCGGCGAGACAGACGCTCCGTCACGTCGAGGATGCGCTCGCGCGGGGTGATCTGACCGGTGTAGCGCTCGACGGCCTGCGCAGCCTGCGCTACGAGCATCAGCAGACCGCCGATGCTGGGGATGCCGCGGCGCTCGGCCTCGAGCATGAGCCCCGTGCGGGCGGGGTTGTAGACGATATCGATGACGCCCTCGAGCGCATCGAGGCCCTCGAGCGTGCAGGGTGCATCGGGACAGTGGGGGAACATGCCGGCGGGCGTGCAGTTGACGAGCAGCGCCGCGTCGGACTGCTGTGCGATGTTGTCGTAGTTGACCTCGCTCTTGCGTCCCACGGGCACGACGATGGCGCCCAGATCGCTCAGCACCATGCTTGCCGTGGTACCGGCACCGCCGGTGGCGCCGAGCACGAGGACCTTCTTGCCAGCAACCTCGACACCCAGCTCCTCGACCAAGCACTGAAAGCCGAAGTAGTCGGTATTGTCGCCGCGCAGGCGGCCGTCGGCCAGGCGGGTGATCGTGTTGACGTTGCCCATGCGCTCGGCCAGCGGGCTCAGCTCGTCCAGGTAGTCCATGACGGCGCGCTTGTAGGGGATGGTCACGTTGGTGCCCTCCCACTCGTCGCCGGTCATAAACGCCTCGAGGTCCTCGGGCTCGCGCTCAAAGCGCACGTACTCCAGGCCCGCGAGCTCCTTGTAGATGGTCGGGGTGTAGCTGTGGCCCAGCACGCGGCCCAGTACGCCGTAGGGGTGGGTTGCGGCTGTATCGGTCATCTAGAGCACCTCCGTGTAGCTGCCAAAGTAGGTAAAGCTCTCGCACACGTCGTTGATGGAATCGAGCAGGTCGTCGAGGGCCTTGCTGCCAAAGGGGCAGTCCAGGTCGAAGTAGAACATAAACTCAAAGTCGTGGCCGGGGATGGGGCGGCTCTCGAGCTTGATGAGGTTGATGTTGAGCGCGTAGAAGCGCTCGAGCACGCGGTAGAGGGCGCCCGGCTCGTTGGCCGTGGTGATCATGAGCGAGGTGCGGTTGGCGCCGGGGTAGACGCACGGCTCGCGGCTGATGACGACGAAGCGCGTGTAGTTGTTGTCCGAGTCCTGGATGTTGGGATCCAACACCTCCAAGCCGTAGAGTGTCGCACAGCTGCGCGATGCGATGGCGGCGACGTCGGTGCGGTCGGAGTTGGCGACCATCTCGGCCGACATGGCCGTGTTGGGGTACTTGGTGGCATGCAGGTCGTGGGCCTCGATAAAACCGGCGCACTGGGCGATGGCCTGGCCGTGGCTGTAGACCTCGCGCACGTCCTGCAGCTTGGTGCCGGGCTTGACGAGCAGGTTGTGGTCGATCTTGAGGCGCAGCGAGCGCACGATGTGAAAGTCGAACTGTGCGAGCAGGTCGTAGACGGCGTTGACCGAGCCGGCGGTTGAGTTTTCGATGGGCAGCACGCCAAACTCGCAGAAGCCGTCGCGCACGGCGCGCATGACGCCTTCGAAGGTCTCGAAAAACGCGATATCGGGCACGTCGAAGAGCTTGCACGCGGCAATCTGGCTGTAGGCGCCCTCGACTCCCTGGCAAGCGACCGTAGCCGTCTGGGGGAAGGGCGTGTCGAGGGGCACGGCCGTGGCGTGGGCCTTTTGCGACACCGTGATGCCCTTGAGCTCGTTGATGTAGCGCTGCTGCTCGGCCTTGCTCATGCTCATGAGGAGCCGGAACAGCGTGATGGTCTGCGCCTCGTAGCGCTCGGGTGCGCGGCTGGCGAGGTTGTTGAGCTTGGAGCGCTCGCGGGCGGGGTCGAAGACGGCCTTGCCCATCTCGATCTTGGATTTGGCGACCTCGGTGGCAATGTCCATGCGCTCGACAAAGCTGTTGAGGAGCGTGGTGTCGATGCCATCGATGGCCTGGCGGATGTCTGCGAGGTCCATGGGAACCCTTTCACGCGGCGGATGTTGTCTGGTTGCTCAGGTGAGCTAGCGCTGGGCGGCGTCTTCTAGGAGGGCGTCCCAGATGGCGAGGGCGGCGGCTGCCTCGGCTACGGGGACGGCGCGGGGGACGATGCAGGGGTCGTGACGGCCGTGGACCGAGAGCTCGGCATTTTCCATGGCATCCATGTCTACGGTCTGCTGTTCGCGTCCGATCGAAGGCGTCGGCTTTACGGCCATGCGCCACATGACGGGCGCGCCGGTGGAAATGCCGCCGAGGATGCCGCCCGCGTTGTTGGACTCGACCTCGATCTCGCCGGTCTCTCCATCAATACGATACGGGTCGTTGTTCTCGCTGCCACGCATGGCGGCCACGGCAAAGCCCATGCCAAACTCAACGCCCTTTACAGCGGGAATGCCAAACGCGATCTGCGCGATGCGGTTCTCGATGCCGTCGAACATGGGGTCACCGATGCCCGCGGGCAGGCCGTAGATACCGCACTCCACGATGCCGCCGATGCTGTCGAGCTCATCGCGCGCGGCAAGAATCTCCTCGCGCATGCGGCCGGCAGCCGCGGCGTCAATGCAGGGCAGGTCGTTCGAAAGAATCGCCTTACGGTCGGACTCGCGGTAGACCATGTCGTCCATGGGTAGGTCGGAGATGCCGCCGATCTGCGCCACGTGCGCCATGACCTGAATGCCACGGGCTTCGAGTGCTTGCAGCGCAATGCCGCCTGCGATACATAAGGGCGCCGTCAGGCGACCGGAGAAGTGCCCACCGCCGGCGACGTCGTGCATGTTGTGGTACTTCACGCGGGCGGGGAAGTCCGCGTGTCCCGGGCGGGGCTTGCGGCGCAGCTCGGAGTAATCCTTGGAGCGCGTGTTGGTGTTCTCGATAATCGCGGCGATGGGCGCGCCGGTGGTATGTCCATCGACAACACCGGCGATGATGTGGACGGCGTCGGCCTCGCGGCGTTTGGTCGCGGTCTCGTCGCGACCGGGGGCGCGACGATCCAAAAAGGCCTGCAGCTGCTCCTGGTCCACAGCGATGCCCGCCGGGATGCCATCGAGCGAGCAGCCGATGGCGGGAGAGTGTGATTGGCCGAAAATGCTCAGATGCAAAACGTTGCCAAAGGTCGAGGACATGCTATTCCTCCTCGATCGTGACCTTGCCGCCCAACAGGCGGTAGTGGTCGAAGAAATCGGGATAGGACTTGTTGACGGCCTCGGCGCCGTGGATCACGACCTCGCCGGTGGCGCGACTTGCGGCGATGGCTGCCATCATGGCGATGCGGTGGTCGTTGTGCGAATCGACCTCGCCGCCGGTAAGGGCATCGACGCCCTTGATGATGAGGTCGTCGCCGGCAATACGCACCTGCGCGCCCAGCGCGGTGAGCTCGCGGGTGGTGGTGGCCAGGCGGTCGGATTCCTTGATACGCAGACGGGCGCAATCGCGGATAAAGGTGCGGCCCTGTGCCAGCGAGGCCACGGCCGAGATAACGGGCACAAGGTCGGGAATGTCGTGGGCACTCATCTCAAAGCCGGCGAGCTTGTCGGACTGCACGGTGGCGGCGTTGGTGGAGCGCACGATGCGGGCGCCAAAGCGCGAAAGCGCGGCGAGCACGTTGCGGTCGCCCTGCGCGGAGCTCAGGGACACACCCTCGACGGTGATGGGGTCGGTGCCGATGGCGCCGGCACACAGCCAAAAGGCAGCGTTGGACCAGTCGCCCTCGACGGCCACGTTGCCGGGCGTGCGGTACGAGCCACTGCTCACGCGGAAGTTTGTGACTTCGGGCTTGCCGTCCTTGGCGGGAATACGCTCGACGTTGACCTCGATGCCAAAGGCCTTCATGGCCTGGATGGTCAGATTGATGTAGGGGCGGCTCTCGATGAGGCCGGTCACCTGCACGCAGGAGGGCTGGGCCAGCAGCGGAGCCGCCAGCAGCAGGCCCGAGATGTACTGCGAGCTCACGTTGCCCGGCAGCACAAAGGTGCCCGGGCGCATGCGTCCGCTCGTCTTGAGCGGAAAACCGCCCAGACCCTGCAGGTCGCAGCCGGCGGCAATGATCTCATCGGAGAGCGGGGAGAGCGGGCGGGCGCCCAGACGGCCCTGGCCCACAAAGGTTGCCTCTGCCCCCAGCGCGCAGGCGACGGGCAGCATAAAGCGGAGCGTTGAGCCGCTCTCGCCGCAGTCGAGCGTGCCGCCCGCAAGTGCCTTGAGCAGGCCGAACTCAATACTCTTCATGGTGGGGTGGACCTGGAAGCCGTCCTCGGCGGTCTCGATGCGGGCGCCGAGCGCCGTGAGGCAACGCACCGTGGCCTCGATATCGGCACAGGTGGTGTTGCAGGTGACGTGCGTCTCGCCGTTGGCAAGCGCGGCGCAGATGATCAGGCGGTGAGCCATCGACTTGGATGCGATGGCGGGAACGGTGCCCTTGAGCGGGGACGGGGTGATGCGGGCTAGCATGCGGATGCGTCTCCCTTCTGGCCGAGGCCCTCGGCAATTAAATCGTGGAAGGTGGAAAGCGGCGTGCGGTCGATGCTACAGCGGCCAATGTCGTGCGGAATCACCAGGTCGATGGTGTCGCCCGCACGCTTCTTATCGTGGAGCGCCTCGGCAAAGACGGCGTCGGCATCCAAGTCGCAGCGGGTCTTGAGGCCGTGGCGGGCGCAGAGCTCTTCAATGCGCCCGGGCAGTGCAGCGTCGCATACCCCGTGCAGGGCCGCGGCGCGCGTGATGATACCCATACCGATTGACACGCAGTTGCCGTGGCCGAGCTCAAAGTGCTCGCAGGCCTCGACGGCGTGTCCTGCGCTGTGCCCAAAGTTGAGCAGCTTGCGCTGGTTGGTCTCGCGCTCGTCGGCAACGACCACGGCGCGCTTGATGTCGATATTGCGGGCGATGATGAGCGCAACGCGGGCCACATCGCGGTTGAGCAGCTCCAGCGTGAGCGGGGTCTTCTCCAGCTCGGCAAACAGCTCTGGATCGGCGATCACGGCGTGTTTGACGACCTCGCCACAGCCGTCGGCGAACTGCTCGGGCGTGAGGGTGGCCAGGCACCCTACGTCGGCGATAACCACGCTCGGCTGCCAAAAGGCGCCGGCCAAGTTCTTGCCGGCGGCCAGGTCGATGGCAGTCTTGCCGCCCACCGACGAATCCACCATGGCGAGCAGGCTCGTTGGGATCTGCACAAACTTGCAGCCGCGCATGTAGGTGGCGGCCACAAAGCCCGCAACGTCGCCCACGACGCCGCCGCCGAGTGCCACGATCACGTCGGAGCGCGAAAGCTCGTGCTCGGCCACAAACTCCAAAATGGCAACATAGGTTTCGGCGCGCTTATGGGCCTCGCCTGCCTCGAAGGTGCAGATGCTCACCTCGTAGCCTGACGCCTCCAGGCTCTGCTTAACGGGCATCTGGTAGAGCGGGCCCACGTTGGTGTCCGTCACGATGACGGCCTTGGTGCCGCCGGCAGTGGCGCGCACGAGCGGTCCCGCCTGCTCCAGCAAAAACGTGCCAACATGCACCTGGTAGGGGCGTGCAGTGTCGATATCGATGGTAATCGCCATAAGCTTCGGTCCTTTCGACCTGGCGTGATAGGTTGGTCTAGTGGGAGGCCTCGTCGTCGAGTGCGCGCTTAATGCGGTCTCCCTCGGCAAGAAGATTCTCCAGATAGTGCTGGTCGCGGTCTTTGAGCGCACGGCTGTAGGCGCCAAGCGACTCGATCAGATGGTCGATCTCGAAGGCGAGTGCGTCGGCGTCGTCGATCATGAGCTCGGACCACATTTGCGGGTTGAGGTGCGCCACGCGGGTGAGATCGCGGTAGCTACCGGCCGAAAAGCCGTGGTGGACCTGGGCGGTCGGGCTCTTTACGTAGGCGTTGGACACCACGTGCGCAAGCTGGCTCGTGAAGGCGATGACGCGGTCGTGCTCGGCGGCGTTCGTTACGCTGAACTTGCCAAAGCCCAGGGGGCGCACCATCTCGCGCACCTGGCCCAAAAGCTCCAGCTTGAGCGCATCGTCTACCGCGGGCGGCACGAGCACGAGTGGCGCGCCCTGGAACAGGTCGGCGCGGGAGTGCGCGTAGCCCGAGAACTGGGTGCCCGCCATGGGGTGCGCGCCCACAAAGTAAAAGCCGTTCTCGCGGGCAAGCTCAAAGGCGCGTTCGCACACAATGCCCTTGACGCCCACGGTGTCGATCACCACGGGACCCATGATGGCGTCGGTGTCGGTGGCGTCGGCGAGCGCCTGGGCGTGCGCCTCGAGCCACTCGATGCATGCCTCGGGATAGCAGGCGAGGACGATGATGTCGCATTCGCCGAGCGTCTCGTCGTTGAGCTCGCCGGCAACGGTGCCCATGCTGGCGGCTGTCATGACATCGTCATCGGGGTCCCAGGCCAGCACGCGGACGCCCGCCTGCGCATAGCCGCGGGCAAAGCTGCCGCCGATGAGGCCCAGGCCGACGATACCGGCGCACTTGGGGCCGCCCTGGTTAACGCGCGCGTTTCTCACCGTACCCATGGGCTACTCCATGGTCTCTTGGCAGACGACCTCGCGGATGGCTCGGATGCGGCGCATGGTGTCGTCGAACTGATCGGGGGTGAGGGCCTGGGCACCGTCGGACCAGGCGCGGCTCGGCTCGTCGTGGACCTCGATCTCCAGGCCGTTGGCACCGCAGGCGGTCGCGGCGAGCGCCATGGGCTCAACGTAGCGGGTGTAGCCGGTGGCGTGGCTGGGGTCGGCGACGACGGGCAGATGCGACAGGTGGTGCAGCACCGGCACGGCGTTGAGGTCGAAGGTATTGCGGGTGCGAGTCTCGAAGGTGCGGATGCCGCGCTCGCACAGGATGACGTTGTCGTTGCCCTCGCTCATGATGTACTCGGCGGCCATGAGCAGCTCATCGATCGTGCCGGACATGCCGCGCTTAAGCAAGATCGGAGTCTTGGTCTTGCCCACCTCTTTGAGCAGAGGGAAGTTCTGGGCGTTGCGCGCGCCGATCTGCATGACGTCGATCTTCTTGTCCAGGAAGACCTGCACGTCGCGTGGGTCCATGATCTCGGTGACGATCGGCATGTCGAGCTCGGCGGACGCCTCGCACAGCAGGTCCAGGCCGGCGGGGCCCATGCCCTGGTAGGCGTACGGGGAGGTGCGGGGCTTGTAGGCGCCACCGCGCAGCATCGTGGCGCCGGCGGCCTTCACGCGGCGTGCGATGCGGATGAGGTTCTCGCCCTCGACGGAGCACGGGCCGGCGATGACCTGGAACTGATCGCCGCCGATCTTGACGCCGTGGCCGCAGTCGATGACGGAGTCCTCGGGGTGGAACTTGCGATTGGCGCGCTTGAACGGCTCGGAGACGCGCTGCACGCGCTCGACGACGTCCATGGACTCGAGCAGGAACGGGTCGATCTTGGTCGTATCGCCCACCAGGCCGATGATCGTCTCGTTCTCGCCGCGCGA
This sequence comes from Collinsella aerofaciens ATCC 25986, assembly GCF_964237925.1. Classification (GTDB taxonomy): domain Bacteria; phylum Actinomycetota; class Coriobacteriia; order Coriobacteriales; family Coriobacteriaceae; genus Collinsella; species Collinsella aerofaciens_BJ. The sequence continues at coordinate 113,263 of NZ_CAXSKI010000008.1, read as the reverse complement.
GACATCGGTCTTCAGGCCCTTTTTCTCAATCCAGCTGACGATATGGCTGACGGCCTCGTCGCTGGCGCTCTGCTTTAAAATTGCAATCATGGTGCGCCTCTCATCTCGGTGGATAACCCTTGCAAAAACGGCCCGCATCGCGAGCCGTGTATATATGGTGCATGAGAGTTTATACTATCTGATTCGCTTTTGCCTTCTAAAGTGAGCCGTTGCGCCGCGTCTTCCTCGGAATTGCAAAGCTTTTTCTTTTATTTTGATAGCCCGTGGTGCACTTGGGTATAATGCCAACTGTTGGCCCTATTAGCTCAGGGGATTAGAGCGTCTGCCTCCGGAGCAGAAGGCCGTTGGTTCGAATCCAACATGGGGCACCATCGAACGTAAGACCGTCCGAACCTCGCATGGTCCGGGCGGTTTTTCTTATACCGACGCGACGTGATGGGACGTGGTATGGCAGCAACGGATATCGAGCGCGGACTCTCGACCGCCGAGGTCGAGGAGCGCATCGCCGCCGGTAAGATCAACCGCAATATGGAGCTCAAGACCAAGTCGGTCAAAGAGCTCATCATCGAGAACCTCTGCACGCTGTTCAATTTGATCAACGTGATTTTGGCGTTCCTAGTCATTTTGACCGGTTCGTTTAAGAATCTGACGTTCCTGTTCGTAGTGTTCCTCAATACTGCTATTGGCGTCATCCAGTCCATGCGTTCCAAGAAGATGGTCGATAAGCTCACGCTGCTGACCTCCAAGAAGGCCATTGCGGTGCGCGACGGCGCCGAGGTGGAGCTCGACCTGGACCAGATCGTGCTCGACGATATCATCCGCCTGGGGCGCGGCGACCAGATTCCCGCTGACGCCGTGGTGGTTTCGGGCGAGGCGCTCGTGAACGAGAGCCTGCTGACGGGTGAGAGCGACCTCATTAAGAAACAGCCCGGTTCCGAGCTCATGAGCGGCAGCTTTATCGACTCGGGCCTGCTGCGCGCCCGCGTGATCCATGTCGGCGCCGACAACTACGTGGCCAAAATTAATAACGAGGCGAAGTACGTCAAAAAGGTCAATTCCGAGATCATGAACGCGCTTAACGCCATCGTGCGCTTTGCGAGCATCATCATGATCCCGCTCGGTTTGGCGTTGTTTGCCTCGAGCGTGAGCGAGCTGTGGGATGCCGCGGGAACCCCAGGCAATAGCGCGCTTTCGTGGTGCTTCTCCGAGCTGTTGGCTGGTCATGTGCCTTCGTCGGCGCTGCTGTCCACGGTGGGCGCCCTGCTGGGCATGATCCCGCAAGGCCTGGTGCTGCTGACCTCGTCGGTGCTCGCCATTGCCACGGTGCGCCTGGCCCGCCGCAAGGTACTCGCGCAGCAGCTCTACTGCATTGAGACGCTCGCGCGCGTCGACGTGCTGTGCCTGGACAAGACGGGCACCATCACGTCGGGCCGCATGGAGGTCGAGGGTACCTATCCGCTGCCGGTCGAGGGTATGGGTGCGGGGGAGGGCGACGCCGCCGTTCCCGTCGATACCACGGTGCTCGATTTTGCGCTGGCTAACGTCGCACGTGCGACCTCGGCCGATGCCAACGAGACCTGTCAGGCGCTGCTCAACTATTACGCCGACCGTCCGGTCGAGGTGTCCGAGCCGCTGTCGGTCATTCCGTTCTCGTCTTCCAAAAAGTGGAGCGGCGCGTCGTTTGCACAGGGCTCATATGTGATGGGTGCGGCGCAGTTTGTGCTCTCTGATCGTGCGTTTGCCCAGGTCGAGAACCGTGTCGCCGAGCTTGCCGATACCTGCCGCGTGCTCGTGGTGGCGCGCGTTGACGGCTTTACGCCCGATGGCGATATGGTGGGCGAGGCCGAGCCCGTGGGCTTTGTGACCATACGCGACGAGATCCGTACCTCGGCGGCCGAGACCATCGGCTACTTTAACGAGCAGGGCGTGACTCTCAACGTGATCAGTGGCGACGACCCGCGTACGGTGTCGTCGATCGCGCGCGTGGTGGGCGTGCCGGGGGCGGACGCTTATGTGGACGCCACGACGCTCGATACGCCGGCCAAGCTCGATGCCGCAGTGGACCGCTACCATGTCTTTGGTCGTGTGACCCCGCAGCAGAAGCGCGAGCTCGTGCAGGCGCTCAAGCGCCGCGAGCACACCGTGGCCATGACAGGCGACGGCGTCAACGACGTGCTGGCGCTCAAGGAGGCCGACTGCTCCGTGGCCATGGCGGCCGGCTCCGATGCCGCGCGTAACGTGGCCGAGATCGTGCTCGTCGACAACGACTTTGCCTCGATGCCCGCCGTGGTGGCCGAGGGCCGTCGCTCCATCAACAACCTGCAGCGTTCGGCTTCGCTGTTCCTGACTAAGACGCTGTTCTCGATGGGCCTGGCGGCGCTGTGCATCGCACTGCCGCCGTACCCTTTCGAGCCGATTCAGATGACGCTCATCAACTTCTTCTGCATTGGCGCGCCGGGCTTTGTGTTGGGCCTGGAGCCCAACAATGCTCGCGTGAAGGGGTCGTTCCTGACGAACGTGCTCAAGCGGGCACTGCCGGCGTCGCTTGCGGTCATTTTGGCCGCGGCGCTCGATATCTTTGTGGCGCGCGTGTTTGGCTTTAGCCAGCTCACGCTGTCTACGATGTGCCTACTTACGTCGTGCGCGGCGAGTGTCAGCCTGATCTGGCGTATCTCGCAGCCCCTCACGCCCTTACGTGTGGCGCTCTTTGTGTTTGTAGTTGCCGGCATCCTGACGGGCGTTATCGGATTCCCGAAGCTGCTGTCTATTGCCAACCTGTCGATGGGTCAGATGGTTATCTTGGCTGTCATCGTGGTCATCACCTGCTCGGTGTTCTTTAAGCTCGCCACGATGATGGATTCGCTCAAGCCGCGTCGTCGTCATGCCGCAACTGGTTTTGGCCGCGGTGTGCGCGTCCGCTTGGGTCGCGGTGGCGGCAAGGTGAGCTCGACGGGTTCGACGGCCGAGCGTTTTGCCAAGCGCGTCGCCGCCGACATGGCGCAGCGCCGCGAAGCTCGCACCGTTCGTGAGGCCGAGGCCCGCGCACTCGAGGGCGTGGCCCAGGCCCAGCCCAAGAAAAAGAAGAGTACCGGAGTCAAGCGCTCCCGCGTAACCAAGTCCGCCCAAGGCATCAAAGTCTCGATGCCGAGCAAAAAGAAGAAGTAACTACGCGCCCTGGCGATGTTGAATTGGTGCCTTGCTCCTGTGGGGCCTTGGCGATGTTATGCTCTAACCTCGATTGTTTGAATTGCTTCGAAAAGAGGATGCCGTGATCTGTCCGCATTGCCTTAAGACCATCGAGGACGGCGCCTCGTTCTGCCCCTACTGCAACGCCTATGTGGGTCCGGGCGATGGTCCCGAGCACACCGAGTTCGTGTTCTGCGAGGGCTGCGGTGCCCGTCTTTCTCCGCATGATCGTACGTGCCCCAAATGCGGACGCCCCGCTCCGGGTATCCTCTCCGAGGACGCGGCCGCATCCGACCTGGCAGCGGGCCGCACGGCGGGCTTTCCGCGCCTAACGCAAGAGCAGATCGATACCGAGGTGCCGCATGCGCCGGCCTCTGCCGCTGCGGTGCTTTCGGACGCCGCCGACCCCAATGAGACCTGCGTGCTGCCGGCTTTCGATAAGGATTTCGGTATCCCCAAGGTCGATATTCCCATGCCCGTTTCCCTGCATGACGATGCTCAAAAACCCAAGCGCAAGGTGCACCCCGACGAGGACGCCTATCACAAGCACAAGCGTCATATTCCCAAGCCGCTTATCGTAATCGCGGTCCTTGCCGTCGTTTGCGGCGGTGCCTATTGGTTCGTGACGACCGATCCCATGGGTGTTATGCCCGGCTTCTACGACCAGTTTGGCCAAGCTGCACAGACCACCTTCCCCACGCGCCAAAAGGGCGAGGCCACTGAGGACGATACCAAGCAGGACGATTCTGCGGAGGTGGTCCAGGAAGAAACCGTGCTCACCGATGATCAGCTCTATACCAGGCTCGACGGTCTGTATCAGACCATCGTGTCCTACGCTGACGAGGACCAGATCGGCGAGGTCATCGATTCCTTTAACAACGGCTATCTCCGAACGCCGCTGTCCACCCGCCAGGAGCTGTCGCAGAGTGCCTACGCCCTGCGCGACCAGATCAAAAAGACGCAAGATGAGCTTAACAACCTTAAGTATCAGGACGATACGGTCTATGCGGACGACATCGCCCACTTAAAGCAGCTTGCCGAGTGGATGTACGAGCGTGTCGACGTGATCTGCCAGAGCTGGGATATCTCGCTGGCCATTCCCGATGGCGAGTCGATGAGTTCCCACCAAAGCGAGATCCTGGCGCCCATCGCACAGGGCGGCAACAGCGCGCTGAACCAGTACGACGCCAATGTGGGCTCCTGGAAGCCGCAGCAGCGTTCCCAAAATTAGTTCGCCATAGTCGGCATAACCTACGTGCGCAATTGATGTAAGCGCATGCTTATTGCTACAATTCGTACAAATATGCTTTAAACGCACGAGGAAGGAACCACATGTTTGGTTTTAAGAAAGAGCTCTACACGCCCGAGTATCAGCTTGCCGGCGACGAGTGCGCCGTTATCGAGACGTCGAAGGGTACCATCAAGGTCAAGTTTGACGGCGAGGGCGCTCCCATTCATGTCGCGAACTTCTGCGAGCTTTCCACGATGGGCTTCTATGATGGCCTTAAGTTCCATCGCTATGTGCCCGGTTTTGTCATCCAGGGCGGCGACCCCAATACCCGCGATATGTCCGGCGCCGACGTCGCCGCTGGTCTTGAGGGCCCCGACGGCATGCCCGGTACCGGTGGCCCCGGCTACTGCATCAAGGGCGAGTTTGCCACCAATCCGCGCAACAGCCATGTCGATGGTGCCCTTGCCATGGCACGCTCCATGGACCCCGATTCCGCGGGTTCGCAGTTCTACTTCTGCCTGGGCGCCCAGCATAACCTCGATTCCGGTTACACCGTCTTTGGTACCACGGTCGAGGGTCTCGATGTGATTTCGCAGCTGCGTGCCGGCGACGAGATCGTCCATGTCGAGATCGTTCACGAGTAAAGGGGACTTCCTTGAATAGCCAGCTGATCCAACAGGGCCGCGCCGCTTACCGCGCGGGTGATTTTTCCGCTGCAGCCCAGATGCTTGGGGCGGCAAAGACTCCCGATGAGATTATGGGCGAGGCCGATCACCTTCGTGGCAACGCCTTGATGCACCTGGGCATGTATGCCGAGGCCGCCGAGGCTTATGCTGCCGCCCTCAACGACGGCACCTACGGCAAGCGCGGCGCGCTGCTCACCAACCGCGGCAAGGCGCTCGCCGCCGTGGGCGACTACACGACGGCCGCCCAGGCGTTCTCTGGTGCTACGCAGGATGCTTCCTATGCCACGCCGTTCAAGGCCTATCTGGGCCTGGGCAATGCGCTGTTCCAGTCGGGCGATTATGCCAACGCGGGTACTGCCTTCCGTCAGGCTGCCATCGACGGCGCCAATCCGGCTCCTGCCGCCGCACTGGGCGAGCTTGGTCGTTGCTTCATTAAGCTCGGCCGTCCGGCGGATGCCGTGGAGACCTACCGCACGGCTATCGACTTTGCCGGCCCCCGCGACGACACGCGTGCGCTCAACGCCGGCATGGGTCAGGCACTTTCTGCCGCCGGCCGCCCCTCCGACGCACTCGACGCCTTTAACGCCGCTACTGCCGATGGCATCTACCAGCTCACCTCCGAGCAGGCCGATGAGCTTGTCCGCGTGCACGATTCGCTTGCCGCGCTGTCTGCCCAGACGGCTATGGCCACGGCTCCGGCGCCCGCGATGGACGCTCCTGCCGTCGATCCGCTCGATCCTACGGGCGCGACCGGTCAGTTTATGCCCGATCCCTCGGACACCGGCTTCTTTACGCTGTCCGAGTCCGAGATGGTCCAGCAGGACCGTCAGGATCGTAAGCAGGCCAAGGTCCGTCGTCGCCATCGCCACACGGGTCTCAAAGTCTTCATCGTGCTGCTTCTGCTCATCTTGATTGCTGCGGGCGGTCTGGGCTTTGCCTACACGCGCGGCTTTGGCTTCCCCTCGCAGGAGTCGGTTATCACCGATCTGTTCCAGGCTGCCGGCGACGGTGACACCGCAAAGGCCGAGTCTTGCCTGGCCTCGAGCCTGTCCGAGGACGCCAAGTCGATGATCATCTCCTCGATTCCGCAGGGCGCCACCGTGTCCGTCGAGGGCATGGATCAGTCCATGACCGAGACGACCGCCAAGGTTAAGGCATCGCTGTCCAAGGGCGGCGAGCAGGAGTACACCGTCAAATTCGTGCGCTCTGACAACCATATCGGCTGGGCCGTTTCCTCGCTCGATATGGATTTCTCGGCTGCTGACAACCAGTAGTGACCTTATGGGATTTAGCTTTGCCCGGCGCTTCACCGCAAGTGAGGTGCCGGGCTTGCGCTAGTATCATGAACTAGTAGTTTTCCAGCAATCATCCAACACATCAGGAGTTGCGTTGTTTTCTTTGATGGATATGTTCTTCGGTAGCTATGCGGGCGATCTTGCCATCGACCTCGGCACCGCAAATACGCTTGTCTCCGTGCGCGGCAAGGGCATCGTCATCCGCGAGCCCTCTGTTGTCGCCATCGACAAGAACGACGAGCGCATCCTGGCGGTCGGTATCGAGGCAAAGCGCATGCTCGGCCGTACGCCCGGCAACATCGTGGCCGTTCGTCCCCTGAAGGACGGCGTCATCGCCGACTTCGATGTTACCGAGGCCATGCTTCGCTACTTTATCGACAAGGCTTCCGAGAAGCGCTATCCGTGGACCCCGCGTCCGCGCGTTGTCGTCTGCGTTCCCTCCGGCGTCACGTCGGTCGAGAAGCGAGCTGTCTTTGAGGCCACGATCCAGGCCGGTGCCCGCCAGGCCTACCTGATCGAGGAGCCCATGGCCGCCGCTATCGGCGCCGACCTGCCCGTCGAGGAACCCACCGGCTCCATGGTCATCGACATCGGCGGCGGTACCACCGAGGTCGCCGTTATCGCCATGGGCGGCATTGTCGTCTCGCAGTCCATCCGTATTGCCGGCGACGAGTTCGATCAGGCCATCCTCACGCACGTTCGCGATGCCTACAACCTGGCCATCGGCGAGCGTACGGCAGAGGACATCAAGATCAAGGTCGGTTCCGCCGTGCCGCTCAAGGACGAGCTCGACGTCGAGGTCAACGGCCGCGACGTGATCACCGGTCTGCCCAAGACCGTGCGCATCGAGAGCGAGGAGATTCGTCGCGCGCTCAACAAGCCGCTCGACGAGATGGCCAAGGCCGTCAAGGACGCCCTCGATGCCACGCCTCCCGATCTCGCCTCGGACCTTATGTACTACGGCATTTTGCTGACTGGTGGCGGCGCGCTGCTGCGCGGTCTCGACGTGCGCCTGCGCGATGAGACCGGTGTTTCGGTCAACGTCAGCCCCACGGCGCTCGATAACGTCGTTAACGGCTGTGCCCGCGTGCTCGAGGCCAATGCGTTTGATGGCGGCTTCGTCCAGACCAATGCTTAATTTCCAAAAGGTGGATTCCATTTGGCACGATCTTCGGGTTTCTCCACAAATCTGAATACCAAGCGACAATCAACGGGTATGCGCCCGTTGATTGTTTTCAGCCTGATTTCGGTGTTGCTGCTCACGTTTTACATCCGCGAGGGCGAGGCAGGGCCGATTCATGCCGTGCGTTCGGGCGTAACGACGATTACCTCTCCGGTGCGCTTTGTGGGCTCGGCTGTGGCGGCTCCCTTCAATGCGATTGGCAACGTGTTCTCTAACCTAACGGCGTCGCAGGACACGCTCGACGAGCTCAAGAAGCAAAATGAGGAGCTGACCTCTAAGGTCGCCGAGCTTTCTGAGGCTCAAAAGACTGCCGAGCGCCTGGAGGGCCTGGTCGGGCTGCAATCGACCTACAACCTCAAATCGACCGCAGCTCGTATCGTTGGTGCCTCCGGCGATGCCTGGACCTCGACCGTTACCATCGACAAGGGCTCTGCCGACGGCCTTACCATCAACATGCCCGTGACGAGTTCTGCCGGTGTTATCGGCCAGATTATCGAGGTATCGGCCAAGACCTCTACCGTGCGCCTGATTGGCGACGAGAACTCGGGCGTGTCCGCCATGGTGCAGGACACGCGCGCCCAGGGTATGCTGCAGGGTCAGGCTGACGGCACGCTGCGTCTTGAGTACGTGAGCGTCGACTCCGATGTTAAGGTTGGCGATATCATCGTGACCTCTGGCATCGGTGGCGTGTTCCCCAAGGGCCTTCCGCTTGGCACCGTCTCGTCGGTTGAGAAATCGGCAAACGACGTGTACTACACCATTGTGGTGCGCGCTCAGACCACGGCCGAGAACAACGAGGAAGTGCTGGTCATCACCTCGCTGACCGACGAACAGTCGGCCTCGGATGAGGACGTGAGCACGGCCAACAGCACGCCGCAGGGAACGTCGCGCGATGCTGCGACCAAGACGAAGGACGAGAGCTCGGATGACAGTTCCGACACGTCCGAGACGACCGATTCTGGCTCGAGCGAATAGGGGGCATGTCCATGGATCTACACGAGCAGGGGATGAGCTCCCGCACGTTTGTAATCGCCGCCATTGTGTGTGTGCTGCTGCAGGCAGGCCTGGCACCGCAGATCTCCATTGCGGGAGGTCGCGTCAACTTCATGATTATCCTGGTGTGCCTAAGCGTGTTCTCGGGCGACCCGACCCGTGCCGTCGTGTGCGGTTTTTGCAGCGGCTTGTTTTATGACCTGTCCGCTGCCGTGCCGGTGGGCGTTATGTCGCTCCTGCTGACCGTGGGTTCTTTTGCCCTGGTGCACAGCGCCGTCGGTCAGACGGGCGGTACCCCGAGTGCGCGCGGCGTCACCGTGGGCGCCTTTGCGCTCGTCATTAATGTGATCTACAGCATCATCTTGCTGTTTATGGGTTTGGAGACGAGCTTTGTCGTGGCGATCTTCGGCCATGCGCTGCCGTCCTCGATCCTGACGGGTCTGGTTGCCATTCCGTTTTTGATGTCCGGCGTCGTGCCGCAGTCCGGCTATGGATTCTCCGCACGTGGCGGACGCCAGACGGGTATGCGCTTTAAGCCCAAGACCCGCAAGCTCAAATAGGGGAGGCCCGTAGATGTCTTCCCAGATGACGGTTATTATCGCCGGTATCGTGCTGGTTGTGGCCATCGTGGTCGCGCTGGTCATCATGCGTCGAGGCGATTCCCGTTTTACCTACGATACACAGCATGGAACGGCCCCGCGCGCCACCGAGGGCGAGGGCAATACCGCGGCGACCGCCTTTAAGGGCCGCTTTTCCATCCTCACCACGGGTGTGGGCGCGATGTTTGCGGCACTTGCCGTCAAGCTGTGGGGCATGCAGATGGTCTCGTCGGACTATTACGAGAAGCAGGCCAATAGTAATCAGACTCGCACCGTTACCACACCCGCTGTGCGCGGCCGCATCCTCGACCGCAATGGCGTGGCGCTTGTCCAGAACCGTCCCTCACTTGCTGTCGTGGCCTACCGCGACCTTGCCGAGGATGAGGTTCTGGTTCGCCATCTTGCCAACGTGCTTGGAATGCCTTATGTGGCGGTCCTTCGCAATATTCAGGACAATACAGAGGGCGCTCAGAGCCTGCATACCATCGCGACGGACGTCCGTCGCTCCACGGTTGCCTATATCAAGGAACACGCCGGCGAGTTCCCGGGCGTCAAGATTGCCGAGCGTACCGAGCGCCAGTATCCATACGGCGAGACGGCATGCCATATCTTGGGCTATACCGGCACCATTACCTCCGAGCAGCTCGAGGCCCAGAATAAGAAAACCTCTGGCGATGATGATGCTTCTGCTGGCAAGATTACGTACCAGTCGGGCGATATCGTGGGCCAGGCGGGCGTTGAGAGCTACTACGAAAACCTGCTGCAGGGTATTCGTGGCGAGCAGACCGTCAAGGTCGATGCCTCGGGCAATGTGACCGGTCAGGCCGGCGCCGTGCCCGCGAAGGCCGGCTCCGACATTAAGCTCACGCTCGACCTTAAGATCCAACAGGCCTGTGAGACGGCGCTGGCGAGCGCTATCGAGCTTGCCAAGACCACTGGCTACAGCAATGCCGGCAACGGCGCTGTGGTGTGTCTCGATCCCAACAATGGCGAGATCCTGGGCATGGCGAGCCAGCCCAAGTTCGATCCGTCCGTCTTTATCGGCGGCGTCTCAAATGACGTGTGGACCGAGCTCAATGATGACAAGGGTTCGCACCCGCTGCTCAACCGCGCCATTAGCGGACAGTACATGTCGGCCTCGACCATCAAGCCGCTCTCGGCACTGGCCGGTCTTGAGTTTGGAACCTACACTTCAACGCAGACAACCAACTGCACGGGTTATTGGACGGGTCTGGGCAAGGCTTGGGGCAAGCGCTGCTGGCTGACGTCTGGCCACGGCACCATGACGCTGCAGTCGGGTATCGCCAACTCGTGCGACCCCGTCTTCTACGACATGGGTAAGGCGTTCTTTTATGACGAGCAACATCCCGAGGGCCTGCAGGAGGTCTTTCGTCGCTGGGGCCTAGGCAAGACCTGCGGTATCGATCTGCCGAGTGAGGGCGCGGGTCGTATTCCCGATGCCGAGTGGAAAGAGTCATACTTCACCGACGCCTCTGCCGAGGACCGCAAGTGGAATGCCGGCGATATGACCAACATTGCTATCGGCCAGGGCGACATCCTGGTGACGCCCCTGCAGATGGCGTGCGCCTATATGGGTCTTGCCAACGGCGGCAAACAGTACGTGCCTCACGTATTTTTGTCTGCCGTGTCGCGCGATGGCGACGGCGATGCCTATAAGTACAATGGCAAGGGCAAGAAGAAGCGCCTGGAGGCCAAGATCAACAGCGATTCGGATTTGGCTCTTGTTCGCAACGGCATGCACGACGTGATTTACACGGCATCGACGTCCCTGGCGGCGCACTTTGGCACCCTGACGCCGCAGGTATACGGCAAGTCGGGCACGGGCGAGAAAAGTGGCGAGGACGAATACGCGTGGTTCTGCGCCTATGCACCGGCCGATGATCCCAAGTATGTCATCGCTACCGTCCTGGAGCAGGGCGGCGGTGGCTCAGATACCGCGATGCATGTCGTGCGCGACGTGCTCGGCGTGATTTATGACGAGCCCGATACCTCTTCGGCCTCGGGCGATTCTTCGGTTCGATAGGAGGTTGCGATGGATTTTTCTCCGGCGGATCTGTTCCGTTCAACCAAGACCGGCTCTCGCAGCAGCCTGGACCGCGTCAACAAGCAACTTTCGGCCTCGCGCGGCACGTTTCGCCAAAAGGTGCATATCGGTGTGCTCGTGGCTACTGTGGCGCTCGTCGCCTACGGTGCCATCATTATCTGGTCGGCTTCGCAGTTTAAGGCCGATGCTTCGTTCTCGCGCCATTTGCTGGGAATTGGCATCGGAGCGGTGCTGGCGGTGCTCGTCTGGCGAACCGACCTGCGCGGTATTTCCAATTTCTCGACGGCGTTGCTCGTCATCGACCTGATCGTGATCTTCTCGCCCAAGATTCCGGGTCTGTCCTATACGGGCGGTCTGGGCATGACGGGCTGGATCAAGATTCCCGGTATCGGCTTGACGTTCCAGCCGGTTGAGCTTGCCAAGCTCATCACCATCTTCTTTATTGCTACGCTTGGCTCGCAGTATAACGGTCGCATCGATACCGTTCGCGACTACGTCAAGCTCTGCGGCATGCTGTCCATTCCGTTTTTGGCCGTCGTTGCCATGGGTGACCTGGGCTCGGGCCTGGTCGTGCTGGTTTCGGGCGCCATCGTCATCTGCATGAGCGGTGCACGCCGCGAATGGGTGCTGTCGACCCTGGCCCTGCTCGTGGGCCTGGTGGCCCTCGTCCTGGCGCTTGATTCGGTCTTTGATTCGTTGCTCGGCCACGATGTGCTCATCAAGCAGTATCAGATGAACCGTCTGACGGTCTTTATCGACCCCGATAATGCCGATTCGGACGATGCCTACAACCTGCAGCAGTCGCTTATCGCCGTTGGCTCGGGCGGCTTCTTTGGTAAGGGCCTGGGGCATGCGACGCAGTCGGCCGGCGGCTTTCTGCCTGAGTTCCACACCGACTTCGTCTTCGCCTTCCTGTCCGAGACCTTTGGCTTTTGCGGTTCCTTTTTGCTCCTGTGCCTCTACGTGCTGCTGATCTTTTCGACGATTCGCGTCGCCTTTAAGTGCGAGTCGCTGTTTTTGCGTCTTTCGTGTGTGGGCATCGTTGGCATGTGGGCGTTCCAGACTTTCGAAAACATCGGCATGTGCATCGGCATGATGCCGATTACCGGTATTCCGCTACCGTTTATTAGCTTCGGTTCGTCTTCGATGATGATTCAGCTGCTGACGGTGGGTATCGTACAATCCATATGGCGGCATCGTTCGGGCGCCGCGTAACCGCTGGAGGGGTTTGCTATGAAAATTCCCGTAGATAAGCTGACCCGCGCTTTTAAGATGGGCGCGTCCGTTAAGAAGGATTCCGATACGCCGGTGCGCGTCTCGGTCTATCTGGATTCGTCCGCCTCGCGCTTTCTGGCCGAGACGGTGCGTGACGCCTTTGTGCCGCAGACGACCTCGGGCATTGTGCGCGTCGAGCGTCTGGGGGAGGAGCGAATTGCTCCAAAGACCGATACCGATGTGGTGCTGGTGCTCTCGTGTGGTTCCGACCGCTTGGAGAGTGCCGTGCAGGAGCTCGTGATCGCCGGCGCGCCCGTGTGCGTGCTTGCCGAGTCTGCTGTGGAGGTGCCGTTTATCGAGGAGTCCACGCCCATGCTCGGCGTGGTAGCGGCAATCGATAAGACGTATCTGCTCGAGACGCTTGCCCGCTGGATTCTCGATCGCACCGACAAGGAAACGGCTTTTGCGGCGAACTTTGCCTTCATGCGCATCGCGGCGGCCAACCGTATCATCACCTCGTGCGCGCTCACCAATATGGCGACCGGTGCACTGGTGTTTTTGCCGGGCGCCGATTATCCCGTTATGGCGCTGGCGCAGGTGGGCATGCTCTTTGAGCTCGCTGCCGTCTTTGGACGCGGCATTAAACCCGAGCGTGGCTACGAGGTCGCGGGCGTGCTTGCCGGCGGTCTTGTGATCCGCGCGGTCACCCGCGCGCTCGTCAAGCAGACGCCGCATATTGGGTTTGCCGTCAAGGCGCTCACTGCTGCCGCGGGCACCTATGGCATGGGCCGTGCGCTCGTTTCGCTCTACGAGCGCGATGTCGACTACAGCCGTGCCAATGAGGTGGTCACTGCCACGTTTTCCCGCGTTCGCGATCTTGTGACCACGGTCGCGGGCGCTACCCGTCCTATGGCGTCCTACCAGGACGCATCAGATCTCGCTGCTTAGGGGTTTTCCGTTGCGCGTTCCGTACCAAGATTGTTTTCATTTAATTGAGCCGTTGCTCGCCAAGGTCGAGAAGCCGAGCCGCTATATCGATCACGAGTGGGGCACGCTTTCCAAGGCCGATGCCGACTACCGTTGCTGCCTGATCTACCCGGATGTGTACGAGGTTGGTCTGCCCAACCAGGGCATCGCCATCCTCTACAACATCCTTAACCAGGCCGAGGGCATCTCCTGCGAGCGCGGCTATGTGCCGTGGCCCGATATGGGCGACGCCATGCGCGAGGCGGGTATTCCGCTGCTATCGCTCGAGGGCGCAGCGCCGGTCGCTTCGTTTGATATCGTCGGTCTGCATGTGCCGCACGAGATGGCGGTGACGAACTTCCTCGAGGCACTCGACCTCGCTGGCATTCCGCTGTTAGCGGCCGACCGCACCGAGGACGACCCCATTATCATCGCCGGCGGTCCCTCGGTGTACAACCCCGAGCCGTACGCGGCCTTCTTCGATGCCATCCTCATCGGTGAGGGCGAGGAATCGCTGCTCGAGACCTGCCAGCTGCATCGCCGCCTGCGTGACGAAGGGGTCCCGCGCGCGCAGATTGTCGAGCAGCTTGCATCCATTGCCGGCAACTACGTGCCGTCGCTCTATGAGGTTCGTCATGACGAGCCCTGCTCGCCGCATGGCTACACCGTGCCACGTGAGGGCAAGGATGCGCCGACCGTGGTCTACAAGCGCGTCGTCGAGGATTTCGGCGCCACGAATCCGCTGTCGCAGTCGTGCGTGCCCTATGCGCAGCTGGTTCACGACCGCCTGTCTATCGAGATCCTGCGCGGCTGCGCCCGCGGCTGTCGTTTTTGCCAGGCCGGCATGACGTATCGCCCGGTGCGCGAGCGCTCGGCCGACCAGATCGTCTCGTCGGTGATTCAGGGCCTGGAAAAGACTGGCTATGACGAGGTGTCGCTGACCTCGCTCTCCACGACCGACCACTCCTGCATTCGCGACGTGCTCGGCAGGCTCAACCGTCGCCTGGAGGATACGGGTATTCGCGTGTCTATTCCGTCGCAGCGCCTGGATTCGTTTGGCGTGGATATGGCCGAGTCGGTCGCCGGCGAAAAGAAGGGCGGACTAACGTTCGCGCCCGAGGCCGGCAGCCAGCGCATGCGCGACATCATTAACAAGAACGTGACCGAGGAGGACCTGGACCGTGCGGCCAAGGCGGCCTTCGAGGCCGGTTGGAACCGCATGAAGCTCTACTTTATGATGGGCCTTCCCGGCGAGCGCGATGAGGACATCGTGGCCATCGCCAATCTGGCCGATCACGTGCTGGAGCTCGGTCGTTCCGTGGTGCCCAAGGCTCGTCGCGGCTCGATTTCGGTGTCGATCTCGGTTTCGGTCTTTATCCCCAAGGCTGCCACGCCGTTCCAGTGGTGCCCGCAGCTCGACTACGACGACGTCAAGCGTCGCCAGAAGCTGCTTATCACGAGCGTTCGCAACCGTGCCGTCCGCGTGCATTACCACGATGCCGAGACCTCGCTCATCGAGGCCGCGCTTTCCCGCGCCGGTCGTGACATGACGCCCGTCATCATCGATGCTTGGCGCTCGGGCTCTCGCTTTGACGCCTGGGTAGAGCATTTCTCGCTCGATAACTGGAAGGAAGCTGCTGCCAAAAACGGCATCGACCTCAATGAGCTCGTGCACCTGCCCTACGAGTTGGACTGGCGCCTGCCGTGGGAGCACGTGAGCCCCGGCTGCACGCGCGGCTTCCTCGAGCGCGAGTACCGTCGCTCGCTCGAGGGCGTCACGACTCCCGACTGTACCCGCACGTCGTGCACCGGCTGCGGGATCTGCCCCACGCTCCACGCCAAGAATGTATTGATGGGTGATCGCGCATGAGTGAGCGCCTGACCGACAACCCCTCGCTCTTTAGACTTCGTGTTCGCTATGGCAAGCGCGATCGCCTTAAGTACCTGGGCCATCTCGAAGTAATCCATACCATTGAGCGCATCGTGCGCCGTGCGGGACTTCCCTATGCCGTCACGCAGGGCTTCTCTCCGCACATGCGCGTGGGCTTCTCTTCGGCGCTGCCGGTGGGTACGTCGTCGACCTGCGAGTGGTATGACCTGTTTATGACCGAGTTCGTGGCGCTCGACGAGGCGTTTGGGCGCCTGTCTGCGGCGTCTCCGGCCGATCTGGCGCCCATCGAGGCGGCGTACATCGACGTGCGCACGCCGGCGTTGACGGCGCAGCTCACGCGCCTGTCGTATCGCATCGACCTGCACTTGGATCCCGAGGCGCCCGTAAGCGCCGACGAGGTGCGTCGTGCGATCGACACGCTGCGCGCGGGCCACGGCATCGACTACGCGCGCGGCAAAAAGAGCAAGCGCTTGGATTTGGATCACACGCTCGTGGGCTATGAGCTCACGGCGGGGGAGCGCCCGGACCATTTGGTGCTCATGCTCGACACCCATGCCGACAACGAGGGCTCCATGCGTCCGGAAATTTTGCTTTCTGCTGCTGATGTTTTGTTGCAGGGCTTGACCCCGGGCGTGGATGCACCTATTGTTTCCACCGGTATGCAAGACCTCGTGACCATCTGCTCCTACGATGTCGAGCGTCAGAATCAAG
Organism: Collinsella aerofaciens ATCC 25986; assembly: GCF_964237925.1. GTDB lineage: Bacteria > Actinomycetota > Coriobacteriia > Coriobacteriales > Coriobacteriaceae > Collinsella > Collinsella aerofaciens_BJ. Next base: position 97,242 of record NZ_CAXSKI010000008.1, on the reverse strand, counting down.
CATGCGAGGACGACGAGGGCCGACTCGTCAGCCCCATACCTGTGCGAACTTGTGGATTTGCTCCACATACTCGTTGACGGGGGTATTTTCGCCTGCTACTATATTCGGCTGTTGCACTAACTGATGCATGAAGGGCAAGTAAACATGTACGCAATCGTTAACACGGGCGGCAAGCAGTACAAGGTCGCCACCGACGATGTCATCACCGTCGAGAAGATCGAGGGCAATGAGGGCGACAAGGTCACCCTGCCGGTTATCTTCCTCAACGATGGTAAGAAGATCGTCATCGATCCCGACAAGCTGGCCAAGGCCAAGGTTACCGCTCAGATCGTTGAGCAGTTCAAGGGCGAGAAGCAGCTGGTCTTCAAGTTCCACAAGCGCAAGCGCTATCGTCGTCTGAAGGGTCACCGTCAGCAGCTGACCAAGCTGAAGATCGTGAAGGTTCAGGCTACCTCCCGCGCCAAGAAGGCTGTCAAGGCAGAGGCTGAGGCTGTTGCCGAGGCTCCCGTCGCCGAGTAGATTACACTCGTAACGAAAGAGTAGGTATACACAATGGCACACAAAAAAGGACTCGGTTCCTCCCGTAATGGCCGTGACTCCCGCGGTCAGCGCCTTGGCACGAAGCGCTATGCCGGCCAGACGGTAACCACGGGCACGATTCTCGTCCGTCAGCACGGCACGCACATCCACCCGGGTGAGAACGTTGGCCGTGGCAAGGACGACACGCTGTTCGCGCTGGTCGACGGTACCGTTGAGTTCCACAAGGGTATCAAGCACAGGGTCAGCGTACGCCCGCTCGCGAACGCGTAATTCACCCTTCATAGAGCACATATGTGGGAGGCACTTGAGTTTTAGGATTCAAGGGTCTCCCTCTTTTTTGTAGGAGGCGATTCTGTTGTCACAGTTCACCGATATCAGCCGCATTAACGTTTGCGGCGGCGACGGCGGAGCCGGATGCATGTCGTTTAGGCGCGAGGCATTTGTTCCCAAGGGCGGCCCCGATGGCGGCGACGGCGGTCGTGGCGGCAATGTCGTCATCCAGGCCGACGCTCAGCTTTCCTCGCTGATCGATTACCGATTTAAGCATCACTTCCGTGCCGAGCGCGGAACGCATGGCCAGGGTGCCCGCCGCAACGGCAAAAGCGGTGAGGACCTGATTTTGAAAGTCCCCATGGGTACCGTAGTCCGCGAGCTCGATCCCGAGACGCAGACCCCGATGTTCGAGATTGCCGACCTGGTGCACGACGGCGAGCGCGTTGTCGTGGCCCCCGGTGGTGCCGGCGGTCTGGGCAACACGCACTTTGTGACGTCGGTACGCCGCGCTCCGGCCTTTGCCCAGCTAGGCGAGCCGGCCGAGGAGCACTGGATTGAGCTTGAGATGAAGCTCATGGCCGATGCCGCACTCGTGGGCTTTCCCTCGGTGGGTAAGTCATCGCTCATTGCGCGCATGAGTGCCGCCCGCCCCAAGATTGCTGACTACCCGTTTACCACGCTCGTGCCCAATCTGGGCATGGTGCGTGCCGGCGAATATTCTTACGTCGTTGCCGACGTCCCCGGTCTTATCGAGGGCGCGAGCGAGGGCAAGGGCCTGGGTCACCAGTTCTTGCGCCACATTGAGCGTACGGCCCTGATCATGCATGTCGTCGACATGACGGGCGGTTTTGAGGATCGCGATCCGGTTGAGGACTATCGCATCATCAACCGCGAGCTCGAGCAGTATGGCGCCGAGCTTTCGGAGCGTCCGCAGATCGTCGTTGCCAACAAGTGCGATGCTCCGGGCACGGCCGACAAGATTGCCGACCTCAAGCGCGCAGCGCTCGACGATGGACATATGTTCTTTGCCGTGTCTGCTGTTACGGGCGCCGGCCTCAACACGCTGATGCTTGCCGTGGGCGAGCAGGTGGCTAAGCTGCGCGCCGAGTTGGCTGTCTCCGATGAGCCGGTCGTTCTGCGCGACGATGAGTGGGAGCGCCGCCGCCTGCAGCGTGAGAAGCGTTTCCGCATTGTCCAGGAAGAGCCCGGTGCCTTCCGCGTGGTCGGTCGTGCCATCGAGCGCATGGTCATTCAGACCGACTGGGAAAATGAGGAAGCCGTCATTTACCTGCAGCATAAGTTTGCGCGTATGGGTGTTGACGACGCGCTCGAGAAGGCCGGTTGCCGTGCGGGCGACGAGGTCCGCATTTGCCAGCGCGCCTTTGACTTTGAGGGCGCTGAGGACTTCTCGGAGTACGAGGAGCTCGAGGATGCTGGCGAGGACGTTGCCGTTGAGGCCATTGACGTGACCGATGCTGCGGATGAGGGCGTCGAGGTTGTCGATGCGGCGGATGCCGAGGACGATGCCGAGACCTCGGAGGGCGAGTAAGCCATGTCGTTGCGCGGTGGAATCGGTTTGCCCGAGCTGCCCATAAAAGAGGGCAAAGAGTTTCGGCTTGGCATTATGGGCGGCACATTTGACCCGATTCATTACGGGCACCTGGTGACCGCCGAGCAGGCGCGCGAGTCGCTCGACTTGGACGCTGTGCTCTTTATGCCGGCGGGCTCTCCTGCCTTTAAGCTTGACAAGCCGGTGACGCCTGCCGAGGACCGTTATGCCATGACGGTCCTCGCAACCGCCGCGAACCCGGCCTTTTTGGCGAGTCGGTTCGAGATCGACCGTCCGGGCGTAACCTACACGGCCGATACGCTTCATGCCCTTCGCGACTTTTATCCGCCGCAGGTAAAGCTCTACTTTATTACGGGCGCCGACGCGATTATCGATATTGTGACCTGGCATGATGCCGAACGAATCGCTGAGCTTGCTACCTTTATTGCGGCGACGCGACCGGGCTTTGATATCGATACGGCGCGTGCCCGAATCAAAGAGTCGGGGCTGCCGTTCGACGTGCGCTATATTCAGATTCCTGCGCTGGCGATTAGCTCGACGAACATTCGTAAGCGAGTTGCCCGCGGCATGAGCGTGCGCTATCTTACGAGCGAGTCTGTGCTCGGCTACATTCGCAAGCGCGGTTTGTATGTCGATCTGGGCCAAGAAGATTTTGAGTGATGGGGGTCTACGTTGTCGGTAGAGGATCAGTTTGAGGGCGATGAGCGCGCGCTGCTCAAGCGCATTCAAGAGCTGCTCGATGTTCGCATGAAGGATAAGCGTAAGCGCTATGTGCATTCGCTGGGTGTTGCCGAGACCGCACTTCATCTGGCCGAGGTCTACGGCGTTGACCGCTTTGATGCCGCTGCCGCCGGCCTGATCCATGACTGGGACAAAGTGCTCTCCGACGACGAGCTGGTCACGCGCGCCCTGCATTACGGCATTAAGATTGCCGGCTCTCCTTCCGCCGCGACGCCGCTTTTGCATGGCCCTGTTGCCGCCTATGAGCTTCCGCAGCTTTTCCCCGAGTTGTCGCCGGCCGTTTTCCAGGCTGTCGACCGTCACACCGTGGGTGCCTGTGACATGACGCCGCTCGATATGGTGGTCTTTGTGGCCGATGCCATCGAGCCCAACCGCCACGGCGACTATGCGCATGCGCTGCGCAAGATGGTGGGGGAGTTGACGCTCGATGAGTTGTTCTTCTCCTGTTTTGCGCAGGGTCTGGTCTATGTGATCCAGTCCGGGCGCTATCTTTATCCCACGGCTATTACGATTTACAACTATTACGCCCAGCTGCGCTAGCTCGGGTGCGTCTAGAAAGAGGTATTCCATGGCCGACGAGACCATGACCGACGAGCAGATTCTTGAAGGTGTGGAGCACAAGAGCTTCGTCGCCACGTCCGACCGCACTGCCGCCTCGCTGTCCGCGAGCGGTGTCGCCGCCGAGGATGTCGCCCGCGCCGCCGCGCAGGCCGCCTACGACAAGAAGGGCGAGGACGTTCAGGTGCTCGACCTGACCGAGCTTTCCGACGTGTGCGACTACTTTGTGCTTGCCACCGGTACCAACAACCGCCAGGTTGATTCGATCGTCGACGAGATTGAGGAGAAGGTCGCCGAGGCTTGCGGCGAGCATCCGTTCTCCATCGAGGGCCGCGAGCAGAAGACTTGGATGCTCATGGACTACGGTTCGGTTGTCGTCCACGTCTTCACTCCCGAAGCCCGCGACTTCTACCGCCTCGAGAAACTCTGGGGAGACGCCCCCCAGCTCCCCCTCAATCTCCTCTAGTAGCTCATTTGAGACGGGGTTTAGCTACCCTCACGCATATCGCCGGGCAGTTGCGGTTTTCCGCAGCTGCCCGCCTTTCTTTTTGCCCAAAGTAGCTAATTTGGGACGGGGCTTTTTTAGCTACTACCTACCGTTCGCCGATAGAAGCGAGTTGCGGTTCATTGCGTGATATTTAGCTTTCCGACTCGGGTAACGTATTTGTTATCTGTAGAGGAGGAGATGCGTATGACTCGGACCGCGCGGGAAATCTCTGTTTACGGCTATTACCATGTCGTCCAAAAGGGCTGTGGTGGTCAGCTGATATTTGAGGATGCCGATGATCGGATATATTTGATTCGGTTGCTTGCCTCGAAATGCCGAAAATACGACGTCAATATCATTGCTTGGTGCCTTATGGACAACCATATTCACTTGTTGCTAGATGATGAACATGTTCACCTGAGCGATTGCATGCACTCTGTTACGACTGCATATGCGATGTATTTCAACGCGAAAACCGGACGGAAGGGACCAGTTTTTCAGGATCGATTTAAGAGCGTGCCGATTCTTAACGATGATCAGCTGCTCAACTGTGTGAGATATATTCACGATAATCCTGCGAAAGCCAGGATTGGGACTGCTTCACTATATCGTTGGAGCAGTTTTAGCGAATATATGGGATACCCGGGTATTTGTATGACTGAATGTGTGCTAGGTTTGCTCGGAGATTCTCAGAGATTTTTTGCTTTCAGTACCTCGGGAGAACCGAATCGATATTGCTTCCGTGACGGCGCTCATGTGAGCGACATAGATGCACTGGAGTTTGCACAGGCTCTCCTTAAACCGTATGAGCCTCACCACCTTAAAGATTTGCCTAAAGCCGTGCGCGACAACTACATCCGTACGCTCAAAAACGAGGGCTTTTCGATAAAGCAGATCGTGCGCCTCACGGGCATCGGTCACTGCACGATTCAGAAGGTCAAGCTCGATCAGTAGCTATTTGGGACAGAGTTTTGTTGCGGCGGGCAAACCGGACATCCGGGGTAGTCAATTTGGGACGGGGCTATTTTAGCTACCCTTTGGCTGACGGTGAATGAATTAGGCCGAATGAATCTCAACCGATATATAGGGGTAGCTAAAATAGCCCCGTCCCAAATTGACTACCAATGCCGTGTCGGACGGAAGGCAGCAACCCCCCCCCGTCCAAAAAAGACTAGTTATTGAAGCGGGATTGGCGGCCGAAGGAAAGGGCGGTGTCGCCGAATTTGTCTCGGACGGCGTCGATGGCGACGGAGAGGTCGCGGCGGTCGCTGGATTGGGCTCCGCGGTCATCGATCTCGCAGAACAGGTCAGTCTGGATGCCGCCTTGGTGGTCGAAGTCGCTCATGCCGATGCCCGCTAAGCGAACATGCATGCCATCCTGCCAGATGTTGTCGAGCAGTTCGAGTGCAACCGCCACGAAGATGTTCTCATCGTCGGTCGGATGAGGCAGCCGGCGCTGTGCCGTACGCCCGCTGCCATACGAATACTTAAGCTTGAGCGTTACCGTGGCACCCGTCAGCCCCTGACGGCGCAGGCGGCGTCCCACTGACTCTCCCAACAGCGCAATCGCCGCCTCAATATCCCCACGCTCAGTCAAATCTTTCGCAAAGGTGCGTTCATTGCTGACCGATTTGACCTCGCGCTCTTCATCGAGACTCGTGACTTCGGAGATTTCGAGTCCTTGCGCACGCTGGCGCATGCGTTCGCCGTTGACGCCAAAAATAGAGGCCAAGGTGGATTCCGGTGCACGTGATAGCTCGCCGAGGGTGTAGATGCGCATGCGGCGCAGTCGGTCCTCGGCCGAGCGCCCGATGCCACTCATGGCAGATACCGGCAGCGCGGCCAAAAAGCGCTGCTCGGTTCCGGGGCGCACGATGGTCAGCCCAAACGGCTTATCCCGCTCGCTTGCGATTTTTGCGACCGTCTTGTTGCAGCCCACGCCAATGGAGCAGGTCACTCCCAGCCCTGCCACGCGGTCGCTTATACGCCGCGCAACCAGCAGCGGGTCTTCGGGCGCAAAGCGACCCGGTGTGATATCGATAAAGGCTTCGTCGATGGATACGCGCTCGACGCGCGGGGTCTCGTCGGCGAGAATCGCCATGACCTGCGCGCTCACCTCGCGGTAGCGATCAAAGTGCCCGTGCGTCCAAATGGCTTTCGGGCACAAGCGCCGCGCTTCGGCCGAGGCCATGGCAGAGTGCACGCCAAAGCGACGTGCCTCATACGAACACGTGGACACGACGCCACGCGAATCGGCGTCTCCGCCCACGATGAGCGGCTTGCCGCGCCATTCGGGATGATCGAGCATCTCCACGCTCGCAAAAAACGCATCGAGGTCCATCAGGCCCACCGCCGGACCCGTCCAGGGAGGCGGCGTGACGCCCGTGGCATCCTCATAACCGTATGTATGTTCGCGTCTTTCCATGTCATGAGTATACCGCGCAGCTCATGTGGGGTGCGTGTATGTGCTTGCAAATCCCGAATTCTTGTCTAAGATATGGATTTGCCCTCGACTACACCGAAGAAGTTGGTCTCACGGACTTCACCTGCCCGCGTCGATGGCGTATTATGTTCAACTGTTTGTTTGTAGTTGCAGCCTAAAGCTGCTTGGTTGGAGGAGTTTCCTTTGGCAGTCAAGATTCGCCTTGCTCGTCACGGCGCTAAGAAGCGTCCGTACTACCGTGTCGTCGTCGCCGATTCCCGCGCCCCGCGTGACGGTCGTATCATCGAGGAGGTTGGCCGCTACAACCCGATGACCGCCCCCAAGACCATCAACCTCGACCTCGAGAAGATCGCCGACTGGCAGTCCAAGGGCGCTCAGCTTACCGACGCCGTCGCCGCTCTGGTCAAGGCCGCCAACGAGGGCGAGAAGACCGAGACCGTCGTCAAGAAGTCCAAGAAGCAGCTCGCCAAAGAGGCCGAGGCCGCTAAGGCTGCCGCTGAGGCCGCTGAGGGCGCCGAGGAGTAAATCGTGCCTGAGGTTGACGCTGCACAGCTCGAGGGTGAGGCAATGCTCTCAGATCGCATCGCCGATCTCGTCGAATATCTCGTTGTTCAGATCGTCGACGACCCGGATTCCGTGAGCCTTGAGGTCATCGATGGTGACGACGCCTCTACAATTGAGGTTTCGGTCGCCGAGGATGACGTCGCTAAGGTCATCGGCCGTCGTGGCCGTACCATCAAGGCCATTCGCACGCTCGCCCGTGCACTGGCCGCTCGCCTCGACACTGCTGTCGAGGTAGAGGTTCTGGGCTAGGACCTTGAGGTCCCAGTACAAAAACATCGCCCGTGTGGTCAAGCCGCACGGAAGGAAGGGGGAGGTCCTCGCGCAGCCGCTGCGGGGGCTTCCTTCTGTATTAGAGCCGGGTATGCGCGTCGCCCTGACGCCGCCGGCGCTCAAGCGCGACCGCTTTTGCACGGTCGTGTCCGTCACCGATACGGGCGATGGCGATCTGGTCTCGTTTGAGGGCATTGACGACTTGACGGCCGCCGAGGGTATCACGGGATGCTACGTGCTGGCAAATCGTGACGATTTTGAGCTCGATTCGCTCGACGCTGCCTATACCGACCTGATGGGTCGCGAGGTGGTCGACGAGCGCTTCGGTTCGCTCGGCACGATTGTCGAGATCATGTCGACGCCCGCTAACGATGTTTGGGTTGTCGAGGGTGATCGGTACGGCGAGGTACTGATTCCCGTGATCGAGCAGGTCGTGCTCGATCTTCCCGACACAGGAACAATTTCCGTCCACGCTATGGACGGCCTGATCGATATGGACAATTAGGGAGGACAACATGCTGATCGAGACCCTTTCGGTCTTTCCCGAGATGTTTGAGCCCGTCATGTCCACGTCGATTTTGGGCCGCGCCCGCAAGGCCGGCCTTTTTGATTTTAAGGCGTATAACCTGCGCGACTGGACGCACGACCGCCATCGTACCGTCGATGACGAGCCGTACGGCGGCGGGCAGGGCATGCTCATGAAGGTCGAGCCTATCGCAGAGGCCATCGAGGCCATTAGCGCAGAGGGTCCCAAGCCCACTGTGGTGTTCTTTACCCCCTGTGGCGAGCCTTTTACGCAGCATGTGGCCGAGCGCCTGCTCAAAAGTGAGCGCCTGCTGTTTGTGTGCAGTCGCTACGAGGGCGTCGACGAGCGCGCGTATGCGTATGCCGATGAGCGTCTGTCGATCGGCGACTACGTGCTTACGGGTGGCGAACTTCCCGCTATGGTCGTTGCCGATGCCGTCGTACGCCTGATTCCCGGCGCCCTGGGCGACGAGATGAGCAATGTGGACGAGTCGTTCTCGACTGCCGAGGACGGAGGCCTGCTCGAGTACGCGCAGTACACCCGTCCCGCCGAGTTCAACGGCGAGGGCGTGCCGCCGGTGCTCGTGAGTGGCGATCACGCCAAGGTCGATGCCTGGCGTCGCAAGAACGCCATCGAGCGCACCTGCCGCTGGCGTCCCGATCTGATCGAGACGGCGCGCCTTACGCCCCAGGAGCGCGCTTACGCGCAGGAGATTTTGGACGCTGCGTATTCGCAGAGCGAGGAGTGAGAATGGTTCCATCGCAGCATTCCGCGTTGAGGGGCGCTTTTGAGTGGATCGCGGTCATCGCGATCGCGCTCGTGGCCACCTTCCTGATTCGCTCGTTTGTGGTCGAACCCTTTGTGGTGCCCACCGGCTCCATGGAGTCCACGATCGAGATCGGCGACCAGATCCTGGCGCAAAAGGTGAGCCTTGAGCTCGGCCAGCCTGTCAGCCAAGGCGATATCGTGGTGTTCCACAACCCCGATGGCACCTCCGAGCACGATGTTCTCGTCAAGCGTGTTATTGCCACGGCCGGCCAGACGGTCGACCTTCGGGACGGCAAGGTGGTCGTTGACGGCCAGGCGCTCGACGAGGACTACACGACCGGCATGAGCTGGCCGCTTTCGGTCCAGGCTCCCGGCGCTCAGGTAAGCTATCCCTACACCGTTCCCGACGGGTGCGTGTGGGTGATGGGCGACAACCGCGAAAACTCTGCCGACTCACGTTACTTTGGTCCCGTCGATCGCTCTGATTTGATCGCCGTGGCGCTTGTGCGCTACTGGCCGCTCAACCGCATCGGCGCTATCGACTAAAAACCGCTATAGTACAGTACCTAACCGTGTAATCGTTTCGACGAGGGGATATTAGAGGCATGAACGCTTCATCGCTTTCCTTCCAAGACATCATCCTGCGCCTCCAGCAGTACTGGGGCGAGCAGGGCTGCGTCATTATGCAGCCCTATGACTCCGAGGTCGGTGCCGGTACCTTCCATACCGCGACCACGCTGCGCTCGCTCGGTCCCGCCGAGTGGCGCACCTGCTATGCGCAGCCCTGCCGCCGTCCCGCCGACGGCCGCTACGGCGAGAACCCCAACCGCATGCAGCACTACTATCAGTTCCAGGTGCTCATCAAGCCTTCTCCGGTTAACGCCCAGGAGCTCTACCTGGGGTCTCTTGCCGCTATCGGTCTGGATCCCAACGACCATGACGTCCGCTTTGTCGAGGATGACTGGGAGAGCCCGACCCTTGGCGCCTGGGGCCTTGGCTGGGAGGTCTGGCTCAATGGCATGGAGGTCACGCAGTTTACGTACTTCCAGCAGGTGGGAGGCATCGAGGTCGACCCCGTGCCCGTTGAGATTACCTACGGCCTGGAGCGTATCGCCATGTACGCCCAGGGCGTCAACTCGGTCTACGACCTGGTGTGGAGCTACCTGCCCGACGGCACGCCCATGACCTACGGCGACGTGTTCCTCGAGAACGAGCGCGAGTTCAGTGCCTATAACTTTGAGGTCGCCAACGTCGAGATGATGCGTCAGAAGTTTGACGACTACGAGGCCGAGTGCCATTCCTGCCTGGAGCGCAAGCTGCCGCTGCCGGCATATGACTGCGTCATGAAGTGCAGCCACGCTTTCAACCTGCTCGATGCTCGCGGCGCCCTGTCCGCGGTCGAGCGTGCCAACTACATCCTGCGCGTCCGCGCCGTCGCCAAGGCGTGCTGCGAGGCCTACATGGCCGAGGTCGCCGGAGTCAACGAGAATGCCGACCAGGAAGGCGAGGTGGCGTAAGCCATGGCAGACGCTAAGGATTTCCTGTTTGAGATCGGTACGGAGGAGATGCCCTCCGCGCCGCTGAACAATGCCGTCAAGCAGCTTGGCTCCATGATTGCCAAGGGTCTCGACGAGGCCGGTCTGGCCCACGGCGAGGTCCGTGTGATCTCGAGCCCGCGCCGCCTGGCTGCGCTCGTGGCTAACGTCGCCACCGCGACCGATGAAGTCCATGAGGTCAAGCGTGGCCCCGCGGCCAACATTGCCTTCGACGCTGACGGTAACGCCACCAAGGCCGCCCAGGGCTTCGCCCGCAAGTGCGGTGTGGCTGCCGAGGATCTGGTTCGTCGCGAGGACACCGACGGCCGTGAGTACGTCTTTGCCGAGAAGAACATCCCTTCCGCCCCGGCCACCCCGATCCTGACGGCCCTGTGCGAGAAGACTATCGCTGGCCTGCAGTGGCCCAACTACCGCTCTCAGCGCTGGGGTCACGAGCATGCGACCTTTGTTCGTCCGGTCCGCTGGATCTGCTGCCTTCTGGGCGAGGACGTTGTGCCCGTGTCGTTTGCCGACGTGACGAGTGGCAACACCACGCGTGGTCATCGCGTGCTTGGCCCCGGTGACCATGTGGTCGCCAGCCCCGCCGTCTACGAGCAGGTGCTCGAGGACGCCGGCGTGCTTTCTGCCGAGCGCCGTCGCGAGGCCATCCTTGCCGGTATCGCCGAGGTCGAGGCTGCCCGTCCCGGCTGCCATGTCGATACGCCCAAGAAGGTCTTTGAGGAGGTCATCAACCTCTGCGAGTGGCCGACGGTGCTCGTCGGGACCTTCGATGAGGAGTTCCTCAAGGTCCCGCACGAGATCATCTGCGAGTCCATGCTCACCAACCAGCGCTACTTCCCGATCTATGACGGCGAGGGCAAGCTCACGCGTGAGTTCGTGGTCGTCTCCAACAGCAAGCCCGAGAACGCCGAGCGCGTGATCGACGGCAACGAGCGCGTTGTGCGTGCCCGTCTGGACGATGCCAAGTTCTTCTACGAGGAGGACCTGAAGATCTCCCTCGACGAGTTCCGCGAGCGTCTGGCCAAGGTCGCCTTCCAGGAGAAGCTCGGTAGCGTGCTCGCCAAGTCCGAGCGCATCGAGCAGCTCGCGCTCGCTATTGCCCGTGAGGCACACCTGGGTGCTCACCTGGCAGCCGATGCCGCTCGCGCCGCGCACCTGTGCAAGGCCGACTTGGTATCCAACGCCGTCGTCGAGTTCACGAGCCAGCAGGGCGTGATGGGCGGTTACTACGCCACCGCGATGGGGGAGAACGATGAGGTCGCCCACGCCATTCGCGATCATTATCGTCCCCGCTTTGCCGGTGACGAGCTGCCCGAGGGCACCGCTGGCTGCATCGTGGCCTGCGCCGACAAGCTCGATACCATCGCCGGTATCTTTGCCATTGGCGAGCCCCCGACCGGCTCCTCCGATCCCTACGCGCTGCGTCGTGCCGCTATCGGCATCATCAACATCCTGCGCGACCGTCTGCCGATCGATCCCACGTCGCTTATCGACTTTGCCCTTGAGCTTTATAGCGAGCAGGGTATCGAGTTCGACGCCGCCGAGGTCGCTCAGCAGGTTCGCGACTTCTTCCACGGCCGTCTGGTGAGCATGGCCCGCGACGAAAAGATCCCGGCCGATACCGTTGCCGCCGTCTCCGCGGTGCACATCATCGCCCCGTCCGTCTTCTTCGCCCGCTGCGCCGCCCTCGACGAGGCCCGCAAGAACGACGCTGAGACGTTCGATAACCTGGCGACCGCCTATGCCCGCGCCGCGCACATCTCCAAGCCCGAGCTGGGCGCGGAGTACGACCGCGCCCTGATGGGCGAGGTCGAGCTCGCGCTTGCCGATGCCTCCGAGGCTGCTCAGACCGCTGTCGACGCCGCCCTTGCTGCCGAGGATTACCCGGCCGCATTTGCCGCCCTTGCCGCCCTGCGCGCCCCCATCGACCGCTTCTTCGACGAGGTCATGGTCATGGATAAGGACGAGCAGCTTCGCGATAATCGCCTTAAGCTGCTCAACCGCTTCGAGGCCGTTTTCTCCGGCATCGCAAACATCGGTGAGCTTGCTCGCAAAAAGTAAGCCAGCCTGCGCATAAGCGCAAAAGGAGCCCCGCATGGATTGCCCGGTCACCGCTCGTCCCACCGTTATCGTTATCTCCGACTCGCTCGGTGATACCGCTTGTGAGGTGGTGCTTGCGGCGTCCGGGCAATTTGATGAAGGGGCTTTTCGTCTCTTGCGCCTGCCCAAGGTGAACTCGGTGGAGCAGGTCAAGTCGTTTGTGGGTCCGCGCGTCGATGCCGATCATCGCGATATTGCCGTGTTCCACACCATTGTCGATCCGGCGCTTCGCGCCCGTGTGCTCGATTACCTGGGCATGCTGCATATCCGTTCGGTCGACCTGATCGGCCCGACGCTCGCCGTGCTGTCGTCGCTCATCGGTGTGCCGCCCAAGGGCGTTGCGGGCGTGATTCACAAGACCGATGACCGCTATTTCCATCGTATCGAGGCCATGAAGTATTTCGTTGAGCACGATGACGGGCGCGGCTGCGACGATCTGTCGGGTGCCGATATCGTGCTGCTGGGCGTATCGCGTACGTCCAAGACGCCGCTGTCGATGTATTTGGCCTATCAGGGCTACAAGGTCGCCAATGTCCCACTGGCGCATGGCATGGAGCCGCCCAAGTCGATTTACGAGGTCGACCCGATGCGCCTGTTCGGCCTGATTTCGACCGTCGATGTGATTTCCGAAATTCGCGATAGCCGCTTGGGCGATGACTACGCTCGTGCCGTTGCCGGCTCCTATGCCGAGCCTGAGAGCGTGCACAGCGAGCTCGAGGAAGCCCGTGCGCTCATGAAGCGCCTAGGCTGCTTTGTGGTGCGTACCGACGGCAAGGCCATCGAGGAAAGCGCAGCCGAGATCATTAGCCACTTGGAGGAAATCCAAGAAGCCCGTGCCCGCCGCGCCGCCCGTCGAGCCTAATAGTAGCAGCATTTTGATAAAGCGATTTAGCAAAAATATCGCATCTGACCTGCACTTTCTTACAGTGGTATATTCATAAGGTAACCACCTTTACCTACCGTTTACCGCCAGTTTTAGCACGTTTACCAAACCGCGCATCCTCTGCTTAAGCCCGCTCAAAACCCGCCGTATAGTTCCCTCACGGCCCGCATTTGGCGGGTCGATTCGTTACCACGGTCGTGCGCGTAAGTGCATGAAAGGGGAAGTATCGTGAGCGATTGCAAGAGGGTTTACCGTTTTGGAACCGACGCCCAGGGCACCTGTGTCACTGAGGGCGACAAGTCCATGAACTTCGTGCTTGGCGGCAAGGGCGCAAACCTTGCCGAGATGAGCCGCATCGGCCTGCCGGTTCCCGGTGGCTTTACCATTACCTGCCAGACTTGCGTCGAGTACTCCGGTGCCGGCAACGTGTGGCCCGAGGGCGCACTCGATGAGATCGTTGCTGCCGAGGCAGACCTCGAGGCCCGCTGCGGCAAGAAGCTCGGCGACGCCTCCGATCCGCTGCTCGTGTCGGTTCGTTCGGGCGCTCCGTTCTCCATGCCCGGCATGATGGACACGGTCCTCAACTTAGGCCTCAACGACGACTCCGTTCAGGGGCTCATCGCCCAGACGCAAAATCCGCGTTTTGCTTGGGATAGCTACCGCCGCTTTATTCAGATGTTCTCCAACGTCGTTATGGGCGTTGACGCCGACCTGTTCGAGAACGCCCTGACCCAGGCCCGTCTGGTCGCCGGCGTTCGCGTCGATTCCGAGCTTTCGGCTGAGGACCTGCATGAACTCGTCGAGACCTTTAAGGGCATCTTCTCCGAGAACGTCGATGCCTCCCTGTATCCCGAGCTCGAGGTCGCTGACGGCAAGCCCGTCTTCCCGCACGACCCGGAGCTTCAGCTACGCCTTGCCATCCAGGCCGTCTTTGGCAGCTGGATGAACGAGCGTGCCTGCATCTACCGCAAGCAGCATGGCATTTCCGACGACCTCGGCACCGCCGTCAACGTGCAGGCCATGGCCTTTGGCAACAAGGGCGAGACCTCTGCGACGGGTGTCGCCTTTACGCGTAATCCGGCCGACGGCACCAAGGAGTTCTACGGCGATTTTCTGGTTAACGCCCAGGGCGAGGACGTCGTCGCCGGCATCCGCAACACCGAGCCCATTGCCGACCTCAAGACCACCCCGGGCCTCGAGTCCGCAGGTGAGGAGCTCGAGCGCGTGTTCCTGACGCTCGAGGATCATTATCGCGATATGTGCGATATCGAGTTCACCATCGAGCAGGGCAAGCTCTGGATGCTCCAGACCCGCGTGGGCAAGCGCACCGCCACCGCCGCCCTGCGCATCGCTATCGAAATGGTCGAGGAGGGCCTGATCACCCGCGAGGAGGCCGTGAGCCGCATCGATCCCGCGCAGCTCGACCAACTCCTGCACCCGCAGTTTGACGCCTCCAAGAAGTACGAGGCGCTGGCCAGCGGTCTGAACGCCAGCCCCGGTGCCGCCGTGGGCGAGGTCGTGTTCTCGAGCGACGACGCCGGCACGCGTTCCGCCGAGGGCCACAAGGTCATTCTGGTTCGTTGGGAGACCAACCCCGACGACCTGAAGGGCATGGTCGCCGCCGAGGGCATCCTGACCAGCCACGGTGGCAAGACGAGTCATGCCGCCGTTATCGCCCGCGGCATGGGTACGCCCTGCGTCTGTGGCGTTGAGCGCTTCCATATCGACGCCGCCGAGAAGGTCGTGCGCATCGAGGGCAGCGACCGCGTGCTGCGCGAGGGCGATGTCATCTCCATCGACGGCACCCAGGGCATCGTCGTCGACGGCGCCGTCGACCTGGTCTCCGCCGAGCTTACCGGCGATCTGGACACCATCCTGTCCTGGGCCGACGAGATTCGCCTGGACGAGACCTGTGGCCATGCCAACCATGTGCGCGTCAACGCCGACAATCCCGAGGATGCCGAGCTTGCGCTCGAGTTTGGCGCCGAGGCCATCGGCCTGTGCCGCACCGAGCACATGTTCCTGGGCGACCGCAAGAACATCATCCAGAGCTTTATCCTGTCTGACGATGAGGCCGTGAAGCAGCAGGCCCTGGCCGACCTGCTCAAGGTTCAGACCGAGGACTTCCTGGCGATGTTCAAGACCATGTCCGGTCGCGATGTGGTCGTCCGCCTGCTCGATCCGCCGCTTCATGAGTTCCTGGATAATCCTCGCGAGCTCGAGGTCGCCATCACCAAGAAGGAAGCCGCCGGCGCCAGCGAGGAAGAGCTTGCAGCCCTGCGCGCCCGCCTGCGTCGTATCGACGGCATGGTCGAGTCGAACCCCATGCTCGGCCTGCGCGGCGTTCGCCTGTCCGTCGTCTTTAGCGATCTGCCACTCATGCAGGTTCGCGCCGTCGCCACGGCTGCTGCCCGCCTTATCAAGGAGGGCGTCGACCCGCGACCCGAGATCATGGTTCCGCTCGTCTCCATCACGGCGGAGCATGTCCAGACCCGCGAGGTCATCGAGCGGGTAATCGCCGAGGTTTCTGCCGAGGAGGGCGTCGAGCTCAATATTCCCGTGGGCACGATGCTCGAGCTGCCGCGCGCCTGCATGGTCGCTGACGAGATCGCCCATTATGCAGACTTCTTCTGTTTTGGCACTAACGACCTCACCCAGACGACCTTCGGTTTCTCGCGTGACGACGCCGAGGCTAAGTTCATCCCGCTGTACATGCATAAGAAGATCCTGAAGGACAATCCCTTCGAGACCATCGATACCGCGGTGCTCGAGCTGGTGCGCATGGCCGTCGAGAAGGGCCGCGCCACCAACCCCGACATGCACTTTGGCGTGTGCGGCGAGCACGGCGGCGACCCCAAATCCATTAAGGGCCTGTTCAACGTGGCCGACGTGGACTATGTGTCCTGCTCGCCCTACCGCGTGCCCCTCGCACGCCTGGCTGCCGCCCAGGCCAAGCTCGAGGCGAAGCGCTCCGCGTAACGTTTTGGGTTCAGACGCCTAACGTAGCCCCCCTTCATGCCGTCCGTCTCATTCGTGAGGCGGACGGTTATCATGTGCGGGTTTTGTCTTTTTGTCTGCGTAAAAAATTGTTCTTGCAGCAGAAACCCGCGCGTGTATACTCGAATACGTTTGTTCAACTACGTGCCGGCCAAGGTGGTACGGCACCTCTAGAAGAGTAAGGAATTGCACATGGATTACATCCGCGCAATCGAGCGTCAGCAGATCCGCGAGGACATTCCTCAGGTTCGCGTCGCCGACAACGTCAAGGTTCACTACCGCATTAAGGAAGGCGACCGCGAGCGCATCCAGGTCTTCCAGGGCGACGTCATCCGCATGGCCGGCGCCGGTGCCCGCGAGACCTTCACCGTCCGCAAGATGTCCTTCGGTGTCGGTGTTGAGCGTACCTTCCCGCTTCACAGCCCCAAGATCGCCAAGCTCGAGGTCGTTCGTCATGGTCGCGTCCGTCGCGCCAAGCTGTACTACCTCCGCGACAAGGTGGGCAAGGCTGCTCGCATCCCCGAGAAGCGCTAAGAAGATCGCAGCGTCTGTCCACTCGTTTGGACACAAGGGCCACCTTCGGGTGGCCCTTCTTTTTATCTGATTTGCATGCAAGGAGGGCCTGGTATGGCCAATATGACGAGCTCGGTTTCGGCATCGCAGGTTGCCGGAGAGCTAGCGAGCGCAACGTTTGAGGAGATCCCCGCCCTCGTGGAGCATTATCGCGAGGACCCGCGCCAGCAGGTGATCAAGGCTTGTGAACGCGCCCTCAAACGCCATGCCAAAGAGCTTGCCGAGCGCGAGCGCGTCAATGACATGTACGAGCTTATGCATGAGCTTGGCGGCGATGGGGTGGTCGTTGGTGTCGACGAGGTGGGTCGCGGATCGGTGGCCGGTCCTTTGACGGTATGCGCCGTCTGTCTTCCAATGGAGCCGCGCGTCTGGGGTATCAACGATTCCAAAAAGCTCACGCCCGCGCGCCGCGAGTTGCTCTCTGTGAAGATTGCCGAGGTGGCGACTGCCATCGGCTTTTACCATATCGCTCCTGCGGATATCGATGAGATGGGCATGGCCCGTGCTATCCGTACTGCCGTTGCGGGCGCCGTGGCCGATACGGGACTTGAACCCGACTGCGTCCTCATGGATGGCAACCCCTTGGGCGCCGTTCCTAACGAGCGCGATGTGGTGAAGGGCGATGCCAAAATCGCCTGCATCGCCGCAGCGTCCATCATGGCCAAGGTCACGCGTGACGAGATGATGGTCGAGTACGACGCCGAGTATCCCGAGTACCATCTGGCCGAGTCGAAGGGCTACGCGAGCCCCGAGCACATCGAGGCCATTCGCAAACACGGACTTTGTCCACTGCACCGCGTGAGCTTTTGCGGAAACTTTCTGCAGACTGAGCGCCTTTTCTAGGTCAATTGTGGAGACAGGGACCTCTGGGGTTTTATAAACCTGCTGGTAGCGGGCCGTATGCAACACCATTGCTGCATACGGCCCGTTTTTTGACGGCATTTGGTTAGCTTTTGGTTTGCTTCCGGTACTTACCCGCATGAAAGGTGCCCTCATCATCGGGGCAATTCAGTGTGCGGGAAAGGAGACCCCATGAGTGCCGCAAGCAAAAAGAGCAAGACGCAGCAGCTCAAGGAGCGTTGGGAAAACGGCGAGCTCGACTGCGGGGCGATGACGCCCGAGTTTATCAAGGGACTCAGTCCCCGCGAGCTGGGCATGCTGGGCGAGCTGATCACCATCGACTATTTTAACGAGCGCGGCTACACCTTGCTGGAGCAGGGTTATCGTTGCACTGAGGGCGAGGCCGATCTGGTGCTGCTCGATGAGCTCGACGATGTCGTGGTGATGGCCGAGGTCAAGACCAGACGCGTTGCACTGGATTGCGACACGCGGGTCTTTCCCGAGGAGGCCGTGGACGCCCAAAAGCAACGCCGTTACCGCCGCATCGCAAGTTGCTACCTCATGGAGCATTATCCGCTCAAGGCGATTCGCTTCGATGCCGTGGGTGTCACCATTCGTGGCGGGCATATTGCCGAGATCGAGCATCAGTACAACGCGTTCGATTGGCAGGTGTCGTGATGGCGTTCGAGACGTTTGCCGTTCACGCGGCCTGCATCCGCGGCGTCGAGGCGATTCACGTCACGGTCGAGGTCTCGCTTGCCGGTGGCGTTCCGGGCATCCAGATGCTCGGCATCCCGAGTATGGAGGTGATGGAGTCACGCGGTCGTATTCGCTGCGCGATGCGCTCCGCCGGGTTCGAGATCCCGCGCTCGGGCATTACGGTCAATCTGGCACCCGGCGATATTCGCAAGACCGGTAGCGGCTTTGATCTGCCCATCGCCATCGCGGTATTGGCGGCCGATGGTCAGATTCCCCGCGACAACCTCGATCGTTGTCTTATTGCTGGTGAGCTTGGCTTGGACGGCACGGTGCTTCCCGTCAAGGGCGAGGTGGCGTTTCAGCTATTGGCGCGTGATATGGGGCTGTCCTTTATCGCCGGCAGGTCCGACCAGCATGTGCCACTCGCGGGCGTGGATTGCGGCTTTATCGATCATTTGTCTCAGCTTGCTCATGGTATGGGCGATGCCGCGCGGCACTACTTGGATTCTGAGGGCATCGAGGCGACCTTTGAGCCTGAGCTCGACTATGCCGACGTGCTGGGGCAGGAGGTTGCCAAACGCGGCATGGCGCTGGCGGCAGCGGGTGAGCTCGGTTTGCTTATGATCGGGTCCCCGGGATCAGGCAAGACGATGCTCGCCCGTCGTATGACCGGCATCCTGCCCGAGCTTTCCGTTGAGGACCAGCAGGAGGCGCTGTGCATCCATTCGGTCTTGGGCGAGAACATCGATGGCTTGTTGGCGGGGCACCGGCCCTTCCGCAGTCCCCATCACAGTATTTCAACGGCGGGCCTCATTGGCGGAGGACGCCCGGTGCACCCAGGTGAGATCAGCCTTGCTCATGGCGGCGTGCTCTTTTTGGACGAGCTTGCCGAGTTTCCCACGGGTGTGCTGCAGACGCTGCGTCAGCCCATCGAGCGCGGCTATGTGAGGATCGTGCGCGTCGACGGGGCCTTTACCTTCCCGTCGCGCTTTCAGCTGCTGGCTGCGAGTAATCCCTGCCCCTGCGGCTTTTTGGGCGACCGTGAGGTGCCATGCCGCTGCTCGGCATCGATGGTCGAGCGCTATCAGTCTAAACTGCGCGGTCCTTTGGCCGACCGTATCGACATGATGATCGATGTGACCCGTCCCGACCCCCAAGTGATTATCGAGGGTGCGGAGGGTATGTCGTCGGCCGAGTTACGTGACTACGTTGTGCGCGGTCGCGCTTTTCGCGCTTGGCGCGAATCCCGTATGGACGATGCGGATGCCGAGGCCGAGGATGATGAGACGCGGTCCATTGACGGCGTCGTTTCGACCTTTGAGCTCGATGATGCGGCGGAGAAGTGTGTGCTCGGCCTGTCGAAGCGCACGCATCTCACGGGCCGCGGCATCGTGCGCCTGGTTCGCATTGCGCGCACGATCGCAGATGTCGCCGAGAGCGAGCGAGTGACGCAGGACCACGTGCTCGAGGCGGCGATGTACCAGGGAAGGAGGGACCAATGATGGCCGAGGGGACCTTTGAGCTGCATCCAGGTGATGCGTTGTATCCCGAGACCGTTTTGGAGCTTCCTGATGTACCCCAGACGCTCTATGTGCGCGGCAACCCCGAGGTGCTTTCGACGCCCGCGCTCTCCATCATCGGCGCGCGCAAGGCCTCGCCGTATGGTCTTGCCGTGGCAGAGCTTGCGGCAAAGGTGGCGGTCGAGGCGGGAGTGACGGTAGTTTCGGGCGGCGCGGTCGGTTGCGACCAGGCCTCGGGTTGGGCTGCGGTCAACGCTGGCGGCAAACACGTCGTGGTGCTGGGGACGGGCGCCGACGTGGTCTATCCGCGTTCGAGCGCGGGGCTTATTACGCGCACGCTTGATACGGGTGGCACGGTCGTGTCGATCTCTCCGTGGGGCATGGGTCCGCGCAAGTTTGCCTTTCCGCGCCGCAATCGCGTGATCGCGGCCCTGTCGCAAGCCCTCTTTGTATCCGAGGCTGGTATGCCTTCCGGGACGTTTTCTACAGCCGAGGCTGCTATGGATTTGGGGCGCGAACTTCTTGCCGTGCCGGGGTCGATCCTATCGCCCGAGTCGCGTGGCACGAATTACCTCATTGCGAACGGTGCCTGCTGCATCATCGACGAGGAATCTATCGAGATGGCTATCTCACGCATCTATGGAACCCTGCGCTACTCGCGCCCCGATGCTCCCGGCATTGCCGACCTGGATCAAACGCAGCAGACCGTGATGCATGCGCTCATCGCCTCTCCGCTCAAGGTCGACGACATCGCGGCGCTCGTCTCGCTCGATGCCGTCGGTGTACTCAAACTCTTGGGTTCGCTTGAACTCGAGGGCCTTATCGAGCGCATGATGGATGGAAGGTATGCGCCCTCCAAGTTTGCCCTTCACGCCCAGACACCCTTCGGTCACAATGGAAAACGTGTCAATTAGAAAGGTGTTTGCAGATGCAGTTCGATCAGGTGACAGTTATCGGTGGCGGTCTGGCGGGGTCGGAGTGCGCGATCCAGCTGGCAGATCGCGGGTTTGCCGTAAAGCTGTGCGAGATGCGCCCCCAGGTGAGCTCCCCGGCCCACCATACCGATCACCTGGCAGAGCTCGTCTGCTCCAATTCGTTTAAGTCGACCCGTCCGGATTCCGCGGCTGGTTTGCTGAAAGCCGAGCTTGAGCGCATGGGTTCAGTCCTGCTCGATTGCGCCCATCACGCGGCTGTTCCCGCCGGTGGCGCCTTGGCGGTCGACCGCGTCAAGTTTTCCGAGCTTGTCGAGGCCGAGGTTGCCGCCCGTCCCAATATCGAGGTCGTGCACGGCGAGGTCACGCAGATTCCCGAGGGTCACGTGGTCATTGCCGCGGGCCCGCTGTGTTCACCGGCGCTGAGCGAAGAGGTTATGAAGCTCGTCGGTGGCGATGCCCTTGCGTTCTTCGATGCCGCGGCGCCGATCGTCGATGCCTCCACGCTCGATATGGACGTGCTGTTCTCGCAGTCGCGCTATGAGGAGCAGGGGAGCGGCGACTATCTCAACGCTCCGCTCAATAAAGAGGAGTACGAGGCCTTTATCGAGGCGCTTACCACGGCCGACCGCGTGGTGCTCAAAGACTTTGAGGGCGGCGATTTGTTCCAGGCCTGCCAGCCTGCCGAGGAAGTTGCGCGCACCGGCAAGGACGCCATTCGCTTTGGCGCCATGAAGCCCGTTGGCCTCACCGACCCGCGTACCGGACGTCGCCCCTGGGCGGCGATACAGCTGCGTGCCGAGAACAAGGAGAAGACCGCCTATAACCTGGTGGGCTTCCAGACCAACTTGACCTTTGGCGAGCAGAAGCGCGTCTTCCATATGGTGCCGGGCCTGGAGAACGCTGAGTTCTTCCGCTACGGTGTCATGCATCGCAATACCTTTGTCGACGCTCCGCACGTGCTCGATGGCACCTTTGCCGTGCCCGGTACCGGCGTGCGCCTGGCCGGTCAGATCACCGGCACCGAGGGGTACATGGAAGCCGTGGCGACAGGTCTTCTCGCGGCGCTCAACACCTATGCCGAGGCTATCGGTGCCGCGGGCGTCGAGTTGCCGCGTGTGGGCGCCCTAGGTGCGCTCGTGGACTATGCGACCGATCCTGCCACCGTGGGCTATCAGCCTATGCATGTCAACTTTGGCCTGGTGCCGCCACTCGAGGATGGTAAGCGCCGCAGCAAGCGCGACCGATATCAGGCCTATGCGGACCGTGCGCTCGAGGCCCTCGATGCCTACTTGGCCACGCGTTCCGACTTGTTTGGAGGCGACCGGTCATAGCCTTTGACCTGTACGACACCGTCGACTCGTTTATCGCCTATATCGCACGCGTCGAGGGTCTTTCTCCCAACACGGTGACGGCCTATGGCTCGAGGCTGGAGCGCTTTGCTGCCTGGTGCGAGCGCGAGGGCATCGACGCTCGCGCCGCCGACGTACGGACCGTTCGTTCCTATTTGGCCGAGCTGTCGCGTGGCCAGGCGGCGGCTCGGACCCTTGCGGCACACCTGTCTGCCATTCGCTCACTCTATCGCTGGATGGCTGCCGAGGGGATTGTCGAGGGCGATGCGGTCTCGGTGATCGCATCGCCCAAGCTGCCGCGTGACCTGCCGGGCGTCCTTACGACCCAGCAGGTTGAGGCACTGCTCAAGACGCCTGATACCTCGACGCCCGCGGGACTGCGCGATGCGGCGATGCTTGAGTTGCTCTATGCCTCCGGCGCGCGAATCTCGGAGCTCGCGGCGCTCAACGTGGAGTCTATTGGTTGGTCCGAGCGCACGCTGCGCCTGTGGGGCAAGGGAAGCAAGGAGCGCATCGTTCCTCTGTATCGTCGTGCGCTCGATGTGACGCGTCTCTATATTGAAGAGGGGAGGCCGGAGTTGCTCGCTCGGGCAAAGCGCCGCGACCTCGCTACCGGGCCGCATCCGCTGCTTATATCGGCGCGCGGCAATCGCATGAGCGCCGCGATGCTCCGGCGGCGGTTCCATACGCTGGCGACGCTCGCCGGCATTCCGGCTGACATCGCCCCGCATGCGATGCGCCATACCTTTGCGACCGACTTGCTCGAGGGCGGTGCGGACCTGCGCTCGGTTCAAGAGCTGCTAGGTCATGCGAGCCTGTCCACGACGCAGATCTACACGCATCTCACACCCGATCGGCTCAAACGTGCCGTGGCTCAAGCCCATCCCCGCGGCGAATAGTGGCTGGGACGTCCCGCGCCGCACTCAGGTGTGTGGTTTTGATTGCGGGTTGGCAGGAAGAGGCATTCCTGCTATCATTCATCGGGTTGCTTCACGGCAACATGTTTTTATCACGCACGCGCGGCTACTTCATACCGTGGTGCCCGGGCTTTGGTAGCACATGTCCGGGTTGGTTTTGGAGGATGACCCCGCGCGGAGGCAAACCACAGGAGGTTTAACATGGCTACCAAGATTAATATCCGCACTCTGCTCGAGGCCGGCTGCCACTTCGGTCACCAGACCCGTCGCTGGAACCCCAAGATGAAGCCGTTCATCTTCGGTGAGCGCAACGGCATCTACATCCTCGACCTCAAGCAGACCATCCTCGACGCCGACCAGGCCTACACCTTCGTCAAGAACGTCGCCAAGGGTGGCAACGTGCTGTTCGTCGGCACCAAGAAGCAGGCTCAGGAGGCCGTCAAGAACGCTGCTGAGCGCGCCAACATGCCTTACATCAACCAGCGTTGGCTCGGCGGTATGCTGACCAACTTCGTCACCATCCGCTCCCGCATCAACCGCATGGAGGAGCTCGAGGCCATGGTCGAGGACGGCCGCATGGCTGTTCTGCCCAAGAAGGAGCAGGCTGTTCTCGGCAAGGAGCTCACTAAGCTCCAGACCAACCTCGGTGGCGCCCGCGACATGAAGGGTCTGCCCCAGGCTCTCTTCGTCATCGACACCAAGCGCGAGGAGAACGCCATCAAGGAGGCCCAGCGCCTGAACATCCCCGTCGTCGCCCTGATCGACACCAACTCCGATCCCGACGAGGTCGAGTACGGCATCCCCTGCAACGATGACGCTATCTCCGCTGTCACCCTTATGTGCGAGCTCATGGCTGACGCCTGCCTCGCTGGCTCCGGCAAGGAGCAGGTCTCCGAGGCCGAGATGGCCGCTGAGCCCAAGGCCGAGTAAATCAGTCTTAGTTAATTCTTTTTCATCTCTTTGAAAGGAACCACAATGGCCCAGATTACCGCCGCTATGGTCAAGCAGCTCCGCGAGATGACCGACTCCCCGATGATGGAGTGCAAGAAGGCTCTCGTCGAGGCTGACGGCGACATGGACGCCGCTGTCGACGTTCTGCGTAAGAACGGCCTTGCCAAGGCTGCCAAGAAGGCTGGCCGTGAGACCAACGAGGGCGCTGTCGCCGCGTTCGTCTCCGAGGATGGCAAGACCGGCGCTCTGCTCGAGCTCTCCTGCGAGACCGACTTCGTTGGCTCTAACGCCAAGTTCACCGGCTTTGCTTCCAAGGTCGCTGAGGTTGTCGCTACCACCGAGCCTGCTGACGTCGACGCTCTGCTCGAGAAGCCGATGGGCGAGGAGACCGTTTCCTCCGAGCTCACCGAGATGATTCACATCATGGGCGAGAACATGAAGATCTCCCGCTTCGCTGCCCGCAAGGCTGAGAACGGCGCGCTCGCTTCTTACATCCACATGGGTGGTAAGATCGGCGTCCTCGTCGAGTTCGCCTTCGAGAAGGCTGAGACCGCTCAGGCTGAATCCTTCAAGACCTTCGCTCACGACGTTGCCCTTCAGGTTGCCGCCGTCGCCCCGATCTGCGCTACCCGCGATCAGGTTCCGGCCGAGACCGTCGAGCACGAGAAGCAGATCTACATGGCCCAGGCTGCCGAGTCCGGCAAGCCCGAGGCTATTCAGGAGAAGATGGCTGTCGGCCGTCTGGAGAAGTTCTACAAGCAGTCCGTGCTCACCGAGCAGGAGTTCATCAAGGACAGCTCCCTCACCATCAAGAAGTACGCTGAGCAGGTCTCCAAGGAGCTCGGCGACACCATTACCGTCGTTGCCTTTGACCGTCTGGTCCGTGGCGAATAAATAAGCTCTTGTAGCTGGTAATGAGCAGGCTGTGGGTTTTACTCACAGCCTGCTTTTTCATGGCTCTTATCAGAGCCTTTGATATCATATTGAGAGTCCAATTAAAGGAGGATCGCTTTGTCCGACATCCGATATAAACGCGTGCTTCTTAAGCTTTCCGGCGAAGCACTGATGGGCGACGGCCAATATGGCATCGACCCCAAGGTTACCGACCATCTTGCCAAGCAGGTCAAGGAGCTGCTCGCCGTTGGCCATGAGGTCGGCGTCGTTGTCGGCGGCGGCAATATTTTCCGCGGCATGGCAGGCGCTGCCGGTGGCATGGAGCGTGCTCAGGCCGATTATATGGGCATGCTCGCGACCGTTATGAACGCGCTCGCCCTGCAGGATGCCTTCGAGCACAACGATGTTCCCTGCCGCGTGATGAGCGCTATCCAGATGAACGAGATCTGCGAGCCCTATATTCGCCGTCGCGCCATCAACCACCTTTCCAAGGGCAACGTCGTTATTTTTGCCGCTGGTTCGGGCAATCCGTACTTTACGACCGATACCGCCGCGGCTCTTCGTGCGTGCGAGATCGGCGCCGAGATTCTGATTAAAGCCACCAAGGTTGACGGCATCTACGACAAGGATCCCGTCAAGTGCGCCGATGCCGTCCGCTTTGACAAGATTACCTATCACGAGGTTCTCGTCCGCGGTCTGCAGGTTATGGATTCCACGGCTACGGCTCTGTGCCAGGATAACCGTATGCCGATTTTGGTCCTCAACATCGATGGCGAGGACACCGTCAAGCGCGCGCTTTCGGGTGAGCCCGTCGGCACGCTCGTCTATCAGGAGGATTAAGCATGGCAGAGAACATCACCGCCCACATGGACAAGTCGCTCGAGTCCCTCAAGCATAACTTCTCCAAGGTTCGTACCGGCCGCGCCAATGCCAACATTCTGTCCGACATCACCGTCGATTATTACGGTGTTCCCACGCCGGTCACGCAGGTTGCCGCCGTCAAGACCCCCGAGGCCCACATGCTGCTCATCGAGCCGTGGGATAAGGCACTCATCAACGCTATCGTCAAGGCCATCGGCGCTTCCGATCTGGGTATTACCCCCAACTCCGATGGCACCGTCGTTCGTCTGCCGTTCCCGGCTCCCACCGAGGAGCGCCGTCGCGAGCTCGTCAAGGAGTGCCGCGAGTACGCTGAGCAGGCCAAGGTGTCTATCCGTAACATCCGTCGCGACTTCAACAACAAGCTCGAGCGCGATGAGGAGCTCACCGAGGACGATGTCCGTCGCGAGCAGGCCAAGGTCCAGAAGCACACTGATGAGTATGTCGCCAAGGTCGAGGAGCTTCTGAAGGAAAAAGAAGCCGAGGTCATGGAGATCTAAGGTGCAATACGACGAGCATAAACTGGTCGAGTACTTTGCCGACGCCCCTGCGGGCGTCGGTTTTTCCGACCTTGACCTCAATAACATTCCGCACCATATTTCGTGCATCATGGACGGCAACGGCCGTTGGGCCACGTCGCGCGGTCTTGCCCGCACCGAAGGCCACAAGGCCGGCATCGTCTCGCTGCGCGAGATCATTACCGCCTGCGTGCGCCTGGGCGTCGACGTGCTTTCGGCCTATGCGTTCTCGACCGAAAACTGGAATCGCCCGCAGCACGAAGTCAACGTTCTGATGCACCTGTTTGCCAAGACGTTTATCGATGAGCTGCCGCTGCTTAAGCGCGAGAACGTCCGCGTTGTCTTTTTGGGCGATATTTCCGCGCTGCCCAAGAAGACCCGCGACGTCTTTGAGCGCGGCCTTGCCGAGTGCGCCGACCATACCGGTATGACGCTGGCGCTGGCCGTTAACTACGGTGCCCGTGCTGAGATCACCCGCGCTGTCCGCCAGATCGCGCTTGATGCGGCCGCCGGCAAGATCGATCCCGCCGCGGTTGACGACAATATGGTGGCTTCGCACCTGTACACCGCCGGTCTTCCCGATCCGGAGCTTGTGATTCGCACCTCCGGCGAGCTTCGTCTTTCGAACTATCTGCTGTGGCAGGTTGCCTATTCCGAGTTCTATGTCACCGATACCTATTGGCCCGACTTTGACCGCTGGGGCCTTGTCGACGCCATTTTGGCCTACCAGGGTCGCGACCGTAGGTTTGGTGGACTGAGCAAGACCGAGGAGGCTTAATCGTGTCCGAACGTCCCAAGGCATCCGCTCCCAAGGCGCCTACTTCCGCGACGCCCGCGCGTAAGGCTGCCCCTGCAGGGGCGCCCGCAGCGAAGGGCAGCTCCGGTTCATGGCTGGCGGGCTTTATCACCCGCGCTGCCGCCGGTATCGTCTATGCCGTTGTATTTATCCTGTGCCTGGTTTTGGGTATTGTGCCCACGGCGATCTTCGTTTCCGTCATGAGCGGTCTGTGCTGCTATGAGTTCTTCCGCATGACGAGGCTCGACGGCAAGGTTGCCAACGAGCGCCTTGGTATTGCTGCCGCCGTGCTCTTTCCGCTCTCGGCACTGGGCGATTCGCTGCTGTTGAACGCCCTGCTGTTCGCTTTGATGCTTGCGGTTGGTATCTGGTATGTCTGGTCTCCGCGCACCCGCATCTCTGACGTTGCCGTGACGCTCATGGGCCCTATCTACACCGGCTTTATGCTGTCGGCTATCGTGCTGCTGCGCGATGCCGTGCCCGGTTTTGCCGGCGCCCTGCTTTCGGTGGGCGTTTGCGCGTCCCTTTGGGTCTCCGACTCTTTTGCCTACATCGTGGGCAGCCGCATCGGCAAGCATAAGATGGTTCCCAAGATCTCTCCCAAAAAGAGCTGGGAAGGCTTTGTCGGCGGCATTTTGGGCTCTGTCTTGATCTGGCTCATCCTGTGGGCAACGCACTTCTATAAGCTGAGTCTTCCCTATGCACTGCTGTGCGGCGTGGTCGTCTCCATCCTGGGAGTTATCGGAGACCTCATCGAGTCGCGTATCAAGCGCGGCGTGGGCGTCAAAGATTCCGGCAATCTCATCCCGGGCCATGGCGGCATGCTCGACCGCAGCGATTCGCTCATCTTTGGCTGCATTACCGCGCAGCTGCTGCTGATGATCGGAGGCGTGCTGTAATGGCTTATCAGACCACCTACGGTCCCGACGGGCGTCTTCGTGTTGCCATTCTGGGCTGTACGGGTTCTATCGGCACTCAGGCGCTCGACGTGTGCCGACAGCATGCCGATCGCCTGCAGGTGACGGCGCTGTCCGTTAACTCCAGCACCTCCGAGCTCGTTGCCACTGCCCGTGAGTTCTCGGTTCCGGCGGTTGCCGTGGCGGACGCCTCCCATGGCGCCGACGCCGTGCTGCAGGAACTGCCCGAGGGCACGGAGCTCGGCGTTGGCGCACAGGCCGTGTGCGAGCTCGCATGCCGCGATGATGTCGACTGCGTGCTCGTGGCCATCGTGGGCGCTGCCGGTCTCGAAGCGAGCCATGCTGCCCTGACCTCGAACAAGCGTCTTGCCTTGGCCAACAAGGAGTCGCTCGTCGTCGGTGGCGATCTGCTTATGCCGTTGGCGCAGCCGGGTCAGCTTATCCCGGTCGACTCCGAGCATTCTGCCATCTACCAGTGCTATCTTGGCGAGAATCCGCGCGAGGCTCACTGCATTTGGCTTACCTGCTCGGGCGGCCCGTTCTTTGGCCGCACGCGTGACGAGCTCGATCGCGTGACGCGCACCGATGCCCTGGCTCATCCTACGTGGGCTATGGGTGCCAAGATCACGATCGACTCCGCCACCCTCATGAACAAGGGTCTGGAGCGTATCGAGGCCATGCATCTGTTTGGCTGCGATCTCGATTTCATTAACGTGGTCGTGCAGCGCCAGTCCAAGATTCACTCCATGGTCGAGTTTGCCGACGGCTCTGTGATGGCGCATCTCGGTGCTTCCGACATGCGTATTCCCATTCAGTTTGCCTTCTCGTATCCTGAGCGTTGGGATACGCCGGCTCCGCGTATCGATTTCCGCGAGTTGGGGCAGCTTACCTTTGACGCGGCCGATATGGATACCTTCCGCTGCCTAGCGCTGGCCGAACGTGCCGGCAAGACGGGCGGCACCATGCCGTGCGTGCTCAATGCCGCCAACGAGGTCGCCGTCGATGCCTTCCTGCATGATGGCTGCAGCTTTACCGATATCGACCGCATTGTGGAATCCTGCATGGATGCTCACGATGCGCAGACGGTCGATTCGTTTGAACAGCTTCGCGACATCGATGCGTGGGCGCGTGAAAAGGCCGCGCAGGTGCTCGCCGCATCCCGTTCTTAACCCATAAGGATTGCTTTTTCGTTTTATGGATACTGTTCTGAGCGTTCTCTCATCGGTCTTTTGGGGCCTGCTGATGCTTTCCGTCCTCGTGTTTTTGCACGAGGGCGGCCACTTTTTGGCGGCGCGTGCCTGCGGTGTCCGCGTGACTGAGTTCTTTTTGGGCCTGCCGTGTCGCTTTGATATCCACCACACATCGCGTCGCATCGGCACCAAGTTTGGCGTGACGCCGCTGCTGCTGGGTGGCTATGCTGCCATCTGTGGCATGGATCCGACCGATGTCTCGTGTGCCGATCGCGTGCTCGCGGCTATCTATCGTCATGGTCGCGTGACCGTGGCCGACCTTGCTGTCGAGCTCGAGCTATCCGAGGAGGTTGTGCTCGAGGCATGCGCCTTGCTCTTGGGTTGGGGCTCCATCGCCCCCTGGTATGAAGAAGGGGAAAAGCCTTCGCCCAGTTACTATCCCACCAAGTACCAGACCCTGCCGCGCGATGCTGCAGGATATACCACCTTTGACGGTCGCAAGTTCGATCGAGAGCATGCGACTGCCGAGGGCGATGTATGGGAACTGCCGTGCGGCGAGGCCGAATTCCTTGCACGTGAGCGCTCGCACACCTATTTGGGCCAGGGCTTTGTTAAACGTGCCTTTATGCTGCTTGCGGGCATTATCGTCAATATCCTGACGGGCTTTTTGCTCCTTATGAGCATCTATTCCATCGCAGGTGTCACGGTGCCGGTGGATACCAATGTGATTGGCCAGGTTGACGAAGGCTCGATTGCCGCCGCGGCGGGAATCGAGGGCGGCGACGCGATCCTTTCGGTCGACGGAGTATCGTGCTCTACCTGGATGGACGTTTACGATGCCATTGGCAAGGCTGCCGGTAAGGACGATATCGCCATCGAGTACGAGCGTGACGGCAAGCGGCATTCGACCACGGTTGCACTCAAAGAGGACGAGCGCCTAGGTGTGTATGCCTCTACGCAGGTGGTCCGTTTAGACCCCATCACGTCGGCTCGTCTGTCCTTCTCCTATGTCGTGCAGACAGCGGAGGGTGTGATGCGTCTGCTCCAGCCGCAGCATACGATGGAGATTCTCGATCAGTCCTCTTCGATCGTGGGTATTAGCGTTATGTCCTCGCAGGCTGCTGCCGCTGGCCCTGCAACGTTCCTTTCGTTTGCCGCCCTCATTTCGTTCTCGCTTGGCTTTATGAACCTGCTGCCTATCCCACCGCTCGATGGCGGCAAGCTGGTCATCGAGATCATTCAAAAGATTGCTGGCCGCGAGCTTCCGCTCAAGGTCCAGTCGATCGTGAGCTATGTGGGCATCGCGCTTTTTGCGCTGCTGTTTGTCTATATGCTTCGTTCCGACATCCTTCGATTTATTCTGTAGGGGAGTGTTTGGATTGTCTTTATCCCATCCTTTGCCTCGCGAGCTGACGCGCCCCGTGCATGTGGGCGGCGTGCAGATCGGTGGCGGTGCGCCGGTGGTGGTCCAATCCATGACCTGCACCGATACCGCTGATGCCCAGGCAACGCTTGCGCAAGTGCGTGCTTTGGCGCAGGCTGGCTGCGATATCGTGCGCGTGAGCGTGCCCACCGAGGCTGCGCTTGAGGGTTTTCGCACCATCTGCGCCGAGTCTCCGGTGCCGATTGTCGCCGATATCCACTTTAACCATAAGCTCGCCATTGGTGCCGTTGAGGCCGGTGCTGCCAAGCTGCGCATCAATCCCGGCAATATCGGCGATTGGGCCAAGGTTGACGCGGTGATCGATGCCGCGGGTGCCGCTGGCTGTGCGATTCGTATCGGCGTCAATGCCGGTTCGCTTGAGCAGGATATCGCCGAGCGCGACGACCTTACGCAGCCCGAAAAGCTCGTGATGTCGAGCGAGCGTTTCGTTAAGCATTTTGAAGACCGCGGCTTTACGAACATTGTGCTTTCGGCCAAGGCCCATAGCGTGCAAACGACGCTTGATACCTATCGAGCCCTGTCGCGTGAGATTCCCCACGTTCCGCTTCACCTGGGCGTGACGGAGGCGGGGACCAAGCTCCAGGGCACCATCAAGAGCTCTGTAGGCTTGGGTATCTTGCTTTCCGAAGGCATTGGCGACACCATGCGTGTGTCGCTCACAGCCGATCCGGTTGAGGAGCCGCCGGTTGCCTGGGGTATTCTGCAGTCGTTGGGCCTGCGTCGCCGTGGCCCCGAGATTGTCTCGTGCCCCACATGCGCCCGCTGCCAGGTTAACCTTATTCCCATTGCCGAGGAGGTTACCGAGCGGCTTAAGAACTACTCCGCGCCGCTTTCGATCGCTGTGATGGGATGTGCCGTTAATGGCCCCGGCGAGGCATCTGATGCCGATCTGGGCGTTGCTTGCGGACGTGGTCAGGCCTTGCTCTTTTCGCATGGCCAGATCATTGGTAAAGTAGCTGAGGACCAAATTGTCGACGCGCTTATGGCCGAGGTCGACAAGCTTATTGAGGAGAAATAAATGACCCGAGCAATGTATATGTCTAAGCTTTATGCGCCGACGCTTAAAGAGGATCCGGCGGACGCTGAGCTCGCCAGCCACCGTCTGCTGCTCCGTGCCGGCATGATCCGTAAGGAGGCCGCCGGTCTATATTCCTACCTGCCGCTTGCTTGGCGCTCGATTCGCAAGATCGAGAACATCGTGCGCGACGAGATGGACGCCGCCGGCGCCCAGGAGCTTATGATGCCTATCATGGTCGATGCCGAGTTGTGGCGTGAGTCCGGCCGCATCGACGCCTATGGCAAGGAGCTTGTGCGCTTTGACGACCGTCACGGTCGCGAGTTCGTCCTGGGCCCCACGCACGAGGAGACCGTCACGGCCCTGGTGCGCAATGAGCTGCGCTCCTACAAGCAGCTACCCGTTAACCTCTACCACATCCAGGATAAGTTCCGCGACGAGTTCCGCCCCCGCTTTGGCCTGATGCGCGGTCGCGAGTTCATCATGAAGGACGCCTACAGCTTCTCCGCCACGCAGGAGAGCCTGCAGGAGGAGTATGACAAGATGAAGCAGGCCTACGCTAACATCTGCGAGCGCTGCTATATCAAGGCCCTGCCCGTTGTTGCCGACTCCGGTGAGATCGGTGGCGATACTTCCGTCGAGTACATGGCTTTGGCCGAGGCTGGCGAGGCTTCGCTCGTCTACTGCGACGATTGCGGCTTCGCTGCCGATGACGAGGCCGCAAGCACCAAGGTTGTTGTGACCGAGGGTCCTGGCGACGGTACACTCACCAAGGTCGAGACTCCGGGCATGGGCACCATCGAGGCCGTCGCCAAGTTCTTCGGTTTCCCCGAGAACGGCACGCGCAAGTCGCTGGCACTCATCGACGCCGAGGGCAAGCCGGTCGTGGCCATTGTTCCGGGCGATCACGAGCTCAACGATTGCAAGGCCGAGCACGTCTTTGGCAAGGGTTATCGCATGATGACCGACGAGGAGCTTCAGGCGAACGGCCTGCACAAGGGCTTTATCGGACCGGTTAACCTGCCCGATGGCATTCGTCTGGTCTGCGACGAGAGCCTGCGCGAGTCCAAACAGTGGGCCTGCGGTGCCAACGAGGTCGATTATCACTTTACCGGTGCCTGCCCCGAGCGCGACTTTACCGTCGATGAGTGGGCCGATCTGGTCACCGTTGTCGCCGGCGACCCCTGCCCGCACTGCGGCAAGCCGCTCTCCGCTGCCCGCGGCATCGAGGTCTCTCAGGTCTTCCAGCTGGGCACCAAGTACTCCGAGGCCATGGGTGCCACCTTTATGGATGAGGACGGCAAGGAGAAGCCGCTCATCATGGGTTGCTACGGCGTGGGCGTGTCCCGCTCGCTTGCTGCCGTCGTGGAGCAGCACAACGACGAGCACGGTATCGTCTGGCCGGTCTCCGTTGCCCCGTACGAGGTCGCGGTGATTCCGCTTGATCCCAAGAAGGAAGAGTGCGCTACCGTCTGCGAGCAGATTGTTGATGGCCTGTGTGCCGAGGGTATCGAGGTCGTCGTCGACGATCGCGATGAGCGTCCGGGCTTTAAGTTTGCCGATAACGACCTCATGGGCTTCCCGTATCAGGTGGTTCTGGGCAAGCGCGGCCTTAAGAATGGCACCGTTGAGCTCAAGGACCGTGCTACGGGCGAGCGCGAGGACGTGGCGATCGACGAGGTCGTTGCCAAGGTTGCCGAGCTTGTTAAGGCAGCCCGCCGTTAATCGACGATTTCGCTTGTAGTTCGATATGTGGGACGGCCCCGCATATCTCCAATCGGGGAGATGCGGGGCCGTCCTATTATCTTGTAGCATCCTCGATATCTAAAAGGAAAACCCCACAGCCCATGCGAGCTGCGGGGTTTTCCATTGTGCCTCCGATGCGAAATAAATCGCTCAGATATTACTGATAATCGACGACGTCGATCCAGTTCTTCAGGAACTCATCGTTCACGTTGCGCTTACGAGCGAGCTCGGAAGCGGCGACGATGCTCGTCCACTGACGCACGACCTGCATGGGCATGTCGGCACGGTCGCAGTAGAGCTCCAGGTAGGCCTCGGCCTGGTCCTTGCTGTTGAGGGCAAAGAGCAGGTAGGTGGTGGCAACGTCGGCAGCAGGGGAGCCCTGGGTGGCGTGTGCCCAGTCGCACACATAGAGCTGGCCGTCGTCGCCGACGATGACGTTGGAGGGGTTGAAGTCGCCGTGGCAGACCTTGAACTCCTTGGTCATGCCGTCCAGACGCTCCTGAAGGTTGTAGCGCGTGGTGGCATTGAGCTGATCAAGGCTGTCGATCATGCGGGCGAACTTGTCGCGCTGACGGTTGAGCAGCGGGGAGGTGTAGCCGTGGATCTCGATCTGGAGGTCGACGAACATCTCGAGGTACTCACCAAAGCGCTGGGGCTCGGCAGTCATCTTCTCGGCAAGGGTGGTGCCCGGAACCTTCTCGGTCACGAGCGCCCAGCCGTTGGCGTTCTCGAGCTGGGAAACCTCGAGAGCCTTGGGGCTGCGGATGCCGCACTCATTGATGCGGGCAAGATTCAAAGCCTCGTTGAACACGTCGGAGACAGGCTTGGTCTCGTTAAAGACCTTGACGATCTTGTCGCCCAGGTCGTAAACGACCTTGTTGCCACGGCGGACGAGCTCGGTCTTGGAATCGGGTAGCAGCATGGTTGCATCCTTTCAACGATGCGATAGAAGCGACGGCGGGGGTGTGTGAAACACCCGTGCACCCCCGCCGCAAAAAACCGTGCTAAAAACTAGCAGACGGCGTAGTCCTGGGGCTCGCGGCCGTAGTAGGCGTCCAGGTAGAGCTCCTTGATCTCGCTCATGAGCGGGTAGCGCGGGTTAGCGCCGGTGCACTGGTCGTTGAATGCCTGCTCGGTCATCTCGTCGAGGGTGTCGAGGAAGTACTGCTCGTCAACACCGTAGTCGGCGATGGTCTTCTTGACACCGATGAAGTCCTTGAGCTCCTCGAGCTTCGTGATGAAGTTCTCGAAGACCTCCTTGTCGTCCTTGCCCTCGATGCCGCAGTACTTGGCCATCTCGGCGTAGTTGTGCAGCGCGTTGGGGTAAGGATACTGGGAGAAGGTACCCATCTTGACGGGAGCCTCGGCGGCGTTGTAGCGCATGACGCGGGTCAGGATGACGGCGTTAGCGATGCCGTGGGGCAGGTGATGGAAAGCGCCGAGCTTGTGAGCCATGGAGTGGTTGAGGCCCAGGAAGGCGTTGGCGAAGGCCATACCGGCCATGCAGGAGGCGTTGTGCATCTCCTCGCGGGCGTGCGGGTCCTTGGCGCCGTTCGTGAAGCTGGAGGGCAGGTTCTCAAAGACGAGCTTGGCAGCGCGCTCGGAGAGGCCCTTGGTGTAGTCGGAAGCCATGATGGAGACGTAGGACTCGATGGCGTGGGTCATGACGTCGATGCCGGAGGCAGCGGTCAGGCCGCGCGGGGCGGTCATGCAGTTGTCGGCGTCGACGATAGCCATGTTGGGGAGCAGCGCGTAGTCGGCGAGCGGCCACTTGATGCCGGTCTCCTTGTCGGTGATGATGGCGAACGGCGTGCACTCGGAGCCGGTACCCGAAGAGGTCGGGACGGCGACGAAGTAGGCCTTCTTGCCCATCTCGGGGAAGGTGAAGATACGCTTGCGGATGTCCATGAAGTCCATGGCCATGTCCTCAAACTTGCACTCGGGGTGCTCGTACATCATCCACATGATCTTGCCGGCGTCCATAGCGGAGCCACCGCCGACGGCGATGATGACGTCCGGCTCAAAGAGAGCCATCTGCTTGGCGCCGCGACGTGCGCACTGCAGCGACGGATCGGGCTCGACGTCGTAGAAGCAGTCGTGGGCGATGCCCATCTCGTCGAGCTTGGCCTCGATGGCGCGGGTGTTGCCATTCTTGAAGAGGAACTGGTCGGTGACGATGAAGGCGCGCTTCTTGCCCATGACGTTGCCAAGCTCGTCGAGGGCGACGGGCGTGGAACCCTTCTTGAAGTAGACCTTCTCGGGAGCGCGGAACCACAGCATGTTCTCACGGCGCTCGGCCACAGTCTTAACGTTGATCAAGTGCTTCACCCCAACGTTCTCGGAGACGGAGTTGCCGCCCCAGGAGCCGCAGCCCAGGGTCAGAGACGGCTTCATGCCAAAGTTGTACAGGTCACCGATGCCGCCGTGCGAGGACGGGGTGTTGATGACGATACGGCAGGCCTTCATGACGTGCTCG
Source organism: Collinsella aerofaciens ATCC 25986 (assembly GCF_964237925.1). Taxonomy (GTDB): domain Bacteria; phylum Actinomycetota; class Coriobacteriia; order Coriobacteriales; family Coriobacteriaceae; genus Collinsella; species Collinsella aerofaciens_BJ. The sequence goes on along the minus strand of NZ_CAXSKI010000008.1, from coordinate 61,307 downwards.
AACAGGCTGATCTTCTCGGCCTGGGCAGGGTGCACGTACAGAGAGGCGGTGTGGCCCGGGCCACCGGCGAGCACCAGGTGCTCGGCCTTGTCGACGGCCTCCTGGAAGTCCTTGGCGTGATACATGGCCAGGACCGGGGAGAGCTTCTCGTGGGAGAACTCCTCCTTGGCGGGGTCGGTGGAGGTGACCTCGGCGATCAGGATCTTGGTCTTGGCAGGAACCTCGATGCCGGCGAGCTCGGCGATCTTGGCGGCAGCCATGCCGGGGATGCGGTGATCGAGGGCGCCGTTCTTGAACATGGCGGCACGCAGGGCCTCCATCTCGGCACCCTGCTTGACGAAGTAGCAGCCGCGCTTCTGGAACTCGGCCTTAACCTGGTCATAGATGGTGTCGATGACGGTCACGGACTGCTCGGAAGCGCAGATCATGCCGTTGTCGAAGGTCTTGGAGTGGATGATGGAGTTGACGGCGAGCAGCACGTCAGCGGTGTCGTCGATGACGACCGGGGTGTTACCGGCGCCAACGCCCAGGGCGGGCTTGCCCGAGGAGTAGGCGGCCTTGACCATGCCCGGGCCACCGGTGGCGAGGATGATGTCGACGTCGCGCATGACCATGTTGGTCAGCTCGATGGAGGGGACATCGACCCAGCCGATGATGCCCTCGGGGGCGCCGGCCTTGACGGCGGCGTCAAGCACGAGCTTGGCGGCGGCGATGGTGCACTTGGCGGCTGCCGGGTGCGGGGAGATGATGATGGCGTTGCGGGTCTTCAGGCAGATCAGCGTCTTGAAGATCGCGGTGGAGGTGGGGTTGGTCGTCGGGATGACGGCGCCCACGATGCCGATGGGCTCGGCGATCTTGGTGATGCCGTAAGCCTCGTCGCGCTCCAGGACACCACAGGTCTTGGTGTTCTTGTAAGCGTTGTAGATGTACTCTGCGGCGTAGTGGTTCTTGATGACCTTGTCCTCAAGAACGCCGCGGCCGGTCTCCTCGATGGCCAACTTCGCCAACGGGATACGAGCCTTGTTGGCGGCCATGGCGGCCTCATAGAAGATCTTGTCGACCTGCTCCTGCGTGTACGTAGCAAAAAGCGCCTGGGCCTCTCGCATCTGAGCGAGCTTAGCCTCAAGCGCCTCTACGTTGTCCACAATTGCGGGAGTAGTGTTTTCCGGTGACTTTTTCACCATTTGTGTCTCCTTGCGATCGGAGATTTACCCTACGCCTTGCATGATAGCAAGAAATTATTCGGCGAACGGTAAGATTCCTCTAAAAGGCACACTAAAACGCTTCAATAAAATGAAGCGTTTTAACAAAAACTATCTGCCTGCTGCATCGCCCCGCTCATTGGGGACAGACTCTCATGAGTATTTCAATGGGAAAACGGGACATCTGTTTGATAATCGCTATTCGCGGGTCGCGGTTGAGTCGGACACACAGGCGGTGCAGCTACTCGATTACATCCATTTCAATCCCGTGTAAGGTGCGTCCGACTCGCTCGAGGCGTACCGTTAGTTACAAGGCATACCAGCTGCGCTATGATCCCTTTGACATCTGCAAACCCTCATATAAGTCTGTCCCCAATGAGTGCAAAAAGGCGCCCTCCGTAGGGGAGGGCGCCTTTGGTAAGTTCTATATGAACGCGAGGTCTTTGACCCGGAGAGTCCGAGGTACTTGTTGGTAAGACCTTATTTAGGAGCGCGCAACCTTGCCAGACTTGAGGCAGGTGGAGCAAACGTTCATCTTGCGACGGTGACCATCGACGACGACGTAGACGCGCTGGATGTTGGGGCGGAACTTACGGTTGGTGACGCGGTGAGAGTGGCTGATGGAGCGACCGGCAACGGGGTGCTTACCGCAAACTTCGCAAACTTTGGACATAACTGACCCTCCTTGGGCGACAAACGAACATGTCGCGTTAACAAACAAGCCTGAACTATAGCACAGAAGCAGCTCCCTGTGCGTAATCTACACAGAGATATTCCTCTTTTGGCGATAGTGCTCACGCCACGGCCCTGGACGTAGATCCGATTTGCGTGCAGCAGAGGGGATTATGCCAGCTCGTGCGTGCGTTTTCAAGCTCGTCCCACAAATATATATAGGTTTATGGAGCATTGGGCTCCGTTTACGGATTGCTCTGTATTTATGCTCGCAATTAAGCTCGAGGTTGGCTACACTATCCCTTGACCATTAAAGGGGTACGAGATACCCACATGGAATTACATTGCTGCCAAAGAGCAGCCCTTCCTGTGGGTGTCTGGTCCGCTTTGAGCGGTCGGGCATCTATTTTTTTGACTGTGTCAGCAGTCAAGACATGTGAGGAAGGAGATCGATGGGCACGACTTCCCCCAAGGCGGTCATCATGGACGAGACCGCCGTCAACCGAGCGATGACCCGCATCGCGCACGAGATTCTCGAGCGCAACGAGGGCTGTGAAGACCTCGCTCTGGTCGGCATCGTCACGCGCGGCGACCTTCTGGCAAAGAAGCTCGTCGAGGAGATCAAGGAGATCGAGGGCGTCGACGTTCCGCTCGGCAGCCTGGACATCAGCTTCTACCGCGATGACTATGCGACCAATTTCGCTCCCGCGATCCACGCTACCAACATTCCCTTCAGCGTCGACGGCAAGCGCGTCGTGCTGGTGGACGACATCCTGTATACGGGTCGTACCATCCGCGCCGCTCTCGACGCCGTTATGGACCTGGGCCGTCCGAGCCGCATTGAGCTGGCAGTCCTCGTTGACCGCGGCCACCGCGAGCTCCCCATCTCGCCGGACTTTGTCGGCAAGAACGTTCCCTCGTCGCATGAGGAGAACGTGCACCTATATATGAAGGAAGTCGACGGCCACACCGCTGTCGAGATTAACGACGTCGCGCCGGGTTCCCACGTGGGCTCCGCGCCGCTGGGAGGTGAGTAGTACCGTGGCGTTCAACCATAAGCACCTGATCGACATTACCGAGTACTCCGAAGAGGATATCAAGCTCATCCTCGAGACCGCCAAGGCGTTCTCCGAGGTCAACGAGCGTGCGATCAAGAAGGTCCCCACGCTCAAGGGCAAGACCATCGTCAACATGTTCAACGAGCCCTCGACGCGTACCCGCAGCTCCTTCGAGCTCGCCGAGAAGCGTCTTTCGGCCGACAGCCTCAACTTTGGCGGCTCCTCGACCTCCACGGTCAAGGGCGAGAGCCTCGTCGATACCGTCGAGACCCTCAACGCCTACAAGATCGACTGCATCGTCGTGCGCGACAAGCACGCCGGCGCGCCCTACATCGTCACGCAGAACTCGCCCGCGAGCGTTATCTGCGCCGGCGATGGCAAGCATAACCACCCCACGCAGGCCCTGCTCGACCTGTACACCATCTGGGAGCACAAGGGTGACTTCCACGGTCTGAAGGTCGCCGTCGTCGGCGACATCTCCCACTCCCGTGTCTGCGGCTCGCTGATCCCCGCCCTTAAGATCATGGGCTGCGAGACCTACGCCGTCGCCCCCGGCACGCTGCTGCCGCCGGCACCCGAGGTCCTTGGCTGCGACCACGTGACGAGCGACCTCGATTCCGTCCTGCCCGAGCTGGACGTCGTCTACATGCTGCGCGTGCAGCAGGAGCGCCTCGAGGGTGCCCCGTTCCCGACCATTCGCGAGTACCACAGGCTCTTCGGCCTGACCAAGGACCGCGAGAAGCTCATGAAGCCCGATGCGATCATCTGCCACCCGGGCCCCATCAACCGCGGCGTCGAGTTCGACTCCTATATGGCCGACCACCCGCAACGCTCCGTCATCCTGGAGCAGGTCTACGCCGGTATCTGCGTGCGTATGGCTATCCTGTATCTGCTGCTTGGAGGTGCCGATAATGGCCTTGCTTCTTAAGAATGCCCACGTCGTCGACCCGTCCGTCGAGCTTGACGGTGTCGTTGACGTCCTGATTGACGGCGACAAGATCGCCGAGGTCGGCGAGAATCTCGCCGTCGAGGGAGCCGAGGTCCGCGACCTTTCCGGCAAGTACCTCGTCCCCGGTCTGGTGGATATGCACGTGCATCTGCGCGAGCCCGGCTACGAGGTCAAAGAGGACATCGAGAGCGGTACCCGCGCAGCTGCCAAGGGCGGCTTTACCGGCGTGTGCTCCATGCCCAACACCGATCCCGTCACCGATAACGGCACCGTCGTGGAGTTCGTCAAGTCCCGTGCTGCCGAGGTCGGCCACTGCCGCGTCTATCCGTCGGGCGCCATGACCCGCGGTCTTAAGGGCGAGGCCATGTCCGAGATGGGCGATATGGTCGCCCACGGCGCCGTCGCCTTCACCGATGACGGTCGCGGCGTGCAGGGCGCGGGCATGCTCCGTCGCTGCATGGACTACGGCAAGATGTTCGGCAAGGTCTTCATGAGCCACTGCCAGGACGAGGACCTGGTCGGCCACGGCCAGATCAACGAGGGCAAGGTCTCGACCCGTCTGGCCCTCGAGGGTTGGCCGGCTGCCGGCGAGGAGCTCCAGATCGCCCGCGACATCGAGATCGCCAAGCTGACCGGTGCCAAGCTGCACATCCAGCACATCTCCACCGCTCACGGTCTCGAGCTCGTGCGTGCCGGTAAGGCCGCTGGCGTTCAGGTGACCTGCGAGGCCACCCCGCACCACATGTTCCTGACCGAGAACGACCTGGACGAGACCTACAACACCTCGCTCAAGGTCAATCCGCCGCTGCGCACCGACGAGGACGCCGAGGCCATCCGTCAGGGCGTCATCGACGGTACCGTCGACGTTATCGTCACCGATCACGCTCCCCACACCCCGTGGGAGAAGGCCCGCGAGTTCGAGCTTGCGCCCTTTGGCATGATCGGTCTCGAGACCTCGCTGTCGCTCGTGCTCACCGAGCTGGTCAACACGGGCAAGATGAGCATGGGCCGCATGGTCGAGCTCATGGCCATCAAGCCGCGTGAGATCCTGGGCCTCGACCAGGTTCAGGTCAAGGCGGGCTCCGTTGCCGACCTGACTGTCTTCGACGCGTCCGCCACCTGGACGGTCGGCGAGGACGGCTACGAGTCGCGCGCCGAGAACTCCGGTTTCGCCGGCCGCACGCTTACCGGTCGTGCCACCGATGTGTTTGTCGGCGGTAAGCAGACGCTCGCCGACGGCTGCATCTGCTAGCATAGCCTTATCGCTTTTGTGCGCGGCGCCCTTGCGGTGCCGCGCTTTCTGTTCGTTTGGACCATGCAACCGCATGGGGGATTGGAGCGTCTATGCCCACACCTTCCACTGCACGCATGCACGACTTCGAGGTCGTCTCGAACCAGGAGATCGCCGACGGCATCTTCTCGCTCGTCATCTCGGCCCCCAAGCTTGCAAGTGCGCTCAAGCCCGGTCAGTTTGTGAACATCGCCGTGCCCGGCGATGCGTCCTCGCTGCTTCGCGTGCCTCTGAGCTTCTATCGCGCCGACGCCCAGGCCGGCACCGTCGAGCTGTGGTACGCCGTCGTGGGCGACGACACCCGTCGTCTGTCGCAGATGGCCCCCGGCTCCAAGTCCAACCTGTTGGGCCCTGGCGGCCGCGGCTGGCTTGTTCCCGAGGGCACCAGGAAGGCGCTGCTCGTGGCGGGCGGCATCGGCGTTCCGCCCGTGCTGTGCCTCGCCGGCATGCTTGCCGAGCAGGGCGTGGATGTCGACGTTTGCCTGGGCTTTGGCACCGCTTCCAAGGCCGTGGGTGTCGATGAGTTCCGCGCGCTGGGCGCCACGGTTAACGTGTGCACCGATGATGGCACGCTCGGCATGCACGGTTTTTGCACCGATCCTGCCGCCGAGCTGCTCGGCGAGGGCGGCTACGACTACGTCGCCAGCTGCGGCCCCGCCGTCATGATGAAGAAGGTCGCCGCCGCTGCCGCCGAGGCCGGTGCGTACTGCGAGGTGTCGCTCGAGCGCATGATGAGCTGCGGCTTTGGCGCCTGCAACACCTGCAATGTCGAGACGGTCGACGGTATGAAGGGTGCTTGCATGTGCGGCCCCGTGTTCGATGCTTCCAAGGTGGTGGTCTTCTAGTGGGTACCGTGAACATGGCCGTCGATTTCGGCGGCGTCAAGATGCAGAACCCCATCAACACCGCAGCCGGTACCTTTGGCTACGGTTGGCAGTTCCAGAACTTCTTTGATGTTTCCCAGCTGGGCGCCATCACCACCAAGGGTTGCGCTGCCGAGCCCTGGCCCGGCAACCCCGCGCCCCGCATGGCCGAGATCCCCGGCGGTATGATCAACTCCGTGGGCCTTCAGAACCCCGGCGTGGCCGCCTTTGCCCGCGAGTCCGGTCCGTGGCTCGAGCAGCTTTCCAAGGACGGCTGCCAGGTCATCTGTCAGGTTGCCGGCCACTCCGTTGACGAGTTTGTCCGCGCACTCGAGATGTATGTCGAGCTGTGCCCCTGGGCTGCCGGCTACGAGATCAACGTGAGCTGCCCCAATATCGCCGCCGGCGGTGCCGCCATGGGCTCCACGCCCGAGGGCGCCTCTTCCGTTATGGCTGCCTGCCGCAAGGTGACCGATAAGCCTCTGTTCGTGAAGATGGCGCCGGTCAACGTCGCCGAGATCGCCAAGGCCCTCGAGGCTGCCGGCGCCGACGGCCTTTCGGTCATCAACTCCATCCAGGGCATGGCCATCGACGTCCATACCCGCAAGTCCCGCGTGGCCAAGCCCAAGGGCGGCCTTTCGGGCCCGCTGTGTCATCACATCGCCGTGCGCATGGTCTGGGAGGTTGCCCAGGCCGTCGATATCCCCATCAACGGTGTCGGCGGTGTCATGACCGGTGAGGATGCGGCCGAGTTTATCCTGGCCGGCGCCACCTGCGTGTCGGTCGGTATGGCCAACTTCGTCGATCCGTGCGCTTCGCTCAAGATCGCGCATGAGCTCGAGGCCTGGGCCGAGTCCCAGGGCGTGAAGGACATCAACGAACTGGTAGGTGCTTTCGAATGCTAGAGACCGATGCCCGCGACCGCGTGATCGTCGCTCTCGACTGCGACCGTGAGCGTGCGCTCGAGCTCGCCCACGAGCTTTCGGGCCATGCCGCCTGGCTCAAGGTTGGCATGACGCTCTATTACGCCGAGGGTCCTGAGATCGTCAAGACGTTCAAGGACCTGGGCTTTAAGGTCTTCCTTGACCTTAAGTTCCATGACATTCCGCATCAGGTTCGCGGTGCCGCCCGCTCGGCCTCGCTTGCCGGTGCCGATCTGCTTTCGGTCCACGGCTTGGGTTCGGGCGCCATGCTCGCTGCCTGCCGCGAGGGCGCCGAGGAGGCGCGCGAGGACCGCGCCAAGCTCGTCGCCATCACCGTGCTCACGAGCATGAACCAGGATGCCTTGAGCGAGATCGGCGTCGAGTCGCCCGTGGCCGAGGAGGCCGCCCGCCTGGCAAAGCTCGCTCAGGCCAACGGCATCGACGGTATCGTGTGCTCGCCGATGGAGGCTCACGACATGCGTGAGCTGCTGGGTCCCGATGCCCTGATCGTGACTCCGGGCGTGCGTCCGGTGGGTGCCGCCCTTGGTGACCAGTCCCGCGTGGCGACGCCTTCCCAGGCTATCGAGCGGGGCGCAAGCCACATTGTGGTGGGCCGTCCCATCACCGGCGCCGACGATCCGGTTGCCGCCTTTGACGCTATTGTCGCTGAGCTGGTCGAAAACGTCGCCTAAAAGATTCCCCTAAGTCACCACTTTTGGGTCTCATTAGCACAAAATAGCCCCTGTGCCTGCGTAAACTTTCCCATCCTTTGTGTGGAATCGCAGGTCAGGGGCTTAACTTTGGGCGCAGTATATTGCACTTTTTGCGGGTATCGTCTAACCTATGGAGCCGCGATTGGGCATTTTGTACGTTCTACGTGCTAAAATGCCAATTATTGAATCAGATATAACCCAACTTTTTGGAGGTACGAATGGCACTCCCTCAGCTTACCGATGAGCAGCGCAAGCAGGCTCTTGAGAAGGCTGCTGCCGCACGTCATGCCCGCGCTGAGCTTCGCGAGCAGATCAAGAAGGGCGAGAAGTCCCTCGAGTCCGTGCTCAACTCCGATGACCCCATCGCTTCCCGCATGAAGGTTTCCACCCTCATCGAGTCTCTCCCTGGTTATGGCAAGGCCAAGGCCGCCAAGATCATGGAGGAGCTCGGTATCTCCGCTACCCGTCGCGTCCAGGGCCTCGGCGTCCGTCAGCGCGAGCAGCTCCTCGAGCAGCTGACCAAATAAGTGAGCGCTCAGGATTCCAAGCTCTTTGTGATTTCTGGACCGTCAGGCGCAGGCAAGGGTACGCTCGTCACTCGTGTGCGCGAGCGCCGCTCGAACCTGGGCCTGACGGTTTCGGCTACCACGCGAGCACCACGCAAAGGTGAGGTCGACGGCGTCAACTACTTTTTTCTGACGCGTGAGGAGTTCGACCGCCGCGTGGCAAACGGTGAGTTTGTTGAGTGGGCCGAGGTCCACGGTAACTGCTACGGCACGTTGGTGAGCGAGGTCACATCCAAGCTCGCCTCGGGCGCGTCTCTGATTCTGGAGATCGATGTCCAGGGTGCCCTGCAGGTGAAGGAGCGTTTCCCCGAGGCCGTGCTGATCTTTATCAAGCCGCCTTCGCTCGAGGTGCTCCGCGAGCGTCTGGTCGGTCGCGGTACCGAGACGCCCGAGACGATTGAGCTGCGTATGGCAAACGCCGCCGATGAACTTGCCCTTGCCGACCGCTACGACGACGTCGTGGTGAATGACGATCTCGACCGCGCGACCGATGAGCTCGTTCGCGTTCTCGATATGCATGAAAGGATCTGAGGTCCGTGTCCGTTGTAAAGCCTTGCATTGACGATCTTCTGGAGAAGACCGATCACAACCGCTTCCTGCTCGCCTCGCTTGCCTCCAAGCGCGCCTGCGACATTAACAGCATGTTGCGTGGCCAGCACAACCGCGTGCTCGCCGTCCAGGATGTCGATGACATCACTATTGCGCTTTCCGGCGCCGATACCATCTCGATGGCTATGGACGAGATTGTCGACGGCGACATCTCCTACGACGAGGCCCGTTACGAGAAGGCACTCGGCCATAAGGTTGCTGAAGCCTAAATGGCAGCCCGCGTCTGCCTGGTCCACTATCACGAGGTTGGACTGAAGGGTAAGAACCGCGCACATTTTGAGCATATCCTCATGGATAACATCAAGGCGGCCTTGGCCGCCTTTTCCGTGAATGCCGTGTCTCGAATTTCCGGTTATATCCTCGTGACCTTTAACGAGCATCAGGCCGACGAGGCGGCGCGCGTCATTCGCACCGTCCCCGGCGTTGCTCGCGTGTCCCTGGCATATCACACGAACCGCGACCCGCAGGAGTACTGCGCCGCCGCCGTGAAGGCGCTGCGCGAGTTTGGTCCCTTTGAGTCGTTTAAGGTGCATGCCAAGCGCTCGAACACCGACTACGAGCTCACCTCGATTGATATCAATCGTCAGGTGGGAGAGGTGTTGTGCGAGGCGTTTCCCGATAAAAAGGTCCAGATGCACGACCCCGACGCAATGGTGCACGTGCTGGTGGTCCAGGGTAGCGTTTATGTGTACGCGCGCTCCGAGCGCGGCGTGGGCGGTCTGCCGGTGGGATCTGCCGGCAAGGTCGTGACGCTACTGTCGTCGGGTATCGATTCTCCGGTAGCGACCTGGATGCTCGCGCGTCGCGGCGCGGTGTGCGTGCCGGTACATTTCTCCGGTCGTCCGCAGACGCCCGACACGAGCGAGTATTTGGTGCAGGACATCATCCGTGCGCTTGAGCCGGGTGTCCAGATCGGCCGCCTGTACGTGGTGCCGTTTGGCGATTGTCAGCGTGAGATCTCGGTGATCTGCCCCAGCAACCTGCGCGTGATCATGTACCGTCGCATTATGTATTCGGTTGCCGAGCGCATTGCGCATATCGAGGGCGCCAAGGCTATTGTGACCGGTGAATCGCTCGGTCAGGTTGCTTCCCAGACGCTCGAGAACATCATGGCCGTCAACGAGGCCGTCAAGATCCCCGTGTTCCGCCCGCTGATTGGTTCGGACAAGCAGGAGATCATCGCGCGTGCCGAGGAAATCGGTACCTTCGATATCTCGACCGAGGCCGCTCCCGATTGCTGCACGCTCTTTATGCCGCGCCGCCCCGAGACGCACGCCAAACTCGATGCCGTGCATGAGGCGTGGGAGCTGTTCGATCACGAGGAGATGATTGAGCGCTTGCTCAAGCAGACCGAGTATATCGACTTCGAGAGCAACACGTATAAGGCCCCTAAGACCTTAAAACGCAAACATTCCGAGCTCGCTCCACGTGAGATTTACCAAGATCACGAATAATGTTGTGTATAGACCGGCGGTGATTTTGCATCGTCGGTCTTTTTCTATCTGGGCATTAGGCGATAAACGGTTCATTTGTCGACGTGTGCCTGAATAAATGGACATTATTTCGCAAGGTTTTGGTCGGCTTTTGGTTTGACCGCGAAAACCGGTGTGGGCGTGCGGAGGCTGCGGCGTTCGTTTCCTGACACGATGGTGTTGGGAGGTGTTTGCTATGGCGCAGCGCGAGCAACACGAACGGGTTAAACGGATGGACCGCTGGGCAGAAAAGCTGCTCGGCCATAAGGCGATGGTCGTGGCGATCCTGGTTGTCATTGCCGCCGCGAGCGGCTTGGCGATGGCAGGTTTTGGTGGTCACTCCAGCGACGTATCGTTTGAGCGTAGTGATGAGGCGAGCGCCTCGGATGTGCGCGGGGCCGGGGATGCCTCTCCTGACGATGCCGATGAGCCGTCTGCCAAGAGCTCCTCTGCTGCCGAGGTGTACGTCGATGTTGATGGCGCCGTTGTGAAGCCTGGCGTGTACCGGCTTAAAGATGGAGCACGGGTGTCCCAGGCGATTGATGCCGCCGGAGGGCTTACGGCCGAGGCGGATGTGACGGTTCTTAACCGTGCGTCCAAGATCACCGATGGTCAAAAGATCTATGTGCCGACGGTAGGGGAGCAACAAACGGCTGCGGCCGTCGGCGCCGCCGAAAGCAGTGCTTCCACGACCCCTGGTACAGGGTCTTCGTCGGGACTTGTGAATATCAATACGGCAAGTGCGGCGGAGCTGCAGACGCTTTCGGGCATCGGGCCTTCTATGGCCCAGTCAATTATCGACGAACGGACGCAAAACGGGGCCTTTGCCTCGGTCGATGACCTTATGCGCGTATCGGGGATCGGTGAGAAGAAACTCGCCAAAATTAAAGATTGCATCTGCGTATGAGTGCGACCGAGCGCGAGCATGTGATGCCACCGCGCCCATTGATGCCGTGGGCGATAGCCCTTTGTGCCGGCTTGTGTGCGAGCTGTGGGTTAGTGCTTAACATGGCGGCCGATGCGCTGCTGGGAGAGCGGGCGGCGCCCGTCACATTGCTTATGGCCATTCCCTTCGCGGCTGCGACGTGCATCGTATTGGCACGGTCCTGTATGCGTCTTGTGCGGTGGAAGCGATGGCTGTATGCCGCGGCCCTTGGCCTCGTTGCGGGAGCGGTCGTGTCCGCGGCTTGGGCGATAGGAGCGCTACACGCATCGAGGGCACTGGATAATCGGGCTGCGAGCAGTCTTGAGTTTGTTGTGCACGGCGATCCGTCCATCAATGACGGTGTGTACTCCTATACCTGCGATGCGTTTGCGGGCGAAAAGCATTTGGGTCAGGTATGGCTGTCGTGCGATCGTGAGCTCGGCGTCGGTTCGCATGTACGTGCTATCGGTCGAATTTCGCGCTTTGAGAATGATGCGTATGGGCGCTCACGCGTGCTTCGGGGCGAGCTTCGAAAGGTTAAAGTCGTCCGGTTGGTATCGATCGACGAGGGCCCTCCAGGCCCGTTGTCTTGGCTTCGAAACGAGCTCCTTGCCGTTATCGCGCCCGCGACCGATCCAGCGCGCTCGCTCATTGCCGGCGTTGTCTGCGGACGCTCGGCCGAGCTGCGTGCCCAGCCGGCGGGCGATTGGTTTTCGGTAACGGGCACCGCACATCTTATCGCTGTCTCGGGTAGTCATCTTGCCATCGTGGGGTTTGTGATTGAGAGCGCCCTGCAAAAGACACGCCTCTCTCGTGGGCTGCAGCGGGGGCTGTTGGTGCTGGCCCTCGCTGCCTATGCCGTTTTTACGGGCGCTTCGCCCTCGGCCGTGCGCGCGTGCTGCATGGTGGCGGCGTCGCTTGTCGCCAACGGCGCCGGGCGTCGTCGGCATGGCCTCTCGGCTCTGTTCGTCACCATGGCAATCTTTGTGTTGCTGCGTCCGACGGTATTGTTCGAAATGGGTTTTCAGCTTTCGTGCGCCAGTGTCTTTGCCATCCTTTGTTTTTGCCCCTACGCCACCTACGCCTTGGGCGAGCTGGGCATGCCATCGGGTGTCGCCAGCGTTTTGTCTGTCACGCTGTGCTCGCAGCTGGCGACACTTCCCGTTACGATTCCCGCATTTGAGACGTTTTCGCTCATTGCCCCACTTGCAAATGCCGTGATCGGTCCGGTGATAAGCGTGCTGCTCGCTGTATCGGTTGTGCTGGTGCCCTGCTCGCTTGTGCCGCTGCTGCGTCACGGGGCGCTCGTGGTGCCCATGATTGTCGCCCGCTGTGCGCTGTTCTTTGAACAGCTCTTTGCTGCCGTTCCGGGCGCATCCGTAAGCGTGCCGCCCGATACGCCCTTGGTATATGTGGTGCCGTTCGCGCTGGTGGCCCTCTTGGTCTGGTGGCCACGCCCCCGCGCGCGGAGCATGGCAGCGGGGCTGCTGTGTTTAATGCTCGCAGCGGGTGTTCCGTATGTCTATTGGGATCGATGTGCGCCGCCTTCGGTAACGGTCCTCGATGTTGGCCAGGCCGATGCGATTCTGGTTCGTCAGGGTGGCGCCGTGGCACTCGTCGACTGTGGGCTCGATGACCGCGTGGTGTCGGCGTTGGTTCGCAATAACGTCCACCATATCGACGCCGTCTTCGTGACGCATTGGGATGAAGACCATTGGGGCGGTCTTCCCGACGTACTCGATCGTTTTTCGGTTGGAACCATTGCGGTCGCGGCCGATGCACTTGACGGCGCGCCTACTGAGGTTCTGAATCGCCCGGGTGTAACGTATCGGCAGGTGGCTCGCGGAGACACGGTCGATATCGGCGCATTTCGGGCTCGTGTGATGTGGCCGTTTGACACGGTGGATGGCGAGGGCAATGAGGACTCTCTTGTTTTGCTGCTCTCCTACGCTCAGGAAGGCAAGAGCCTGCGTGTGCTCCTTACTGGTGACGCCGAGCTCGATCAGGAGCGCGAGTTTGTACAGGAGGTGGGAGATATCGATGTGCTCAAGCTGGGGCATCATGGCTCAAAAGTTTCCGTCGACACAGACCTGCTGGGCACGCTTAAGCCCGAGTTCTCTATCGCGAGCGCCGGCGAGGGGAATCGTTACGGCCATCCGTCGGATGCCTGCATCGATGCAGTTAAGGAAGCGGGTGGTGCGTTCGCATGCACCATCGAACACGGCGACATTACCGTCACGCCGACTGCGAAGGGCTTTGCCATGCGATGCCAGCGACCGTGATGACATCGTTGGCGCGCGGTGGACCCCTGGGCTAAAATGGCACGGTACGAATTCGAGTGTGTGCGAGAGGGGAGCGCAATGTCCGAAACCGGTCTGCTGCCGGCATATCTGATCGTCGGTACCGATGGGGTCAAGCGCGACCACGCCGTCTCGCGTATGAAAGCTCGCTTGGAAAAGTCGGGTATGGTTGAGTTCAACCTCGATGAACGCGACATGACGAAAGATCCCGATATCGAGTCGATCATCGGCTCGCTCAATACCTTTCCCATGGGCAGCGAGTTTCGCCTGGTGATCCTCGACGGCTGCTCCAAGCTTGCCAAGGCGGTCTCGGAACCGCTTGTCGAGTACCTCGCAAGTCCCAGCCCCACGACGGTCTGTCTCATTATTGCCGACTCACTTGCCAAGAATACGCGCCTGTATAAGGCAATCGCCAAGATCGACAAGAAGGCTATCGTCGATTGTTCGGGTACCAAGCGCTGGGAACTGCCGCGCCGCGTTCAGCAGATGGCGACGCAGCGCGGTAAGTCCATCTCGACGGCTGCTGCCGAGGAGCTCGTCTCGCGCTCGGGCGAGAACACCCGCATGCTCGATAACGACTTGGCCAAGCTTGCCCAGATGGTCGAGGCGCCGCAAATTGAGCTTGCCGATGTGGAGCGCTGGATCGTGCGCACGGCCGAAGTTCAGCCCTGGGACTTCCTCAATGCCGTCTCGGCCCGCGATATGCGCCGCTCGCTTGAGCTCTTTGGGCTGCTGCCCGCCAAGAGCTATGTGTGGACCTACACGCTGCTATGCGGTCGCATCCGCGAGTTGATCGTCGCCAAGGCGCTCGACTCTCGTGGGCAGGGGCGTGAGCTCGCCGCGACACTCAAGCTTCAGGCCTGGCAGGTCAAAAATCACCTGACCTGGGCACGCCGCTTTTCGATGGCGGAGCTTGTCGCTGCGCTCGAGGGCGCGGTCGATGTGGAGCTCGCACTGAAGGGTTCTGCCGATTCGGAGACCGCGCTTTTGCTCTGGATTACGAACATCTTGAGAAAATCGTGATGATACCTGCCTATTTGACAAATTCGTTCTATCCCTTTGAGGGGGAGCGTGCTATAGTAGGCGCTTGCATGACCTCACCGTGTCTCAGAGGTGTCATACATTTTTTGCAAGGAACTCGAAAGGAACTCCAGAAGTGGCAAACATCAAGTCTCAGAAGAAGCGTATCCGCACCAATGAGGCAGCTCGCATGCGTAACAAGGCTGTCAAGTCCGAGCTCAAGACGCTGACCAAGCACGTCCAGTCCGCCGTCGCCGAGGGCGACGCCGAGAAGGCCCAGGCTGCCCTCAAGACCGTCACCAAGCGTCTCGACATGGCTGCCGCCAAGCATGTTATCCACAAGAACCAGGCTTCCAACCGCAAGTCCGGTCTTGCCAAGCTCGTGAACAGCATCAACGCCTAAGTTGTAAATTTCACACCACACAGATTACGCGCATAAATGGAGCCTGTTTTATGGAACAGGCTCCATTTTTTGTACCGCTCGGGTAAGATAGTCCGCATGAATACTTCAATTGACATTTCCCACATCCGCAACTTCTCGATCGTTGCGCACATCGACCATGGCAAGTCCACGATCAGTGACCGCATCCTCGAGCTCACCCATACCGTCGACGAGCGCGATATGGAGTCGCAGCTGCTCGACACCATGGATATCGAGCGCGAGCGCGGCATCACGATCAAGTCTAATGCCGTTCGCGTGTCCTATGACGCCGACGATGGTGAGACGTATCAGTTCAACCTGATCGATACGCCGGGCCACGTGGACTTTACCTACGAGGTCTCGCGTTCGCTTGCCGCCTGCGAGGGTGCGGTGCTTGTCGTCGACGCCACGCAGGGCGTCGAGGCGCAGACCGTCTCCAACGCGACGCTCGCCATGAACGCCAACTTGGATATCGTGCCCGCTATCAACAAGATCGACCTGCCGTCGGCACACCCCGACGAGGTCAAGACCGAGATCGAGGACGACCTGGCGATCCCTGCCGACGATGCCGTATGCGTATCGGGCAAGACCGGCGAGGGCATTCACGATTTGCTGGAGTCTATCGTCTTTTTGATCTCTCCGCCCAAGGGCGATGCGAACGCGCCGCTCAAGGCGCTTATCCTGGATTCGTATTTCGATGAGTACCGCGGCGTCGTTGCCACGGTCCGCGTCTTTGACGGCTCCATCAAGAAGGGCGATACCCTGCGCATGATGCAGGCAGAAGGTGACTTCTTGGTCGACGGCGTGGGCGTCAAGCGTCCTGCCGAGACCCCGGTTGACGCACTGACGGTTGGCGAGGTCGGCTACGTGGTCACGGGTCTGAAGGATCCTGAGGCCGTGCACGTGGGCGATACCCTCACGTGGGCGTCTAATCCCTGCCCCGAGCCGCTTCCCGGTTACCGCGAGGCCAAGCCCATGGTCTATACGGGCCTGTTTCCGATCGACAACAAGGATTACGAGAACCTGCGCGACGCTCTCGATAAGCTGCACGTCAACGACCCGTCGTTGGTGTGGGAGCCCGAGACCTCGGTGGCGCTCGGCTTTGGCTTCCGCGTGGGCTTCTTAGGCCTGCTGCATATGGAAGTCGTCAAGGAGCGCCTGGAGCGCGAGTTCAACCTTGACCTCATTGCTACGAGCCCTTCGGTGGACTATCACGTCTATAAGACCGACGGCGAGATGATTGATGTTCGCAGCCCGCAGGATCTGCCCGAGGCTACGCGCATCGAGCGCATTGAGGAGCCTTACCTCAAGGCCAAAATTATCTGCCCGCCCGAGTATACGGGTGCCGTCATGCAGCTCGCTATCGAGCACCGCGGCATTACAACTGACATGATCCATCTCACGAGCAAATCGGTCGAGATGCGCTTTGACATGCCGCTCGCCGAGCTCATCCTGGACTTCTTTGACCAGCTCAAGAGTCGCACCAAGGGCTATGCCTCACTCGACTACGAGTTCAACGAGTACCGTCCCTCCGAACTCGTCAAGCTCGATATTTTGCTTTCGGGCGATGAGGTGGACGCGCTTTCGTTTATCGTGCACAAGGATAAGGCCTATGGCCTGGCCCGCGGCCTGTGTGACAAGCTCAAGGAAATCATCCCGCGCCAGCTGTTCGAGGTGCCTATTCAGGGCGCCATCGGCAACAAGATCATTGCCCGCTCTACCGTCAAGGCGCGTCGCAAGGACGTTTTGGCCAAGTGCTATGGCGGCGATATCTCGCGAAAGCGCAAGCTGCTCGAGAAGCAGAAAGAGGGCAAGAAGCGCATGAAGGCCATCGGTTCGGTCGAGGTCCCGCAGGAGGCCTTTATGGCGATCCTCAAGGTGGACGAGTAGGTCTATGGCGCTTTCTGAATACAGCAAGCGGCTGCTGGGCGCCTATGCCGAGCAGCCGTTCCTTATGGCTCCCATGGCGGGCGTGACCGACCCTGCCTACCGCATCATGTGCCGCCGTCGCGGTGCCAACCTTGCCTACAGCGAGATGGTGAGCGTGGCGGGCCTTGCCTATGCCAGCAACAAGACCTGGCGCCTGGTGCTACCGGCCGACGAGGAGCAGCAGATTTGCGTGCAACTCTTTGGCTCCAAGCCCGATCAGTTTGCGAGCGCCGTCGCTGCCGTCGAGGAGCGCGTTGGCGATCGCCTGTCGCTCATCGATATCAATATGGCATGCCCCGCCCGCAAGGTCGTTACCAAGGGCGAGGGCTCGGCGCTCATGCGCACGCCCGACCTGGCGGAGAAGATCGTCGAGGCCACGGTGGGCGCGGCGCACGTGCCCGTGACCGTCAAGATTCGCAAAGGTTTTTATGCCGAGGACCGCAATGCCGCGACATTTGCCCAGATGCTTGAGGGCGCAGGGGCTGCCGCAGTCGCCGTGCATGGTCGTTGCGCCACGCAGCTCTATACGGGCCAGGCCGATTGGTCGGTCGTCGATGAGGTTGCCGACGCCGTTGAGATTCCCGTGATTGGTTCGGGCGATGTGTTCTCGGCCGAGGATGCCGCGGAGCATCTGCGCAACTCGGGTGCCAGCGCGGTGTTTATCGCGCGCGGTATCTACGGTAATCCCTGGGTCTTTGGTGATGCTCGCGCTCTTGCGCTCGATGGCATACCGGTGCCGCCGCGCAGCTCGGTCGAGCGCCTGGACGCCCTGCGTGAGCACCTAACGCTGACGCATGAGCTCCTGCCGCTCATGTCGCGTGCCCGCACGTATGCAAGCTGGTACTTAAAAGGCATGCCCCATGCCGCCGCTTGGCGTGCCCATGTGGTGCGCTGTTCCACTTACGAGGAGTTTATGGCACTGGTCGATGAGATCGAGCGCGATGTGGTGGCCTGCGAGGCCGCCCTTGCCGCCGGCGAATCGGTGCCCCCTCATCCTCTGGAGGCTTAAGGGTGGCCGTTACCGCACTGTACGTGCACGTGCCGTTTTGCGCCCAAAAGTGCCGGTACTGCGACTTTGACTCGCGCAGTTTTGCTCCGTGCGACCTGAGCGCTGCGCTCGATGCCTATTTTGAGCAGTTGTTCGCGCGTCTCGATGCTTTTGGCAAGGCTGATGCCCTTGACCAGATCCGCACCGTCTATGTTGGCGGCGGTACGCCGTCGCTGGCGGGGGAGCGCCTGGTGGAGCTGGCGCGGCGTATTCGTGCGTGGTGTGCCCCCGTTGAGTTTACCTGCGAGGCCAATCCCGAGTCGCTGACCGCCGAGCTTGCTACTGCACTTGTCAAGGTTGGTGTCACACGCGTCTCTCTGGGCGTGCAAACGCTCGATAACGCCGAACTTACTGCCATCGGCCGTATTCACGATGCCGATCGGGCGCTCGCCGCCATCGCGACGGTCAAGAACGCTGGGCTTGATGTGTCGTGCGACCTTATGTGCGGACTTCCCGGGCAGACCGCAGCGAGTTGGAAGCGCACGCTCGATGGCGTGCTGGTGGCGGCCCCGCATCATGTGTCGGTCTACCCGCTCACGCTTGAGGAGGGGACGCCCCTTTATCGCATGGCGCGCCGCGACGAGTCGCTCGAGCCCGACGAGGATTTTCAGGCTTCGTGCATGGACTTGGCACGCGAGCTCCTGGGTGCCGCCGGCTATCACCCGTATGAGGTGGCGAGCTACGCGCTCGACGGCCATGAGTGCGCCCATAACATTGCCTACTGGACCGGACGGGGCTATCTGGGCCTGGGTCGTTCTGCCGCGGGCATGCTCGACGCCGAGGATTTCGACCGTCTCGCAGGTTTGTTCCCCGGCGTGTCTTCTCGAGGCGATGCGTACCGCGTGCGTCTGGTGCAACGTGACGATGACGCGATGGCGTTCGAGACCGAATATCTGTCGCAGCGCGAGGCTGCGGCTGAAGACCTGATGCTCGCTTGTCGCATGACGCGCGGTGTCGCGTCCGACCTGTTGGTTCGTGCAGCTTTCGTCATCCCAACGGGCGAGTTGGCAGCTGCCTGCGATCACGCGCTCGAATTGGGACTTGCCACGTGGGTGCCCGAGGCGCTCGGGGCCCATGAGGGATCCTTCACTTCGGCAGATGTCGTCGCAGGCCGCGCCCGCGCCCGTTTAGCGCCGACACACCTAGGTTGGCTCGATGGAAATGTTCTGTTCGAGCTGTTTTGGGGTCTAGCATAGACCGCTCGGGTAGAATTACCGCAATATATACGCTGCTTTGAGCAGGAGGTTGCCGCGCATGGCGACGATGAACGAAAAAGATTACTACGAGATTCTGGGTGTCTCCAAGGACGCCACCTCGCGTGATATTCAAAAGGCCTTCCAGCAAAAGGCCCGCAAGCTCCATCCGGACGTCAACAAAGAGCCGGATGCCGAGGAAAAGTTTAAAGAGGTTTCCGAGGCCTACGCCGTGCTTTCGGACGAGCAGAAGCGTTCGCGCTACGACGCCATGCGTTCGGGCAACCCCTTCGCCGGCGCTCCTACGGCTTCGCCCTATGGTGGCGGCTACGCCGGCAGCGCGGGCTATGGCAATCCCTTTGAGGGCGGTTTTCCCTTTGGTGGCGCCTGGGGCCAGCCGCGTCGCGGGCAGGCTGCCTATAATCCCGAGAACGGTGCCAACGTGGTCGTCGATATCAAACTCGACGCCAAGGAGGCCAAGGGCGGTGCCCGCAAGACCGTCCGCTACACGCGCTTCGATACCTGTAACAACTGCGGCGGTTCGGGCTCTGTCTCCTCCGAGCATGCCCATACCTGCCCAAGCTGTGGCGGCCGCGGCCATATCGACGTCGACCTGTCCTTCCTGTTTGGTGCGGGCACGTTCCAGTCGGTCTGCCCTGAGTGCGGTGGCTCCGGTAAGGTCGTCGCCGACCCCTGTCCCGATTGCGGCGGCAGCGGGCGGACCCGTGTGACCTCCGAGCAGACGATTGAGTTTCCCGCCGGCACGCACGATGGCGACGAGGTCCGTATTGGCGGCATGGGTCACGCCGGCACCAACGGCGCCTCTGGCGGTGATCTGGTCGGTCGCGCCCATGTTGAGGCCGAGCGCCTGGAAGGCAAGGCCCGTACCGGTTTTTACCTGATGGGCATCGTGGCGCCGTTTTTGGTGCTATCGGCCATCTCGGGCGTGTTCTCGGCCTTTGCCGTGATGTGCTTTATTCCGTTTGCCATGGGCCTGTTCATGGTGCTCTCGGACGGCGTGCTGCACCGCAGCCTGCTGTGGTGGAAGCGCGGCGCGATGCAGTTTGCCAACGGTTTTGCCAACGGCTTTATGTTCGCGCTCGTGTCGGTTTGGTTCGCGAGCTGCTCGCAACGGGCCATGCTTTCGCCGTACCAAATGCAATAACATCAAACCCTCTGTTTGCGGTCGGCCCTGCTTGGGTATAGGACGCACTGTGACAATAATGAAAGTCGGAAGGATTCGGTTGTGTCGGAAAATAGGGATTACTACGAGGTGCTTGGCGTCAACAGGGATGCCGACGCGCGGACGATTAAGCGTGCGTTTCTAAAGAAGGCCCGTACCGTACATCCGGATGTTTCGGACGACCCCGAGGCCGAGGCCAAGTTCAAGGAGCTCAACGAGGCCTATTCCGTTCTTTCCGATGAGCAGAAGCGTGCTAACTACGACCGTTACGGCACTGCCGACGGCCCTGGTGGTTCGGGCTACGTCGATATCAACGATATCTTTGGTGGCATGGGCATGGACGACTTGTTCTCGTCGTTCTTTGGCGGCGGTGCCGGCGGTGGCGCCCGCGGCCGTCGTGAGCGTCGTCGCGGACGTGACATGGCCATCTCGCTTTCGGTGACGCTCGAGGAGGCGGCGCTCGGCTGCAAAAAGACGATCAGCTATGACCGCCTTGCTCCTTGCGAGGACTGTAATGGCACTGGTAGGGCAGAGGGCGCACAGGAAAAGCAGTGCGGCCGCTGCCACGGTACGGGCTACGTCACGACGGTTCAGCGTTCGTTCCTGGGCCAGGTTCAGTCCTCTTCGCCTTGCCCCGACTGCCACGGCGAGGGCACGGTTATCGACCATCCCTGCGAGACCTGCGACGGTCAGGGCCGCACTCCTTCGCATGAAAAGATCGACATCGATATTCCCGCCGGCGTTTCGACCGGTCGCCAGCTTCGTGTGAGTGGCTTTGGCGAGGCCGGCCTTCGCGGCGAGCCTTCGGGCGACCTGATTGTCAACGTGCGCGTTGCCGATCATGAGCGCTTTAAGCGTAACGGTGATGACCTGTACCTGGTGAGCGATATCTCGATTGCGCAGGCTGCGCTCGGCTGCGAGGTCGAGGTCGAGGGCATTATGCCCGACGAGGTCGTTAAGGTGACGGTTCCCGCCGGCTCCCAGTACGGCGATACCGTGAGCGTCAATAATTACGGCATGCCGCGCATTGGCGGTGGTGGTTCGCGTGGCCGCCTGATCGTGCAACTGCGCGTGGTCGTTCCCACCAATCTTTCCAATAAGCAACGCGAGCTGCTCCGTGCTTTTGCCGATGAGATGGGCGATGACGTCGCTTCCGGTAAGAAGTCGGTGACCGACCGTATTAAGAGTGCCCTCGACGATATCCTCGATTAAGGAGCCCGCGTGCTCGCACCCCATATTTCCGTCGTCAACCTCGGCTGCCGTGTCAATCGGGTTGAGTCTGACCGTATCACTGCCGATCTTATGCGCCTGGGCTTTGCTATTGTGGAGCCCCAAGATGCCGATCTAATCGTCATTAACACCTGTGCCGTTACGGGCGAGGCCGAGGCCAAGACCCGTAAGGCCGTTCGTCATGCGCTGGCCCATCCAAACGAGCCCTATGTGCTCGTGACCGGATGCGTGGTCAATTTGCATCCCGAGGAGCTGTTGGAGCTTTCGGATCGCGTGATCGCCGAGCCGTCCAAGATCGATGTCGCCGAACGTGTCTGCGAGGTGCTGGGCGTTGAGTCCGATAGCGTTCCCGCCTGCAGCGATGGCGAGGTGGTCGATGCGCTCGGTCGTTCGCGCCTGGGCGTGAAGATCCAGGACGGCTGCAACCATCGTTGTACCTATTGCATTGTGTGGAAGGCCCGCGGCCCCGAGCGGTCCGTGCCCGTCGAGTCCGTGCTTGAGCAAGTTCGCGAGGCCCAGGAGGCCGGCGTGCCCGAGGTGGTGCTGACCGGTGTGAACCTGGGTGCCTACGATGGCAAGAGCGCGACCGACGAGCATGTCGAAATCGATGAGCTGCTCGAGGCCATCATGGAGCGCACGTCTATTCCGCATGTGCGCATTTCCTCGGTCGAGCCCATGGATATCTCCGAGCGCCTGCTTAAGGTTATGGCGCGCTACCCGCAGCGTATCGCCCCGTTTTTGCACCTGCCCGTGCAGTCCGGCTGCACGGCGACCCTGCATCGCATGGGCCGTCCCTATAGCGCCGAGGCCTTTGAGGACACGGTGCGTATGATTCGCGCCAACTTGCCCCAGGCGTCCCTTTCGTGCGATGTCATCGTCGGTTTTCCTGGTGAGACGGACGAGGAGTTCGAGGAGTCGCTGGCGCTGTGCCGCCGTGTGGGTTTCTCGCGTATGCACGTGTTCCGCTACAGCAAGCGTCCCGGTACCCTTGCTGCCGACATGCCCGACCAGGTGCCACCCGAGGTTATGGTCGAGCGCAGCCGCCGTATGCGGGCCGCCGCACAGGAGCTCGCTATTGCCGACGCTCGTCGTCGCGTGGGCACGGTCGAGCGTGCCGTGCTCGAGCATGGTGACAACTTGACGCTCGGCTCGTTCCATCATGCCCGTCTTGACGATACCTGTGGACTTACAGCCCCGTGCCTGCTCGATGTTGCTATCATCGGAGTCGATGATTCCGGCTTGGTCCATGCACGCAGGGAGGTTCATGGAAGCCTCGAAGATTAGACTTACCGTTCCCGAGGGAATTGATCCCTCGTGCGTTTTGGGCGCCGGCGACGGCGTCCTTCGCGCGCTCGAGAGCTTGGTTCGCGCTCACGTGGTCGCCCGTGGCGATAGCATCGCCGTGAGCGGCGACCCGGACGAGGTCGAACTCGTGGCGCGCTTTTTCGAGCACGCTTTTCGCGAGGCGGCCGCCGGGCGCACGCTGTCTGCCGACGATGTCTCTCGCTGCCTGGCCGTCTTGCGCGACGGTGAGCACGAGGCTACGTCGCTTCGCGATGACGTGCTGCTTTCGTATCGCGGCCGCGTCATTCGCCCCAAGACGCTCGGGCAAAAGCGCTATGTGGATGCCATCCGCTCGCATACCATCACGTTTGGCTTGGGTCCTGCCGGTACCGGTAAGACCTATCTGGCTATGGCGCTCGCCGTTGCCGCGCTCAAGCGTCACGAGGTGGGCCGTCTGATCTTGACGCGTCCGGTTGTCGAGGCGGGGGAGAATCTGGGCTTTTTGCCCGGCACCCTCGAGGAAAAGATCGATCCCTACATGCGCCCGCTCTATGACGCCCTTTTTGACATGATGGATCGCGAGCGCACTGATGAGCTTATGGAGCGCGGCGTGATCGAGATTGCCCCGCTTGCCTACATGCGCGGCCGCACGCTGAGTGATGCCTTCGTGGTGCTCGACGAGGCGCAAAATACCACGCCCGAGCAGATGAAGATGTTCCTGACACGCCTTGGGTTCAACTCCAAGTTCGTGATTACCGGCGACTTGAGCCAGCGCGACCTGGTGGGTCGTCGTGGCGGTCTTGCCGACGTTGAGCAGATTTTGGGCCGTGTCGACGATGTCGCATTTTCTCACCTCGAGCGTGCCGACGTGGTGCGCCATGCCCTGGTGGGTCGTATCGTCGAGGCATATGAAGCTTATGATGACGTGCGCGAGAAGCGCGTACGTGACTGAAAGGAGTCCCGTTGAGTGTATTGATCAGCAACGATGCCGAGCTCGATACGCTGCTCGACGCGCAGGAGGTGGAGCACATCTGCGAGGTTGTGCTT
Organism: Collinsella aerofaciens ATCC 25986; assembly: GCF_964237925.1. Lineage (GTDB taxonomy): Bacteria > Actinomycetota > Coriobacteriia > Coriobacteriales > Coriobacteriaceae > Collinsella > Collinsella aerofaciens_BJ. The sequence continues at coordinate 37,409 of NZ_CAXSKI010000008.1, read as the reverse complement.
GCCGCCGAGGGCGTTGAGCGTGAAGTCGAGATTTCCCTTTCGTATGTCGACGAGGACGAGATGCACGAGCTCAACCACGAGTGGCGCGGTATCGACCGTACCACCGATGTGCTCTCGTTTGAGTGCGACTCTGCCTTTGACGAGGACGTTCCCGCCGACGAGACGATCGAGCTCGGCGATATTATCTTGGCGCCGCAGGTTATCGCTCGCCAAGCTCCCGGTTTTGGTAACAGTCCCGCCGACGAGTGCCGGCTGATGCTTGTGCACGGTATGCTGCACCTGCTGGGCTATGACCACATCGCGGATGACGAGGCCGAGGTCATGGAGGCCCGTGAGGATGCCATCCTGCGCGATCTCGCGCTCGAGCGCGGCGAGGACCCAAAGCTAGTCCACGTCGGCCCCATCACCAACCACGCCCACGACTAGGAGCCTTCTATGATTCCCGGATCGAACAAGGACCATCCGTCCTTCTTAAAGTCGTTTTCCTACGCCATGGAGGGCTTTGTCACCGCAGTCAAGACTGAGCGCAATATTAAGGTCATGCTCGTGGCGGGCGTGTGCACCGTCATTGCCGGCTGCATCGTGGGGCTCGACATTGCCGAGTGGGCCACGATTATCATCTGTTGTGGCCTGGTGATTCACGGCGAGCTGTGCAACACCGCTATGGAGGCTATCGTCGACCTAGCGACCCAAGAGCTCCATCCGCTGGCCAAGCGTGCGAAGGACATCGCCGCCGCCTCTGTATACGTTCTTTCCATCACCGCCGCGATTGTGGGCGTACTGGTATTTGCCCACGCGCTCGACTTTATTTAGAAAGGGATTCCCATGTCCGACAATATGCAGCCTACCGATGAGATTTTGGACGACGAGTCCCTGGACGCGGTGGATACCGAGGAGCTCGAGGATGTCGAGGAGTTCGACCCGTTTGAGGGTATGAGCGACGAGGAACTCGACGCCCTGTGCGACGAGGACGACAACCTCGCGGGCTTTGGCGACGTGGAGCCCGGTTTCCGCAGCGGCTTTGTGGCCCTGGTCGGTCGTCCCAACGCTGGCAAGTCCACGCTGCTCAACGCCTGTTACGGCAAGAAGGTCGCCATCACCTCGCCGGTGGCCCAGACGACTCGCCGCCGCATGCGTGCCGTCGTCAACCGCCCCGGCTACCAGCTGGTCTTTGTCGATACCCCGGGTATCCACAAGCCTAAGGACGGCCTGGGTTCCGAGCTCAACAAGAGCGCGTTGTTTGAGCTGAACGATGTCGATGTTGTCGCGTTTTTGATTGATGCCACCAAGCCCATCGGCAGGGGAGACGCCTGGGTTGCCGAGCGTGTCAAGAACGCTCGTTCCAAGAAGGTCCTGGTGCTTACCAAGGCCGATGAGGCCGACCCCGCACAGGTCATGGAGCAGCTTAAGGCCGCCCACGAGCTCATGGAATATGACGACGAGATCGTGACGTCGTCGGTCAAGAACTTCAACGTCGATGCCTTTATCGAGACCGTTGCGCACTTTTTGCCCGAGGGTCCGCGTTGGTTCCCCGAGGACATGGGTACCGACGCTTCCGATGAGACGCTCGTTGCCGAGTTTGTGCGCGAGAAGGTCTTGCGCCGCACCCGTGATGAGATTCCGCACTCCGTTGGCGTGATCTGCGATGCGCTCGAGCAGACCAAGAAGGTGCTGCGCGTGCACGCCACCATTTACGTCGAGCGCGAGGGCCAAAAGGGCATCATCATCGGCAAAGGCGGCGAGATGATCAAGCATATCGGTATCGACGCCCGTCGCGATCTTGAGCGCATCTTTGGCACGCAGGTCTTTTTGGAGCTGGACGTGAAGGTCAAGTCCGGCTGGCGCGACGACGAGGCCCAGATTCGCCGCTTTGGCTATAACGCCGAGGACTAAGGACGCGCGGCGCGCATGGCAGGCTCCCGGACATATCGCACGAAAGTGCTCGTGCTCGATAAGACTAAGCTCAAAGAGACCGACCTGATCTTGACGATGCTTGACGAGCGGGGACGGCAGGTTCGTGCAGTGGCAAAGGGCGCCCGCAAACCCGGCGGACGCCTGGCTGCGCGCTGCGAGCTGTTCTGTACGGTCGATATGCTGCTCGCACATGGACGGTCACTCGACGTGGTTTCTCAGGCCGAGCTTATGGAGGCGCCGCTCGGCGCTGCGCCCGATTACGAGACGACCTGCGCCGCAAGCGCGATCGCCGAGGTCGCGCGCGTGTGCTCGTTCGAGGACGCCGAGGACCCGTTTGCCTTTGCCATAACGCAGCGAGCGCTTGCCCTGGTGGGCAGCGGGCTTGATACGGCACATATGGACCTACTTGTGGCGGCATATGTCTTTAAGCTGCTATCGCACGTTGGCTATCGTCCCGATTTTTCGGCCTGTGTGCTGTGCGGAGACCCCATGCTGTCGTATTTTTCGCCCCAGGCGGGCGGCCTCATGTGCGGCTCATGCGCGTCGAGCGTTCCGGGCGCCGAGTTGGTCTCAACCGGCGAGGTCGCATGGCTGCGCGCCCTGATGTCCATGACGTTCGATACCCTTATGGGCGAGCGGATCGATCCGCATACGGCTGCTTTTTTGCTGGGGCTTTCGCATGTTTGGGCCGCCACGCACACCGATCAGCGGCTCCGCGCGATGGAATTCATGTTGGGTCGGTGATGATGTGCAGGCGCGCGCCGCTTGTGGTAACATACCGGCCTGTTGGTACCTCGACCTTGGATGCTCGCTCCACCGGCGGCTTCCCAGTCCGAGGCGAATAGAGTCGCCCGCGGGCGACGCGAAACGAAAGGTGAAACAATGACTGTTTCCAAAGAGCGCAAGGCGGAGCTGACCGCCCAGTTCGGTAACTCACCGGTCGATACCGGTAACCCCAAGGTTCAGGTCGCCATCCTGTCCGAGCGCATCAAGGAGCTGACCGAGCACATGAAGTCCCACCAGAAGGACTTCCACACCCGTCGTGGCCTGCTCATGCTCGTTGGCCGTCGTCGTCGTCTTCTCTCCTACATCAAGAAGAACGACATCGTCGAGTACCGTGAGCTCATCAAGGCTCTGGGCATCCGCGACAACATCCAGTAAGGATTTGTACATGCTAAGAGCGTCCTGCGCAGCGGGGCGCTCTTTTTGTGTAAGGGCGTGAACAATCACGCTCTGAAGCGTGGCGGGGGCAGGGGGCCCGCGTCACATGAGAAGCCCGCAGGCAAGGGGCCTGTGGGGTAAAGGAGAACAATGACACTCGTATCTAAGACCTTTGAGCTGTACGGCAAGACCTACACCTTTGAGTCCGGCGAGCTTGCCAAGCAGGCCACCGGCGCTTGTCTGGTCAAGCAGGGCGACACCACGATGCTCGACACTGTGGTTGTCTCCAAGGAGCGCAAGAATTACGACTTCTTCCCGCTGACCGTCGACTTCAACGAGAAGATGTACGCTGCCGGCCGTATCCCGGGTGGTTACCTCAAGCGCGAGGGCCGTCCCAGCGAGAAGGCCACGCTCACGGCTCGTATGATCGACCGCCCGATCCGCCCGAGCTTCCCGGACGGCTTCCGCAACGAGGTGCACATCGTCGCCACCTCGCTCGTTGCCGATCAGGTTAACCCCTTCGACGTCATCAACGTCATGGGCGCCTCTCTGGCTATGACGCTCGGCGGCGTGCCCTTCGAGGGTCCGCTTGCCTGCGTGCGCATCGGCCGCAACGTGGAGACCGGCGAGTTTATCGTCAACCCCACCTATGAGGAGCGCGAGAACTCCGATCTGGACCTGGAGCTGGGCGGATCCGCCGACTTCATCTCGATGGTCGAGGCCGGCGCCGAGGAGATCTCCGAGGACGACATGCTCGCCGCCATGAAGTTTGGCCAGGAGGCCCTTGCCGCTTTCTGCCAGGCTCAGGACGAGTTCGTCGCCGAGTGGGAGCAGGTCAACGGCCCCATCGTCAAGAAGGAGTACCCGCTCGACCAGCCCGTCGAGGAGGTCCAGGAGCGCATCTTCGCCCACTACGACGAGATGGCAGCCGCCCTTCGTGACGCCGACAAGCTCTCCCGTATCGGCAAGGTTGAGGCTCTGAAGGAGTCCATCCGTGCCGAGTTCACCGAGGAGGAGCAGGCCGCTTGGGAGCGCGAGATCCCCGTGGCGCTCAAGAAGCTCGAGAAGAAGGCCATGCGCACCATGGTCGTCGAGACCGGTGAGCGCGTCGACGGTCGTGCCGCCGACGAGATCCGTCCCATCATGGTGAAGGACAACTACCTGCCGCTCGTTCACGGCTCCGGTTTGTTCCAGCGTGGCCAGACCCAGGTGCTCTCGGTTCTTTCGCTCGGCATGCTCAACGAGGGCCAGCGTCTGGATACCATCGAGCCCACCGAGGGCAAGCGCTACATGCACCACTACAACTTCCCGCCTTTCTGCACCGGCGAGACCGGCCGCATGGGCAGCCCCAAGCGCCGCGAGATCGGCCATGGCAATCTGGCCGAGCGCGCTCTGCTTCCGGTGCTTCCCGACGAGAACGAGTTCCCCTACGCCATCCGCGTCGTCTCCGAGGTCATGGAGTCCAACGGCTCCTCTTCGATGGCTTCGACCTGCGGCTCCACGCTCGCCCTTATGGACGGCGGCGTGCCCATTAAGCGCCCGGTCTCCGGTATCGCCATGGGCCTGATCCAGGAGGAGGGCAAGACCGTGGTGCTGTCCGACATCCAGGGTCTCGAGGACTTCCTGGGCGACATGGACTTTAAGGTCACCGGCACCACCGAGGGCATCACCGCCCTGCAGATGGACAACAAGGCCACCGGCCTCACCTTCGACATCCTGGCCCGCGCTCTGCAGCAGGCCAAGGAGGGTCGCGCCTTCATCCTGCAGAAGATGCTCGATGTGATCTCCGAGCCGCGCCACACCACGCGCAGCACCGCTCCGCGCATCGTTTCCATCCAGGTTCCGACCGACAAGATCCGCGACGTCATCGGTTCCGGCGGTAAGGTCATCCGCGGTATCCAGGACGAGACCGGCGCCTCGGTCGACATCCAGGAGGACGGCACCGTCTTTGTCGGCGGCACCGGCGAGTCCGTCGACCAGGCCGTCGAGCGTATCAAGCTCATCATCAAGGTTCCCGAGCCGGGCGAGGAGTACACCGGTCGCGTGGTCTCCATCCAGCCCTTCGGCGCCTTCGTCAACCTGCTGCCCGGTAAGGACGGCCTGCTGCACATCTCCCGCGTCGCCAAGGGCCGCGTGGAGAAGGTCGAGGACGTCCTCAATGTGGGCGACGAGGTCAAGGTCGTCGTCATCGAAGTCGATGACCGCGGCAAGATTTCGCTCGATCGTCTGGATAAGCCCGAGGCCCCGGCTCGCGCCGAGGGTGCCTCAGAGGGCGACGGCGAGCACTTCCAGCGCCGTGAGCGTCCGCGTCGCGAGCGCTCCGAGCGCAGCGACCGTCCGCGCCGTCCCGGCGACAACGGAGGCCGCAAGCCCCGCCGTCACCACGACGCCGAGTAACAGCTACACATAAGCAGCTCAACAAGGGCGACTCCGGACTGGGGTCGCCCTTTTGCTATTCCCGGCGGGGTCCGCGGATAAAGTTTCCTGCTCTACAGTCCTGCTCACGACGGAGGCCACATTAAGTGGTCTCCTGTTCGTGCGGAACTCGCGATAAACTTTATCCGCGGACCCCGCCGGGAATAGCAAAAGGGCTGGTTGATGCGGGTTTCGATTTTGTCAGACAGTCTATTCAGTTATATGAATTCAGATCTTTAGATAAACGCATGTGCGGCATTACCCCAGATACAACCGACCAAAATAAACCTGTCCCTATTTGTCAGGTCTGGGGCCATCGGGGGCCGGGGCGGGTTAAGTTTGTCGCGAGTTCCGCACGCAAAGGAAAGCACTTAATGTGCTTTCCGTCTTGCGCAGGACTGTAGAGCAGCAAACTTAACCCGCCCCGGCCCCCGATGGCCCCAGACCGGCGGGATGGACCAGTTCAGATGGGGCTTTGATGCATGGGTGGTCTGTTGGTGGGCAAATGGGTATCATACTGTGGTTACTGCGTCGACTCTATGATGCATGTTTGTACGTTCCCGACGGTCGGTTTGCCAGAAGCGCCCCGTCGGTTGTTTCAGACCCGTTTCGAAGAAAGGAAACAACACTAACCTATGGCAGCTAAAAAATCATCTCCCTTGAAGATCATCCCGCTCGGCGGCCTTGACGGCATCGGCAAGAACATGACGGTCTTCGAGTGCGGCGACGACATGGTGCTCGTCGACGCCGGCCTCATGTTCCCGGATGACTCCCAGCCCGGTATCGACCTGGTGCTTCCCGACTACACCTATGTTTTGGAGAACGAGGAAAAGCTCCGCGGTATCGTCGTCACCCACGGCCACGAGGACCACACCGGTTCGCTTCCGTACCTGCTGCAGGACCTCAACAATAAGGTGCCCATCTTTTCGAGCAAGCTGACGCTTGGCTTTATCGAGGGCAAGCTTTCTGAGTTCCGCATCCGCGCACCCAAGTTCCGCGAGGTCAAGGGCGGCAGCCATGTCAACCTCGGCGGCATCTCGCTCGACTTCTTCTCGATGACGCACTCCATTCCCGGCGCTCTGGGCGTGTTCATCCGCACCAACCAGGGTACCGTTATGCACACCGGCGACTTTAAGCTCGACCAGACGCCCATCGACGGCGTCACGCCCGACTATGCCGCTATCAGCCGCTTTGCCAAGCAGGGTATCGACCTGCTGCTTTCTGACTCCACCAACGCCACGGTTCCCGGCTTTACCAAGTCCGAGGCCGAGGTTGGTCCCAACCTGCTGCACGCCATCAAGAACGCGCCGGGTCGCGTGTTCGTTGCGTCGTTCTCGAGCCACATCCATCGTTTGCAGCAGATCTGCGATGCCGCCCGCAAGTGCGGCCGTAAGGTCGTTGTGACCGGTCGCTCCATGCTCACTAACACCCGCGTGGCGCGCGAGCTTGGCTACCTCAACATCGACGACGCCGATATCATCGATGCCTTTGACATTGATAACCTGCCTGACGACAAGATTGTTGTCATGTGCACCGGTTCGCAGGGCGAGCCGCTGTCGGCCCTGTCCCGCATGGCCAATGGCGAGCACAAGACGCTCTCCATCCACGAGGGCGATACCGTTATCCTCTCGGCAACTCCTGTTCCCGGCAATGAGAAAGCCGTCCAGCAGGTCGTCAACAGCCTGGCCAAGCTCGGCTGCGACGTGTGGGATAAGAACCGCGCCCTCGTTCACGTTTCCGGTCACGGTAGCCAGGAGGAGCTCAAGCTCCTGATGGCCATGGCCAAGCCCACGTACTTTATGCCGGTTCACGGTGAAGCCGTGCATCTGCGCGCCCATGCCCAGCTGGCCCGCAAGATGGGTCTCAAGGACGATCATATCTTTATCCTCGACAACGGCGACACGCTCGAGATGCGCGGCGGTATCGTTAAGCGCGGTACGCCCGTCGAGTCCGGCGTCGTTTACGTCGACGGCCTGCGCATCGGCGATACCGACCCCATCGTCCTGCGTGATCGTCAGAAGCTCGCCAACGACGGTATGGTTACCGCTGTTGCCATCGTCTCGCTCAAGCACAAGAAGATCGAGGCCATCGAGTTCTCGGGCCGCGGCGTCTCGTTTGCCATCGACGACCAGTTCTCCGAGGATGCCTCCGCGTCCATTATGAAGACGATCGAGAAGGGCAAGTTCAGCTTTACGAGCAGCGGTTCCGATGCCATTCGCAAGGCCGTGCGCGATTCGCTCTCTAACTTTATCTGGAGCCGTACTCGCACCCGTCCGATGATCATCCCGGTCGTCATGGAGGTTTAGTTTGGCGCGCGGATCTGCACAAAACGCCAAAGGCAATAAGGCCAATAACCAACCGGCATCTGCTAAGGGTGCCGGTTCCCATCTGCGTGCCAATAAGGGCCACGAGTCCGAGTTCGATGATTTCGAGCCCTTGGTCGAGCCCTCGGCCAACCGCGATATCGCCGGCGTGGTCATTGCCGTTTTGGCGATTGCGTCCTTTATTGCCGTGATTTCGCCGGCGACTGCGCCCGTTACGGCTGCGGTTGCCGGTTTCTACCACTTGGGCTTTGGTCTGGGCGCCTACGTGCTGCCGATCGTCATTTTGCTGTTTGCCGCCACGCTCTTTTTAGGCGAGGACTCGCCGCTCAACGTGCGCTCGGTCGCGGGCGGAGCCGTGGTCTTTATCACCGTTGTCTCCATTCTTTCGCTGATGGTGCCGGGTACGAGCGACTCGTGTGACCTTATGTTCACGCCGCAAAATCTGTCCGCCTCGGGTGGCTACATCGGTGCGTTTATTGCGAGTGCGCTGCAGAATGCCCTGGGTAAGCCTATCGCGATGGTGGTCCTGTTGGGTCTGGCCGTCGTTGGTTTTGTCATCATCGGCTTTTCGGTGGGTGGCGTGCTGCGCTCTGCTCGCGACCGCGCGGCCGATTTTGCCGAGCGCCGTCGTGCCGATGTTAACGCGAGCCCGTGGGGTGACGACGAAGCCCTGTCGGTGCCCGGCGTTGCCCGTCCGCACCTGAGCATTCTTCGTCAAAAGGGCTCCGATGCTGCCGTGACCACGGTCATGGGCAACGATGTGGACCCGGTTTTGGACGATGACGACGAGGACGAGGATCCGTTTGTCGACGTATCCGATGCCGTGGAGGCCGAGCGCGCTAAGACGACGCTGCTGCCGCGCCGTCATGTCAAGAAGGGCAAGGCCACGCCCAAGTTGAATACAAGCGAGCCCGACCCGTCTTGGTCCGATAGCGAGATTGAGCTTACCGAGGGCGATGACGAGGACGACGAGGCTCCGATTGAGACCGCAAAGACAACTTTGCTGCCGCGTCGCCATGCTAAGCGCGAACAGGTAACCGGCCAGCTTTCGATGGAAGACGACCCCGATAAGATCGACGAGTCCGAGCCGCCGTTTGCCGTGAGTCCTGTCTCGGCAACACCTCAGATTCCCGACTTCTTGAAGCATCCCAAGGTTGCCGATACGGCTGTCGCGGGCGCTGCCGAGGCGCCTACTCCTAGCGATGGGGGAGCGGTCAATGCCCCCGCGGATAACGAGGGCGAAGAAGAGGACGGCCTCAAGCTTCCGCCGCTCGAGATCCTGCACGCCAACCCGCAGTCGGCGTCCTCCGCGTCATCTGACAAGGAGCTGGAACAGACTGCCGAGTCACTGCAATCCACCTTGCTTGAGTTTGGCCGCAGTGCCCGCGTGGTCGGCTGGATCGCCGGCCCCACGGTGACGACCTTTAAGCTGCAACCTGGCGAGGGCGAGCGCGTGAGCAAGATTTCGAGCCTCGAGGACGATATCGCGCTTTCGCTCGCTGCTCAGTCGGTGCGCATCTTTGCCCCGATCCCCGGTACCTCGCTTGTGGGTATCGAGATTCCCAATCGCAAGCGCCAGAACGTCAACCTGGGCGACGTGCTTCCCTATGTGAAGGGCGGTCCGCTCGAGCTGGCCATCGGTCGAGATGCCGAGGGCACGCCGGTCGTCGCTGACCTCGCCAAGATGCCCCACCTGCTGATCGCCGGCACGACCGGTTCTGGTAAGTCGGTGATGATCAATTCCATCATCACGACCCTGCTCATGCGAGCCCTTCCCGAGGACGTTCGCCTGATCATGGTCGACCCCAAGCGCGTCGAGCTTGCGGGCTATAACGGTTTGCCGCATCTCTATGTGCCCGTGGTGACCGAGCCCAAGCAGGCCGCGAGCGCTCTGCAATGGGCCGTGTCCGAGATGGAGCGTCGCCTGAAGGTCTTCGAGCGTCTCAACGTGCGTAAGATCTCGACCTACAACGAAAAGCAGGCCGCCGGCGAGTTTGAGCATTACGACAACCCGCCCCAAAAGATGCCCTATCTGGTCATTATCATCGACGAGCTTTCGGACCTGATGATGGTCGCCGGCAAGGATGTCGAGGCCTCGATCGTTCGTATCGCCCAGCTGGGCCGTGCCGCCGGTATACACCTTATCGTGGCTACGCAGCGCCCCAGCTCCAACGTGGTGACGGGCCTCATCAAGGCCAACATCACCAACCGCATCGCCTTTAACGTCGCCACGGGCATCGACTCGCGCGTCATTATTGACCAGATGGGTGCCGAAAAGCTCACCGGTTTGGGCGACATGCTGTTCTCCAAGGTCGACTGGGGCAAGCCTCGCCGTATCCAGGGCTGCTTTGTCTCGGATGACGAAATCAACGAGATTGTCGAGTTCGTCAAGTCGCAGAGCGAGCCCGACTACCACGAGGAGATTCTGTCTGCCGTGGCGCCCGCTTCCATGTCCATGGCGGGTGGCGGCGGTATTGTCCGCACCGGAGTAGCCGAGCCGCAAGACGATGATCCGCTCATTTGGGAAGCCGCCCATATTGTGGTGGAATCGCAGCTTGGCTCCACATCTGGCCTGCAACGTCGTCTGAAGGTTGGCTATGCGCGTGCCGGGCGTATTATGGACATGCTGGAAGAAAAGGGTGTCGTCGGCCCGCCCGACGGTTCCAAGCCGCGTGAGGTCCTGTTGGACGAGGAGGGGCTTGCCGCGCTGGAATCTGTCGACGCCGAGATGGCACGTGAAGATCGTGAGTTTGGAGGATTCTGATGGCTGCACGCTTTGGTGACATGCTGCTCGAGCAGCGTCGCCGGATGGGCCTTTCCATTCAGCAGGTCGCCAACACCATCAAAATCAGGCCGCAGATCATCGAGTTTTTCGAGACCGGTAACTTTGCTTCGATGCCGCCGCGCGGCTATGCGCAGGGCATGATTTCGAGCTATGCTCGCTTTTTGGGCCTCAATCCGCGCGAGGTCGTCAATGCCTACTTTGACGACCTGATGGCATACGAACGCGAGACGTCGCAGCAGGGCGGTCGTTTTCAGGACGCCGCCGGCTACGTCAATTCGCGTTCCTCGGTCGATAACGGGCGCTTCCTGATGGTTCAGGGCGGTCGTTCAACCCGCTATGGACAGCGTCCTCAGCAGGCCGGTTATATTACTGAGACGGGTTCGGGCGAGGAGATTCGCTCACAGCGTGACCGGTTCCGCAGTACGCCGATGCCCGAGGACCGTGCACTTCCCGCTGCCCGCGGCGTGGCGCGTGACCCTCGTGCCGGCTACGGCGACGGCGGCTATTCCGATCGCGGTTACCGTGGTGCCTCTATGGGACGCTCTCGCGGTGGCTATTCGGATGCCGATACCACGCAGGTGACGCCGCGTCTTCGCTCTCAATCACAGCCGTATGGCCAGCGCTCTTCGGCTCCGCGTTCGGTCCAGCGTGGCTATCAAGGCCGCGGTGAACTTGCGCCCCGCTCGGGTCAGCGCAGCCTTCAGGGCCAGGGCGGCTATCGCGGCCGTTCCGATAGCAATCGCGGTCGTATGCCTCAGGGAAGCGGCCGCAGCAGTTCCGGTCGTGGACGCGGCGGATCACGTACTCCTCAAAACAACGGGCTCGATCCGCGTATCGTCTACGCCGGCATCGGTGCCGTTGTGCTGCTGTTGATTGTGCTCATCGTGGTGCTTCTACGTGGCTGCGCATCTTCGGCGCCCGAGAACACGCCCGAGACGCCCACTGCTACCAAGATGACGACCAAGAAGTCTTCTAAGAAGACCGAAACGGTCGACGAGGACGATGACACCGATGAGGCGACGGATGAGTCGACTGATTCGGACGCTACCAAGACGACGGCCAAGAAGGAAGAGAACGAGGTCACGAAGGTCAAAGTCTCCGTTGCCAAGAGAAAGACCGCGTGGATTGAGGTCAAGGTTGACGGCAAGTCGGTCTATGGCGCCCAGGCGACTGGCCCCTTTGAGCAGGAGTACACGCCCGAGTCTTCGATCGAGATCACCACGTCCAAGCCTTCCGATGTCACCGTTACCAAGAACGGTGAAAAGGTTCGTTACGATACCAAGACCTCGGGCGTGGCGCGTGTGACGATCACCGTTCCCAAGAAGGAGACGTCTGATTCCGAGAATGGTGAAAGTTCTGATGGTACCGACACCACCGATGGTACCGATGCCACCGACGGTACCGATGCCCAGTCCACGGATGGCGCCGATACCGCAACTGACGGTCAGACACCCACCGATTCTACCGACAATTCGTACGATAGCTACTAGGCCGCTCGTACGCGAAAGGAAACATCATGGCTAAAGATTCCAGCTTCGACGTCGTGTCCGAGGTCAACATGCAAGAGGTCGACAACGCCTTCCAGCAGACCACGCGCGAGATTTCCCAGCGCTATGACCTTAAGGATTCCGGCGCCACGATCGAGCTTTCGAAGGGCGACAAGCTCTTTACGATCAACGCCCCGGCCGACTTTGTCTCCAAACAGATTGTTGACGTGCTGAGCTCCAAGCTCATCAAGCGCGGCATCGACCTCAAGGCTGTCTCGTGGGATGCTCCGCAGGCGGCATCGGGTGGCACCGTGCGCGTGCTCGGCCATATCGTCGAGGGTATCGACCAGGCGACCGCCAAGAAGATCAACAAGGACATCAAGGATCAAAAGCTCAAGGTCAAGGTGACCATCGAGGCCGACAAACTGCGTGTTTCCTCTGCTTCGAAGGACGCGTTGCAGACCGTGATTCAGTTCCTGCGCGACCAGGACTACGGCCAGCCGCTGCAGTTCACCAACTACCGCTAATATCAATCGAAAGGACCGCTCTCCAACATGGATACACCGTTGGGCTCCGTGCTCTACATCACCCTCGGGTGCGCTAAGAACGAGGTTGACACCGACCGCATGCGTTCTCTTTTGACCGCCGCGGGCTACGAGGAGGCATTCGACCCGCAGGATGCCGATATCGCCATCGTCAATACTTGCTCGTTCCTCGCCTCCGCAACGTCCGAGAGCATCGAGACCACGCTCGAGCTCGCCAACGAGGTTCAGGACGGCGTTCGTTCTTGTCCCATCGTCATGTGCGGCTGCGTGCCGTCGCGCTATGGCGATGACCTGCCTGACGAGCTGCCCGAGGTCGCTGCCTTTGTGAAGGCCGACGAGGAAGATGGCATCGTGGCGGTCATCGATGGCGTGCTGGGTGTCGAGCGTGAGATTGCAGCCTATATCCCGCAGGTCAAACGTACCGTCGAGGGTGCTGTCGCTTACGTCAAGATTTCCGATGGCTGCAACCGCTTCTGCAGCTTCTGCATGATTCCCTACATCCGCGGCCGCTATCATTCGCGCAATGCCGAGAGCATCATCTCCGAGGTGCGCGACCTGGTTTCCGGCGGTGTGCGCGAGATCGTGCTGATCGGCCAGGACACGGGCATCTGGGGTACCGACTTTGCCGACGAGGACGTCGCCGATGGCTCGCCGCGCAATCTGGCGCAGCTGCTGCGTGCCGTCGCCGAGGCCGTGCGCCCGCACAACGTCTGGGTCCGCGTGCTCTATCTGCAGCCCGAGGGCATGACTGACGAACTCATCGAGACGATTCGCGATACGCCCGAGGTGCTGCCCTATATCGATATCCCCGTGCAGCACTGCGACGCGCGCATCCTTAAGGCTATGCGCCGTTCTGGTTCGCGCCAGGAGCTCGAGGACCTGTTCCGCGATCTGCGTGAGCGTATCCCCGGCATCGTGATCCGTTCCACGGCCATGGTCGGCTTCCCGACCGAGACCGACGACGAGTTCCGCGACCTTATCGACTTTATGGACACCGTCGGCTTTGACTACACGAGCGTCTTTGCCTACTCGCAGGAGGAGGGCAGCCTGGCCGCTAAGATGGAGGGCCAGGTCGACGAAGAGGTCAAGCTCGAGCGCGCCCAGGAGGCCATGGACCTGGCCGAGTCGCTCGGTTTTGCCGCCACCGCCGCACATGTGGGCGAGCGCGCCCAGGTGATCGTCGACGGTATCGAAGAGACCGAGGATGGCGCCGAGCTGATCGGCCATGCCTGGTTCCAGGCGCCCGATTCCGATGGCGCGGTGCATCTGGACGCCAGCGAGGCGTCCGTGGGCGATATTCTGACCGTCGAGTTTACCGATAGCTTCTGCTATGAGCTTATCGGTCATGTTGTGGAGTAGGAGAGCGTCGTGGCTAACGAGAGCAATAAGGAACTGACGAGTGTCTGGACGCCCGCCAACATCGTGACGTGCGTTCGCATCGTCTTTATCCCGGTGTTCATGATCGTGTCGGCGCTTTCTCACACGAGTGTTGCCGGTACGGATTGGAGCACCTTCGACGGCCCGCTCGCCGCCGCTGCCTTCATTCTGTATGTGATCCTGTCGTGCACCGATAAGGTCGACGGTTATCTGGCGCGTTCGCGCAACGAGATCACCGACTTCGGTAAATTCTTGGACCCCATCGCCGATAAGCTGCTCGTGTTCTCGGCCCTGCTGCTGTTCTTGGATTTTGGTATGGTGACCGTGTGGTCCGTGTTCATTATCCTGTTCCGCGAGCTGCTGGTGAGCGCCCTTCGCATGGTCGCGAGTGCGGCCGGTGTGGTCGTTGCGGCCGATAAGCTCGGCAAGTACAAGACGGCAACCACGATGGTCTCCATTTGCGGTTACCTGTGCGTTTTTGCTATGGCCGGCTTGCACCTTGGCCCGGTGGCGCTGACGCTCGGCATCTACTCGGTGTCGCGCTTCCTGTACGCCGTTGCCGTTGTCCTGACCGTTATCTCGGGCGCCCAGTACTTCTGGAACTGCCGCAAGATCGTCTTTTCGGTCTAGGTCCTAGTGGGTATGACGGACTCTTTTGAGCAGATTTCCGCACATAACGAGGAGCTGGCGCGTGATATTGTCGAGCGCGCGAGCGCTCGGGGCGTGACGGTTTCGACGGCTGAGTCGCTGACGGCGGGTATGATCGCCTCGACGATTGCCGATATCCCGGGCGCCTCGGCGGTGCTGCGTGGCGGTGCGGTGACCTATTGCGATGAGATTAAGCATCGTGTTCTTGGTGTTGAGCAGGAGACGCTCGACCGCTATACCGCGGTGTCGCATCAGACCGCGCGCGAGATGGCGGTGGGTTCGCTGGAGCTGTACCAGAGCGATATTGCAGTGAGCGCAACGGGTTATGCCGGCCCCGGCGGTGGCA
The DNA here is from genome assembly GCF_964237925.1 of Collinsella aerofaciens ATCC 25986. Taxonomy (GTDB): domain Bacteria; phylum Actinomycetota; class Coriobacteriia; order Coriobacteriales; family Coriobacteriaceae; genus Collinsella; species Collinsella aerofaciens_BJ. The sequence goes on along the minus strand of NZ_CAXSKI010000008.1, from coordinate 22,407 downwards.
CTGAGGACGATCCGGCGGGCACTTTCTATATTGGCTGGGCGCATCGTTCCGCCGATGGGGGCGTGCCGGTCGTGGACTCTGTGCGCTGCCACTATGAGGGCGACCGTTCGTGTGTTCGTGCCCATGCGGTCACGGAGGCATTGGGTCGCATTGCCCTTGTGCTCAACTCTATGGAATAGACGTGTTTTAAGGGGCCTCCGAGCCCCTTAATTGTGGAGATAGGGACCTTAGGCTCATTTGGCGTTTGTGCTGGTTGTAGATGTATTTTTGCCTGCCTTGTTCATATTTGGTCCTTTGTGGTCAAGCATTTGGTCAGTGTTTGGTCGGCGTTTGGTTGGGTTTTGGAAAGACCGCCTGCATATGATTGGCCTGAACGGTTGACCACGAACAGCCGTTCGTTTATTATCGATGCAGGTTGTTAAGAGGAGGGCTATTCATGGCCAAGAATTCAGGTCCCGTACGTACCGTTCATGCTCGCACGACGGGTAAAGAGCGCGATGAGATGATCGCCACCACCAAGGCCGAGATCGAGAAGAAATTCGGCCAGGGTTCCATCATGAGGTACGGCGACGGTGGTCCCGAGCTCGAGGTCGAGGCCATTCCCACGGGCGCCCTGGCCCTCGATGCCGCGCTGGGTATCGGCGGCGTGCCGCGCGGCCGTATCGTCGAGATTTACGGTCCTGAGTCCTCCGGTAAGACGACGCTTTCGCTCGAGATCCTGGCCGAGGCCCAGGCAATGGGTGGCGTTGTGGCATTTATCGATGCCGAGCACGCGCTTGATCCCACGTATGCCGCGCGCATCGGCGTGGATATCGACGAGGTGCTCATTTCCCAGCCCGATACGGGCGAGCAGGCGCTTGAGATTGTTGACATGCTCGTGCGTTCCGGCGCCATCGATGCCATCGTCGTCGACTCCGTCGCCGCGCTGACCCCGCGTGCCGAGATCGAGGGAGAAATCGGCGATACTACGGTCGGTCTTCAGGCTCGCCTAATGAGTCAGGCGCTCCGCAAGCTCGCCGGCTCGCTGTCCAAGTCCAACACGACGTGCATCTTCATTAACCAGCTGCGTGAGAAGATCGGCGTCATGTTCGGCAACCCCGAGACTACGACGGGCGGCCGCGCCCTTAAGTTCTTCTCTTCGGTGCGTATCGACATTCGCCGTATCGACAGCATTAAGCTTAAGGACGAGGTTATCGGTAACCGCGTGCGCGCCAAGGTCGTTAAGAACAAGGTGGCAGCTCCGTTCCGTTCTGCTGAGTTCGACATCATGTACGGTACGGGCATCTCTAAGGAGGGCTCAATTCTGGACATGGCTGTCGAGTGCGGCATCTGCAAGAAGATGGGCTCCTGGTTTGCCTATGGCGAGGACAAGCTTGGCAACGGTCGAGAGGCCGCCAAGGCTTTCCTGCGCGAACACCCCGATTGCGCCGACGAGATTGAGCATAAGGTCCGCCTTGCCTGCGGACTTGAGTTTGATGACGATGCTCCGTCCGAGGTCGAGCTGACCGATCAGCCTGCGCCTGAGGAGTTTGACGAGCTTTACGCCATCGATGGTTCCGCCATGCTCGATGATGACGACGAGTAGCGGTTACGCTCATGTCGTATACGGTGACCGAGGCCACGGCCTTCTTTCCCGATAAGAAGGCGGCTTCCTCGTTCTCGAGCGGGTATGCGTCCAAAAAGCCTTGCGCACATATCGATTGTGAGCTTGAGGGCGGTTTTGAGCGGTCCATTTGGATTCCCGTGCGGGTCGCGCGGCTGTATGTCAAAAACCGCCCCGATCTTCCCTGTGATTGGGACAACTTTCGTGAGGCGGTGCAGCTCATCGAGGGTAAATGTGCACTTACCATGGTGACCGAGATGCTATCGCGCCGCGACCATGCGACGGGTGAGGTCCGTGACAAGCTGGCTCGCTACGGCTTTCACCAGCCCGCGATCGATTTCGCCGTCGAGCGCGCCACAGAGTATCACTTTTTAGACGAGAACCGCTTTTGCTCGTACTTTATCGAGGAGCGCAAGCGGCGCGGTTGGGGACAGCGCAAAATCGAGACCGAGCTCAAGCGCCGTCATGTCGTGCTCGATGACATTCCCGGTTATCCCGAGGATTATTTTGCCGTCGAAGACGATTTGGCACGTGCGTCAGCCCTGCTCGCCAAGCGGCGTGTTCCAGAGACGCGCGGATTCGAAAAACTGGTTCGGTTTTTGATGGGCAAGGGCTTCTCGTATCACATCGCCGCAGATGCCGTTAAGGCACGTCTCGATGCCGAACGCGAGAAATGTGCGGTTTAGGCGTATGCGCTTTGTGGCCCTGCCGTTCACCGCGTTTTAGCCGCCGTGCCAGGGCCATTTATTTGACAGTTGTTGTGGTTCAACGTACGATAAACACTGTCATTTGCTTTGTGATATGTGCTCATCTGTGATGAGTTTGTTTATATGTTTATCTGTATCCGACCCGCATAAGCTGCGCCCATATTACTCAAATGTCGCGAGCCGTTCGTAAGGACGGTTCGCTTTGTTGTGTAACGAATCCATAAAAAGGAGTGAGCATGCCTATCATCGCAGCGCTCGTTGGCATCGTTTTGGGTGCCATCGCCGCCATTGCCTACATGCGCACCGCCAAGCAGGGTAGTCTTCACGAGGCCGACGAAAAGATTCAGTCGGCACACGCGCAGGCTGAGTCCCTGATCGGTGATGCTAAGCGTCAGGCCGAGACCCTCAAAAAAGAGGCTCTGCTCGAGGCTAAAGAGGAGATCATCAAGAACAAGCAGGCCGCCGAGGCCGAGGACAAGCAGCGTAAGAGCGAGATTCGTACGCTCGAGAACCGTGTGATGCAGCGCGAGGAGTCCCTCGATCGCCGAAACGACGCTCTCGACAAGCGTGAGCACCAGCTGTCCAGCCAGGCCGGTCAGGTCGAGAAACGCTCCCGCGAGCTTGAGGAGCTCTGCGCCAAGCAGACCTCCGAGCTCGAGCGTATCGCCGACCTGACCCGCGAGGATGCCCACAAGGAGCTCCTCGATAAGGTTCGCGGCGAGGTCACCCACGAGGCCGCCACGATCATTCGCGAGTCCGAGCAGCAGGTTCGCGCCGAGTGCCACAAGACCGCCCAGGAGATTCTGTCCCTGGCGATTCAGCGCTGCGCTGCCGACCACACAGCCGAGGTCACCGTTACCTCCGTGCACATTCCCTCTGATGACCTCAAGGGCCGTATCATCGGTCGCGAGGGTCGCAACATCCGGACCTTCGAGCAGGTTTCCGGCGTCAACCTCGTGATTGACGACACGCCCGAGACCGTCGTTCTTTCGAGCTTCGACCCGGTCCGTCGTGAGACCGCCCGTGTTGCCCTCGAGAACCTCATCGCCGACGGCCGCATTCACCCCGCCCGCATCGAGGAGATGTATCACAAGGCTGCCGACCTGGTTCAGCAGCGCGTGCGCGAGGCTGGCGAGCAGGCTGCCTTCGATACCGGCATTCACGACCTGCACCCCGAGATCGTCAAGACCCTTGGTGCCCTGCGCTACCGTACCTCGTTTGGTCAGAACGTGCTTCAGCACTCCCTCGAAGTCTCTGACCTGTGCGGCGTGATGGCTTCCGAGCTTGGCCTGGACGTTGTGACCGCCAAGCGCGCCGGCCTGCTGCACGACCTGGGCAAGGCAATTGACCACGACGTCGAGGGTCCGCATGCCGTCATCGGCGCCGAGCTTGCCCGCCGTTATGGCGAGAAGCCCGTTATCGTTCATGCTATCGAGGCTCACCATGCCGATGTCGACCCTAACACGGTGCTCGATGTCCTGGTACAGGCCGCTGATGCTGTCTCTGCTTCTCGCCCCGGTGCCCGTCGCGAGTCTGCCGAGAACTACATCAAGCGTCTCGAGAAGCTCGAGGAGATCGCCAACTCCCATGAAGGCGTCGAGCGTACCTATGCCATGCAGGCTGGTCGCGAGGTACACGTCATGGTTCAGCCGGACAAGATCTCCGATGCCCAGTCCACGGTCCTGGCTCACGATATCGCCCATCAGATCGAGGAAGAGATGGAGTATCCCGGTCAGGTGCGCGTCGTCGTGATTCGCGAGAGCCGCGCTGTCGATATCGCTAAATAACATGAGCGACGCGAACGAGCTCATCTCATTTATCGCGTCGATGTCGGGGGAGGGCAACCTTCGCGTCGAGGAGAACCTTGGCGAGGGGTATGTCCGCCTCCGCGTTTCGGAGGCCGAGCGGCGCCAGGCAAAGCACGACATTCAGCATGTCGAGGATATCGTCATCGAAATGCTCCGTAATGCTCGCGATGCTGGTGCCGACAAGGTCTATCTCGCCACGACCAAGGAAGATGGCGTCCGCACGCTTGTCTTTCTGGATAACGGTTCGGGCGTTCCACAGGATATGCAAGAGCGAATCTTCGATGCCCGCGTTACCTCCAAGCTCGAGAGCATGAAGATGGACCGTTGGGGCGTTCACGGTCGTGGCATGGCATTGTTTTCGATCAAGCAGAACACTGACGAGGCCCGTGTGGTCACGTCTGGTGTCGACCTTGGCTCGGCCTTTAAGGTGAGCGTTGCGGCCGACCGCCTCAGTGAGCGTGCCGATCAGTCCAGCTGGCCCCAGGCCGTCAGGGATGAGGACGGACGTTATGTCTGTGCTCGCGGCCCGCATAATATTATTCGCGCTGCTTGTGAGTTTGCGCTCGAGGAGTTGTGTGGTTGCGATGTCTATCTTGGTTCTCCGTCTGAGATTGCCGCGACCCTTTATGCTCAGGCGTCAAGTCGGCTCGATACGTCGCGTCTCCTGTTCATTGATGACGAGAGTGAGCTTCCGGTTGTCGATCGTTTAGGCCTTGCCTCTGATGCCGAGGACTTTATCCGTATCTGTTCGGGTTTGGGTCTTGAGATGTCCGAGCGCACTGCTCATCGCATTTTGGCAGGGCAGATTAAGCCCGTTCGCGGTGTGACCGCGCGTCTGCTGCGCGAGCGTGATTCGTCCTCGCATGCGCCGGCTCCTGTCGATCTTGCGAAGGATCGTCGCGGGCTACGTATTGCCAAGGATGACATGGCACAGTTTTCGCGTGCTGTGGAGCGTGACTTTAATGACCTTGCCGCCCGGTACTATCTCAACCTTTGTGGCGACCCAAAGATTCGTGTTTCGCGTGATCGAATCACTGTGACCTTCGATCTTGCCAAAGAGGAATAGTGCCTTTACCGAGTCCACTCGGTACGATACAGTTATTGCAGTTAAAACGTACTTTTAAACGCAGGAGTTTCTTCATGGATTGCCTGAAGGTATCAAGCAAATCATCGCCCGCGTCCGTTGCCGGCGCCATCGCCGGCATGGTCAAGGATGGTGTACCCGTCAACATCCAGTGTGTCGGCGCTGGTGCTGTCAACCAGGCCATTAAGGCCGTGGCTATCGCGCGCGGTTTTTTGATTCCAACCGGTTTTGATATTTCCTGCGCGCCCGTGTTCTCCGACATCCTCATTAACGGGGAGTCGCGCACGGCCATTCGCCTTTCTATCTACGTTCACCAGATCAATCGAGCTGCTATGGATAACGTCGTCATGGATGATGTTAAGCCTGTGGCATAGCTTCTGCTTGCCTCGATTCGCCCCCCCCTCTCCATCGTTAGGACTTATGCACATGGACCAGCGTTCCGTACGCGATATTCTTGCCGGTAAAACCTACTTTATCCGCACCTTTGGCTGCCAGATGAATCAGCACGACTCCGAGCGCGTGAGCGGTCTGCTCGATTCGTATGGTTGCCTCATGGCGCTCGATCCCGAGCATGCCGATATTGTTGTCTTCATGACATGCTGCGTGCGCGAGGCCGCCGATACTCGCCTGTACGGCCAGTGCAATTCCTGTAAAAGCCTGCCGCCTTCGCCTTCGGGCAAGCGTGTGGTTGCCGTTGGTGGTTGCATCGCGCAGCGCGATGGCGAGGGCCTGCTCACCAACGTCGATAACGTCAATGTCATCTTTGGTACGCATTCCATCGCACATGTGGCAGAGCTCATTGCCGAGGCGTTCCTTGATGGCAAGCGTCATATCCGCACCAATGAGCATGAGGATACGGATGCCATGAGCATGCCGTGGCATCGCGAGACCCAGTATCACGCCTGGGTGCCCATTATGACGGGCTGCAATAATTTCTGTACCTATTGCATCGTGCCGTACGTGCGCGGTCGCGAAAAGAGCCGCCCCTTCGAGGAAATTGTCGACGAGGTGACCGGTTTGGTGCGCCAGGGCGTGCGCGAGATTACGCTGCTGGGCCAAAACGTTAACTCATATGGTCGCGATCTGTTTGGCAAGCCGCGTTTTGCCGATCTGCTGCGTGCCGTGGGTGATACGGGTGTGGAGCGCATCTTCTTTACCTCTTCTCATCCTAAGGATCTGCTGCCCGAGACCATCGACGCCATGGCCGAGACGCCCGCCGTCATGCCGCAGCTTCACTTGGCCGTTCAGTCGGGCTCCACGCGTATCCTCAAAGAGATGAATCGCCGTTATACACGCGAGGACTATCTGGGCCTGGTCGATCGCATTCGCAACCGCATGCCCGATATCGCGCTCTCGACCGATATTATCGTTGGCTTCCCGGGCGAGACTGAAGAGGACTTTGAGCAGACGCTCTCACTTGCCGAGACGGTCCGCTATGCTCAGGCCTATACCTTCATCTATTCCAAGCGCGCCGGTACCCCGGCCGCAGAGATTGACGATCCTACGCCGCATGAGGTTATTCTCGAGCGTTTCAACCGCCTGGTTAAGGTTATCGAGACTACGGCACACGAGTATAACCAGGGTGAGCTTCATACTGTGGTGCCGGCGCTCATTGAGGGAACGAGTAAAAAGAACGACGCGGTCCTGCTGGGCAAGAGTCCCAAGAATCAGACCGTGCATGCGCCTATCCCCGAGGGTTACAGCATCGATCAGCTTGTTGGCAAGATCGTTGATGTTGACGTTGACGTTGCCAAGACCTGGTATTTGTCCGGCTCCGTTGTGGGCGAGCCGCGCTAATGGTTTCTCCCAGGGCAGGACTTTCCGCCGTTGCGATCGTCGGTCCGACGGCGGTTGGTAAGAGTGATGTTGCCGACCGTTTGGCAGCTCGTCTTTCGTCCGAAGTGCTGTCGTGCGATGCGATGCAAATCTATCACGGCATGGACATCGGTACCGCAAAGATGGCGCCCGATGAGTGTACGGTGCCGCTGCGTCTCGTCGACATTGTAGAGCCGGGTGTGGCATATTCTGCTGCGCTTTATCAGGCTGACGCTCGCGCGCATGTTGAACGTCTCCTTGGTTCGGGTTGCCTGCCGGTTTTTTGCGGAGGTACGGGGCTGTATCTCAAGGCCGCCCTCGATGAGATGGACTTTCCCTCGGGTGAACTTGAGGACGATCGTCGTATGGGCTATCAGGAGCTTGCCGAGCGTATTGGCGAGGAAGAGCTGCATGCCCTGCTTGCCGAGCGCGACCCAGAATCGGCTGCTGTTATTCATCCCCATAATGTGCGCCGTGTGATTCGTGCGCTCGAGATGCATGATGATGGTATTTCCTATGCACAGCAAAAAAGTCAGTTTAGTGTTCCGCGCGAGCATTATCATGCTCTATGGTTTGGTCTGACGCGTAATCGCGAGGTGCTCTACGAGCGCATTAACCTGCGCGTCGATCTGATGTTTGAGCAGGGTCTTGTCGATGAGGTTCGCGGTCTTATGGACCAGGGGCTGGGAGATGCCCTGACTTCGATGCAGGCAATTGGCTATAAAGAGATCATTGATGCTTTCAATGGCGTGATTTCTATGGATGAGGCTCGCGAACTCATCAAGATGCGTTCGCGTCGCTATGCCAAACGTCAGCTTTCGTGGTTTAAGCGCGATGACCGTATCGTGTGGTTTGATATGGACGAGTTTACGATCGATGAGGTCGTTGAGGACATCCTGCATCGTATTGAGGCTGCCTAATGGCCCGTTTCCCCCTTGTTCCCACGGCACCCGAGCCCGAGCGTGCCATATTAGTTGGTGTTGAGTGGCGCGACAATGCATGGCCGCTCGATCGCTCGCTTGATGAGCTGGAGCGTCTTACCCACACGGCTGGTGCCCAGTGCGTGGCACGCTTGTCACAGCGTTTGGTAAAGCCGTATCCTAAATCGTTTATCGGTTCCGGTAAGGTTGAAGAGCTGTGCGGCCTGGTGCATCGCATGGATGCCGATGTCGTTATTTTTGACGACGACCTGACGCCCTCGCAGCAATCCTATTTGGAGAAAGCCGTGGGCGAGCCGGTAAAGATTATCGATCGTACGGCACTGATCTTGGATATTTTTGGCCTGCATGCTCAGACGCGTGAGGGACGCCTACAGGTACAGCTGGCACAGCTTCAATATCTGTTGCCTCGTCTGCGTGGCATGTGGAGCCATCTCGCCAAGGAACAGACGCGCGGCGGCATCGGCTCACGCTTTGGTCAGGGCGAAAGTCAGCTCGAGGTCGACCGTCGCCTCATTCGTAATAAGATCGCTGCGCTTCGTCGTGAGCTCAAGCAGGTTGAACAGCGTCGCGATGTTCAATCCAAGAGCCGCATTGAGTCACCGGCGTTTCGCGTCGCGTTAGCCGGTTATACCAATGCGGGTAAATCGTCGTTGCTCAATCGTCTGACCGGATCTACGGTGCTTTCGCAGGACAAGCTGTTTGCTACGCTCGACCCGACGACGCGTTCGTATCGCCTGCCCGGCGGTCGTGGCATGACGATTACCGATACTGTTGGCTTTATTCAAAAGCTACCGCATGGTCTCGTTGATGCCTTTAAGTCCACGCTGTCTGAGGTTCTTGGTGCCGATCTGATCCTTAAAGTTGTGGATGCCTCTGACGAGGACTACGAGCGCCAGCTCGAGGCAGTCGATCGCGTTCTTGACGAGATCGGTGCCGGCGAGCGTTTGACGCTTACGGTGTTCAATAAAATCGATCTTCTCGATAGCGTTGATCGATTGAGTTTCCGTCGTCGCTATCCCGAGGCCGTGCTGTTCTCGGCCCAGACGGGCGAGGGACTCGACGATCTCGTCGACCGTATTGCTCGCGAGGCGGCTGCCACCGATGTGTTGCTCTCCGCTGAAATCCCGTATCGCGAGGGCGCCCTCATCACGCTGGTGCATGAACAGGGAACCCTTTTGCACGAGGAATATCTTGAGGGCGGCGTTCGTATTGTTGCGAAGCTGCCGGCTCGTATCGCGCCGCGGCTCAAGCGTTATCGCACCGAGTAGACGAGCTCCAAAAAGCCCAGAATAATGGGCTGATGCAGTAGATAAAAGGGGAGTGCGTGACGTCCAAGGCTGGCGAGCTCCGGGATGGGATTGGCGTAGGCCCAGCTAGGGACGGTCTTATCGATTCCCTTCGCTATGTGTGCGGCGAAGTATCCTGCAAGATACATAAAGAAAAACGGGATGATGGGGTAGTAATCACCTGAGACAAACCCAGGGCTCGGAAATCCCAGCCACGCCAGGTAGGGGACAGGGTAGATCGTTTTGGGGATGCTCCAGGTGAGGGCAAACAACAAAAGGCATAGGGACATGCCCCATCTCGCCGATATCTTCTTAAGGACGGGATCGGTCAACGCCACGATGCCGGTACATGCGGCCATGCAGTAGATGATGCCAAAATTAACAGAATCGTCAACTGAGACAAGTGTTGTTGCCAACCAGACGACGAGTGCTGCTAAGGCGTATTTGGCGGCACGTTTGATATTGTTGCGCGAAAGGGTGCACATCCAACCCGCGATAAACAAAAATACCCAGCTGATGCTGGCGCGCCAGATGTCTTGAAAGACAGTCTGGGTAAACCAGGGCATATCCCAGTCGTACAGGTAGGCAAGATCGTAGCAAGCGTGAAAACCTGCCATTGAAATCATCGTAAGCCCGCGGACGGTATCAAAGATGGTGATGCGTTTTTGCATTACGAGAACCGGCGCATCAAGCCGACGACTTTGCCCAAGATAACGGGATTCGTTGCATAGAAAGGCTCCATGGTGTCATTCTCAGGCTGCAGGCGTACGCGTCCCTGCTCCTTGTAGAACGTCTTGACGGTCGCTGAACCATCAATCATAGCCACGACAATTTCGCCGTTCATGGCACTCTTTTGTTCACGGACGATGATGTAATCGCCATTGAAGATACCGACATTGATCATTGAGCTCCCATGCACCTCAAGGATAAAGGAACCCTGATCAGTGGCGATTTCGGTCGGGATAGTAAATGTGTCTTCGATATTCTGCTCGGCCAGAATGGGAATCCCAGCCGCGACGCGACCAACGAGCGGTAGTGAGACCGTTCCGCGAGGTGCGGTGGGCTCGTCAGATTTAGAAATTGAGACAGAGGAACCGTCCTCGTTAAAGAGTTCCAGAGCGCGCGGTTTGGTGGCATCGCGCTTGAGTAGCCCGCGCGCCTCCAGGGCAGATAGATGGGCGTGCACGGTGCTGGGGGAGGAAAGGCCCACGGCAGAAGCCATCTCGCGCACGCTGGGCGGATAACCCTTCTCCTGCTGATATTCCTTGATGAAGTCGTAAATTTGCTGCTGACGCTTGGTAATTTTGCGAGCCATCAGGGCATCCTCTCTACCCATGTCAAACAAATGTTCGAATTTTGCTTGACAGGAACAACTGTTCGAAGATAATAATAACCGAACATTCGTTCTCGCGCTAGACATTTTTGTCCGCGCGGCTTGATAAAACTGTTCTCAGCAAAACACGCGAGAGGAGAACATGATGAACGCAACGAATATGGTCCAGGGAAACCTCGCCCTTAAGCTCGAGACGTCTGCAGAATACACTTTTACGGTTGTTCAGGGTGGCTGCTCCGGCTTTCAGCCTTTGACCGTAAAGCCTGCTCGCAATCAGCAGGCTGTAGCCGCGCCGGGCCGCGTTGCCCTGAAGGTTCCGACGATTGTCGCCGTTGCCGTTGCGCTTACGCTCTTCTTTGTCCTCGCTACGTCGGTCTTTAGCGCTCGTCACGCCGCGTATGCCGAGTCCGTTTCCAACGTTACCTATGAGACCATTCGCGTTCAGTCTGGTGATTCTCTTTGGTCGCTTGCCGAGGAATATCCAATCGAAGGCCTTTCCACGCAAGAGACTTCCGACATGATCCGTAACGTCAATCATCTGGAGCATGGTTCGCTCGCCGCCGGTGCGCATCTTAAGGTTCCTGCTCGTTCGTAATCATTATCGCGCTGCGCATGGTACCCTTGTTATCGTTTAAGAGGAGGTACCATGCGCTGTCCCAAATGCGGCAAGGCACATACCCGCGTCGTTGATTCCCGTATGCAGGAGTCAAATAACACCATTAAGCGTCGCCGCGAATGTTGCTCGTGTAACTATCGCTTTACAACGTTCGAACGATGCGAAGACCCAATCGAGGTCATTAAGTCGGACGGAACCAAGCAGCGGTTCGATCGCAATAAGCTGCTCGTCGGCTTGATGCGCGCCACTATCAAGCGCGATATCGACACTAAGAAGCTCAATGAGATTATCGATGACATCGAGGTCGAGCTGCGCTCTCGCACGCTGACGGCCGTTACGTCCCATGAGTTGGGTGACATGGTACTCAAGCGCTTGGCCAAGATCGACAAGGTGGCGTACATCCGCTTTGCCTCGGTCTACCGCGATTTCAAAGACGTCGATGAGTTTCTGCAAGAGCTCGACAAGCTAAGGTGATTCCATGTCCAACATTACCGTCAACATAAAGCGTCTCGACCCCACCGTCGAGCTTCCCAAATACGCCCATCCCACCGATGCCGGCTTGGATTTGCGCTCCAACGAGGACTGCATTCTGAAGCCCTTCGAACGCCGTCTGGTCTCTACTGGGCTGGCCATCGCCCTGCCCGATGGCTACGCCGGCTTCGTCCAGCCCCGAAGCGGTTTGGCCATCAAGCAGGGCCTGTCTATAGTCAATACGCCGGGCCTCATCGACGCCCACTACCGAGGAGAACTCAAGGTTATCCTCATCAACCTGGATCCCTCCAACAACATCCAAATCAACAAAGGCGACCGCATAGCCCAACTCGTCATCCAAGAAGTCCCCACGGTCAACCTCATAGAAGTAGAAGAACTAGACGAAACCGACCGAGGCAACGGAGGCTTCGGCTCCAGCGGCGTCGCCTAGGGGCGCTCGTATCCCTCCCGCCCGGGGCTTACCTATATCATTCCATGCTCAAACATTCTCGCGTCGCTTCGCTCGCTGCGAAACTGCGCGTGGAACGATATAGGTAAGCCCCGGGCGGGCGGCTACTCGCTTGAAACAATATTTACTTTTCTAGTAAGCCGATGCGACAAAGGGGCTGTCCCTTTGTCGCATCGGCTTACTGTATTTATATTTTCCTGTTTTACCTTTGCAGGTTCTAATGGAGGGGATACCGAAGTAGCTGCTAGTAAGTAAACGCAGCCGCTCTGCCGGAGCCGCCCTTATATCGTTCCACGCGCAGTTTCGCAGCGAAGCGAGAATGTTTGAGCATGGAATGATATAAGGGCGGCTCCGGCAGAGCGGCGGACATTCGACTAGCGGATATGCGCGGGCTTTCCTCCCCAGTAGAAGCGGCAGAAGGCTCGTTTACGTTTTTGGGGCTTACCTGCAAGCTCCATGGTGGCGATGGCGATGTCCTCGGCTGCGTGTGGACGGCGCAGGACTTCGCCATTGATGAGCAGTGCCTTGAGCGATTCCGGATGATCGTGGAGATGGCGCAACGTCACGATGAGTTCTCGTGCGGTGGTGACATGCATGCTGGCGCCCATGCCGGTGAGCATCGTGGTGTTTGCCTTTTCCTGGCCATAGGACTTGCCCAGCAGGATCATCGGCAGATGCGCGCACAGGCACTCGGTGACGGTGAGTCCGCCCGATTTGAGAATTGCCAGGTCGCAGCCGTGCATGAGGGCCGCCATGTCGTCCACGTAGTCTAGAACCGTGACGTTTTCGAGCTTCATGGCGTCGAAGAGCGTCTTGAGTCGGGTGGCGTATTCTTTATCCTTGCCCGGTAAAAAGACAAAGTGCATGTCCTCAAAGCTGCGTAAGAAGGGGAGCGTGTGGTCCATCGCGGCGCGGAAACGCACGTATGGTTGGGGTAAACTGGCACCGGCCATCACCAATACGACGGTTTTGTCTATGGGGAGATTGAACTTGCTGAGCTCATCTTCGCGTTTGTAATCTGAATCGAAACCGGCTCGGATGGGGATGCCCGTTATGCGGATCTTTGACTCGGGAACCTTGCGCGGGCGCAGCGTTTCGGCCATAAACTCGTTGGCTACACAGAATAGGTCGGTGTCCTTGTGGGGCCAAAAGCCTTCGACTTCGTAATCGGTCGGCACACAGATGACCGGGTAATCGATACCCGTAATTACGCGGGCGCCCACGGCAACATTGGCTGCTGTGATGTGCGTTGCGACCACGGCTATAGGCCTGCGGCGACGAATATATTCGTTGAAGGCGGGGAACATAATACGCGACCATGCCGTGCCGCCACCCCAGAGAAGATGTCCCGTAAGCGTATATCGCCAGGTCAGGTCGTAAATGGGGCGTGTGGCTCCCGTAAAAGAAGCCGCGGTCTTATTGCCGTCGAATTTAATACGTCCAAAATCAAGGATATCGAGCACTTCAATTTCAATATCCTCAGGGATTCCCTTGGTGCCGCGGATAAGTTCAAATGCTTGTGCAATCGCGTTGGCGGCGGCTTTGTGGCCCGATCCAACCGATGCGTGCACAATGGTTACTAGGGGTTTTTGTGCAGGTGAAACGGTCATTTGCTCCGGTTGGGGAGTGGCTTGCATGGGCAGGGGAGCGCTATTGCTCATCTGCGTTTGATCCATCGATAACTCCCCTTCAGCTTTGTTACGCGATTTATCATTGTAGTGCATGAGTGTCATGTTCACGTAAATTTGGGTATGAGCGCAAAGAACGCCAATCTTTCGACAGGAGGTCTCTTCATGACTACCCATCAGCCGATCGATGTTGCGATTATCGGTGGCGGCCCTGCGGGCTATGCTGCGGCCATTTATGCGGCGCGCTCCAACCTAACGACGACCGTGATTGAACAGGGCATGTCGGGAGGGCAGATCGCCACGACCAATGAAGTCGAGAACTATCCGGGCATTCCGCTCTTGAGTGGCGCCGAACTCGGTGAGCGTTTTCAGCAGCATGCAGAGGGCCTGGGAGCACAGGTTACATGGAGCATGGTTACGGGTATCGATTACGATGCCGATGCAGCGCTGTTTACGGTGCATCACGATTTGGGCGATACGTCGGCCTCGAGCGTTATCGCTTGCATGGGTGCCACGCCGCGATCTGCTGGTTTTGTTGGCGAGGATGCGTATCGCGGTCGCGGCGTTTCGTATTGCGCGACGTGCGACGGCATGTTCTTTCGCGGCAAGCAGGTTTTTGTCATCGGCGGCGGCAATGCTGCCTGCGAGGAAGCTCTGTTCTTGTCAGAAATCGCCAGCAGCGTGACCATCGTTTTGCGCCGCGATCAGTTCCGTGCCCCCGATGGTGTGGTTCAAAAAGTTCTTGCAAAAGATAATATTTCAGTTAGGTACCAAACTAGTATTGTCGAGCTCTCGGGCGAAGCCATGCCAACGACGATTACCTTTAAGGACAATGCATCCGGGGAAACTCACACCGAGTCATTTGTCCCTGGCTCGTTTGGTATCTTTGTCTTTACCGGAACGCAGCCCCATTCCGAGCTCGTTGAGCATCTAGTCGATCTGGCGCCGGACGGCGGTATTGTTACTGATGATTCCATGGCGACCCGCACGCCAGGTCTATTTGCCGCTGGCGACATCCGTTCCAAGCGTTTACGCCAGGTTGTGACTGCCGTTTCTGATGGAGCCATAGCGGCAACGAGCGTATACGCGTTTCTCCGTGGATAAGTACGATAATATATCTTATGTAAGGTTGTTATCTTTTAACAAAGTGGTTGGACGGTGTATCAATGTGCTGTCCAACCACTTTTACTTGGCGACTATGTGGTATGCAAAACTAGATAACGTAGAATACAATAAATAAATGAACGGAGGATCCTTATGAACCACGCCAAACGCGTTATCCCGATGTCCGATACATCGGTCAGCATTAAGCCTGAGGATATTCAGCCCACTGTGCTGCCCGATGCATTTATTCAGTCCGATATCGTACGCAAACTCAATACGTTGAGTCTGCCGCGCTATGACCAGTTGCCCAATGTGACGCTCTACCGCGACCAGGTCATTGAGTATGTCGCGCTGTGGATGGAGCCGCTGTCCCTTTGCGTTGAGCAGCCTATCATTACGCCATCGATGATCAATAACTACGTAAAGGTTGGCCTGGTGCCTGCTCCGGTCAAAAAGCAATATGGCCGCGAGCAAATTGCCCGCCTGATCGCTATCTGCATCTTTAAGCAGGTGCTACCTATTGCTGCGGTGCAGGCACTCTTTAATATTCAGCGTTTGAGCTACGATGCCCCGACGGCCTTCGACTATGTGGTTGATCAGCTCGAGGCATCGATTCGTTCGGCGTTTTCTGTCGAGCAGACGCCGGTTCCCGATACGGCGCATCAGGTTACGCGTGAGTCGCTGCTTGTGCGCAGTGCGGTTTCCTCCTTCGTTTCGAAGGCTTACTTGATGAGCTATCTCAAGTTCAACGGGTTTAATAGCTAGCCGACGTATAAAACGGGCGGGACAAAGAGCCATCTGTCGCTTTGTCCCGCCCGTATTTTGCTTGGTTGGACTTTATTTGCCTGAAGCTACGCCCATGCCGTAGCCGATGATGAGGCCGTGCATTTCGGCGTAATAGGAATCCAGGCCGTTGCAGGGCATGATGATGGTCTTGGAGCCGGGCCAATGTTCGACTATGCGATCAGTAAGCGCCTGGGCTCCAGCTTCGTTCTCAACGTGATCGATGATGACCTCACCGCCCGTAAAGCCCTCGGCTTCCATAGTGTCGATGATCTTGTTGAGCATCTTCTTTTCGCCACGCGTGTGCCCGACGAGTTCGATTTTACCGGCCTCACTCGCCGTGCCCAAAATGCGGATATTGAGCTTGTTGGCAATGACGCCGGCTGCCTTAGGGATACGTCCGGCTTTGGCGAGGTTTTCGTAATTGCACAAACTGAAGAGGATTTTGCTGTTCTGTTCAAGGCTATCGAAGCAAGCGCAAGCATCCTCGAATGAGACATTCGGATTGCTTGCAAGATAGCGGTCGAACAGCAAGAAAATGAGGTCCATTTTGCCGCCAGCTGCGCGTGAATTGACTAGATGAATCTGTCGGTCGGGCTCCTCGGCAAGAACCATATCGCGAGCCGTGGCTGCCGCGTTGTAGCTGCCCGACACGCCCTCAGAGATCGGCATGCAGATGGTCTTGTCTGCCAATTTGAAGAGCTCGGCCCACTCCCCTACGCTGGGACAAGCGCTCGAAGAAGCGTTCGTCTCCGCCTGAACAGCGCAGTTGAGCTCATGCACATCGAGCGAAAGGTCATCGACGAATTCACGCTCCCCCACTCGAATTTTGAGGGGCGCAAATGCAAAGGTGATATGGGGCGCGGTCGGTTGCCAATCGCGGAGGTTACAGCTTGAATCGGAGATAAGTGCCCAGCTCATAGAGGGTCCTTTCTAATTGTTCCCATTCAATTATAGCCATCTTGCAAATTGAATGTACGGCTATCTAGTTTTGAATACTAGATAGCCGTACAAGATTAGAGAAAAAAGAATGGACCTCGCGACTTAAAGCCACGAGGTCCACATTCACACGCTGTGTAAGATGACTTAATAGCGCACGAAGATGTAGTTATTGTTCATGCCGGCGGCAACGGAGCTGATGATGACACCCGTGTTGTAGTCGGAAGCATGAATCATCTGACCACCACCGATGTAAATGCCGGTGTGGTACGAGTTGACCACAACGTCACCGGGCTGCGGATCGGACACACGCGTCCAGCCCATAAAGGTACCCGTGGTGCCCAGGCGGCAATAGCGACCAGTGAGGCAATAGCTAACAAAACCAGAGCAGTCGAAGCTGTTCGGGCCAATTCCGCCCCAGGAATAAGCGCAACCAAGCTTACTGTATGCACGCGAGACAACAGAACCGCCGTCGACGGACTGGCTCGGAGCAGAAGGCGTCGGAGCCGGAGCAGGCGTGGAGGGCTGCGGCGTCGGAGCAGGTGCCGGCGTAGGAGCCGGAGTGTTGCCGCCCTGGTTGTTGTTATTGCTGGTCTGGCCACCGTTGTTGGTGTTCTCGGTCGTACCGGCAGTCTCGTTGCTCACCGTGGCCTTCTCGGCGGTGCTGGCGTTGATGCCGGCCTGCAGCGCGGCGTTGGCCTCGGCCTCGGCGGCAAGCTCGGCCTGCAGCTGCGAATCCAGGGAGTTTACGACGCTCTGGGCTTCAGCCTGCTGGGCGTTAAGCTCGTCGACCTTCTTTTGCGTGGCGGCGACGTTCTTCTCCTGCTCGGCCTGCTTATCGGTGAGCTGCTGCTTAAGCTCCTTGACCTCTTGAATGGTCTGAGCTTGCTTATCGGAAACTTTGCCGTAGTAGAACAGACGGTTGAGCATATCGCTCAGGTCATCGACACCCGTCAGAACCTGAAGCAGGCTCAGGCCGCCGGTTTTGTACTCGCCGGCGACATAGGTCGAGAGCTTGGCCTGACCATCGGCGATCTCCTGCTGCTTTTGCGTGATCTCGCCAGCAGTCTGATCGAGCGCCTGCGTCTGCGTTGCGAGCTCATCGTAAATCTGCTGGGTTTGGGTACCGATCTGCTCGAGCTTCGTACGAGCAGCGGCAAGGTCGGATGCGGTATCGGCGTAGGCAGGAGCCGCGAGGCCCAAGCCCAAAACACAAGCGAGGGTTGCCGTAGCAGCGCAGCGTGCCATGTTTTTGTGCGTGTTTGCTGTGCGCATGTAGCTTCCTTTCCAGTAACTAAGGGTAACGGCTAGTCCACCGTCACCAGGCTAAAGAGCTCCACATCGTCATCAGACGGCGTGAGCTTCTCGCGCGGGTTGAGAAACGCAAGCTCAAGGATACAACCGTAACCGACAAGCTTTGCGCCCATATCTCGCACCAGTTTACCTGTTGCCTCGACGGTTCCGCCCGTCGCGACCAAGTCGTCCAGAATCAACACGGTATCTTTAGAGCTGATAGCGTCGGCATGGATCTCAATGGAATCGGTGCCGTACTCGAGCTCGTAGCACTGGCTTACGGTCTCGCGCGGCAGCTTGCCCGGTTTACGTGCGGGAACAAAGCCGGCGCCAAGGGCTACAGCCACCGGTACGCCAACCATAAAGCCGCGAGCCTCGGGACCCACGACCTTGGTGATTCCCATGCCGGCAAAGTGATCGGCGAGGGCATCGGTCATGGCTTTGAGCGCCTCGGGATTGCCAAAGAGCGGCGTGATGTCTTTAAAGATGACTCCGGGCTCGGGATAGTCGGGGATGTCGACGATTTGAGATTCGAAGTCGTACATTGCATGACCTTTCAATGGGTTGCCGGATAAGCGGCAGCTGTTACTTGCCCGCGGTGGCGGTGCCGGATTGCGAAGGGGCGACGACCTTGAGCGGCTTTACGAGGGAATCCTCGTGCGAAGCCGGCGCGGCTATCTCTTCGTTTTTGGCCTTGGTGGACTCGGAGCGAGTGATTTCCTCATCGAGTGCATCGATGTCGGCGTCCTCGACCACGGCGTTAAGCGACTCAAAAACGCGGTTCTTGAGCAACGCAGTGTGCACACCTTCGGTCAGGTCGTGAAGCTTCTTAAATGCACGCTCTAGCTTGGCGTCGCGTTCGTCATCGGAAGTATCCATTCCGAGCATGCTCACGAGCACCTGCTCAAACATCGAGGACTCGCGGTTGGCGGAAGACACGTACTGACGCAGGTTGCGCGGCTCGATATGGAAGCGTGACAGCTCGGAGCAGTAGCGGATGATCGGGAAATCGCGACCATCGACGAGCTCACGATTTTGCGGACTCTTGATGATGCGAATGAGGTCGTTCTCGGCGAGCGAGCGGATAAACGAAATCTCGACGCCCAGCATATCGGGAATGGTCTCGATAGGATGCAGCTTTTGCTTAGTCTCCTTGGGCTCCGTCTTGAGCGGAACATCGGACAGCAAGCCCACCTCGTAAGCGAGCGTTGACAGGTCCGTGGCGTTTTCCAAGCGCTGCTTAATCACGTTGAGTGGCATATAGCGGGTCTTCTGCAGGTGCAGAATGACCTCCAGGCGATCAACGTCCTCCTTGGAGTACTGACGGTATCCCTTAGGCGTACGATGAGGGGTAATGAGCCCCTCATCCTCTAGAAATCTAATTTTTGAGTTCGAAAGATCGGGGTATGCGCCTCGAAGTAGGTTGACGACTTGGCCGATACTCAGATAGTTGCGTTCGGCCATGCCCTATTCACCGGTTTCGATGCGCTCCGGCGTGCTCTCGTGGTAGATGAGCGTAAACGTACCGATCTGAACGGAAGAACCGTCGTGCAGCGGGGCTGCATTGACGATGGCACCGTCGACCCAGGTGCCATTGAGCGATCCCAAGTCCTCGATGCGAGCGCCGAGGCCCTCGCGAATAATGCGCGCGTGGCTACGCGAAACGGTCATGTCATTGAGGAAGATGCCGTTCGCAGGATCGCGGCCGATGGTGGTCACGTCGTCCTCGAGCTCAAAGGCGGCACCAGTCTGCGGACCCTTGACGATGGACAGAACGGGGGCGGTGATGCGCACGTTGGCCATGAGGTCGGGAACGGTGACGTCGCTTGAAGGCACGCGGAATACGCAGGTGGCGTCAGCAGTCTTATCATTCTGAGGCATATTGTTAACCATGTTGTCCATGACAACCCCTAACTTATCGCGGACGTGCCGCAAATAATGAACCGTACGTAATCATACCCCAACGAATCAGTCTTCGATTTCAGGGTTCAGAAAGTCGATGTCCTCGTCCTCGGGATGCGCGAGAGCCTGTTTAATGGCCACTCCGCCCTTAATGGAGTAGATGACAGCCGTGAGCATGGAGAAGATCACGCCGCCGTACACAAAGAAGATGCCGAGGGGCACCGAGCTTCCGTTGAGGCCCGGGAAGGCCTTAAGGGTTGAAGGTAAAAGGTGCAGGCCGTCAACTACGGGGAACCCGAGCAGCATGAGCGAGAAGCCGGTCATGAGCAGCGCAGTGGCAATCTTTCCGGGAAAGACGACATCGATGGGGCGACGGTGATAATGACGCACGATAAGCGTGCCGATGCCCAGATAGATGTCGCGGCCAATAATGAGCACGCAGACCCAGATGGGCAGCTCTCCGCGGACCACCAGTCCAAGTACGCCGGTGAACAGCAGCGCGCGGTCGCAGATGGGATCCATGACCTTGCCGAGCCATGAGACCGTCTTGGTCATGCGGGCGATCTGACCGTCCATCCAGTCGGTGGAGGCGGCAACGGCGTAGATAACGATGGCGATGACGCGGTTGTTATCCGTCACAAACAGGTACAGAAATACCAGGGTGAGGATCAGGCGCGTAAAGGTGATGAAATTGGAGATCGTAAAGATCTTATTCGACGGGTAATCGGAAGTGCCGATAAGCTCCTTTTTGATCTTCTTTTTGATGCCCACAGGACTCCCCCGCTGGTTAACGACAAAACTTTCGATACTATACCCGTTCCTGCGATGTCTATCCAGCGCAAGCATAGAGAGTCCAGACATATGGAGGGCGCCTCTGGGCTGCGCTGGATTCTGCATTTGTGTACATCAGCCTCCAAAAGCGACATTTTTCGGCATCTTTGGTGGCTGGTGTACACGTTTTGATTCGGTGATTACATCGATCGGGAAAGTTGTTGCTTTAAGCAAATGCGTGCGGGTCGAGATTGGCTGGCGCCAAAAGAGCCCAACGGCCGTTACAGCTTCGTTAGAAACGCGCCCCACCATGGATGTTGAACCCGAAAGGTAAGGCGCGCGGGCACGGCGACTCGGCCCGCGCGCCCGGAAGAGAAAGGACGAACCCATGGATTACATGCTCGAGACGCGCGGGCTCACCAAGCGCTTCGGCCGCGGCGACCAGGCGCAGGACGCCGTGGCCGACGTGAGCCTTCATATCCGCGAGGGCGAGGTGTACGGGCTGCTCGGCCCCAACGGCGCCGGCAAGTCGACAACGCTCAAGATGATCTGCGGGATGCTGCGGCCGACGGCCGGGGAGATCCTCTTTGCCGGGCACGCCTGGCGCCGCGAGGACCTCTACGCAATCGGCAGCCTCATCGAGGAGGCGCCGCTCTACCCCAACCTCACCGCGCGCGAGAACCTGCGCGTGCGCACCACGCTGCTGGGCCTTCCCGAGAGCCGCATAGATGAGGTGCTCGCCGCCGTGGACCTCGCAGACACCGGGAAGAAGCGCGCCGGGCGCTTCTCGATGGGCATGCGGCAGCGCCTGGGGCTCGCGCTGGCGCTGATCGCCCGGCCACGCCTGCTCGTGCTCGACGAGCCCACCAACGGCCTCGACCCCATCGGCATCGAGGAGCTGCGCGACCAGATCCGCGGCTTCGCGGCGGCGGGCACGACGGTGATCGTCTCGAGCCACATCCTCTCCGAGGTGCAGCAGATGGCGGACACCATCGGCATCATCTACGGGGGGCGCCTCGCCTACGAGGATGCGCTTCGGCCCGGGCAGGACCTCGAGGAACTCTTCATGAGCGTCTGCCGGGAGGGGCGACGAGCGCGCGGGGAGGTGGCGGCATGACGGGCGAGAAAGGCGGCCTGCTCGCGGGCCTGCGCGCCGAGGCCCTGAAGTCGCGCCACGCGGCACCGGTTCGCCTGGCCGTGCTCATGGCACTGCCGATGCCGCTGCTCGGCGCGATGCCCTACCGGGGCGTGCAGATCTTCAGCGCGTGGAACTACTGGTACGCGCTCTTCCTGCCCGTGTCTCTGTCGCTCGTGGTGGCGTGCGTCGCGCGGGCGGACGCGCGCACGCGGATGCGGGGGCTTCTGGGCCTGGGCTTCCCGCTCGGGCGCGCCTGGTGGGCCAAGGCGCTCTGGTGCCTCGCGCTCTGCACGCTCTCGAACCTCGTGGTCTTCGGCATCTACCTCGCGGGATCGGCGTTCTCCTCGCAGGGCCTCACGGCCGCGGGCACGCTCACGATGCTCCTCTGCGCGCTCGCCAACACGGTGACCGCGGCGTGGATGATCCCCGCAGGGCTCTTCCTCACGGCGCGGCTCGGCATGCTCGCGGGCATCTTCTGCCCGCTCGCCACGCAGCTCGTGGGTGGGTTCGCCTGGTCGCTGATGCCGCTGCCGCAGCTCTTTCCGCCGTCGGCGAGCATGGTCATCCCCACGAGCTTCATCCCCGTGCTGCCGAGCGGCGAGCCACTCGCGGCGGACATGGCGCTCGGCGGGGCGCTCGCGGCGGACGGCATGCTCACGCTGGCGGGCCTTGCGGTCTGCGCGCTCGCGTTCGCCGCGCTCACGGCGGCGGGCGCG